>DATJHK010000053.1:0-75731 GCA_035493875.1 Candidatus Limnocylindria bacterium
AGGACGTGCGCCGCGCCGTCGCGGATCGCGACGACGCGATCGCCCAGGCGCTTGAGCAGATAGCGGTCGTGCGAGACGACGAACAGCGCGCCCTCGTACGAGGCCAGGACTTCTTCGAGCGCCTCGCGGCTGGGGATGTCGAGATCGTTCGTCGGCTCGTCGAGAAACAGACAGTCGGCGCGCTGCGCCATCAGGCGCGCGAGCATGATGCGCCGCCGTTCGCCGCCGGAGAACGCCTCGACCGGCTTGTCGCCGGAGTCGCCGCCGAGGTTCAGCCGCCCGAGTAAATTGCGCGCCTCCTCGTCGGTGACGCCCATCCGCATCACCGCCTCCGACGCCGTCACGCCGGCGGGGAGGTCGTCGACCGAGCTCTGCGTGTAGCTTGCGTGGCGCAGGCCCGTGCCGAAGCGCACGCTGCCGCGGTCGGGGGTTAGGTCCTCGTTCAGGATGCGCAGGAACGTCGATTTCCCGGCGCCGTTCGGCCCGACGATCGCGACGCGCTCGCCCCGATAGAACGTCGCGTTGACGTTCTCGAAGAGCGGCCGGCCGTAGGCCTTCGAGACGCCCTTCACCTCGACGGCCCAGCCGCCCGTCGCGCGGCGCGCCGCGGCGAGCGCGACGCCGATCGCGCGGCGCTCCGTGCGCGGCGCCTCGATCGCGTCGAGCTTGGCGAACTGCTTCTCGCGGCTCCAGACGGCGCTGTAGTTGTGCGAGCCGTGCGTGCGCAGCTCATCGATCACCGCGCGCTGGCGCTTGCGCTCGGCGAGCGCGGCCTCGTAGTCGCGCCGCTGCTGCTCGCGCCGCGCCTCGCGCTGCTCGACGTACTGCGTGTACGCACGGCCCTGCTTGACCTCGTAAACCGCCAGCTCCCCGCGGTCCAGCTCCCAGATCTGCGTGCAGACGGTCTCGAGGAAGTAGCGGTCGTGCGAGACGATCAGGTACGCGCGCGGATCGCGGGCGACGAACGTCTCCAGCCAACGAACCGTGTCGATGTCGAGGTGGTTGGTCGGCTCGTCGAGGACGACCCAGTCCGGGCGCTCGAGCAGCGTGCGCGCGAGCAGCGCGCGCGTGCGCTGGCCGCCGGAGAACTCGCGCAGCGGCCGCTCCAGATCGCTCTCGGAGAAGGCGAAGCGGTTGAGCGTCGCGCGCATCTCCCACTCCTGGGCGAGGCCGCGCGCCAGCGCCTCGTCGAACGCGGCGCGCAGCGTCTGCGGACCGCCCTCGGCGGCGTCCTGTGCGAGGTAACCGAGGCGTTGCTCGCGCGCGCGCACGATCGTCCCGCCGTCGGGCTCGTCGCGCCCGACCAGGAGGCGCACGAGGGACGATTTGCCGGCGCCGTTCGGCCCGACCAGGCCGATCTTGTCCCCGTCGCGGATGACGCCGGCGAGGTCGCTGAAGACCTCGTTTGCGCCGTAATGCCGGGCGAGCGCGCTGAAGCGAAGGAGTTCCATAGGAGCCGGAGCGGTGTTCGGCCCGGCGGCACCGTATCTCTTCAGCGATGCTGGTCTCGTTGCTGCCCGGAGCGATGCTCCTTGCGGTGCTCGCGAGTCCGGCGCCGAAGCCGCGCCCGGTCCCGACCGTGGTCGCGGCCAGCGCCGGCCCGACGCCCTCGCCGCAGCGCATCCTCGGCCTGATCCGTGCGCGCTTCCGCTCGCACCGCCCGCCGCCGCCGTTCGAGATTTACACGGTCGAGCGAAAACAGCTCGCGACCAACGGCTATCCCGACCTTGCCAACAGCTACAGCTACCACGTGTGGGTGCGAAACCTCGACCGCGCGGCACTTGCGCGGCAGATCTTCCGCGACGACTATCGCGGCCCGCTGACGTTCCAGCGACCGGCGTTCAACGAGGATCGCGATCCGGGGCCGCCGACGGCCGATCTCTTCGAACCCGCTCCCCTCAAGCCGCGTCCCGTCGAGTTCGTCCCGACCCCCGAGCCGCTCCAGACGCAGCTTCCGCTGATCGGCACGACGGTCACGGCGGGCGAGTACGAGTACAACGTCGTCTCGGTCGTCACCGAGGGCAGCGAGCTGCACGTGACGCTCGAGCCGATCCGCGATCCGATGCGCAATCGCTTGCGCGAGTTGTGGGTCGACAAGCAGACCTATGAGCTGCACAAGCTCGTCGCCACCGACCGGCTGTTCTACGGGAACAAACAGATCTTCCCCGTGACGTTCACCGTCAAGCTGGGCCTGGTCGACGGACATCCCGTCGTGACCGACATCCACGGCGTCGTCGGCGCCGGCTACGACGACGACGGCAAGGAGGTCGACTTCACCTTCCGCGACATCTCGTTCCCCGCGACGCTTCCGGCGTGGTACTTCGACCCGCACACCTACGCCGCACACGGAAACGACGCGCCGACCTGACGACGGCGCGCCGTTCCCACGGTGTCGGCGTTGTGGAGTTACGCGCGCTCGAGCGCGGCGACGTCCTGGTCGGTCAGGCGAATCCGTGCCGCGCCGACGTTCTCCTCGAGGTGCTCGATCGAACCGGTTCCCGGGATCGGCAGCATCGCGGCCGAGCGGTGCAGCAGCCACGCGAGCGTGATCTGCATCGGCGTCGCGTTGTGCGCGCGCGCGACCTGCGCGAGCGCGTCGCGCTTGGCCAGCGCCTCCTTGTCGGAGACGGAGCTGCCGCCGACCGGCGCCCACGGGAAGAAGCCGATCTGTTCGCGCGTGCAGACGTCGAGCACGTCCTCGGAGCTGCGGTCCTCGAGGTTGTAGCGGTTCTGCACCGTGACGATCGGGACGATCTTCCGCGCCGCCGCGAGCTGCTGCACGGTGACGTTGGAGAGCGCGACGTGACGGATCTTTCCGGCGGCGCGCAGCTCGGCGAGCGTGCCGACCGATTCTTCGAACGGCACCTTGGGGTCCGGACGGTGGAACTGGTAGACGTCGATGCGGTCGACGCGCAGACGCCGCAGGCTCCCCTCGAGCGCCTCGCGCAAGTGCGCGGGACGCCCGTCCGGCTGCCAGTTGTTCGGGCCGGGGCGCACGAGACCGCCCTTCGTCGCGATCACCAGATCCTGCGGGTACGGGTGCAGCGCTTCGGCGATCAGCTCTTCGCTGACGTGCGGTCCGTACGAGTCGGCGGTATCGATCAGGTTGACGCCCAACGCGACCGCGCGGCGCAGCACGGCTTTCGCGATCTCGCGGTCGGGCGGCGGTCCCCAGATCCCCGAGCCGGTGATGCGCATCGCGCCGTAGCCGAGCCGGTTGACGGTGAGATCACCGCCGATCGTGAACGTGCCCGCCGCGGCGGCGTCGATCATCTGTTGTGCCATGTCCGTCACTGTGCCCCGGAAGGCATCGACGTTCCCATCGGCATCGGCGTCACCATCGGGAGCGGCGTGAGGGTCGGGATCGGCGTCATCGCCGGGACGGGCATCGGCATCGCCGTCGCGGCCTGTCCGACGGGGTTTTCACCCGCGAATCCGGACGCGTGCTGCACCATAGCGAACGCGACCAGAGCGAGGACGCCGAACGCGAGGGGAATGAGCCGCTTCATAACTTCCCCGCCATTTCCCGGGGTGCGTCCGCTTCACACGCAGCGTTCGCTCTGCCGCCTCTTCGCTGGAAGCGGGCCGTCTTGGGGACGTCTCATGCGATTCCAAGGCGTCCTCCCCGTTGCCGCGGGTAGACTCGGGATCGTGAAACGAACGCTTCTCGCCTCGTTGCTCAGCTGCGCGTTCGCCGCGGTCCCCGTGCTCGCTGCCGCGCAGTCGGTCCCCGAGCTCGACATCTCCGCGGGCGCCATGGGAACGAGCGACCACACTTCGTCGCTGACCGGGATCGCGACGCTGCATGGGCCGGGGATCGGCGTCGCCGGTCTGCGTCCGCAGCTCAGCTTCGCGTTCCCGTTCACCAGCGGGGCCGATCGCTACGCGCTGACGTTCGAAGGCGTCGTTCCGGTGACGATCCACCGCACGTACGTCGGCGGCGGCCTGGGTGTCGGGCGTCTCGATCAACCGCTCGCGACGGGCCCGATCTACGACGTGTTCGCGGGTACCGAGTTCGCGCCGCATCTTCAGCTCGTCGCCCGCTACTACGCGGGGCTGAACCAGCGTGCGGGACAGGGGCTCTTTGCCGGACTGGCCTTGCGCATCTAACCTGGCTCTGGGCGGGTCGTGCAAGGAGGGAGAAGCACGATCCGTTGCACTCGATGAGCTCCCCCGCGCACGATGGTTCCGAAGCGGGGTGGCAACGCACGCTCTGGCTGATGGTCGCCGTGCAGGCGATCATGTCGCTGGCGTTTCAGACGTCGGCGCCGTTCTTGCCCCTCTACATCATCGAGCTGGGTGTCCACCCGCTCGCGCGCGTCGATCTGTGGGCCGGCGCGACCGCGTCGGTCGGCTTTTTGTTCGCCGCGCTCTTCTCGCCGATCTGGGGTTCGCTCGCCGATCGTTTCGGCCGTAAGGCGATGGTCGTGCGGTCGTGCGTCGCGGTCTCGCTGTTCACCGCCCTCGCGGGCCTCGCGCCGAACGTGTGGCTCCTCTTCGCCGCGCGCGCCTGCATGGGGATCTTCAGCGGGTTCTCCGCCGCGGCGACGGCGCTGGTCGGAACGCAAGTCCCGGAGGATCGCCTCGGGTTCTCCTTGGGGTGGATGGCGACGGGCCAGCTCGTCGGCGGACTGCTCGGGCCGATCGTCGGCGGCGTGCTCGCCGACCGTCTGCACGACTATCGCATCGTGTTCTTCTGGACGGCGGCGGTCGCATTGATCGCGGCGCTCACCTGCGCGTCGCTGGTGCACGAGCGGTTCGTCCGCGCCCCAGCCGCGGCGAAGGGCGGAGCGTCGCTCTGGGAGCGCGTGCGTGAGCTGACGCGCCACCCGCAGCTCGCCCCGATGTTCTTGGTCGTGCTGCTGGCCCAGGTCAGCGCCCTCGGGGTGCAGCCGATCGTGCCGCTCTTCGTGCGCGCGCTGGTCGGGAACGCGCCGTGGCTCGCGACGGCGGCCGGCGCCGCGTTCGCCGTCACCGGTGCCGCCGACATCCTGGCCTCACCGTGGCTCGGCAAGCGCAGCGACCGCATCGGCTACCGCCGCGTGCTGCTGATCTCGCTCGCGGGCGTCGCGCTCTTCACGATCCCGCAGTCGCTCGTCCACACCATCTGGGCGTTCCTCGCGCTGCGCTTCGGCGTGGGCGTGTTCTTGGGCGGCGTGCTGCCGACGGCGAACGCGTGGATCGGCAGCATGTTCCCCGTCGAGCGCCGCGGACAAGTCTACGGGATCGTCTCGAGCGCGACGTTCCTCGGGATGTTCGCCGGCCCGCTGCTCGGCGGCGCGGTCGCCTCGCGCTTCGGCTTCGCCGCCGTCTTCGTGACGATCGGGATGCTGACGCTCGCGAACCTGGCGTGGGTCGCGACGAGCGTGCGCGGAAGCGCCGCCGCGCAACCGAAGGCGGCGTAACGTGCGGCCGGAATTCGACGACGACGCCGAGGAGCTCGAGGAAGAGCCGGCGCCGGAGAAGGCCGAGCGCACGCGGCTGCGCCGCGCCGTCGAGCGTTTGGGCTGGACGTGGGTCAACCGGCACACCGTGGAGATCCCCGCCGTGCGCGAGCTGCGGCTCGGTCCGCGCACCGTCGTGATCCGCGGGCGCGTCCCGATCGATCTGCCGCCGGAGCTGACGCAGGCGCACGCCGACGCGGCGGTCGCGCCGCTCGTCGATCCGGCGGTCGCGCAGTTCCAGCACGGGATGACGCGCGCCGCCGCGCGGACGCTCAGCGAGGCCGACGACGTCGCGCAACGCCACGTCTTCGAGCGCGGCTCGTTCTTCAGCGCGCTGGAAGATGCGCGGCGCGGGCTCGTCCAGGCGTATCAGGCGCTCGAGAACAAGCGCGTCGACGAGAAGGTCGAAGCCGAGCTCGGGCTGCGCTTCTACGTGCAAGGGTTCGGCAGTGCGGAACGGCGTCTGGAGTACTTCGTCGGCCCGACGAACTCGGGGAAGACGCACGCCGCGCTCGAGCTGCTCGCGCAGGCGCGCAGCGGCGTCTATCTCGCGCCGCTGCGATTGCTCGCGCTCGAGGTCTACGAACGGCTGCGCGAGCTGGGCGTCGCCGCGTCGCTCGTCACCGGCGAAGAGCGCGTGATCGAACCCGGGGCCGAGCACGTCAGCTCGACGGTCGAGATGGTCGATCTGCAGCGACCCGTCGAGGTGGCGGTGATCGACGAGGCGCAGCTGCTCGAGGACGAGCAGCGCGGGTGGGCCTGGACGCTCGCGATCGCCGGCGTGCGCGCCCAGCACGTCGTCCTCTGCGGCTCGGAAGACGGCTTGCGCGCCGCGCAGCGGCTCGCCGACCGGCTCGGGGCGCGGATCGCCGTGCGGCGCTTCGAGCGCAAGAACCCGCTGCGCGTCGCACCGCCGGTCGCGCTTCCCGCGCTGCGCCGCGGCGACGCCGTCGTCAGCTTCTCGCGCAACGCGGTCGTCGAGCTGCAAGGCGAGATCGGCCGCCTCGGCTTCTCGTCCGCCGCGATCTACGGCTCGCTCTCGCCGGCGGTGCGGCGGCGCGAGGCCGAGCGCTTCCGCACCGGCGCAGCCGACGTGCTCGTCGCGACCGATGCGATCGGCCTGGGCTTGAACCTGCCGATCCGGCGCATCGTCTTCGCCACGGTCGAGAAATTCGACGGGACGCAGACGCGGCTGCTCACGGCGCAGGAGGTCGCGCAGATCGCGGGACGTGCGGGCCGCTACGGGATCCACGAAGAGGGTCTCGTGACGACGCTCGATCCGCGCGATCTCGGCGTGCTGCGCCGCGCGATCGAGCGCGGCGCCACGCAGATCGCGGAAGGCCCGATCTGGATCTCGCCGACCGACGAGCACCTGCGCCGCCTGAGCACCGTGATCGGCACGCAGCGCGTGAGCCGTCTGCTGCAATTCTTCCAGACGCGCGTGCTGCGCGGCGACGCTGGGCTCCGCATCGCGGACCTCTCCGACCAGATCGAGGTCGCGATCGCGCTGGAGTTGGCCGACGGGTTCTCGGAGCTGCCGTTCGGCGTGCGCTGCACGTACACGCGCGCCCCGGTGACGACGCGCGGCCACGCGCTCGGCGTCCTCGCGACGTGGGGCGCGCAGCACGCGGCCGACGGCGCGGTCGACGGCCGCGAGCTGCTCGCCGGCGGCGCGACGCGCGACCGCCTCCTCTTCTTCGAGGACCGCTCGCGCCTCGCGACGCTCTACCTCTGGCTCGCGCAGCGCTTCCCCGACGTCTACGCGAACGTCGAAGACGTCACCGAGATCCGCGAGAGCATCGACGAAGACATCCACACCGCGCTGCTCAAACGCGGCGCGCGTTCGAAGAAGAAGGGCCCGCCGTCGGTGCGCCGACGCCATGCCGGCGCCCCGCGGCGCAAGCCGCGGTGAACCGAGCGCGAGCGGAAAGAAAGATCGCGGCGCCCATCAGCGTCACGACGGTCCGAGGCCGAGAACCGTTCTTCTCGCGAGGTCCATGCTATCAGCCGAACGGCGTCGTTCGCTCCGGCTAGTAGTAGATCACGCCGGGGCTTCCGCCGCCCGCGGCGATGACGTCGCCGGTGACGGCGATCGACTTCGGTGAGGCGAGGAACGTCACGACGTCGGCGACTTCTTCGGCCGTGACGATGTGGCGAATCATGTTGTTCTGCGACATCCGCTGTTCCATTTCGTCCGGGGCGACGCCGGCGGCGGCAGCGCGGCGCTCGATCTGACCGGGGGTCTTCTCGGTCCGCGTCAGACCGGGATGGACGCAGGTCACGTTGATGCCGTGGGGACCCAGTTCTTCGGCGAGGTTCGCCGTCAGCGCGGCGACGCTGACGTTGCGGATGCTGCCGACGATCGAGCCGGTCCAGCGCGCAGCGAGCCCCGAGATGTTGATGATGCGGCCGAAGCCCTGGCGCTGCATGATCGGCGCGGCCTCGCGCGCGCACCGCACGTAGCCCATCACCTTGATGTTCACGTCGCCGTAGAAGTCGTCGTCGGTGATCGTCGCGAGCGTCGGCGGCGCACCGTGGCCGGCGACCTTGGCGGCGTTATTGACCAGGATGTCGATCCGGCCGAAGTCCGCGGCGATCGCGGCGAACGCGCTGCGGACGTCCTCGTCCTTCCCGGTGTCGGCGCGATAGGCGCGCGCGGTCCGTCCGCTCTCGCCGGCGATCTCCGCGGCGGTCGCCTCCGCCGTCGCCAGGTCACGCGCGATCAGCGCGACGTCAACGCCTTCCCGCGCGAGCGCGCGCGCGATCGCCTTGCCGATCCCGCGACTGCCCCCGGTGATCGCGGCAACCTTGCCGTTCAACTGCAAATCCATCGATCTCGTTCCTGTTCTGTGCGGTTCTTACGCTCCGACGAGCTCCTCACTGAGAACCCGCAAGCGCTCGCGAATCGTGGCATCCTCGACGCTCGCGTGCGGACGCCCCGGCCGCAGGCCGTTGAAGAACCTCCCGTTGTGCGTCTCGACGTCGGGCGCGACGGCGAGCTGCAGGATCGCGTCGGCGCCTTCCTCCACCGTGCTCATCGGCTCGGCTCCCGCTTCACGGACCATCGTCGTGTCCATGAAGGTCGCCGGGTGGACGGCGTACGCGGTGACGCCGCGCCCGTCCAGCTCGCGCGCGAGGTCGATCGTGAACGCGATCTGCGCGAGCTTGCTCTGGCAGTACGCGCGCGTCCCGTTGTAGCCGCGCGTGAGCATCACGTCGGCGAAGTCGATCGGCTGCTGGCCGAGCGACGAGACATTGACGATCCGCGCGGGGCGGCTCGCTTCGAGTAGCGGCAGCAGCAGCCGCGTCAAGAGAAAACCGGCCAGATAGTTCACCGCGAAGAGGAGCTCGTGGCCGTCGGCGCTCGTCGTGCGCGCGCCCCCGGCGGTACCCGAGCCGAGCCCCGCGTTGTTGATCAGCACGTCTAGCCGCGACTCGTCGCGCCGGACCGCCGCCGCCAGCTCGCGCACGGCGGCCAGCGAGGCGAGGTCGGCTTGGTAGAAGCGCGCCTCGCCGCCGGAAGCCGCGATTTGCGCGACGACGGCCTCGCCGCGTGCGCGATCGCGGCCATGGACGAGAACGCGCGCGCCGGCCGCGGCGAGCGCGAGGGCGACGGCGCGCCCGACGCCGTCCGTCGAGCCGGTGATGAGGACGGTCTTGCCGCGGGCGTGCGTGAGCGGGATCATCGCGTGTAGCGCTCCAGCCACTTCTCCATGAGGTGCAGGCGTTCGACGCGGTGGATCGGCTCGCCGGTTCGGTTGAGGTCGTGGTTCTCGCGCGGAACCTCTACCAGCTCCACCGTGCGGCCGAGCATCTTGAGCGCCTCATACTCTTGGAGCGTCTCGTCGATCGGCGTGCGCGTGTCGCCGTCGGAATGGAGCAGCAGGAGCGGGGTGTGAACGTCGGCGACGTGCGCGAGCGGCGACTGCTCCCAGAGGGTCGCATGCGCCTGCAGCGGCGGTCCCCACGCGTGCGGCGTCCCCGCGGCGCCTTCGAACCCGAGCGGCGCGGCGAAGTCGGCGCTCAGCGTCTCGGTGAAGAGATCGCTCACGGCGCGTTCCGCCATCGCGGCGCGGAAGCGGTTCGTGTGCGAGACGACCCACAGCGTCGCGTAGCCGCCGTAGCTCCCGCCGGTGACGAACGTGCGCGTCGGATCGACATCGGGGCGCTTCACCACGTCGTCGATCACCGCCATCTCGTCGGTGAACATCGCGTCGCCCCAGTCGCCGAGCAGCGCTTCTTCCCAATCGTAGCCGTAGCCGACGCTCCCGCGCGGGTTCGCGTACACGACGTTGTAGCCGCGCGATGCAAGAACCTGGAACTCCTGGAAGAACGCGTCGCCGAACTCGGTCTGCGGTCCGCCATGGATGTTCAGCACGGTCGGGTAGCGTTTGCCCGGAACGGCGTTCGGCGGGCGCAGCACCCAGTACGCCACGGTCCCCCCGTGGCCGTTGGAGACGGTGTGCGCTTCGGGCGTCGCGATCGCGAGGCTGTCGGTGAGCGCGTCGTTGAGGTGCGTGAGCCGGTGCGACTTCCCCGTGGTGCGGTCGTACACGTACACCTCGGCGAGGTGCGTCGCGTCGAGCGCGGTGTAGGCGATCGTACGCGCGTCACGGCTCACCGAGCAGTCCTGGATCTCGCCCTTGCCGCCGACGAGCTTCGTCGGCGGACCGCCTTCCATGTCGAATACGTCGAGCTGCGTTGCGCCGGGAACGCTGACGTCGGCGATGAAGGTCCGGCCGTCGGAGGTCAGCACGCCGCAGCCGGCACCGCCCTCCTTCGTGTCGTTGAGAATCGCATCGCCGATCGCGACGGTGTTCTCCGGCACCGCGACGCGCTCGCCGGTCCCGTCGAGGTTCGCCGAGGCGAGGGCGAACTCTCCGGACGCGTCGTGCCGCGAGGTGAAGCCGTACACGAGCCCCCTGCCCTCGCGCATCCACGCCTGCTCGAAGGCGGAGTAGTGCGCCGTCGGAAACGCGACCGGTTTCCCGCCGTTCGCGGGGACGACGAAAATGCGCGAGCGGTCGCCTTCGGGATCGCTCAGCGGCACCGTGCTGTATGCGATCGCACGGTCGTCTGGCGACCAGTCGGCGCCGCTCTCGCCGTCGGCGCCGAACGTGATCTGCTTGGCGTTCGCGCCGTTCGCGTCGATCGTCCAGATGTGCGGGTGCTTATTGTAGACGTATCCGCCGCCGTTGGCCTCGTAGCGCGGCCAGGGGATCGTGCGGATGTCGGTCTTCGCGTACTTCGGCGGCGCGCTCACACCGAGCGCCTTCCAATCGACGTGCGAAGGCGGCGCGGGATCAGTCGTCGTCGAGGTGAACGCGATCCGCCGACCATCGTGCGACCACGCCGCCGTCGAGGCGCCTTCGCTCTGATGCGTAACCTGCCGCGCTTCACCACCGGCCAGATCGATCGCGAAGATCTGCGAGGGTCCGCCGCGCGCGGCCGTGAACGCCAGCGTGCGGTCGTCGGGCGACCAGGCCGGTTCGCTGTCGTGATCGCCGCGCGTGAGCTGCGCGACGCGCGCGCCGTCGGTGTCGGCGATCCAGATGTTCGTGAGGTAGGTGTCCTTCGCGAGATCGGCGCGCGTCACGATGAAGGCGACGTGCTTGCCGTCGTGCGAGATCGTCGCGTTCGAGACGTACGCGATCTTGAAGAGATCTTCCGGCACGACCGGACGCTGCGCGTCGGCGGCCGCACCGGGGACGGCACTTGCGAGGAACGCGCCCGCGAGGAGGAGTGACGGGAGGGCGCGGTTCATGGCAGCTCCTTGGCGAACCAGTCGAGGATCAGGTGGAGGCGCTCGACGCGGTGGATCGGCTCGCCGGTGCGGTTGAGATCGTGGTTCTCGCGCGGGACCTGCACGTACGTGATCGGCTCGCGCAGCGCCTTTGCTAGGGTGAACCACTGGTCGGCGTCGACCAGCGGCGTGCGCGTCTCGTTGTCGCTGTGCAGCAGCAGGAGCGGGGTCGTGACGTTCGCGATCGAGGCGATCGGCGACATCGCCCAGTACGCCGGCTGATGATCCCATGCGTTGCCGAACGCGTACGTCGCGTTCGTGCTCGAGCATTCGTCGCAGGCCAGGAACGAGGAGGTCATGTTGCTGACGACGCGCTCGGCGACGGCAGCCTTGAAGCGGTGCGTGTGGCCGATCACCCAGAGCGTCGCGTAGCCGCCGTAGCTGCCGCCGAGCACGCCGAGGCGCTGCGAATCGACGTCGCGGCGCTTCACGACCGCGTCCATCACGGCCATCTCGTCGCGGAACATCGGATCGCCCCAGTTCTTCGAGAGCGCCGCGCTGAACGGGTAGCCGAAGCCGATGCTGCCGCGCGGATCGGCGAGGACGACGTTGTAGCCGCGGCCGGCGAGCAGCTGCACCTCGTGGAAGAAGCTGTTGCCGAACTCCGCGCCCGGTCCGCCGTGGATCTCGAGCAGCGTCGGCGCGCGCGTCCCGCGCGGGACGGCGGCCGGGACGAACCACGCATGCACGGGGAAGCCCGCCTCGTCGCGCACCGTGAAGTGCTCCATCGGAGCGATGCGCACGCTGGCGAGATACGCCGCGTTGAGGTGCGTGATCTCTCGCGAGGCACCGCCGCGTAGGCTCGCGACGTAGACTTCGGCGGGATGCGTCGCGTCGGAGGCGACGTAGGCGACGCGCGTTCCCGCGTCGTTCATCGAGCACTCGGCGATCTCGTCGCCCCGCGCGACGACCGGCGTCGCGCGGCCGCTCTTCGCGTCGAATCGGACGAGCTGCGTCGCGCCCGGAACGCTCACGTCGGCGAGGAACCAGCGGTCGCGCGGGTCGAGCAGCGGCCCGCAGCCGGCCCCTCCCTCCCGCATGTCGGTCAGCACCGCGTCGCCGAAGGCGACGCGATTCTCGGGGACGACGGCGCGTTCGCTCGTCGCGGCGACGCCCTGTTCGACGATCCCCGGCAAACCGGCGGGATCGGGCCTCGATGAAACCGTGAGGTAGAGATTGTGCGAATCGTGTGCCCACACCGGCGACGCGCTCGCGCGGTGGCGTGTCGCGACGCGGCGCAGCGCGCCGCCGCCGGACGGGACGACGTAGACGTCGGAGTCGATCCGTTCCGGATCGGTCGGCCGGCGCAGCGAGACGAAGGCGATGTTGCGGTCGTCGTACGACCAGACGGGCTGCGACTCCGACCACGGCGTCGTCGGCGTGAGCTGCGTGCGATGCGAGCCGTCCGCGCGTATCACGAGCAGGTGCGTGTGCTGCGCGAACGTCTCGCCCGCACCGTTCACCTCGAAGTCGAGGCGGTCGGTGCGCCGGATATCGCTCAGCTGGTGCGCCGCGTCGAGCTTCCCGCCCGCTGCGTTCTCGTCGAGATCCGTCTTCGGTTTGGGATCGACGAACGTCGCGCTGTAGAGGATGCGCGTCCCGTCGTGCGACCAGCGTGGTCCGTTCGCGCCGTGCGCCTCGTTCGTGAGCCGGCGTGCTTCGCCGCCGTCGAGCGAGATGCGGTAGATCTGCGATGGTCCGCCGCGTGCGCCGGTGAACGCGATTGCTCGGTCGTCGGGCGACCACTGGGGATCGGTGTCGCCGTCGCCGGCGGTCAGCTGGCGCAGTCCCGTGCCGTCGCTGCGCACGACCCAGATGTCGCGGCGATAGCGGTTCTGCGGAACGTCGAGCCGCGAGACGACGAACGCGACGCGGTCGCCGCGATGCGAGATCGTCGCCGACGAGACGTAGGCGATCCGTGCGAGATCCTCGGGGATCGTCGCGCGCGGCGGTGCGGCGGTCGCGGGCGCGACGCCGAGCGCCGCGGCGAACGCGAGCGCGGCCGCCGGGAGGGAGGACTTCATCGCGCCTCCCTACCGTCAGCACGCGAGCGCGACCTTCAGGCCGTCGTCACCGACTTGGTCACCAGATAGCCGTCGAGCCCTTCGGAGCCGCCTTCGGAGCCGTACCCGGATTCCTTGACGCCGCCGAACGGGATCTCGGTGAACTGGATCCCGAAATGATTGATCCCGAGCATTCCGGTCTCGACCTCGTTGCCGAGCCGGATCGACTCGCCCACGTCCTGCGTGAACGCGTACGCCGCCAGCCCGTAGGGCAGTGCGTTCGCCTGTGCGATCGCGTCGGAGAGCGTGGCGAACGGCGCGATCACCGCGACCGGTCCAAACGGCTCCTCGTGCAGGATCCGCGCGTCGGCGGGGACGTCGGTCAAGACGGTCGGCGCGTAGAAGAAGCCGGGCCGTTCGAGCGCCGCGGCGCCGGTGCGGGGACGCGCGCCGCGTGCGATCGCGTCCTGCACGAGGCCGGCGATCCCCTCGTGCCGGCGCTGGTTTGCAAGCGTCGCCATCTGCGTTGCATCCTCGAACCCGTCGCCGACGCGCAGTGCCGCCGCCGCCGCGGTGAACGCCTCGACGAACGGCGCGAACACGCGCTCCTGCACGAAGAACCGGCTCGGCGAGACGCAGACCTGTCCCGCGTTGCGGTACTTCGCCGCGACCGAGAGCGCGACGGCCTTCGAGACGTCGGCACGCTCGCTGACGATCACCGGCGCGTGTCCGCCGAGCTCGAGCGTTGCGCGCTTGACGCCGTGCTTCGCGGCGAGTCCGGCAAGGTGTTTGCCGACCGCGGTCGAGCCGGTGAACGAGATCTTGCGGATGATCGGCGAGGCGATCAGCGTCTCGCTGATGTGCGCCGGTTCGCCGAAGACGACGTTGATCGCGTCGGCGGGGACGCCGGCGTCGAAGAGAGCCTCGACGAGCGCGAGCGCCGTCGCGGGGGTTTCCTCGGCCGGCTTGATGATGATCGAGCAGCCCGCGGCGAGCGCGCCGGCGAGCTTGCGCGCCGGGGTGATCGCGGGGAAGTTCCACGGCGTGAACGCCGCGACCGGGCCCACCGGTTCGCGCAGCACGGTTTGGCGCACCGACGGCGAGCGCGCGGGAACGACGCGTCCGTACGCGCGGCGGCCTTCTTCGGCGGTCCACTCGATCACGTCGGCGGACGCGAGGATCTCCAGACGCGACTCGGCGAGCGGCTTGCCTTGTTCGAGCGTCAGCGTGCGCGCGATCGGCTCGATGCGCTCGCGCAGCAGCCGCGCCGCTTCGCGCAGCACCGCGGCGCGATCGTACGCGGCGACCGTGCGCCAGTGGGCGAAGCCGCGCGCCGCCGAGGCGAGCGCGCGCTCGAGGTCCTCGCCGGTCGCGATCGGGAGCCGCCCGATCTCCTCGCCGGTTGCAGGGTCGATCACGGGGAGCGAGCGCCGGCGGTCGGCGCCGACCGTCTCCCCGCCGATGATGAGGCGCAGCGTCGTCTCGAGCGCCCGGGTCGTCGCGGTCGTCATGGCGCGTCCTTCGGCGGCGGCGCTGACGATCCGGCGCGATGCAGGCACGGCGCGACTCGCCCCCAACTACTGAGATCGTGGGCAGAACGATCAGCATCACCGCCGCCGACGGAGGCCGCTTCGATGCGTACCTCGCGGTCCCGGACCGCACCCCGGCACCCGCACTCCTCGTGGTCGTCCCGATCTTCGGAGTGACCGACGAGATGCAGCGTGTCGTCGACCGCTATGCGTCGCGCGGCTACGTCGCGATCGCGCCGGACCCGTTCTGGCGCGTGCAGCCGGGGACGCTCCCACGCACGGACGAGGGCCGCGCGCAAGCGTCCGCGCGCGCCAAGCAGGTCGACGTGCAGCGCGAGCTCGACGACCTGCGCGTCACGCTCGAAACGCTCCGTGCGATGCCGGAGTGCAGCGGCAAGGTCGGCGTCGTGGGCTTCTGCTTCGGCGGCCGCTACGCGTTCCTCGCCGCGGCGCAGCTCGACGTGCAAGCCGCCGCCGGATTCCATCCGACGCAGATCGGCGCCAGCCTCGACGCGGCTCCGGCGGTCAAGGTTCCGCTCAGCCTGCACTACGGGGAGATCGATCCGGTCACGCCGCCCGACGAGATCGCGGCGACGCGCGCCGCGCTCGCCGGGAAGCCCGGGATCGAGATCATGGTGCATCCCGGCGCCGCGCACAACTTCAGCCTGGAAGGGATCCCCGGCTACAACGCGGAGGCGGCGCGCATCTCCGACGAGCGCGCGTTCGCGCTGTTCGAGGGGCTGCGCTGACGTGAGCCTGGCCCGCGCAAGCCTCAATCAGTACACCGTCAAACCGCTCTCGCTGATCGAGGCGGCCGACGCGTGCGTGCGCCACGGGATCCCCGCGATCGGCGTGTGGCGCGACAAGATCGCCGCGATCGGTCTCGATGCCGCGAAGCGAGAGCTCGCGGCGCGCCAGCTGCGCGTCTCGAGCGTCTGCCGCGGCGGCTTCTTTCCCGGCCGCGACGCCGCGACGCGCCGCGCGAACCGCGAGCAGAACCTGCGCGCGATCGAGGAAGCCGCGACGCTCGGCGCCGACGTCCTCGTCCTGGTCTGCGGTCCGACGCTCGGCACGCACATCGAGGAGGCGCGCGCGCAGATTGCCGAGGGGATCGACCTGCTCGTCCCGCACGCGCGTGCGGCCGGTGTGAAGCTCGGGATCGAGCCGCTCCATCCGATGCTGATCGCCGAACGCTCCGCCGTCACGACGCTCGCCGAGGCGAACGACCTCGTCGCGCGAATCGGCGCGCAGGACGTCGTCGGCGTCGCCGTCGACGCATATCACGTCTTCTGGGACGCGCGCTTGGAAACCGAGCTCGATCGCGCGCGTGGAACGATCTTCGCGTATCACGTCGGCGATTGGGTGACGCCGCACGGTGCGCCCGACGTCTCGGCGGCGCGCGCGCTGATGGGCGAGGGCTGCATCGATCTCGCCAGCATCGGCGGCTGGGTGACGCGCAACGGCTACCGCGGTCCGGTCGAAGTGGAAGTCCTCAACACGCGTTTGTGGGAAGGCGATCAGGAAGCGCTGCTGCGCGAGGTGGTTGCGCGGTTCGAAGAGCACGTCGCGGGGACGCTCGGAGCCGGGCTGACGGCCGCCTGACGATGCCGGGGCTCACGGAGCGTTCGCCGAGCAGATACAGCGTGCCGTGTTCGGACTACACTGAGCGGGCGAAAGGGGGAGACCTCATGGCACGCTATCTGCTCGAGCTCGCCTATACCCCGGAGGCATGGGCGGCGCAGCTGGAGAGCCCACAAAATCGCATGGAGGCCGTGAAACCGGTGCTCGACTCGCTCGGCGCGCGGTTCGAGTGCATGTACTATGCGTTCGGTGAGCACGATCTGATCGGGATCGTCGAAGCGCCGGACAACATGAGCGCGGCGGCCGCATCGATCGCGTTCAGCGCCGGCGGCGCGCTCAAGAGCGTCCGCACGACGCCGCTCATGACGGTGGAAGAGGGGATGGAGACGCTGCGCAAGGGCTACCGCGCGTTCCAGGTCTACAAACCGCCCTCGGGACGCACCGCGACGGCGAAGACCGGTCAGCCGGTCAAGCAGAACTGACGAATCGGCTCGCGCGGCGCGGGTGCTACGGAACCTGCACCGCGCGTAGCCGGTCCAGGACGTCCTCGACGTCCGGATACGCTTCGACGATCCGACGGTTGCGCGCGCTCACGAAGCCGCTCGCGTGCGCGTGGTCGATGGCACTGATGATCCCGTCGTAGTAGCCGTCGACGTTCGCGAAGATGCACGGCGCATCGAGCAGCCCGAGCTGAACCCACGTGATGACCTCGAAGATCTCTTCGAACGTACCGAAGCCGCCGGGGAGCGCGACGAAGGCGTCGGAGAGCTCGGCCATCAATGCCTTGCGCTCGTGCATCGAGCCCACGACGCGCAGATCGACGCCGCCGTGCGCGACCTCGCGTTCCTCGAGGAAGCGCGGGATGATCCCGATCACCTCGCCGCCGGCGGCGAGCGCCGCGTCGGCGACCGCGCCCATGAGCCCGATGCGGCCGCCGCCGTACACGACGCCGATCCCCGCGCGTGCGAGCGCGGTGGCGAACGTCGTCGCCGCCGCGACGAACCGCGGGTCCTCGCCGGACGAGGACCCGCAGTAGACGCAGACGCGCATCAGCCGAGCGGCGTCGTCTTGACCGAGCGGCGATCGGTCATGAACGTGCGCAACCCGTTCATCCCCAGCCGCTTGAAGTGCTCCATCTCGAAGTGCGCGTCGAGCGCCGCTTGGTCGCGCCACTTCTCGTAGAGCACGAACGTGTTCGGCTCCTCGTTGCCGCGCGAGACCTCGTAGCCGAGGCACCCGTCCTCCTTGACCGTGAAGTCGCGCAGCTCGGCAAGCAGCCGCGCCGCCTCGTCGGCCCGCTCGGCCGGAAACGTGTAGATGACCGCGTTGATCAGCATCGCCGGGACCCTTCGACGGCCCGCTCCCGCGCTCCCGACCCCGCCCCGGCCGCCATGCCGGCCCCGGTGTCGTTGTCATGCTGAGCTTGTCGAAGCATCGGCCACGTACGCGGGTTTCGGACGACGACGAGGCCGTGATGACCGCGAGGTTTCGGTCGACGCGAGGCTGGGGCGCACCCGGTCGTGACGGGCCGGTCGGGTCAGTGCGCGGCGCCTGCGTACTGGGGCGAGCCGGCGCGCAGGGCGTCCTGGATCATCCGCTCCTGCTGCGCGGCATCGGCCCAGCGGGCTTGCGCGGCGGGCGAAAGGGTGTCGATCGGGTCGAAGTAGAGGAACGACTCGCCGGGCTTGACGCTCGGCGCGGTGTAGACGGCGATCCCGTTCTCACGATCGTAGTATTCGAAGGAGTGGAGGTCGCGCTTTCCGCCGCCGCCCGGCGCGTCGCAGATGAAGAGCGGGGTGTTGAAGCCCGCGGTCGCGCCGCGCACGGCCTTCTCGATCTCGATCGCGGTCTGGATCGACGTGCGAAGCTCCTCGACGCCCTGCACGAGATCGTGCATGTAGACGTAATACGGGTGCACGTTGATCCACGAGAGACGCTTGACCAGCAGCGTCATCGTCTCGGCGTCGTCGTTGACGCCGCGGATCAGCACGCTCTGGTTGCGCACGGTGATCCCGCGCCGGAAGAGCACGTCCATCGCGCGCTGCGTGATCCACGTGATCTCGCTCGGAGAGTTGAAGTGCGTGTGCAGCACGACGTCCTTGCCGAGCTGCCGCCCTTTGTCGACCACGCCCGCCAGCGCGTCGACCCAAGCCGTATCGGTGAGGATCTTCATCGGCATCACGGCCGGGCCTTTGGTGGCGAAGCGCATGCGGCGGACGTGCGGGATCGCGAGCAGCGCCTCACCGATCGTCGTGACGTTCTTCGGCGAGAGCTGATACGTGTCGCCGCCGGAGATCACGATGTCCTCCAGCTCGGGGCGCGAGGCGATGTACTCGAACGCCGCGTGCCACATCTCCGGTGTTTTCGCGAGCGCCGCCTTGTCGACGCTCTCCGTGTCCGGACCGATCGCGTACGAGCGCGTGCAGAAACGGCAGTAGACGGGGCAGGTCTGGAGCGGAAGGAAGAGCGCCTTGTCGGCGTAGCGGTGCGTGAGCCCCTGCACCGGCATGTCTTCCTGCTCGTGCAGCGAGTCGAGGGTCAGCCGCGGGTGGTCGCGCAGCAGCTGCGAGGCGACCGGGATGAATTGGCGCCGGATCGGGTCCTCGTACGGCCGCGTCCAGTCGATCGCAGCGATGATGTACGGCGAGACGCGCACGGCCATCGGTGCGCGGCGGAAGCCTTCCTTGGCATCCTCGATGAACGTCGGATCGACTTCCTCGCCGATCGCTTCGAACAGCTCCTCCGGTGTCTTGACCGAGTTCTTGCCTTGCCAGATGTGGTCGAGGAACGTGGCCTCGTCGACCTCGGCGTACTTGGGGATCGCGCGCCAGAACTCGCCTTGCCGCAAATTGCGATGCTCGAGCTGGGCGGGATCGAGCGGAGGTTTGAGGTGGTGCACGAGAGCTCCTGACGTCATCGTCGAACCGCGTAGCGCGCGGTAAAATAGTCGTTGATCGCGGGGTGGTCGCGCAGCGTCTGCAGCGCAATCGCGGCGTGGCCTTTGGCGAAACCGTTGCCGACGACCATCGTCACGTCTTTGCCGACGCCTTCGGCGCCGAGCGCGGCGGCCGTGAACGAGGTCGCCATCGAGAAGAAGTAGACCGTCCCCTCGTCCTTGCAGCACAGGATCGAGGCCAGTTCGGTCCCGGGGACGTTGACGCAGTTGACCACCACGTCGGCGAGCTGCGGGAGAGCGTCGGGAAGCAGCGCCAGCACAGCGAGCGCGTCGCGCGCGTCGGCGAGCGCAAGATGGTCGACGTAGCCGCGCTCCAGCAGCAGTCGCGCCGCGGGGGTCGCGGTGTCGGGCACGATTCCGACGACGCGCCCGTGCGGTCCGACGCGCTCGCGCGCCTGCACGCACGAGAGGAGCCCGCTCTTGCCGTCGGCGCCGATCACGCAGACGGCTTGCCCCGGCTGAGCGAGCCGGCGCACCTGCGCCGGCGCGCCCGCGACGTCGAGGACGGCGAGCGCGACGTCGACCGGCACGTCGTCGGGGAGCCGCGCGTAGAGCGCGCTCTCGAACAGGATCGCATGCCCGCGCACGCCGACCTGTGCGGTCGTCACGTCGACGCGCTCGACCGCTTCGAGATGCAGCGGGGTCAGGGTCAGCGAGACGAGCGAGGCGATCCGGTCGCCGACGGCGACATCATCTCGCGCCGCCAGCGCGGGGCCGATCTCGAGTACGCGGCCGACGAACATCCCGCCGCTCCCGGTCACCGGGTTGTGCTGCTTCCCGCGCTCGTCGACCGTCGCGAGGATGTGGGCCGCGATCGCGTCGGGGTCGCCGCCGCAGACCTCGGCGATCTGCTTGAACGACGCCGAGTCGACGTTGAGGGTCTCGACGGCACAGAGGATCTCGTTGGCGTACGGCCGCGGCGTGTTGTCGAGCTTCCAGGCGGCCTGCGGCAGCGCGCCCTTCGGTTCGACGACGCGATGCGAGCCCAGCCGGCAGCCGGAGGCGTGCGGCGTCGCAAGCTGCGCGTCGTCGAGCGCGTTCGTCATCCCAGCGCGTCGACGGCGAGTCCGCCGCGTTCGAACGGCGAGGAGAGGACGATCGTCGTGCGCGTGCGCGCGACCCCGGGGAGCCGCTTGATCCGGGTCAGGAAGTCGTCGAGGTGCGTGGTCGAGCGGGTGACGACCTTGAGCACGAAGGTCTCGTCGCCCGCGACGCTGTGGATCTCGATGATCTCCGGGAACGCCTGCGCGGCCTGGGTGAAGGCGTCGTAGTCGAGGTCCGGTGCGCAGAAGGCGCTCACGAAGGCCGTCAGCTCGTAGCCGACCCGCCGCGCGTCGAGCTGCGCCGAGTAGCCCCGGACGAAGCCGCGCGATTCGAGCCGCTTCACCCGGTCGTGGACGGCCGGCGGCTTGAGGCCGACCAGCTCGCCGAGCTCGGCATAGGTCGAGCGGGCGTTGCGTTGCAGCGCATCGAGCAAGCGGAGGTCGGTTCGGTCGAGCTCCGTATTTCCGTTGCCGAACTTCGCCGAACGGCCATCGATCGATTCGGCCTTAGTTATCATCAACCAGCGATTTCTTCGGATGCGCTGTAGCGCCTCCCGGGCCTCAAACCCGTCCGCAGCCCGAACGGGTGCGGGCGGGGCACCCTGGGGTCCCGAGGACCGAACGCCTCGTCCGGTGCACATCGAACGGCTGATGCCGTCCCTCTCCTTGCCGCGCGCCGTCACGGCGATGTTGCTCGCCGCGTCGGTCGCCGGATGCGTGCGCGCGTCCTCCCCCGGTTCGGCGGCGGGCAGCGCCGGGCCGGCCGACGTCGTGCGGTTCGCCCTCGCCGCCGACCCGCAGACCCTCGACCCGCTGTTCGCCCACGTCGACGCGAACAGCGTCGAGCAGCAGGTCGCACGCCTCGCGTTCGAACCGTTCATCGACGTCGACGAGCGGGGCCGTCCGGTCCCCGTGCTGCTCGAGCGGATCCCGACGGTCGCGAACGGCGGCGTCTCGCGCGACGGCCGCACGATCACGTACCGTCTGCGCGCGGGCGTGCGCTGGCAGGACGGCGTCCCCGTGACCTCGCGCGACGTCGTCTGGACGCTCCACGCGATCCTCGACGACCGCAACCCGGTGCGCTCGCGCGCCGGATACGACCGTGTAGCGAGCGCCGTCGCGCTCGACACGCGCACGGTGCGCGTGACGCTCAAAGAACCGTGGGCGCCGGCGGTGGCGACGCTCTTCAGCTACGGAACCGCGCCGCAATACGTCCTCCCCGCGCATCTCCTCGAGCACGAGACGGATCTGATGCGCAGCACGTTCGGCGCACATCCCGTCGGCGACGGGCCGTACCGTTTCGTCTCGTGGACGCGCGGCGATCGGCTCGTGTACGAGGCGAACCCGTCGTACTGGCGCGGCGCACCGGCGATCGCGCGCCTGGAGGTGCGGATCGTCCCCGATCCCGGGACGAACTTTACGCTGCTGCGCAGCGGGGGCCTGGACTGGAATCTCCTCTCGCCTTCGCAGCGCGCGTCGCTCGGCACGCCCGCGCAGCTCGCGTTTCGCACCGTCCCGCTCGCGCTCGTCGCGGGAATCGCGATCAACACGACGCACCCGCCGCTCGACGACGTGCGCGTACGGCGCGCGATCGCGGCCTCGATCGACCGCGCGGGGATCTCGAAGAAGCTGACGTTCGGGCGCTATCCGGTCGTCGACACCGCGCAGCCGCTCGGCTCGTGGGCGCGCGATCCGGCGGTGCGCGAGCCGGGATACGATCCCGCGGCAGCGGACCGACTGTTGGATGCGGCGGGCTGGAAACGCGGCGCCGACGGCGTACGGCAGAAGGACGGCAAGCCGCTCGCGCTGACCTACGTGCAGTTTCCGGAGTCGGAGACCGGCGTGCGCGTCGCGACCGTCGTGCAGAGCCAGCTCGCCGCGCGCGGCGTGCGGATCACGATCAAGTCGCTCTCGAACGTCCAGCTCTTCCTGCCGCGCTCGCAAGGCGGCACGCTGGCGAGCGGGAACTTCGATCTCGCCTACGTGCCGTGGCCGATGGGTGCCGACCCCGACGATTCGTCGCTGCTCGCGTGTGACGGGAGCGCGAACTACATGCGCTGGTGCGATCGAGAGGTCGACGCGCTCGAGCGCCGCGCGCTGAGCGCGCCGAGCCGCGAGGAACGCCGCGCGCTCTACGCGCGGATCGAGCGGCGCGTCGCGGACGCCGTCCCGATCGTGTACCTGTTCAACCCGTCGTACTCGTACGCGTACCGAACGGCGCTGCGCGGGTTCTTCCCCAACGCGTTCAACCCGACGTGGGACGCCTACCGGTGGAAGCTCGGCGGATGACGAATCCCGGGGGTCTATCGTGGATTCGCTGATCGCCTCCGGCGTGCTGTTCGAGCTCGTCGGCCTCTGCTATTTCCTGTTCTATCTCTCGATGTCGCGCCGGGCCGTCGCGGCGCGCTACTCGCGGCGGTCGCGCGTCCTCACGCTCCTCGCCGCGATCGCGCTGGTCGGCTCGGTCGTCGGCCACTACGCGCAAGCGCCGCTCGGGATCGTCGTGATGTTCGGGCTCGCGATCGCGTCGCTCGTCGCGACCTTTTTGGACGGGCGCGCGACCCGTCGCTAGCCGATGTAGCAGACCTCGAGCTTGTTGCCGTCGGGATCTTCGAAGAAGCAGCCGTAATACGTGGGGCCGTAGGCTTCGTCCGGCAATTCGATGTTGCGCGCGCCGATCGCGTGCAGGATCGTCCCGATCGCGTCGACCGTGCCGCGTGAGGGCGCGGCGAACGCGACGCGCAGCGCGTTCGGGGTCATCGCCGCGTCCTCGGTGATGCCGAACCAGTCCGCCGTCGGTTCGGTCCCGATCTGCCAGGTCGTGAACGTCGCGCCTCGATCGATGACCGCGCCGAGCGGCGAGAGCAGCGCATCGTAGAAGGCTTCGGCCACGGCGCGGTTGCGAACGCGCAGGTCGATGTGCGAGAGCAGCATCGCCGCACCTTCGCGTCGGGCGAAGGTCGGACCGCTTGCCGGGCTGAGTCGCCGTGGCATCGCGATTTCGTGTTGACTAACACGAAAAACACGCGCTATTCTGGACGCGGATCCTCGTTAGGCGAGGCGTCCGCGCGATAAACACGCCGCTGCCCGGAAAGGTCGAGAGACCCCAATGGGTTACCAGGCCCCGTCGAAGACAAGGCGGGATCTAACGCGGCTGAGCCCTCGGGCTCTACGACACGCGGTGCCGAACCCCCGACGTTGAGGAAAGCCGTGGGCGCTCAGTCCGCGCGCCTTGTTCAGCCGTCGAGATCGCGAACGATCCGGCGGCTTTTTTGATTTTGCCCGAGCGGCAATGAGAGGAGGTGAGGTTCAGCGATGGACGACGGCCCGAGTAGCAGTTCGATACGTCCGCCTGCGCGCGGATTCGCTTGCACGCGTGTCGTCCATGACGGTGCGCTTTCCCCAACGGAATGACGCCATGCTGAACCTCCCCCTGTCGCGTATCGCCGCGACGGCTTCTTCCGCGTGCGACCGCGCACGCGCTATCGAACTTCTCCGCCGCTTCGCGGACCGCGTCGCGTCGACGCGTCGGACGCATGTCCGATGACGATCACCGAGTTCTCCCTCCGGCTCGCCGTCGCGTTCGCGCTGGGCTCCCTCGTCGGACTCGAGCGTCAGTACCGCCAGCGCATGGCGGGGCTGCGCACGACCGCGCTCGTCGCGACGGGGACGGCGCTGTTCATCATGATCACGCCGCTGCTCGGGGCGGTCTCGAACCCGACGCAGATTCCGGCCTACGTCGTCTCCGGGATCGGTTTCCTCGCCGGCGGCGTGATCTTCAAGGAACGGCTGAGCGTTAGCGGGCTGAACACGGCGGCGACGATCTGGTGTATCGCCGCCGTCGGCGCGCTCGTCGGCCTGGGATACCTTTGGCAGGGCGTGATCGGCGTCGGCGCGATCCTCTGCGGCAACGTCGTGCTGCGGCCGATCGCCCAGCGCATCAATCGCCAGCCGACCGACGGCACCGACGTCGTGTCGAGCTACGAGGTGCGCGCCGTGTGCCGTCAGGACGTAGAGGAACGCGTGCGAGCCACGATGGTCTCCGCGATCAGCGGGCACGGGATGGTGCTGCACGCGCTCTCCAGCGAAGACGTCGAGGCGACGGTCCGCGTCGAGGTGACGGCCGAGGTCGTCGTCGCCGGTCGCGCCGACCTGCGTTTGGAGAAAGTCGTCACGCGCCTGGGCGTCGAGCCGGGCGTGAACGCCGTCAGTTGGAAGAGCGTGCCGGCCGACGACGAGGAGCGCGCGATGCTGCCGGAAGCCTAGCGGACGACACAGCGGCAGGTCGGCGGCCCAAAAGAAAACGGGAGGACGCGTTTGGCGCCCTCCCGTTTTGCGAATGCGAAGGTGGTAGGGGTTAGAGCGCCTTCACTCCCGCGACGACGCCGTCGATCGACTTCTTCGCGTCGCCGAAGAGCATGACGGTCTTCGGGTCGTCGTAGAGCGGGTTGTCGATCCCGGCGAAGCCGGAGCTCATCGAGCGCTTGAGGACGACGACGTTCTGCGCCTTGTCGACGTCGAGGATCGGCATCCCATAGATGGGGCTGTCCTTGTCCTCGCGCGCCGCGGGATTCGTCACGTCGTTCGCACCGACGACGAGCGCGACATCGGCGCGCTCGAACTCCGGATTGATGTCTTCCATGTCGTAGAGCGAGGTGTACGGGACGTTGGCTTCCGCGAGCAGGACGTTCATGTGCCCCGGCATGCGGCCCGCGACCGGATGGATCGCGTACTTCACCTCGACGCCGCGCTTCTCGAGCTGGTCGGCCAGCTCGCGGATCGAGTGCTGCGCCTGCGCGACCGCCATCCCGTAGCCGGGGACGACGATCACTTCGTTCGCGTACGCGAGCATCGCCGCGACGTCGTCGGCGCTGACGGAGCGCACGTTGCCGCCGCCCTTCGCCGCCGAGCCGCCGGTGCCGGTCTTCACCGCGCCGAACGCGCCGAACAGCACGTTGGTGATCGAGCGGTTCATCGCCTTGCCCATCAGCACGGTGAGCAGCGTCCCGGACGCGCCGACGAGCGCGCCGCTGATGATCAGGACGTTGTTGCCGAGCACGAAGCCGGTCGACGCTGCGGCGAGACCCGTGAACGAGTTCAGCAGCGAGATGACGACGGGCATGTCGGCGCCGCCGATCGGCAGCACGAAGAGAATGCCGAGCAGAAACGCCGCGCCCAGACCCGTCCAGAACCACTGCAGCGGCTGCTGTCCGGCGACGACCATCCCCCACGAAACGAGGATCAGGAGCAGGATCAGCGCGTTGACGACCTGCTGGCCCGGATAGGTGATCGGGCGTCCGGTCATCAGCTCTTGCAGCTTGAGGAACGCGATGATCGAGCCGGCGAACGAGATCGAGCCGATCACCGCGGTCAGGACGCTAGTGAACGAGACGTCGTAGGTGATCGCCTGGCCGGAGTTGAGGTAGCGCAGGAGTTCGCCGGCCGCGACGAGCGCCGCCGCACCGCCGCCGGCGCCGTTGAAGATCGCGACCATCTGCGGCATCGCGGTCATCTTGACGCGCTGCGCCGAGACGATCCCGATCGCCGCGCCGACGACGAGCGCCGCGCCGATGACGATCCAGTTGACGATGTTCTGGGTGAGCGTCGCGACGACCGCGATCAGCATCCCGACCGCGCTGATGCGATTGCCCAGGCGCGCCGTCTTCGGTGAGGACAGATAGCGCAGCCCGACGATGAAGAGGATCCCGGTGATCAGGTACGCGATGTCGACCGGGTTCGCGAGGGTCGTGTCGGTCGTCACTTCGCGGTACCGTCCGTCGGCTTGGGCGCAGGGGCTTTCGGCCGGAACATCTGCAGCATCCGTTCGGTGACGGTGTAGCCGCCGAAGACGTTCAGCGAAGCGAGGAGGACCACGATGAAGCCGAGCACGCTGCCCAGCGGGTTGTCGGCGGTCCCCGCGATGAGGATCGCGCCGACGAGCACGATCCCGTGGATCGCGTTCGTCGCCGACATCAGCGGCGTGTGCAGCGTGGTCGGGACCTTCGAGATGACCTCGAAGCCGACGAAGACGGCGAGGATGAAGATCGTCAGCTCGGTCAGCAGGTGCGCGGTCACGCGGCTCCTCCGGAAGCGGCGGCGAGGGCGGAACGGGTCGGCTCGTGGACGATCTGACCGTCGCGCGTGATCGTGGTCCCGGCGACGATCTCGTCCGACGCGTCGAGCGTGAGCGCACCGTCCTTGATCAAGTAGTCCAGCAGCGCTTGTACGTTGCGCGCGTAGAGGCGGCTCGCGTCGTACGCGAGCGCCGAGGGCAGGTTGAGCAGACCGACGATCGTCACGCCGTTGTCGCTCGTGGCGACTTCGCCGGGCTTCGTCAGCTCGCAGTTTCCGCCGGTCTCCGCGGCGAGGTCGACGACGACGCTTCCGGGCGCCATCGCGGCGACCGCTTCGCGCGTGACGAGGATCGGTGCGCGACGACCGGGGATTGCGGCGGTCGTGATGACGACGTCGCTCGCACCGATCGCCTTCACCATCGCGGCGCGCTGCTTCTCGAGCGCTTCCTTCGACAGCTCCTTGGCATAGCCGCCCTGTCCCTCGCCGCTCTCGCCGACGTCGATCTCGAGAAACTTCGCGCCGAGCGATTTGACCTGCTCGGCGACGACCGGACGCGTGTCGTACGCGGTTACGACGGCGCCCAGACGGCGCACCGTCGCGATCGCCTGCAGTCCGGCGACGCCCGCACCGATGATCAGCGCCTTCGCCGGCGGGACCGTTCCCGCAGCAGTCGTGAGCATCGGGAAGAACTTGGGCAAGTGGTCGGCCGCGAGGAGCGCCGCCTTGTAGCCTCCGATGTTCGCCTGCGAGCTGAGCGCGTCCATCGTCTGCGCCTTGGTCGTGCGCGGGATCGCGTCCATCGAGAGCGCGGTGATCCCGCGCTCCGCGTAGCGTTCGACCGAGCGCGGGTCGCCGAGCGGCGCGAGAAAGCCGACCAGCGCCGCACCCCGACGAATACCGTCGAGCTCCGCATCGGTGGGCTTGGCGACGCGCACGATCAAATCGGCGTCGGCGTACGCTGCGTTCGAATCGGGGGCGATGGTCGCGCCGGCGGCCTCGTATGCGGCGTCGGTATAGCCGGCACTCGCGCCGGCACCGCGCTCGATGGCGAGGGTATGTCCACCTTTGACGAACTTCGCGACGATCTCGGGGACGAGTGCGACGCGCCGTTCGCCCGACGCGCGTTCCTTCGGGACGGCGATCTTCATGCGGGAAGTATCGTAGTTCGGGGCACCGGTACCTCTGTGCGAGCCGAGCATCCTGCTCAAATCCGTTCCGCTGCCGTCGAAGCGGCACGCGGCGGCGGCCTCCATGACCGAAGCCGTAGGATCGGTCGTTCCAGGGCATAGGTTGCGAGGGCTGCCACGCCGACGGCAAGCGGGAGAGCGACCAGCTCGAAGGTGAGCATCCAGGTCCGGTCGCTGTGCGGATCGGGCGTCGCGTATGGCGGGATGCGTAGCCGCACCAGCTCGCGCGCGAGCGGCTGATGCCACAGATACAGGTTGTACGAGATCGCCGCGAGGAAGAGCAGGACGCGATTGGCAAGCACGCGCTGCAGCGCGCGTGCCGCAAAGAGCGAGCCCAGTGCCGCCGACAAGCACGCCAGCGCGAGCAAGGACCGCGTCTGCACGACCCACGGATGCGGCCAATCCGCATCGTAGCGCTGCGCGTAGCAGCTCGCGCACAGCAGCCACAGCCCAGCGAACCCCGCGAGCATCAGCGCGGAGAAGATCCATCGCCGTTTCGCAAGCGACGGGCGCCGCAGCGCGATCGCGGCGTAGGCGTACGCGCCGAGCATCCCGGCCGCGAACAGATCGAGATACGCCGGCAGCACGTCCAGCCGCTGCTCGATGAAATAGTGATTCGCGAGCAGGGCCCAGATGCGCCACGCGTTCGCGATCGTGACGAGCGACACGGTGACGAGCAGCGGGCGGCGCACGAACAGCGGCGCGAGCAGCGGGAAGAGGAGGTAGAACTGCACCTCGACGCCGAGCGACCAATAGACGCCGTTGATCGAACGATCGGAAATTGCAAACCAATCGTGGACGAACAGGATATGGAAGGCGAGATCGCGCATCGCCGCGGCGACGCTCGGATACGTTTGATAGCCGACCGCGAGCAGCACCGCGATCGAGAGCACGTACGAGGGGACGATCTTGAGCGCGCGGCGGCCGAAGAAGTGCGCGAGCGAGGGCGGCGCGGTTCGCGTCAGGTGCGCTTGCGCGTACGGCAGCAGCAGCACGAAGCCGGAGATGAAGAAGAAGAGCGCGACGCCGACGAACCCCGTCTCCGCGAGCGGCTGCAGCGAGACGTTGACGAACGGCACGACCGCGGACTGCCACGAGATCTGCCAGACGTGGTACCACATGACCAGGACGATCGCGATCCCGCGCAAACCGTCGATCGTCGCGATCCGCCGGTCACGCGTGCGCCCCATGGAGCTACTCCGTCGACCCGAGCGTGGCGAGCGCGAGCGCCGCGAACCCGCCCAGGTGCGCCGCGAGCTGCGGACGCGGGCCGCGGCGCACGGTGAGGATCGCCGCGTCGGCGATCCCGACCAGCGCGGCGGCGGCGAGGGCGACGCGGCGCGCGTCGCCGCGGGTCCCGAGGATCGTGAGGCCTAGCGCGGCGTCGCGCGCGCCCGCCGCGCGCACGAACGCCAGCGCGTCCGCGTCCTCGACGGCGATCCCGTAGTGCGCGGCGGCGAAGCGCGGCGCGGCGAGCGCGGTCGTGCCGATCGCGACGAACGCCGCACCGAGCGCGCGCGCGAGCATCAGAAGCGCGCGGTTAGCCGCGCGTCCTCGAGCGGCCGGCCGTACGTGAGCGTGCCGTCGGCGAGGAACTCGCGCTGCATGTCGGCGAGCGTCGCGACGTCGATCCGCATGTCGGGCTTGAAGTCGTAGCGCGGCGAGGTTTTGATCACCTCGAGCGGCTGCTTCGTGTACGTCACGTACGCGGCGAGGCTCTCGGGCGCGAAGTAGCCGGCGCCGGCGATCTCGCCGCTGGCCTTGCGCAGCGCGCTCATCGCCGCGCGCGCGGCGCCCGCGTCGTGCAGCAGGCTCGGGCCGAAGAAGATCCCCGAACCAGCCATCCCCGCCGGAAGCGTCCCGATGATGCGCGCGAGCTTCTTCTGTGCGAACAGCTCGGTGAACGGCGCCGAGGTGAAGAGCGCGTCGATCGCTTTGCGTTCGAGCGCGACCTCTTGATCGGGCGCCGCGATGTTGACGGACTGCACGTCGCCGAGGCGCAGCCCCGCCGGCCGCAAGACGCGCGCGACGTAGTAGGCCGACGCCGCGCCGGCGCCGCCGTTCCAGCCGATGTTCTTTCCCCGCAGCGCCGCCGGCGCGCGCAGCCCGCCCGCGTACAGATCCTCGCGCACCATCAGCGCCGAGGGATAGCCGGTGCGCGGCTGATAGCCCGTCGAGGCGACGTACTTCACTTCCAGTCCGCGCTGCACCGCGTTGAAGAACGCCGCCGAGAGCGCCGCGCCGACCAGGTCGATCTGTCCCTGTGCGGTCAGCGCCATCGCGTCGGAGCCGGCGACGATCGGGCTCAAGTTCGGCTCGAAGCCGGCCTCGCGCAGATAGCCCTTCGCCGCGGCGACGTAGATCGGCGCGAAGAGCGTCGAGGGGACGTAGCCGATCGCGAGCGGCTTGCGGCTCTGCGCGCGGATCGCCGTCGGAAACGTGCTCACGGCGGCGCCGGCGGTGAGCGCGGCGAGGAAACGGGGGCGCGAGATCATGCGGACGAGGACTCCTTCATCGGCGGGCGGAGGGCGGCGCGCCGGCTCGCGCGCCGCCGGACGATCAGCGGACCGAGAGCGTGTTGCGCAACACGCCGATCTTGCTGATCTCGACCTCCATGACGTCGCCGTCCTTCATGAACTCGGGCGGCGTGCGGGCGAAGCCGACGCCTTCCGGAGTGCCGGTCGCGATCACGTCGCCGGGTTCGAGGGTGAGCCCCTGCGAGACGTACGAGATGATCCGCTTCACGTCGAAGATCATCGAGGCGGTGTTCGCATGCTGCTTCACATCGCCGTTGAGGCGCAGCGTCACGTCCAGCTTCTGCGGGTCGCCGATCTCGTCGGCGGTCACGATCCAGGGACCGATGGGGCAGGTGTCGTCGAGCGTCTTGCCCATGAACCACTGCGTCGTCGCGCGCTGCAGGTCGCGCGCGGTCACGTCGTTGAGACACGTGTAGCCGAAGATGACGTCGAGCGCCTTCGCCTCTTCGACGTTCTTGCAGCGCGTGCCGATGATGACGGCCAGCTCGGCCTCCCAGTCCCAGTGCGTCGACACCTTCGACTCGAGATGGAGCGTCTGGTCGGGGCCGGCGATCGAGGTCGGCGCCTTCGAGAAGATCGTCGGGACCGGCGGCAGCTTCAGCTCCTCGCCGCGCGCCCGCGACCCTTCCTCGGCGTGCGCGAGGTAGTTCCGCCCGACGCAGAAGACGTTCTTGCGCGGCTGCACCGGTGCGAGGAGGGTCGCGTCGGCGAGCGCGACGGGGCTTTCGCGCCGTTCGAGCGCGGCGGCGCGGGCGGCGGGATCGAGCGCGAGCAGCGCTTCGAGCGAGCCGATCCCCGCCAACGGGTGGATCGTCGTTCCATCGATGATGCCCAGGCGCGGCGCCGCGCCGGAGGTGCTGAAGAGTACGTAACGCAAGGAACCTCTACTCCGTATGGTGGAATGCGTTTTGCGATGCGGAAGAGCGAGTCGCCTTCCGACCGAACGCTAGGGGGACGAGAGCGACGCCGAGCAGGCGGCGGCGAAGGCCTTGAGCGCCCGGGCGGGAGCGCCGTCCGGGGCCAAGTCCAGCGCGTCGGGCCTGCCGATCACGGTAAGGGCGGCCGCCAAGCGGCCGTCGCCGTGGAAAAGCGGGACGGCGAGTGCCCGCACCCCGACGAGAAAGGTTTGATCGACGCGAGCGAGTCCCCGACCGCGGACCTGTTCGCGCAGGAGCTCGACGCCGGCCCGGTCCGCCGGGGCGTCCGCGACGCCGGCGATCTTCGCCGCGGCGAGCTCCGCGGCGATCCGCGTCTCGCCTACCCGCTCGGGGGCGTAGGTCAAGAAGATCTGGCCGGTCGCGCTGGTGAGGACCGGGTGCGCCGTTCCGACGCGCACGGCGAGCGTCACCGGCTCGCGGCTGAGCTCGATGCGGGCGACGGTCGCGCCGGCGTCGGTCCACACTGCCAAGACGACGGTTTGCTCGACCTCGTCGCGCAGCGCGGCGAGCCGTTCGGCGGCGACGCGCACGACGTCGAAGCGCTCGAGCGCCGCAAGTCCCAGCCGCACCGCGAGCGGACCCAGATCGTAGGTCCCGTTTCGCTCGCTCTGTACGGCGAGTCCGGCCTGGACGTAACTGACCAAATAGCGGTGTGCTTTCGCCGAGGACATCCCGGCGGCGCGCGCCAGCGCGCCGAGCGACTGCGGACCGTCCGCATCGGCGAGCGCGCGCAAGAGCGAGGCTCCGACCTCGGCCGACTGCACTCCCGAGCGCCGACGCGGATTCTGGGGAACGACCGACACGCGGGCCCCCTTCCCGCCCGGCCGGAATAAGACCCTGGAGGATCCGATGATCGCGAGCGATTCGCTGGACCGCGTGTTCGCGGAGGCAGCGCGGCACGACGCGCAGCCGCTCTGGACCGTGATGGAAGCGATGGTCCCTCCCCACCCGCGTCCTAAGGCGGTGCCGCACGTCTGGCGCTACGCGGACCTGCGCCCGCTCCTGAGCCGCGCCGGCGAACTGGTGGGGACCGCCGATGCCGAGCGGCGCGTGTTCATGCTCGTCAACCCGGCACTGCGGGCGCCGCAGACGACGGATACGCTCTACGCCGGTCTGCAGCTGATCCTCCCCGGCGAGGTCGCGCGCGCGCACCGGCACGTCTCGTTCGCCCTGCGCTTCATCGTCGAGGGCGACGGCGCGTACACGGCGGTCGGCGGCGAGAAGGTGACGATGCATCGCGGCGATCTCGTGCTCACGCCGTCGTGGGAGTATCACGATCATGGCCACGAGGGCGAAGGTCCGATGGTGTGGCTCGACGGTCTCGATCTGCCCGTCTATCACTTCTTTCCGGCGAACTTCGCGCAGCCGTACGTCGAGGAGCGCTATCCGTCCGAGCCGGCCCCGGACGACTCGCCGCTGCGGTATGCGTGGGACGAGATGCAGGCGCGTCTCGACGCCGAGCCCGGACCGTACGCGTCCGCGGAGTACGTGCACAAGCAGACCGGCGAGCCGATCTCGCGCGTGATCGGCGCGGGCGCGGAACGCGTGAGCGCGCGGTCCTCCTCGCCGACACGGCGTGAGACGGCGGGCGTGATCTACCACGTGTATCAGGGACGCGGGCGCACACAGGTCGGCGAGACGACGTTGGAATGGCAGCAGGGCGACACGTTCTGCGTCCCGGCCTGGCAGCCGTACCGCCACGACGCGGCGAAAGACGCGTACCTCTTCCGCTTCGACGATCGTCCGGTGCTCACCGCGATCGGCGCATACCGCAACGAGGTCTCCGCATCATGACCGCGCAGCACACGCTTCCGTATCCGCAGTGCGACCTGCGCGCGCATCCGCCGCGCGGCCCGCACGAGCAGCTCGCCGGACTCGTCTTCCTGCCGCGCACGATCGACAAGGTGCGTGCGAAGCTGCAAGGGACGCTCGGGCTCTACAGAGTCGCACCGGGGATCTCGGGCTATCTGTTCGAGTGGCTCGGGATCACCGAGGAGCAATTCACCGACGTCGTGCGCAACGCGAAGGACGACGCTGCGATCGCCGATTGGATTCGCTCGCACTGCGATCCGGGGACGTTCGGGGAGATCAACGAGCGTTTGCGCCTGCGCGGGATTCGGGACGAGCAGCATCGCCTCGAGGTACTGCCGCGATATCCCGTCCTCGAAGAGTATCCGGCGCTGCGCAACTGGTTCGAGATCTTCGAGCTCGACGACCGCTGGACGTTCGATCCGGCGAACGCCGAGAAGGTGAGGCTGGCGGCGTCGAGCTAGCGGCCCGCCCGAAGCCCGTCGTGTCACCCTGAGCCTGCCGAAGGGGTGTCCGAACGTCCCTGCGGCGCGGACCGCGGACCCATTCGCGGCCGCGCGGGTCTGCGTATCGTTGTCGGTATGAGGATGGTGCGGTGCGCGCTGACGGTCCTTGCCGCCGTGCTGGCAAGTTGCGGCGGCGGCGGAAGCAGCCGCATCGCGCCGCCCGTCTCCACGCAGCCCAATACCGCCGCAACGGCGGCGCCCGGCGCCGCGCCGAGCGCGGCGCCGGCCTCGGCGGTCGACGACTGGGTGACGTTCGCGCACGATCAGGCGCGCAGCGGACTGGAGTCCGCGCCGACCGGGATCGATCGCACTACGGTCGCCGCTTTGGCGCGACGCTGGACCGTCTCGCTGCACGAGCCGGTGTGGGCGAGCCCGATCGTCACCGGCGGCTTCGTCTACGTCGCATCCGATGCCGGGAACGTCTACGCGCTCGACGCGGCGACCGGCGCACAGCGCTGGAAGACGCATGTCGGTCCGTCGGTGCGGATGACGCCCGCGCTCTACGACGGGTTGCTCTTCGTCGGCGTCTACGGCGTGGAAGGCCCCGACGGGACGGCGCCGACCGGTGCGGCGTTCGTCGCGCTCGACCCCGCGAGCGGCGCGGTGCGCTGGACCGCGCAGCCGCCGGGCGGCCTGGGCGTGATCCGGAGCGAACCGGTCGTGCTCGGCGGCGTCGTCTACGAGGGCGTCGGCGGCGGCGACGACCTCACCGGCTGCGTCGTCGGCGGGATCATGGCGCTCGACGAGCACAGCGGCGCGCCGGTGCGCGGCTTCTGGACGACGACCGCGCTGGCGCGCAACGGCGGCGGCGTGTGGTCACCGCTGAGCACCGACGGCACGACGATCTTCGCCGGGACGGGAAACCTGTGCACCGGAAACGAGAGCAGCGAATACGGCGACGCGGCCGTCGCGCTGGGGACGAATCTCGGCGTGAGCTGGGTGGCGCATTCGTTCGATCCCGCCGGCTACGACGAGGACGTCGGCGGCGGCGTCAACGTTGCCAACGCGCTGGCGTACGTCTCGGCGAAGAGCGGCTTGCTCTACGCGCTCGACCGCCGCAGCGGTCTGGTCATCTGGACGCACGACTTCACGCCGTGGACGCGTGGCGGCGGCGGGATCGGCACGCCGACTGGTGACGGCACGATGATCATCGCGAGCGGAGGCGAACTGATGCAGAGCGACCCGGCGGGCTGCAATGTCGGCGCGTTCGATCTGAACGGCACCCCGCTCTACACGCTGCACGCCTCGTACGTCGTCAAGGGCGCGGCGGCGTTCGTCCCCGGCGTCGGTTTCCTGGGCTTGGATCACACGCTCGTCGCGTTCGACGCGCACAGCGGCGCGACGCTCTGGTCGAGCGGGGATCTCGGCGCCGACATGTACGCCTCACCCGCCGTCGTCCCGAGCGGCGTCTACACCGCGACGTTCGCCGGCGACGTGCTCGCGTTCTCGCGCGGCGCCGTCGCACCGGGGTCACGCGCGCGCAAGCGCTAATTCAGTTCGGTCTGCGGGTGAGGTGCCAGAAGCCGCAGTAGCGGCACTCGTACGAGTAGAGCACGTCGCCCATCCCGTTCATCAACGCATGCGCGCGCGCGTCGGCCTCGTCGGCGTACTGTTGCTTCGACGTGCACGAGCGCGCGACGTCGGTGTCGATCCAGGCGTCGGTCTGCTGCCGATTGCGCACGTACCACTCCATCAGCTCGTCGGGACTGCCGCCGCGCGGCTTGGGACGGCTGCGGCGCGACATCAGCGGCCCCGAAGAGCGTCGTCGAGCGCGTTGGGCGGGAGGACGACAACCGCCATGATCATGTGAACGTACGGCGGTGCGGCCGGGTCCCCTTCGCCCTCACGGCCGCGGCGTCTGCATGACTTGCGGAAGATCCGGCAGCCGCGCGGCATCGACGCTCGGCGCCGGGCGCGGCTCGGGGGCGGCGGCCTGCTTGCCGGGATGCGGTGCGGCGTGCTGCTTCGCCGCGAGCTTCATCATCTGGATCGCCGCGCCCTCAGCGTTCGGATCGACGCCGCCGACGCGCACCAGCGAGACGTCACGGCGAACCCGCTGGGTCTGCGGGTCATAGTCGTAGGTCAAGCGGTAGAGTCCGGAGATCGCTCGACCGTCCGGCGTGCGGATGTAGCTCTGCAGCGCGTTGCCGTAGGTCTGTGCGTTGAACCGCAGGTCGGGACACGACTTGCCCGAGCGCACGCGCGTCACCTGACCGAGCTTGTTCACCTCGACGACGAACTCGGTGTGGAGCTTCTCTTTCGGAAAGACCTGCTTGGGCGTGATCTTCCCGATGTCGATCCGCACCGGCGTACGCTGGGGACGCGGAGCGGGAGCCGGGGTCGCGGCGAGCGCGGTCGAGCCGGCGGCGAGCAACGCCGCGAACGTCAGTGCCGGAATGCGCATGTTCAGTTCCGGGAGAGCGCCGCAAACGCGGCCCCGCACGAACCGCAGGCGACGATCACCTGAAACGTCGCGCGACGGTCGCGCAACTCGCTCGAACGTTCCTCAGTTGCATCGCTGCCGCAGTAACGGCATCGGGTCGAGGTCGAGTTCCCCCCGGAGGATTGGTCTCCCACGGTGACCCTGTTCCCCGTATCGCGGCGCAAGCCCCGCGCGCGCGGGAGACGAGGCAAAGCCGCCGAACGCATGCCCTGTCATGTTGAGACGACTAGCCGCCTTGTTTTTGGTTTGTGCCGGTCTCGCCGCGTGCAACCAAAACCCCGTCCCCACCGCCGACGCCAACGCCATGTTCCAAGGGAAAGGCGACGTCACCGTCCTGGAGGCCCACATCGTGCCGACCGGTGAGAGCTCACCGTCGACCGGCTCCGGCGCATCGCTCGCCTACGTCATGGCGCGGATCGAGTACACGAACGACACCGGAAACGACATCGTCCCGCAGGTCTCGGACTTCTACTTGATGGATCGCAGCGGAAACCGCTACCAGGCTCACGACAGCGGTTCGTCCGTCTTCACCGGTATCAGCAATTCACAAGACATCCTGGCCAAGAACCAAAAGCGGGTCTACACGTTCGGATTCCGGACGAGCGATCCGAACATCAGCGGCGTCATCTTCTACGAGCGCTAGGGCGCTCGCCGCGTTCCTCGCCGTGTCGCTCGCATTCGCGGGCGCCCCGGCGCGGGCGGAGAGGCCCCTCCCGGATTCCGGGAAATGGGACCGCACCTTCGCGCTCTACGCGCGCGACGTCGCGGTGCCGTGGAAGAAGATCGTGGTGCGGCTGGACACCTACAGCGGCGCGCCGGTTGACTTCGCCGCGTACGAGGTCGACCCGGCCGACGTGATCGTCGCCGGTTCGGCGCGTGCGCGCGCGATCGACACGACGCACCGTACGCCGGTCGCGCGCTGGCGCTTCTCGCCGCCCTCCGGCTTGCGCTACACGCCGAACGAAGTCGAGGTCCCGCTGCAGAACCGCGAGGGTTTCTTCGTGATCGAGGCGCGGCGCGGCGACGCGGTGCAGCAGACGTGGCTCGACCTCACGCGGGTCGGCCTGCTCACCAAGGAGTCGGCGGGCGGGATCGTGCTGTACGGTGCGGACCTGCGGACCGGGAACGCCCTGGCAGGGATGCGGATCACGTACCTCGTCGGGACGTCGTTCCAATACGGCCAGACCGACGCGCACGGGATCGCGCGCTGGACGGGCGCGACGCGCCCGCGCTTCGCGCTCGCCGAGTGGGGGAAGAGCAGAACCTTCGTCTCGTTCCTGCCACAGGCGCCGGTCCCCCCGGCGCTCGTCGGCGTGCGGACCGAGCGCGCGAGCGTCCGCGCCGGCGAGCACGTGCGGGTCGTCGGCTTCGCGCGACGGCGCGTCGGCACGGCGTATCGGCCGGCCTCCGGCGACGCTCGCGTCATGATCGTGGCGCGCGGACGGACGCTGGCGCAGACGCAGGCGCGGCTCGACCCCTCAGGCGCCTTCGTCGCCGACCTGCCCCTGCCGGCCACCACGCCGGCGGGCGACGCGGCGGTGCTCGCGAGCGCGGGCGGGGCGAGCGGCGGGGCGGCGATCCACATCGACGGGGCGGGGGACGTCGTGCTGAGCGTCAGCCCGGTGTGCGCCGCGGCCTGCGCGCCCGATCAACCCCTGCCGCTGGCGATCGCCGCGAAGCGCGCCGACGGCACCCCGGCCGTGCTGCGCGACGTGCGGGTGCGCGTCGTGCGCGCGCCGCACGTCATCCCGCCCGGTACGCCGGACGACGTCGCGCCGTGGGGAACGACGCTGGTCGACGACGAGCACGTGAAGACCGACGCGACCGGCGCGGCGCAGGTGAGCATCCCCGCGCCGACCGACGGGCTCGCCTCGACCTACGGGATCACCGTGACGAGCGGCGCGTCGACGGCGACGGCGCGCGTCGTCACGCCGACCGCGCGCGTCGCGCTCTGGGTGACGCCGGTGCGCGCCGACCTCGCGATCGGCGAGGCGGCGGCGTTCGACGTACGCGGCTTCGACGCCGCCGACGGCCACGCGGCGGCAGGGCTGGCGGTGCACCTGCGCCTCGAGCACGGTCCGACGGTCCAGGAGCAGCAGCTCACCCTCGACGGCGAGGGCCGCGCGCACGCCGTCTTCCGCGACGTCGTCCCGGGGACGAACCTGGCCTTCGCGCGCGCCTCGCTCGACGGGAAGACCGCGCTCGACGTCAACGCCGTCACCGTCGAGCCGCAGGCGGTGATCGGCGCGACGGCGCGCGTAAGCGGCGACGTGCATATCGCGACCGATAAGCCGCGCTATCGCGTCGGCGATCGCGTGACCGTCGACGCCTCGCTCTCCGGTGCGTACGGCGATGCCTTCGTGACGCTCGAAGGCGCACGTCCGCTGGGACAGCAGGCCGTCGCGACCTCGCGCGGGCACGCCGGTGCGACGTTCACGATCCCCGAGACGGTCGGTGACGCGTCGATCGGCGTCGCGTTCGTGCATGACGGCGCGCTGGAGTACGCCACGCAGCCGATCGCCGTCGACGGACCGGGCCACGCGCGCGCGACGGCGCTCGCGCCCGACGCGCCGGCGTACGCGCCGGGCACGACCGCGCACCTGACGATCGCCGACGGTGCCGAGCACGCCGACGCGACGTTGGCGATTCGTGTCGGCGATGCGCTCGCCGCAAGCGGTGCGGCGTTCGACGCCGCGCCCGGCGTCCTCGCCGGCACGGGGACGACGACCCAAGACCCGGCCTCCGCCGATCCCGCCTGGCACGCATCGGTCGTCCCGACCGGGTCGACCGCACTCGACCTGGGGGCGAACGAGCGCTCCGTCCCCGCCGAAGAGACGCTGGGCGCGGCTGCCGAGCACACCCTGTTCTGGAAGATCGATCGCGCCGACCGGGAAGGCTTCGACGTGCCCGTCCCGCAAACGCCCGGCCGCTACGTCGTCTCCGTCTTGAAAATCTCCGGCGACGGCGACGTCGGCGCCGCGAACGCCGCGATCGAGGTCCGCCCATGAGCACGCAGATCGCCCTCTCGAGCGCCTTCGCGCCCGATACCGCGCGGCTGATGCTGCTCGACACCTACGGCCTGGTGTACCGGGCGTTCTTCGCGCTGCCGGCGCTCACGACGACGCGCGGCGTCCCGATCAACGCCGCGTACGGGTTCACGATGATGCTGAACCGGATCATCGCCGAGGAGAAGCCGACCCACGTCGTCGCCGCCTTCGACAAAGGGCGTCCGGCAGCGCGGATCGCGCTCTACGCCGACTACAAGGCGCAGCGGCAGGAGACGCCGGACGATCTGCGCTCGCAGTTCGCGCTCGTCCGCAAGATCCTCGCGACGTACGGCATCCCGATCGTCGAGGTCGACGGCGAGGAGGCCGACGACGTCATCGCGACGCTCGCGCGTAAGGCCGAGGAGCAGGAGCAGAACGTCTTGGTCGTCACCGGCGACCTCGACCTCTTGCAGATCGTCGACGCGCGCACGACCGTCCTCACGACGCGGCGCGGGATCACCGACCTCGGCCGTTACGACGCGGCGGCGGTGCGCGAGCGCTTCGAGCTCGAGCCGCGGCAGCTCCCCGACTACCGGGGCCTCAAGGGCGATCCGTCCGACAACCTCCCCGGGATCCCCGGCGTCGGCGAGAAGACCGCGATCAAGCTCATCAAGTCGGCCGGCTCGCTCGACGCGCTGCTGGCGAATCCGAAGCTCGCCGGGACGCCGAAGCTCGAAGGGCTCGTGCGCGAGCACGGCGAGACCGCGCGCGTCTGCCGTGACGTCTCGCTGATCAAGCGCGACCTCGCGATCGCGCTGGATTGGGACGCCGCGCAGTACCGGCCGGCGGCGAGCGACGCGCTCTACGCGCTCTACCGGGAGCTGGAGTTCAAGACGCTGCTCGCCAAGCTCACGCCGCCCGCGGAACCGCCGCCGGCGCAGAGCGAGGAGATGCTGCAGGGTGAGTACGACTCGTCGTACACCGCGCTGACCGATCCCGGCGATCACGCGAAGATCACGCGCGCGATCGAGCAGGCCGCCGCGGCCGAGCGCGTCGCGCTCGCACTGCGCGGCGACGCGCTCGCGATCTCCGCGGCGGACGAAACGGCGTTCGCGTTTCTCTGCTCCGCGCTCGAGGATCCCGCCGTCGGCCGGGCGTTCGCGCGGCTCTGGGAGACCGTCCCGCAGCTCGTCGCGTACGACGCGAAGGCATTGCTGGGCAAGCTGGGGCTGGCGCCGCGGGTCCTCGCCGACGACCCGATGCTCGCGGCGCACCTGCTCAACCCCTCGCGCACGTTCACCGACGTCGCGCAGGCGACGAGCGAGGTGCTGCAGCGCCTGCTCCCCGACGATCCCGCCGCCGCCGCCGACGCGGCCGGCTTGATCGCGCGCGCGGCGCGCGCCGAGCTGGAGCGCCGCGAACAACTCGATCTCTACGCCGATGTCGAGCTGCCGCTCGCGAGCGTGCTCGCGAAGATGGAGCGCGTCGGCGTCGCGCTCGACGCCGGTGCGCTGCGGGCGCTCGCGACCCAGGTCGACGCCGACGTCGAGCGGCTGCAGGGCGAGATCTACGCGATCGCCGGCGAGGAGTTCAACCTCGGCAGCCCGCAGCAGCTCGGCCGCATCCTGTTCGACAAGCTCGGCCTCCCCGCAGGACGCCAGAACAAGACCGGCTACGCGACCGGCGCCGAGGTGCTCACGGGGCTCGCGCGCAGCTTCCCGATCGCCGCGAAGGTGCTCGAGTACCGCGAGGTCTCGAAGCTGAAGAACACCTACATCGACGTGCTGCCGACGCTCGTCGACGTGCACGGCCGGCTGCACACGGTCTTCAACCAGACCGCGACGGCGACGGGCCGCCTCTCCTCGACGAACCCCAATCTCCAGAACATCCCCGTCCGCGGCGAGCTCGGACGGCAGATCCGCCGCGCGTTCGTCGCGCCGAGCGACGAGCGCGTGCTGCTCGCCGCCGACTACTCGCAGATCGAGCTGCGGCTGATGGCGCACCTCAGCGGCGATCCGGCGATGCGCGCGGCGTTCCACGAAGGCCAGGACATCCACGACTTCACCGCGCGGCAGATCTTCGACATCGGCCCGATCGCGGACGTCGATCCGAACCAGCGCCGGATGGCGAAATCGGTCAACTTCGGGCTGCTCTACGGGATGTCGGACTTCGGCCTCGCACAGCGGCTCGAGATCGATCGCGCCAGCGCGAAAGCGATGACCCAAGCGTACTTCGACCGCTTCCCGAGCGTGCGCGACTACATCGACCGCTCCCTGGAGGAGGCGCGCGAGCGCGGTTACGTGCAGACGATCCTCGGACGCCGCCGCTACATGCCGGACCTGCGGGCGAAGAACTACGCGTTGCGCGCCGCCGCCGAGCGCGAAGCGACGAACGCGCCGCTGCAAGGCTCGGCCGCGGACTTGATGAAGCTCGCGATGGTGCGGCTCGACCGCCGTCTCGCCGCGGAGGGACTCGACGCGATCATGTTGCTGCAGATCCACGACGAGCTGATCTTCGAGGTCGCGCGAACCGACTTGAGCGCCGTCGCGCGCATCGTGAAGGACGAGATGGAGCACGCGCTCGAGCTGAGCGTCCCGATCGAGGCAACGCTCAAGAGCGGCCGCACGTGGTACGAGGTCGCCTCGTTCGACCTCGAGGTCGAACCGGCGGAAGTCGGCTGATGCCCGCGCGCGCGGCGAAGACGCCGGAAACCGTCTACGGCGCGCTCGCCGCCGAGCAGTGCAAGCAGCCCGGCGTCACGATCGGACGCGCGCTGATGAACGACGTCCTCAAGGTCAACGACAAGATCTTCGCCTTTCTCAAGGACGACCGGCTCGTCGTCAAGCTGCCGGCGGCGCAAGCCGCGTCGCTGGTCGCTGACGACGAGGCGATCCCGTTCCAGACCGGCGGCCGCACGATGAAGGAGTGGGTCGCCCTCGCGCTCACCGACGCGGCGCGTTGGAGCGCGCTCATGGACGAAGCCCGCGGGTACGTCGCCGGGCTCGGGTCGGCTCCCAAGCCGTCGCGCTCGCGCAAGCGGTAGAACCGCAGGCGAGGAACGCGCTCAGAGCTGCGGCTCTTCGCCTTCCGGTTTGGGTGCCCAAGGACTGGCGGCGACGCGGCCCCAGAAGTCGGGCGGCCTCGAGAGCTCGGCTTCGCGGAGGATCTTCTCCACCTCGGCGCGGACGTCGAGCGTCGCCATGTCGCCGGGACTGCGCACCAACCACCAGTGCGCGAGCTTCGCACGGTAAAAGCGCTGTTCGAGGGATCGGTCGAGCTGCTGCCATCGACGGCGCAACGAGGACGTCGGTCGCGCCTGGAGTTTCGGCCCGAGCACCTTCATCTGCTCGAGGATCGCGGTGGCGTCGATGAACTCGCTCCAGTCCGCTTCCGAGAGCGAGTAGCGCGTCGTCCCCGCCGGCACGTCCTTGCGGATGTTCAGCAACAGCGCCGCGAAGTCGCCCGCGTCCAAGAGCGCTTGCTGTTCCTCGGTGAACGCGGCTTCGCGCAGGTAATTCTCGCGTTCCTCGAGCGCATCGTTCTCGAATCGGGCGAGCTCGCGTTCGATCTCGTCCGGCACCGGCTCCGTGGAAAAGAACGTCGCGCGATAGGAAGCGATCGTCGAGAGCTCGCTCTCGTAGGCGAGGATCTCGCGCAGTTTCGCTTCCTTGGTCGCGGCGAGCACGATCGCATCGCGAACCTCGCTCGACATCGCCGCCGGTCCGTAGGCGAGATGCGTCTCGCCGATCCGTTCGTATTGCCGGCGATGCAGGTTCTCGTGGTTCAGCGTCAGCGCCATCCGCAGGTGCCCGAGGCGCGTCTTCGACTGCGCGAAGATGTGCGGCCCGACGCGCGGCGCGCGGTCCGGTTCCGTTTCGCCTTCTTCCTCGACGTCGGGGTCGTAGACGATCGCATCGCCCGGGCCGCCGATCCCGTACGCGTGCCCTACGGCGTTCAGCGCGGCTTGCCGCTCTTCCGGCGTCGTCGCCTTGAGAATCCGTTCGTTCAGCGCGTCACCGTACTCGGGTGAGGGCAGCGTGGCGACCTCGGCATCTTCGCCCAGCGCGGCGAACGCCTTCTCCAGCTCGGCCTTGCTCTTGACGCGCTGAACGACGCCCTCGGCGGGCGCGATCTCGATCTCCGCGAGGCGGTGCAGCGAGGCCGGAGCGCGCGCGTGCTCGCCGGCGACCTGCGCCCGCTGCTGCGGTCGCGCGGTCCGCTCCGCCGCGAGCGTGGCATCCCGGACGCGCAGCGCCTCGTACACCCGCGCTTTCTTTTGTGAGAGGCCGCATCGTTCCCGGGAGGCTCCGATCCGGCGAAGGTCGCCGCGGGGGCGAACGTCAAGAGGGTCGGGGATGTTCGAGCGCGTCAGGAAGCCGCTCTCGCCGTCGTCGCGGGTGCAACCCGTCCGGTCGCGCCGAGAGGCGAGTGTCATGGAATCGCCGCAGCCGGCCGGGGTGTCCCCGCGCCTCGCGCATCGCCTTGCCGACATCGGAACGGGCGCGCCGCTGCAGCGGCGCATCGCCGTCACGGACGCGAGCGAGTTGACGTCGTGGGACGGCACGGCGATCGACGGCACGTCCGCGGAGCTCGCGGACCTCATCGAGGAGCTCGAAGACAGCTTCGACTGGAACCCATCGGAGATCGCAAGGCTCGGGCAATTCGCGGCGGCCCCGGCGGTGTACCGGTTCGCGGACTTCGATCACCTCAACGACTACATCGGGAACACGAGCACGACGCCGCCGGAGGTCGAGGAGGACGAGGGCGCCGCCGAGGCGCTCCACGGGATCGCGCACGAGTTCGGCGCGACGTTCAAGGGCCCGCAGATCCCGTTCTCCGGGTCGGTGGTGTACGCGGTCGGACGTCCGGGACCGGTGCCGGGGATCTGGGCGACCCGCAACAGCGCGACCGGCTACCTGACGAAGAAATCGCAGAACGTGGTCAAGACCTGGAAGCTGCCCGACCCGCTCCAAGTGCTGCTGGACAACGTCGCGTTCCCGAGCAACACGAAAAAAGCGCTCGACGGAGCGAACCTCAAACGCCCGGACGTCATGGGCGCGAACGCGCACGCCGAGGTCAACCAATACGTGCAGCTCGCGATCCTCGCCGCCGCGCACGGTCTCTCCCCGCAAGACGTCGGCTTGCAGATCGCCAGCGACATCGCGCACTGCGCCGAATGCTTCTGGGCGCTTCACGCGCTCGCGGCGAAAGGGACCGGGAAGTTCTTCAGCTTCACCGGCTGCGAGAACCGCATCTTCGCCCGCTGGCGTCAGCCCTGGTCGGGATTCTACGCGAGCTACGGGGACAACCCGTTCCGCAACGCCGACGGCACGTTCAAGCAGAACGTGCTGACGAAGAAACCGTTCGCCACCGGCCAGTACAGTGCGCAGGAGCTGAACGCCGTCTCGACCTTCAAAATATACACCTGAGGCGAAGTGCGAGCAGCGCGGCTCGCGTGTCCCAAACGCTGGTGCCGCGAATGCGCGTGAGGATACCGCCGCCGCGCAGCGTGCCGATCCCCGTGCGCACGCCGGCGCACGCGTCGGCGACGCGATCGAGTGCGTCGAAATCGAGATCGAAGCCGAGCGCGACGAGGGTCCCGATCGCCGCGTCCTCGTCGTCGTCGGCGTCCCATTGCAGTGTGTCGGCGAGGAGGAGCCGCTCGCCGGTGCGGATCGTCGTCGTCGAACGCAGCGCCGCGCCGCGTTCACGGCGCACGATCTCGAGGACGAGTACGCGCGAGTCCTCGGACAACGTCACCTCCGTGCGCGCGACGAGCGCTGCGCCCGCACAGACGATCGTTGGTTCGGCGAGCAGCTCCAGCGTTGCGCCGCGTTCGACGTCCCATGCCGCGGCGGTCGTCACCGCCTGCGGACCGGAGAGGACGCGCGTCGCCATCTGCCCGGCGACGATCAGGTGCGCGCCCGCCTCGACGCGGCCGCCGACGGAGAACGCGTCGCCGCGCACCATCCCGGGGCCGAGGTGACTGACGACGACGCGTGCCGCCGCGCCTTCGCGGAACGGCCGGCTCGACCGCGAGAGCCCGGACGCGCGGATGCGCGAGAGGACGGTGCGGCCGTCGCGCGCCTGCGCTTCGAGCTGGAGCGCGTTGGCGCTCACCGGATCGCGTCGAGGAGCGCGGCGCGTTCGACGAACGCGGCGACCTCGTCGACGCCGACGCCGTGGCGCAGGTCGGTGAAGAGCCATGGCCGCGTCCCGCGTGCCGCCGTCGCATCGCGGCGCATCCGCTCCAGATCGGCGCCGACGTGCGGCGCGAGGTCGATCTTGTTGATCACGAGCAGGTCGGCGCGCGTGATCCCGGGGCCGCCTTTGGCCGGGATCTTGTCGCCGCCGGCGACGTCGATCACGTAGATCGTCACGTCGGCGAGATCCGGGCTGAACGTCGCGGCGAGATTGTCCCCGCCGCTCTCGACGATCGCCAGCGCGAGCGACGGGAAGCGCTTCTCCAGATCGGCGATCGCCTGGAGGTTCATCGAGGCGTCCTCGCGGATCGCCGTGTGCGGACAGCCGCCGGTCTCGACGCCGACGATCCGCTCCGGCGGCAGGCAGCCGCTGCGCACGAGGATCTTCGCGTCCTCCTGCGTGTAGATGTCGTTCGTCACGACCGCCAGATCGACGCGCGGATACAGCCGTCGTGCGAGCGATTCGACGAGCGCCGTCTTTCCGGCGCCGACGGGGCCGCCGATCCCGACGCGGACCGCGCTCATGATGCGAAGAGCCTTCCGTCGAGCCGGCGGTGGCGCAGTCCGTCGATCTCGAGCAGCGGCGCGGCGAGGAAGAGGTCGTCTGCGCTGCGCGCGCTCGCCGCGCGCGTCACCGCCGCGTCGATCGCCTCGCGCAGGTTCCAGCGCGCGCGTGCGACGGCGCGCTGGCCGAGCGGGACGGCGCGCGCCGCGACCGAGGCGAGCGTGGCGACCGTCGTCGTGAGGTGCGCCGTCAGCGCCGTCTGCCACGCGATCCCGCACGCGGCGTAGCCCAGCGCGGCGGCGAGCACGTGCTGCCCTTCGCACAGCCCGGCGCCGATCATCTCGGTGTATGCCGCGATCTGCGCCGAGTCCAGGCCGATCGCCTCGTACGTCGCGAGCGTCGCGCGCGCCAGGTGCGTGTTCGCGCGGCGCAGCTCCGCGTTCGTCTGCGCGGCGGCGAGCCGGTCGTCGAGCAGCGCGATCGAGACGCCGTCGCGCAGCGCGAGGACGAACGCGGCGCCGTCGAGCGGGGCGGCGCACCCGTGCAGGTACGCGCGCAGCCATGCGACGAGCGAGGGTTCGTCCGCGACGCGGCCTTCGGCGATCGCCGTCTCCAAGCCGAACGAGTGCGCGAACGCGCCCGCGGGGAACGCGGCGTCGGCGAGCTGGAGGAGCGCGCTGAGCTCAGCCATGGCCGTGCGGCGCGTGGGCGTGGCGGAACGGTTCGGCCAGGACGCGCGCTTCGCGCGCGACCGGGACGCCGTGGTCGGCGAACAGCTCGGGCAGGAGCGGGTCGAACGCGACGACGATCGCCTCGCCGTCGATCTGCACGGGAAGGTGACGGTTGCCGAGCGCGTGCGCGAGCGCGAGCGCGGCGGCGATCGTCGGCGGCCGGCCGACCAGGACGTCGTCGGGCTCGACAGCGATCGCGACGACGAGCTGCGCGTCGGCGTGGACGACGTCGCCGTCACGCAGCCGGCGCTCTCCGCTGAAGCGCATCCCCACCTCGCCGACGCTCGTCGGCAGGCGCAGGATGCGTTTCGCGCAGTCGTCGCTGCGGATCACGATGCGTTCGAGGCGCCGCTCGCCGAGCGCGAAGTCGGCGAGATTTCCGAGGGGAGCGTTGAGGAGCGAAAGCATCGTCCTTTAGAACAGTGAGTAGCGTTGAGCGAGAGGGAGTTCGGCGAGCGGCTCGCAGCGCAGCAGCTCGCCGTCGGCGCGGACGTCGTAGGTGCGCGGATCGACCTCGATCGTCGGCATCGCCGCGTTGTGGACCATGTCGCGCTTGCCGATGCGGCGCACGTTGCGCACGGGGACGAAGCGGCGTCCCGCCGGCGAGCGTTCCGGGAGCCCCGCTTCGAGCGCGGCCGCCGAGACGAACGTGAGCGCGGTGCGCTGCGGCGCGCTGCCGAGCGCGCCCCACATCGGGCGCATCCGCACCGGCTGCGGCGTGGGGATCGAAGCGGCCGGATCCCCCATCGCGGCCCACGCGATCGCGCCGCCTTTGAGGACGAGCTGCGGGCGGAAGCCGAAGAACGCCGGATGCCACAGCACGAGATCGGCGAGTTTCCCGACCTCGACCGAGCCGACGTGCTCGGAGAAGCCGTGCGCGATCGCGGGGTTGATCGTGTACTTCGCGACGTAGCGCTTCACGCGCGCGTTGTCGTGGTGCTCGCCGTCGCCGGGGAGCGAACCGCGTTGCAGTTTCATCTTGTGCGCGGTCTGCCAGGTGCGCGTGATCACCTCGCCGACGCGGCCCATCGCCTGCGAGTCGGAGCTGATGATGCTGATCGCGCCCAGGTCGTGCAGGATGTCCTCGGCGGCGATCGTCTCGCCGCGAATGCGCGAGTCGGCGAACGCGACGTCCTCGGGGATCTGCGGATCGAGGTGATGGCAGACCATCAGCATGTCGAGATGCTCGGCGAGCGTGTTGACGGTGAAGGGCCGCGTCGGGTTCGTCGAGGACGGCAGGACGTAGGGCTCGCTCGCGATGCGGATGATGTCGGGCGCGTGTCCGCCGCCGGCGCCCTCCGTGTGATAGGTGTGGATCGTGCGCTCGGCGATCGCGGCGATCGTGTCCTCGACGAAGCCCATCTCGTTGAGCGTGTCGGTGTGGATCGCGACCTGCACGTCCAGGGCGTCGGCGACCCGCAGCGCGGTGTCGATCGCCGAGGGCGTCGTGCCCCAGTCCTCGTGCAGCTTGAGGCCGCAGGCGCCGGCGCGAATCTGCTCGCGCAGCACCTCCTCGCCCGACGCGTTCCCCTTGCCGAGAAACGCGACGTTGACCGGCAGCGCGTCGCTCCCCGCGAACATCGTCTCCAAATGCCACGCGCCCGGGGTGCAGGTCGTCGCGTTCGTCCCCGACGCGGGGCCCGTCCCGCCGCCGAGCATCGTCGTGACGCCGCTGGAGATCGCGCTCTCGACCTGCTGCGGGCAGATGAAGTGGACGTGCGCGTCGATCGCACCGGCGGTCAGGATGAGCCCCTCACCGGCGATCGCCTCGGTCGAGGCGCCGACGGTCATCCCCGGCGTCACGCCGTCCTGCAGCCACGGGTTGCCGGCCTTGCCGATCCCCGCGATGCGTCCGTCGCGCAAGCCGACGTCGGCTTTGACGATCCCGTGCGCGTCGACGATGACGACGTTCGTGATCACGGTGTCGAGCGCGCCCTCGGCGCGCGTCGCGCTCGGATGCTGACCCATCCCGTCACGGATCACCTTGCCGCCGCCGAACGTGATCTCGTCGCCGTAGTGCGTGTGGTCGCGCTCGATCTCGATCCACAGGGCGGTATCGCCCAGGCGCACGCGGTCGCCGACGGTCGGGCCGTAGAGCCGCGCGTACGCGGCGCGATCGAGCTTCATCGAATGCGCAGCCCTTCGATGCGTCCTTCGCCACCGACTGCGACGAGATCGACCGGGCGCTCGATCCCCGGCTCGAAGCGGATCGCGGTGCCGGCCGGGATGTCGAGACACATCCCTTGCGCGGCGGCGCGGTCGAAGCGCAGCGCGGCGTTGACGTCGGCGAAATGGGCGTGCGAGCCGACCTGGATCGGCCGGTCCCCGGTGTTGGCGACGACGAGCGTCGTCCGTGCGCGGCCTGCGCGCAGGGCGATCGAGCCCTCGGCGGTGACGATCTCGCCGGGGATCACGGGATCGGCTCGTGGATCGTGACGAGCTTGGTACCGTCGGGGAACGTGGCCTCGATCTGCACCTCGTGCAGCATCTCGGGGATCCCGTCCATCACGTCGGCACGCGAGAGGACGGAGCGGCCGCGGTCCATCAGCTCGGCGACGCTCGCGCCGTCGCGGGCGCCCTCGAGGACGAACGAAGAGATCACCGCGACGGCCTCGGGGTGATTGAGGCGCACGCCCCGTTGGCGCCGCCGCCAGGCCAGCTCCGCCGCATAGCTCAGCAAGAGCTTGTCCCGCTCCGCGTCCGTGAGTCGCATCCGGGTCGGTTCCGACCATCGGCGCGCCGCTCCCGTGTGCCATTTGGCCAATTCGTGCCGGCCGATGGGAGAGCCGCCGCGATGCAGAACAACCGCGCGTGACGATCGACGTTTTTTCCCGTTCGGCGCGCGCGCTGCTCGCGCTCGCCGCCGTCGCGCTGACCGCGCAGAGCCCCGCGCCCGCGTCCGCGCCTGCGGCATGGTGCACCGCGATCCCGCTCCCCGGCAGGTGCCGGCCGCTGGAGGTCGCGGCACCGCGTGCGCACCTGCGGCTCGCGGTTGCCGCAACGGAGCCGCTGCGCGAGCTGGGGCTGATGCACGTCGCGAGCGTACCGGCGAACGAGGGGATGCTCTTCGCGTTCACCGACGGCGATCGCGAGCGTGAATTTTGGATGAAGAACACGATCACGCCGCTCGACATGATCTGGGTGAGGGCGAACGGTGTCGTCAGCATGGTCACTCCGAATGTTCCGGCGACCGTGCCGGGGACGCCGGACGACAAAGTCGCGCGGCGCGCCGGGACGGGGACGTACGTCATCGAGCTGGGTGCGGGTGCGGCCGAGCGCAGCGGTCTCGCGCCGGGGGTGAAAATCGTCATCCCGCCCGTCGAGGCGCAATGACCGCGGCGCGCGCGGGTGCGGCGATCCTCGTCGCCCTCGCGTGCGTGGCCGCCGGCGCGCTCGGTAACGACGAGCGCCCGCTGACCGGCGAGCAGATTCTCGGGCGCGCGAAGTCGACGTTTCGCGCGCACGAGCGCCCGCCGTACGTCGTCTACACCGTCGTTCGCCGCGACATGCACGACGGCGAGCCGGATTTCGAGAACAGCTACACGCTCAAGATCTGGTGCCGCACCGCCGACCGCGCCGCGCTGATGCGCCGGGTGTGGAATGGCGGGGTCTACGGCGGCGCGACGTTCGACACGGTTGCGTTCGACGGATACGTCGATCCGGGGCCGCCGAGCGCCGACATCTTCGAGCGCGCTCTCTACGCGCGCCCGGCTTCGCAAGCGCCCGCGCCCGAACCGGCCGCGACCGCGCTCAAGCAGATCGGCTCGGTCATCGTCACCCGCGACGACGACTATCGCGTGACGGAGGTGTCGCGCGATGGCGCGGCGTGGCATCTGCGGCTTGCACCCAAACGCGACCCGACGCGCAACCGTATCGACGAGCTGTGGCTCGACGCGACGACGTACGAGGTGCAGCGGATGCGCGTGCGCGATCACCTCTATCTAGGTTTGGGCGGTCAATCGCTCGAGGACGAGTTCGACGTGCGGTTCTCCGCTCGCGAGGGACTGCCGCTGATCACCGCGATCCACGGCCAAACGCAAAACGACGAGTTCGAGACCGACTACGTCTTCCGCGACATCTCGTTCCCCTCGGCGCTCCCGGACTGGTACTTCGAGCCGCGCGCGTACGGCGCGCACCGCGACGCACTGCCGCAATAACGCCGGCGAACTGCCCTTTCGGGACAGTCGACGGCGCGCGCCGGTGGTAGCGTAACGAAGTATCGAAGGAATCAGGAGTACGTTCACATGCCGACTCGCGCTTCCGTCACGCCGCGCGCGAGCGCTGCCATGCTCGGCGCCGTGTTGTCGGTCCTTTCGTTCCAGACCGCCGGTGCGCAAGGGCCGCAAGGCGCGGTCAACGTGGGCGAACGCTGGGCGTGCCGGGCCGCGGATGCCGGTCATCCGGCGAACATCGCGCTGACGGGCGGGGCGAAAGAGATGTCGCTGCATTGCATCCCGATCAACGTCACGCTCACGACGAGTACCGGACGGGTCTTCGTGATCGGCAATCCGCAAACCGGCGGCGCGTCGAACGCGAGCGAGGAGCGCATCTCCGTAGCGAGCCCCGCGTACGCGGGCAGCGTGACGGCGAGCGACTTGAACGATCAATGGGTCGAGATGATCCGAAAAGGTCTGGCGGTCGACCCGGGCGCGGGGACCGGAACGATCAACGTTGGCGATCGTTGGGTGTGCCGGCCGGCGGATGCGAACCACCCGCAAGACGCCGCGGCGACCGGGGGAACGCCGGCGACGCCACTGTCCTGCCGGGCGGTGAATTTTTCGATGCGGACGAGCGGCGGACAGCTGATCGTGATCGGACATCCGCAGGCCGCGCGCGCGAAAGCGGATACGAACGAGCAGACGGCGGCGATCACCGCACCGGACTACTCGGGCGCCCTCACCTCCGCGCAGATCAACGACCGTTGGAACGCGAGCGTCAACCGCGTCTTCAACATCGCCGACAGTGCGGCGTGACCGGTGGAGCGGACGGCTTGCTCGGTACCGTGACCACCGTGACCCCCGTGACCGTTGCGGCGCCGAAACGCTCGCAGGCCGGGCGGGGTTGTAATGGGACGGTGCCTGAGCTCCCCGAGGTCGAAACGGTCGCGCGCGGTCTCGCCGACGCCGTCGTCGGCAAGACGATCGCGTCGGTCGACGTCACGCTTCCCCGCGTCGCGCTCGCGCCCGCGGGAGAGACGTTCGCCGCGAGCCTGTGCGGCGAGCGCGTCGAACGGGTTTGGCGGCGGGCGAAGTACATCGTACTCGACCTTGTGTCGGGACGGCGGCTGATCGTCCACCTGCGGATGACGGGCCGGCTGATCGTGCAACTCCCAGAGATTACGGAGAAGGTCCCGCACACCCACGTCCTTTTGACCTTCACCGACGGGACCAGAGTCTGTTTCGCCGACGTCCGGACGTTCGGCAGGATGCGGGTATTGGCCGCGGGCGACCCCTGGGACGCCGACGGCGGGCTGGAACCCCTCTCAGAGGGGTTTACCTCCGAGGCATTTCTCAGTATGCTCTCTGGGCGTCGCATGGCGATCAAGACGTTCCTGCTCGACCAAGGCCGTATCGCCGGGGTCGGCAACATCTACGCCTGCGAGGCCTTGTGGGAAGCGGGGATCCGGCCGAGCCGCCCGGCCCACAGGATCAGCAAGCCGGCGCTTCGCCGGCTGCACGGCGCGATCCGAAGCGTTCTCCAAAAAGCCGTCGAGGCTCGTGGGACGAGTGTGGACGATTACGTCGACGTCGAGGGGCTGCGTGGCGGGTTCCAAAACCAACTCGCCGTTTACGGCCGCCTCGGTAAACCGTGCACGCGATGCGGGAAACCGATCGTCCGCACGGTGATCGGCCAGCGCGGGACCTGGTGGTGCCGTGGCTGCCAAAAATAAAAATACGAACGAAGGAAGTTACTTCACCATCTCTACCACCGTCGAGCCGCCCGTCCAGGCGGCCCATGAAGAAGAAGACCAGCTCGCCCTCGAGCAGCGCCTCTACGAAGAGAGCCTGAAGGTTCTCGACGAGGGTCAGGTCCTCACCGGCGTCATCGTCGCCAAGTACCAGGACGAGCTTCTCGTCGACATCGGCGGCAAGTCGGAGGGGATCCTGCCCTTCCGTGAGCTGTCGCTGGCGATCGAGCCCAAGGAGCTGAAGGTCGGCGACACCCTGGAAGTCATGATCCACCGGATCGACGACCAGGACGGCCAGCTCTACCTGAGCGAGCGCCGTGCCCGTGCCCTCAAGACCTGGGAGAAGGTCATCGAAGCGCACGAGAACGACGAAGTGATCGAAGCGACCGTGACGCAAGTCGTCAAGGGCGGCGTCCTCGTCGACCTCGGGATGCGCGGCTTCGTCCCGGCATCGCAGATCCGCCGCCAGCCCGTCGGCAACCTCGACGAGCTCGTCGGCAAGAAGCTGCGGCTCAAGGTCATCGACCTCGACCACAAGCGCCATCGCGTCGTGCTCTCGCAGCGCCAGGTGCTCGAGGAAGAGCTCAACGCGAAGAAGCAGGAGCTGCTCGGCACGCTCCAGGTCGGCCAGATCCGCGAAGGTGTCGTGGTCCGGCTCGCCGAGTTCGGCGCGTTCGTCGATCTGGGTGGGATCGACGGGCTGATCCACAATAGCGAGCTCTCGTACGCCCGGATCAAGCACCCCTCCGAGGTCGTCAAGATCGGCGACACCGTCTCGGTCGAGGTGATGAAGTTCGATCCCGAGGCGAAGAAGGTCTCGCTCTCCCTCAAGCACGCGCTGCCCGATCCGTGGGTCGAGCACGCGGACGCGCTGTGGGAAGGCAACAAGCTCGTCGCGCAGGTCGTCAAGGTCACTCCGAACTACCTGCTCGTCGAGATCGTCCCCGGCGTCCTCGCGATGGTGCCGAAGGGCGAGTTCGACGCGAGCGTGCAGTACTCGCCGGGCCAAGAGGTCGAGGTGACGCTGCTGACGATCAACCACGGCACGCGCCGTATCACGGGCTCGATCCAGCACGTGGCCGACGTCGCGCCGGAAGAGTTCGAGCAGATCGCGCAGGGCGAGGACGGCTTCGGCACCCTCGGCGCGGAGCTGGCCGAGAACGTGTAAAGCACCGTTCGCGGCCGGCCGCGAGCGATATTCACGAAGCGAGGGAGGCGGCGACGCCTCCCTCGTCGTTTTCTTGCACGTGATGGCGAAGCTGCGCGTGGGACTCACCGGCGGGATCGGCTCGGGGAAGAGCGCCGTCGCGGCGTTCCTCGCCGAGCAGGGCGCGACGATCGTGGACGCCGACGTGCTCGCGCGCGAGGTCGTCGCGCCGGGTTCCGAAGGTTTGCGCGAGATCGCGGCGCGCTGGCCGCAGGCGATCGGCCCGGACGGGGCGCTCGACCGCGCCGCGCTCGCCGCGATCGTCTTCGCCGACGAGGACGCGCGCCGCGCGCTCAACGCGATCACGCACCCGCGCGTGCGCGCGCGCGCCGCGCAGCGCGAAGCCGAAGCCCCGGAGGGGATCGTCGTGCACGCCGTCCCGCTGCTCTTCGAGGGCGATTTCTGGCGCACGTGCGAGAAGAACGTCGTCGTCATCGCGCCGCGCGAGGCGCGGATCGGGCGCGTCGTCGCACGCGACGCGGCGCAACGCGCCGACGTCGAGCGCCGCATGGCCGCGCAGATCGATCCCGACGAGGCGCGGCGGCGCGCCGACTACGTCGTCGAGAACGACGGCGATCTCGCGCAGCTGCGCGCGCGCAGCGCGCGGCTCTACGATGCGCTCGCGCGCGACCTCGCCGCGAAGGGCTCCTGAGCGTCCGGCACGTACGGCGTGCCATGCGCCTCGTTTCCATCACCGCGCTGACGCTTGCATTGCTCGCGCCGGCACCGTCGCTCGCGCAACCCGCGCTCGCCCTTCCGCCGGCCGGCACGACGTCGGCGCGCCTGGGGGCACTGGAGGAGGCGTACGTCGGCGAGCTGCTGCGCGATCAGCCCACCTTCGCCACGCAGAGCGGGATCCACGCGTACGACGACCGCCTCCCGGACCTTTCGGCGGACGGGTTCGCGCGCCGCATCGCCACGGCGAAGCGCGAGCTGGGCGAGCTCGATGCGCTCGAGCGTTCCGGCGAGACGTTGAACGACGAGGATGCGGCGGACGTGCAGATCATGCGCGCCGCGCTCGAGCGCGTGCTGCTCGACGACGAGCAGGAGCAGCGCTGGAAGCACGAGCCGGCGATGTACACCAACACCGCCTCGTACGCGATCTACGGCCTGTTCTCGCGCGCGTTCGCGCCGCTCCCCGAGCGCGCACGGCTGACGATCGCGCGCGAGCGCGCGATCCCGGCGCTCCTCGCCGCCGGGAAGGCGAACGTGACGACCGTCGATCCGACGACCGCCGAACTGGCGAAGGCGAACCTTGCCGGTGCCGTGACGTTCTTCGCACACGTCGTCCCGGCCGCGTACGCTGATCTGCACGATGCGGGGCTGCGGGACGAGCTGACGCGCGCGAACGATGCCACGGTCGCTGCGCTGCGCGACTATACGAGCGCGATGAACGCCGGTCCGCTCGCGCATCCGAGCGGGACGTTCGCGATCGGCGCGGCCTCGTTCGCGCGCCGGCTCGCGCTGCAGGAAGGGCGCGCGATCCCGCTCGACCTCTACGAGCGCGTCGGGCAGCGCGCGCTCGACCAGACGAAAGCGGCGTTCGTCGCCACTGCGCACGAGATCGATCCCTCCAAGACGCCGGCGCAGGTCTACGCCGAGCTGGGAAGCCATCACCCGGCGGCCGATCAGCTCTTGCCGACCGCGCAGCGCGAACTCGGCGAGCTGCGCGCGTTCGTCGAGCGCAAGCACCTCGTCACCCTGCCGGCGGAGTTCGACGTGCAGGTGCGCGAGACGCCGACCTTCGACCGCGAGACCTCGTTCGCATCGACGAACACGCCCGGCGCGTTCGAGCACGTCGCGACGCAGGCGTACTACTACGTGACGCCGCCCGATCCGGCGTGGACGCCGGAGCAGCGCGAGCAGCACCTCTCGTTCTTCAACGACTATCTCTTCCCGATCGTGAGCGCCCACGAAGTGATGCCGGGCCACTACGTCAACTTCGTGCTGCACAAGTTCCAGAAGCTCTCCCTCGTGCGCGCCCTCTCGGGGAACCCTTCGTACAGCGAAGGCTGGGCGCACTACTGCGAGCAGATGATGGTCGACGAGGGCTGGGGGAACGGCGATCCGCGTGTGCGGCTCGCGCAGCTGCAGGCCGCGCTGCAGCGCGAGGCACGGTATCTCGTCGGCCTGCGCGAGCATACGCAGGGGATGAGCGTCGCGGACGGGACGCGCTTCTTCCAGGAGAACGCTTTCCTGCCGGAGATCGCGGCGCGCCGCGAAGCGCTGCGCGGGACGCAGGACCCGCTCTACGGGTACTACACGCTCGGCAAGCTGGAGATCCTCAAGCTGCGCGAGGACTACCGGCGCAAGCTCGGGCCGGCGTATACGCTGCAACGTTTTCACGATGCCTTCCTCGCGCACGGGAACCCCCCGATCGCCGTGGTGCGCAAGCTCCTGCTCGGCAAGGACGACGACGGAAACCTTCTTTAGTGGGTTCGACTCCGTCGAACCCTTCGCGTTCGGCCTGCGGCCGAGCCGCCCGGGATGAGGAGGATCGGCGCCGAAAGCGTCGCGGTGCAGCAAACCGCCGTCCTCCCCACGCCTGCGCGAACGAGCAGCTCGTCGCTCCGCATCGCGGCGATGGGCACCTACCTGCCGGAGAAGCGGCTCACGAACGACGACCTCTCGCGCCTCGTCGAGACGAACGACGAGTGGATCGTCCGCCGCACCGGGATCCGCGAGCGGCGGGTCGCGCGCGAGGACGAGTTCACCAGCGACCTGTGCCTCGCGGCGGTGCGCGACCTGGAGCGCCGCGGCGGCAAGCTCGACGCGGTCGACTACGTCATCGCCTGCACGGTGACGCCGGACTATGGGTTTCCCAGCGTCGCGGCGCGGCTGCAGGACGCGCTCGGCCTGCGCAACGTCGGGGCGATCGACATCGTCGCGGCGTGCGCGGGGTTCGTCTACGGGCTCGATCTCGCCGACGCGCTGATCACGACCGGGCGCGCGCGCAACGTGCTGATCGCCGCGGGCGAGACGCTCACGAAGGTGACGGACTACCGCGACCGCGCGACGTGCGTCCTCTTCGGCGACGGCGCGGGCGTCGCGCTGGTGAGCGCGGCGCAGGACGCCGCCGGCACGGTGCTGGCGCGCTACGCGAACAGCGACGGCGCGGCGGGCAAGGAACTCTACCTCACCGGCTTGCGCAGCGAGATCGCCGGCACGCAGACCCCCGAGCATTTCATGCGCCAGAACGGGCGCGCCGTCTACGAGTGGGCGGTGACGCATGTCTCGGCCGGGATCGGGCATCTGCTCGCGAGCGCGAACCTGCGCCCCGACCAGATCGACTGGTTCGTCCCGCACAGCGCGAACCTGCGCATGATCGAGTCGATCTGCAAACGCAGCGGGATCCCGCTGGAGAAGACGCTCACGAGCATGGAGCTGTGCGGGAACACCTCCTCGGCGTCGATCCCTCTCGCGCTCGCGCCGGCGCTCGCCGACGGCCGCGTCCGCTCCGGTGACCTCGTGCTGCTCTACGGCTTCGGCGGCGGCCTCGTCGAGAACGCGCTCCTCTTGCGCTGGTCCTAAAGCAGCGTGATGGGCCGCGGCGAGGGCGCGTTCTCGTACGCCGCCGCGAAGCGGCCCACGTCGAAGACGCGCTCGTCGCCGATCGCGTCGAGAAAGCCGCGCACGACGTAGACTCCGGTCGGACGGATCCCCAGTGCGCGCGAGAGGCGGATCGTCCCGGTGTCGTCGCGCAGGCGCGGGACGTTGCCGTCGATGTACGGGACGCCGGAGATCGTGAGCACCGTCCCGGGCTTCGAGGCGAGCGCCGTGGCGATCGTCCCGGGCGCGTCGAACGCGATCGTCTTGTCGACGACGACGCCGAAGTTGGTCCCCAGCATCGCGACCCGCACGGTATAGCTTCCCGGCGCGTACGCGCGGTGGTCGTCGGTCGTCGAGTCGACGATGACCTGCGCGAGCCGCAGCGAGCCCGGCGGGACGTCGAGCTGGCGAGTGATGGGGATCGGCCGGTGCCCGGTCAGCGACGACCAGATCGGCGCGTCGCCGCGCAAGACGTCGACGCGAAACAGGTCGGCGGTCGGGAACCGCAGGCGTACGACCGCGCCGGTGTCGTTGTGCAGCGTGATCGCGACGATGAACGGCGAGAGCAGCGCGCTGCCTTCGCGCTGCAGCGTGACGTCGGCCCAGACGCTGCGGGGCGCGCCGTGCGGGGCCGCCGCGACCGCCCCCACCGCGGCGACGAACTCAGCTCGGGTCACGTCGATGCGAGTTGGGCGCGCGGCGGCGAAGTCCCACCAAGGTCAGCGCCCGTTCCGCAGCACCCGTCCGGGGCGTGCGCCGGTCATCGCGCTCCCGCGCACGACCGCGCGGCCGTTGACGTAGACGTCGCGGATCCCCTCCGGCGGGACGAACGGGCGTTCGTAGGTCGCGCGGTCGACGACGCGGTCGGGATCGAAGACGACGAGATCGGCGTGCATCCCCGGCGCGATCGTGCCGCGCTCGTGCAGCCCGAAGAGCTTCGCCGGCAGCGAGGTCATGCGGCGCACCGCTTCGGCGACGTCGAAGACGCGGCGCTGCCGCACGTAGCGACCAAAGACCCGGGGGAACGTGCCATAGGTCCTAGGATGCGGCACGCCCCGTGCGGTGATACCCGCGTACGCGCGCGCCGACGCGTCGCTTCCGACGCAGCAGAACGGCGCGCTGTAGATCGTCGCGACGTCATCCTCGCTCATCGTGAAGAAGGCGCATTCGACGCGCAGCTCCTCTTCGATCAACAGGCGGATCGCGGCGCGCGCCGGCGAGGTGCGCCAGCGGCGCGCGATCGCGTCGAGCCGCAGCCCGGCAAGGTCGGCGTTGCGTTCGCTGCCGACGTCGGTCACCAAGATCGTGTCCCAACCGTCGCCGCCGAGCGCGGGATCGCGCGCCAGCTGCAGCGTGAGCGCGATCGCGGTCGCGCGCTCGGGGTCGCGCAGCCGCTCGAGCGCCGCGGCGTCGCCGCCGTCGCGCACCGCGGCGGGCAGCAGCGTGGCGAGCTCGGTCCACGAGGCGACATATGGGTATGCGTCGATCGCGACGTCGATGCCGCGTCCCCGGGCCCGATCGATCATCTCGAGCGTGCGATGGACCTTCCCCCAATTGCGCCTTCCGGCCGCCTTGTGATGGGAACATTGGACCGCGACCTCGGCGCGTTCGCCGACCGCGATCGCCTCGCGAATCGATTCCTCGAGCGCGTCGCCTTCATCGCGGATGTGGGAGACGTAGAGCGGCGCACCGCAGTCGCGGGCCGTCGCCGCCGCGGCGACCAGCTCGTCGAGATCGGCGTGGCGGCCGGGTTCGTAGATCAGACCGCTGGAGACGCCGAGCGCGCCTTCTTCGATCGCGCCGCGGATCAGCCGGTTCTGCGCGACGATCTCGTCGCGCTCGAGCTTGCGGGCACCGTGACCGGACACACAGAGCCGCGTCGTCCCTAGGCCGACCAGCGAGGCCACGTTGATCGCGACGCCCTCGCGCTCGACCAAGGAGAAGAAGGCGTCAAAGGTCGTCCACTGAACGTCGAGCCGATAATCCTTGGCGTCGCGGCGTTTCTTTTCGAGCGAGGCGGCGTACAATGGTGCTACGGAGGTTCCGCAGTTGCCGCCGATCTCGGTCGTGACGCCTTGACGAACTTTGCCTTCGCAGCGGCCGTCGACGATCCAGAGTTCGTCGGAATGGGAATGTACGTCGATAAAGCCCGGTGCGATCGCGAGCCCTTCGCAGGGAACGCGTTCGTGCGCATCGCGGCCGGAGAGGTCTCCGATCGCGACGATCCTGCCGTCGGCGACGGCGATGTCGGTCGTGAACGGCGCGCCGCCCGTTCCGTCAAGAATTTGCGGGCGCTCGAAGATCGTCCAGAGCAGCGTTTAACCTAGCTTTCGCTGGGTACAGGGCAGTCGGTGGGCCGACAGCTCAGGGGGTTTGTTTCCAATATGGCAACCAACGATAATGTGACCAATCCCGGCGGCGGCATGAGCGTCCGCGAAGCCGGAAAACGCGGCGGTGACCGCGTCAAAGCCAAGTATGGCTCCGAGTTCTACGAGGCCATCGGGCGTAAAGGTGGCGAGGCCACGAAAAGCAAGTATGGGCCGACGTTTTACGAGGAGATAGGCGCCAAGGGCGGTCAGAAGCTCAAGCGCACCGCGAAAACGAGCGGTTGATCCATGGCCGACCCGAAAAAGGCCATGCCCAAACCGAAAACGGAGAAGGTCGACGGCGAGATGTCGGTTCGTGAGGCCGGGAAAAAGGGCGGTGACACCGTCCGCGACCGGTACGGATCGGGGTTCTACGAAGAGATCGGCCGCAAGGGTGGTCAGGCGACGCGTGAGCGCCACGGGGCGGAGTTCTACGAGTCGATTGGACAAAAAGGCGGCAAGGTCGTCAAGGAAAAGTACGGACCGAACTTCTACGAGCAGATCGGCCACAAAGGCGGGCAGAAGGTCAAGAAACTGATCGCCGAAGCCAAGAAGAACGCTCAAGAAGAAGAGCCTTCGTAACTTACCGGCACGCACCGCGTCGTACGAGGCGGTGCCACTCCGTGACGAGCGTTCGCGGGTCGGCGCTTCCGTCAGGGGTGAGCGTGAGGACGATTCCGCGCGGGGTCGACCACGCGACACCGCGCGGCCTTTCGCTGCCTCCAACCGCGTGCACGTCGTCACACCGCGGCTCACGCGCCGTGGGGAACGGCGCGAACGCGCTCAGGGTCCCACCGTTGCGGGGCCATTCCGAGAGGATCCACGTGCGGCCACGCCGGCCGTACGCGTAGGCGATCCCCTCGTTCGCGCTGACCTGCCCGCCGTGAAACGGCGGGAGCAGCGCGACCTGGATCGGCTGCCGGTCGGGGACGAACGGTCGGAACGCGACGGCGCGCTCCGCCGTCGTGCGTTCCGTGACGAAACCGCGATGGGCCAGCGGGGTGAGCGCCGCCGAGGAGCTCTCCTGGGCGCCCGCGGGCACGCACAGTCCGAGCGCCGCTCCGACGAGCAGCGTGGAGACGAACGATCGCATCAGTGGTTACTTCCCGGCTTCACCGCGACGATCCGTCCCAGCGTCACCGCGCCGGATTGGAAGTTCAGCGTCGCGTTCGAGACGACGATCGTCGTCGGGCCGTCGGTCAGCGTGACCTCGTTCGTGAGCGTTAGGGTGTGCGTCGCGCCGGCGTATTGCGCGCCGGTCGTCTTGAGCGTGCGCAGGTGGCCCGGGCCCATGTTCTCCTTGACGTGGATCGGCCCGCGCACGGTGAAGTCGTTCGTCGCCGTGTTGGCCGTGACGTCGTCGGCGCTGAAGAGCACGTCGGGCTTCCCCTTCGCGCGGAGCCGGCCGCTGCGGACGTGCGCGATCGTCGTCTGCGAGCCGTCCGGGCTCAGCACCGCGCTGTCGTAGTCGAGCGACCACGAGCGTCCGTCGACGCGCTTTCCCGTGGCGACCCCGCGGTTCAGCGTCGATTCCGTCGCCATCCGCGGCGGGACGACGTCGGTCCCCGCACGCCCGATCTCGAACCCGACCCACCCCAAAAGCGCGAGCGCGGCCAGCGTCGCCGGGAGCCGCCACGGGAGTTGGCGCTTCACGCGACGTTCCTCCGGCGCAGGACCGCAGGGAGCACGAACGGCAGCACGGTCAGCAGCAGAAGCACCGCCCCGATCGGCTGTGGCCCGACGACGGCGTAGGGCGCCGCGGACGGCGCTCCCACCATCCCAACGACGGTCGCCGCGCCGCCGAGCGTCGTGCGCTGCGTCCAGGTACCGTCGGGGGCGACGATCCCGCTGATCCCGGTCGCCGCGGCGCGCAGCACCCACCGGCCGCTCTCGACGGCGCGCAGCGTCGCGGCCTGCGCGTGCTCGTACGGCCCTTCGGTCGTCCCGAACCAGGCGTCGTCGGTTGCGATCAAGAGCAGCGTCGCGCCTTGCGCGAGCCGCGCGTGGGCGAGGTCGCCGAAGACCGACTCCCAGCAGATCAGCGGCGTCATCCCGTCGATCACGTCGAGGGCGTTGCGGCCCGGCGTGAACGCGCCCACCTGATCGAGGTACGGAACCCTGCGCAGCCAGTCCGGGCCGGGCAGCCATTCCGCGAACGGGACGAGCTGCTCTTTCGCGTACGTCGCGCGCATGTCGTACGGGTTCGTGCGCGGGTCGAACAGGTAGAGCGCGTTGGTGTAGCGGCGACCGTCGTCACCCCACGCGCCGACCCAGAGCGGCGCGTGCAGATCGTCCGCGAGCAACGCGAAGCTGCGGCGCAGGTCGGACTGCCCCAACAGGTCGGTGGGGATCACCGTTTCGGGCCACAGCACCAGCGAGACGTGCGCTCCCGCGAGCGCACGCGTCATCGCGGTGTAGCGCGCGATCCCCTCGCGCAGACCGCTCGCGCTCATCTTGAGCGATTGCGTGATCCCGCCTTGCACGGCGGCGACGCGGCGCGTCGGCGCGGCAGCATGGCGCGCGGGCCAGCACGTCCACGCGAGCGCGACGAACGCGCCGACGGCGAGCCACGCGACGATCGCCGTGCGCGCGCGACGTGCGTCGCCGCGATCGAGCAGCCACCACGCGAGCGACGCACCGAGCAGCGCGGTCGCGAACGTGATCCCGTATCCGCCGACGAATGCGGCGAGCGGCCGCAGCGGCGAGTCGATCATCGCGACGCCGAGCTGCGAGAACGGTACGCCGAGCGTCCCTTCCGAACGAAGCAGTTCGCCGAGCGTGTACGCCGCGGCGATCACGTACGGCACGATGCGCGCGTCGCAGCGCCGCACCGCGAACGATGCGCACGCCGCCGCGAAAGCGAACGCCGGAGCTTCCACCGCCGCGGGCCCGAGCACCAGTACCGGTGCGGCAGGTCCGACCAACGCACCGGCCGTTTCGCCGAACCACGAGAAGCCCAGCGAAAAGAACACGAGACCGCCGAGATACCCGTTCAGCGCCGCCGCGCCCGGCGTCGCGACGCACCACGAAACGACCAATCCCGCAAACGCAAACGGCGCGAGCCACCACCAATTCGTCAGGGGGAAGGCCAGATGGAGACCGAATGCGCAGACGCAAGTAACGGCCGTCGTACGGACGGTCGCGGAGGTAAAGGTGCGTCGGCTCGGTACGGCCGTGGTTCTCGCGGCGATGGTGATGGCTCTCGGTAGTTGCGGTCGGCAGGTTACCGGTTTGAACGCTCCGACCGGCGGAGGCCTCGTTCAACCGGGGCAGACATTGATCAGGTTCGAGACGGTGGGGCCGATCGACCCCTCGAATTACACCTATCTGATCGTGTTCAACACGACCGGCGACGGAAACGAGCCCTACGCGCTCGGCTACAATTCCAACTACACCGACTGGTCGTACGCCTTCCAGGTCGGCGGAAACACGGGCTACGTGAGCCAGCCCGGGTTCATCCAGTACTATCAGGACCCCTCGACCGGCAGCGTCGCGCGGCCGTACTACATTCAATACACGCCGAATCAGCTGACGTTCGACACGACGCTCGCAGGCGGGCTCACGACGAGCGGCTTCGAGATCCGCTTCGACCGCTGCATGTTCGATCTGCCGCCGCCGGCGTATTCCGGCCCCGCGACGCCCGCGCCTAGCCCGCGCCCGGTCGGATCGACGTGCCCGCCGTTCACGTTCGGCGCAACGGGCCGGCTCACGAACACCTGGATGATCAACCTGTTCACGATCGACAGGACGAACACGGTCGTCGACTCGCTCGGCCAGGGCCCGAGCGATACCTCGTTCAAGCTCACGCCGCTCAACACGACCGCGACGATCAACGACTTCCAGTACATCAAGCCGGTGACGAACGCGGGTCCGAGCAGCAGCTCGGCGCAGATCTACGCCGTCGAGATCTTCAACACGCCCGGCATGTCGTCGAGCGCCACCCCGACGCCGAGCCTCTCGCCGAGCCCCGTGCCGAGCGCCTCGGCGAGCCCCGCCGCGACGACGCCGCCCGGCTGATCGCCCGGAAGAGGGGCGGACCGGCGCCCATACAAACGAGCGCTCCATGGGCCGTACGGTCATGGGGAGACGCCGCCCCTCCGCCTTCGCGCTGGGCGCGGCAATCCTCGCGCTGGTCGCCGGTTGCGGCCGTCAAGTCACCGGGCTAAATACGCCCGGCGGCGGCGGTCTTGTCCAACCGGGAGAGACGCTGATTCGGTTCGAGACCGTCGGGCCGCTCGATCCCACGAACTACACGTACCTGATCGTCTTCAACACGACCGGCGACGGTAACGAGCCCTATGCGCTCGGCCCCAATTCGAACTACAAGGATTGGTCGTACGCGTTCCAGGTCGGCGGCAACACGGGCTACGTGAGCCAGCCCAGGTTCATCGAATATTACCAGGACCCCACGACCGCGAGCGCGGCGCAACCGTATACCATCCAGTACACGCCGAACCAGCTGACGTTCGACACGACGCTCGCGGGCGGGCTCGCGACGAGCGGCTTCGAGATCCGCTTCGACCGCTGTCTGTTCGATCTTCCGCCGCCGACGTCCACCGGGTCGGCGACGCCGGCGCCGACACCGCGCCCCGTCGGCTCGACCTGTCCGCCGTTTACCTACGGCGGCGCCGGCCGGCTCACGAATACCTGGACGATCAACCTGTTCACCGTCGACCGCACGAACACCGTGGTCGACTCGCTCGGTCAAGGCCCGAGCGACACGTCGTTCAAGCTCGCGCCGCTCGACACGACCGCGACGGTGAACGACTTTCAGTACATCAAGCCGGTGACGAACTCGGGCCCGAGCAGCAGCTCGGCGCAAATCTACGCGGTGGAGATCTTCAACACCCCGGGCGCGTCGTCGAGTGCAACGCCGACGCCGAGCCTTTCACCGAGCCCGGCGCCGAGCTCGTCACCGGGAACCTGACGGCGGTCGCGGCGTCACTCGACGTCGCAAGGCGGGTGGCCGCACGGGCAGTTCTCCTCGACCTCCTCGTCGGTCGTGTCGATCCGCTGGCAGACGTCGCTGCAATAGGGGGTCTCGCCGAGGGCCGCCGTGACCTGGCAGTTGCACTCCGCGTGCTCGCAGGGTTGGGTGAGTGTATCCATAGCGCTCTCCTACCCTTTTGCTTCGACATGCTCAGCATGACATGCGTGCTCAGCATGACACGCGTGCTGCTTAGTAACCCGCCCCGCCGGAGAACGGCGTGCCGGAGAGCGCCTGCGGGATGATCCCGTTGAGCGTGGCCGACTGCCCGATCCCGAAGTTCGCCGCCTGCGAGGGGAAGGCCAACAGGGTCACGGTGAGGTTCACCTGCTTGAGGTCTTCGTTGTACGAGGCGCGGATCTCGTAGCAGTCGCCGACGACGTGGCGATAGTAGATGTTCTTGCTCTCGAGCCGCGCGTGGTTCTTCCAGTCCACGAACGTCGCGATCTGCAGATCGCTGTCGCGGCCGAACGGGGTCGCGAGCTGGACGCTCGTGCGGTCGAAGCCCAGCCCCGGACCCGGCGTGAAGCTCCCGCCGAGCAGGAGCATCGAGCGCGGCGAGGGGCGTGAGGTGAGCTGATAGCCCACCGCCTGCGCCTGGCGGTTGAAGAACGTCGTCCCGGTGAGCGAGAACGAGTACGTGTCGTTGTTGAAGATGCGCAGCACGTCGTTGGCCTGTTTGAGCCCGCTGCTCAAGAGGTCGATCTGCTGGAACGGCTCGGCGAGCGGGCCGTTGACGTGCGACTCGGTGTACGAGAGCGTGTTGAGGAAGTGCCCCGCGAACGGCGAGGTGAGGCTGAACTGCTGCGCGATCTGCGCCTTCTGGTCGCCGGTGCTGTAGAGGTCTTGCTGGACGGTGACCTGGCCGGAGAAGTCGCTGCCCCAGAAGTGCGCCAGGCCGGGGCCGATCTGGAACTGGCCCTGCGCGCGCGATGCGGCGATGTTCGCGGTCGGGTCCTGGTATTGGCCGACGACGTACTGGGCGGTGACCGGGATCGCCTTGAAGTTCGGGAAGAGCGGGTTCAGCGGGCGGATCGTCAGCTCCGGCTCTTTCTGCACGTTGTTCTGCAGCGTCGAGTCGTAGTGATCGTACGTGAGGTCGTAATCGTACGCGTTCGACGCGTAGTGGGTGAGCGTCTGGAAATGCAGCGTGTCGGTCGTGGTCGCCGGAGCGCCGTAGAACGAGGTCGAGTCGCTCGTCGTGAGCGAGACCGTCGTGTCGTTCGAGAACTTCTGCGAGAAGACGCGGTGGTCGGTGAAGCCGTAGTTGTCCTGTGAGCTGACGTTGCTGGTCGCCGAGCGCTGGAAGCTGTAGTTCTGCGTGTCGCCCTTCGCGTCGCCGTGGTCGACGGCGGCGGCGAGCTGGTACTGCGGCGGCAGCGAGACGGTTGGGCTGTAGACGCCCGTGTAGTTGAAGCTGAACGTCCCGCGCGTCGTGCGCGAGAAGTTCTCCTGGTCGTTCAGCGCGAGGTTGTTGTTGTCGCCGGTCTGGACGTTGCGCTGGCGGAAGAAGTTGATGTCCGTCTGACGCTTGCCGTCCTTGCGGCGGATCGTGCCGACGTAGCCCAGGCCGAAGCCGAGCTTCGTGTACGCCTCGATGCGATAGTAGCCGTAGTAGTAGTCGCTCGGCGAGAACCCGATGCGGGCCTTGACGTAGAACCCCTCGGCCGAGTCGTAGCCGATGATCGGGATGAACCCCGGGTTGCGGCGCGAGCCCTGCTCCTCGTGGCGCAGCGAGATCACGACGACCGGGAGGAAGAAGACCGCGAGCGCCCCGAGGTAGAGGACGGCCGACTTCGCGACCGCTTTGTCGCCGGGGAAGACGTCGAGCGTCTTCGACTCGATGTGGTAGCCGCCGCGCGGGTTCTCGCAGGTCGTCAGGAACGCGCGCGACCCGTGCGTGACGCCGTCTTTGTCCGTCACCATGTCGCGCGCAGAGAAGTGCAGCTTCCCGTGCTCGACGCCCTGCGTCGTCTCGCCGTGCCCGTTGATCAGCGTCGCCTGCTGGGTTAGCGTGTCGAAACGGACGGCGTCGGCGTAGAAGATCGTGTCGTCGTTGCGGTTCGTGATGAACGTGTGACCGGTGACGTCGATGTAGCGCGTCCCGTCGTAGTGCGCGTGGTCGCCGGCGAGCGTCCCGTCCTGATAGATGATGTTGACGTGGCCGTCGAGGTCTTGCGGCTCACCGGGCTTGTTCGTGCCGCTCAGCTTGTCGCCGAGGATCGCGTAGTCGCCCGGCGCGAGCGTCGGTCCCGGCGCCGGCGTCGCGGACCCGGTCGGGGCAGGCGAGGGCGACGGGCGCAGGATCGGGCCGGAGGTGTAGACCGGTTCGGGGGTCGCGGGCAGCGCCGAGGGCGGCGCGGTCGCCGGTGCGATGATCACCGGCGCGGGCGAACCGGACGGCGAGGGCGAGGCGGAGGGGAGCGGCGGCGGCGTCACCGTCGGCGACGGGGCGCGCGGAAGGAGGATCTGCGGGCCGCCCGGGGCGATCGGCAGCGGGACGAACGGCGCGGGGGTCGGCGAGGGCGACGACGACGCGCTCGGTGCCGGGCTCGCGCTCGCCTCGGGCGAGGCCGAGGCATCGGGCGCAGGCGAGGCGTCGGGTGCCGGCGAGGCGTTGGCCTGCGCGAGCACCGCCGCCGCCGCGGACGCCTCCGCCGGCGAGGGCGGCTGGGCGGGCGGGATCCCGCAGCCGGAGTTCATCAGGGCGAGGGCCTGCGAGGCCTCGCCTGCGGCTGGGGGCGTCGCGGCGGATGCCGGCGGGACGGAGCACAGCGCAAACGAGAGCGCGACGAACGTCACGCCCGTTCGGCGGAGGAGCAGCCTCATCGATCTTCGCGCCAGACGAGCCAGCCGCCGGCGGCCGCCATGATGATGTTCGGCGTCCACGCGGCGAGATACGGGTCCATCGAGCCGTTGCGGCCGAACGCCGACGCGGCCGCACCGAGGATGTAGTAGACGAAGAGCAGGACGACGGAGAGCGCGATCCCGAGGGTGCGGCCCTTCTTGCCGAAGCGCACTGCGAGCGGGACGGCGATCAAGACGGAGATGAGCGCGGCGACGGGATAGGCGTATTTCGTCCCAAGGGTGACCTCACGGCTGAGCAGATCGGTGCCCCCTTGTCCGGTCTCCTTGCGAAACTTGATGTCTGCCGCAAGGCGCTTCGAGTCCATCGTCCACGTATCGTTCATCGCGCCGCTCAGGAAGTTTTGGCCGTTGTCGCCCATCGGCAACGAGAAACTGGCGTCGTGCGCTTCGACGTTGATCGCGCTGATCTGCCCGTCCGGCTTGATTTGTGTTTTGATCGGATGATCGAGGACGATCTGCGTCCCCTCGATGTGCGCGCTCTTCGCCGTCGTGATCGTCTGGAACGGCGAGGTGCGGTCGGGCTCGAAGATCATCACGTTGTTCATCGTCCTGCCGTCGGGCGAGACCGACTGCACGTAGTAGGTCTTGCCGGTCGCCGGGTCGGCGCGGAAGATGTTCGGTTCGATCGGCAGCGATTGCGTGCGGTAGATGATCTGATAGAAGCTGCGCGTCGAGAGGTCCGTCGTGACCGGCGCGATCTTCTCGTTGATGAGGAACGAGAGCACCGTGACGCAGATGCCCGCGACGATGGGGAGCAGGACGATGCGGCGGAAGGGGACGCCGGAGGTGCGCATCGCGCTGATCTCGTTGTCGGCGGTGAGCCGGCCGAAGCCGAGCAAGGTGCCGAACAGTGCAGCGAACGGGAACGCGAGCGGCGTCGCCTGCGGGATGCGGAAGACGAGGAACCGCAGGACCAGGAAGATCGAGGCGTGCTTGTTGACGATGTAGTCGGCCGCGAGCACGAAGATGTTCGCGAACCAGAACAAGAAGAACGCCGCCAGGGCGAACACGAACGGGCCCGCCATCTCGCGCAGGATGTAGCCGTCCATGATCCGCAGGCGCGGATGGGGAGGGATGGCGCGTGCCAGCGCCGGGGACCGGATACCCGGGAACGCGGCCATGGCCCCTAGCGCAGCGCTGCGACGACGCGGTCGACGTACGTCCGCGTCTCGGCGAACGCCGGGATGCCGTGGGCCGCGTCGACGGCTCCCGGACCGGCGTTGTACGCCGCGACCGCGAGCCGGGTGTTTCCTCTGTAACGCCGGAGCAGGTCGTGCAGATAGCGCGTCCCACCCGCGACGTTCTCCGCCGGGTCGAATGCGTTCAGGACGCCGTACTGTGCTGCGGTACCGGGCATGAGCTGCATGAGTCCCTGTGCGCCGACGCGCGAGATCGCGGCCGGATCCCCGTGCGATTCCACGTCGATCACCGCGGAAACGAGCTTGGGGTCGACGGAGTTCGCTTGAGCCGAGTGCCGGACCAGCGACTCGAGCTCACCGACGGCGAGCCGGTGCGGGCCCCCGGGCGCGAAGCCGTCGACGCTGCAGCCGTTGAGGCTGGCGATGGCGACGACGACCGAAAGCCACAGGACGCGAGGGGACACGTTCCGGGCCGATTCGCTCGTACCCGGGCAGCGGCCTGTGTACGCTCGCATGGGAAAAAAGGCCCTCGACGGTGGTCCAAGGGATCTCCTCGCAGGGCGCGCAAAGGAGCGGGCGGTGGTCTGGTTGGGGAGGGTGTGGCGAGGCGTTTCGCGCTCGGTCGCGGGCTGTCTGGCCGGTACCCTCCTGGCGGCATGCTCGATCGCCTCCCCGGCGACCGGCGTGGCGCGGTTCAGCATCGCGGCCGACCCGCACGCGCTCGACCCGCTGCGGATCCACTCGGACATCGCGAACGTCGAGCTGGGGCTCGTGCGCCTCTCCTACGAGCCGTTCATCGACGTCGACGAGCGCGGGCGCCCCGTGCCGGTGCTGCTGACCCGCATCCCCTCACGCGCCGACGGCGGTCTCTCGGCGGACGGCCGGACGATACGCTACCATCTCCGTCCGCAAGCGCGGTGGTCCGACGGCAGCCCGGTGACTGCGGCCGACGTGCTCTTCTCGCTGCGGCGGCTCGCGCGCACCGCCGGGAGCGATTCGGGCTACCGTCTCATCGCGCGGGCGGAGGCGCCCGACCCGCACACCGTCGTCTTGCGGCTGCGCCGCGCGTGGGCGCCGGCGGTCCTGACGTTCTTCACCTACGGGATCGAGCCGGCGTTCGTCGCGCCCGCACGGGGCGGCGGGCTCGTCGACGGGCCGTTTCGGCTCGTGCGCTGGACGCGCGGCGAGGGGTTGGAGTTCCGCGCCAACGAGCGCTACTGGCGCGGCCTGCCCGCGGTGCGGGAGATCGACGTCGTGATCGTGCCGAACGCGCAAACCGCGATGCTGCAGCTGCGCACGGGTCGCAACACGTGGGACATGATCCCGCCTTCGTACCGTCGCTCGCTCGTCACGAGCGGCCTGCGTTTCGTCGGCACCCACGGCACGTCGGTCTCGGGAATCGCGTTCAATCTGCGCGGGACGCTGCGCGATCCGTTGCTGCGTGCCGCGATCGCGCGGTCGATCGATCGCGCGCACATCGTGCGGCACGTCGGCTTCGGCGCGTATCCCGCCCTCGAGACCCTCCAGCCGTACGGTTCGGCGCTGCACGACCCGCGGGTGCACGAGGCGCCGTTCGACGTGCGCGCGGCCGATGCGCTGTTCGACCGTGCGGGCTATCCCCGGGGCCGAGGAGCGTTGCGATCGCTGGAGCTGCGCTATGCGTTCTCGGCCGAGTCACCGACGGCGCTGCAGATCGCGACGCTGGTGCAGGCCGCGCTGCGCGAGCGCGGCGTCACGCTGGATCTGATCCCCGAGACGACGGCGCGCCTCTACGACCCGACGCCCGACGGCACGCTGCACGGCGGCCGCTTCGATCTCGCGTACGTGACGTGGCCGATGGGGATCGACGGCGATGCCGCCGATCTCGTGACGTGCGCCGGCGAGGCGAACGTCACCGGCTACTGCGCCCCGGCGCTCGATGTGCTCGAACGGCGCGCGCTCGCGGCGACGAACACGCGTGAGCGACGCGTCCTTTACGGCCGCATCGAGCGGCGCGTGGCACGGGACGTGCCGGTCCTCGTCCTGCTCGAGAACGATTTCGAGTACGCCTACCGCCCCGCGCTCCGCGGCTTCATGCCGAACGGCTTCGTCGCGACCTGGAACGCGGCTCGGTGGCGCGACTGACGAGATCGCGCAGCGCCGTCGACGGTTCGATCCCGAGCTCCCGCCGCAACAGATCGGCGTGCTCACGGAACGCGCGGGCCGCGGCGGCCCGGCGGCCGGTACCCCAGAGCGCCGCGACGACGATCTGCGCGCTGCGATCGTCGTAGGGGTCGGAGGTCTGCGCTGCCTGTGCGTGGCGCAGCGCATCTTCGAAACGTTCTCCCATCAGCGCGTCCTCCGCGAGCAGGACGAGAATCCTTCCGCGCAGACCCGTGATGCGTTCGGCCAGGCCGAACGCGAGCTCGAGGTGCGGCAGCACCATGCCGCCCCGCTCGAGGGCGTCGAGCGCGTCGCGTAGCGCGCGGCGATCCGTCTCGCGCAGCACCTCGCGCCGCTGCGCGCCGTGGACGAGACGCTCGTACACGTCGAGGTCGAGCCGATACGAGCAGCGCAACCGATACCGGCCGCGCTCGTGGACGATCGCTTCCTTCGTCAGCGCTCGCCGTACCGCGCTGACGTGCACGCGCAGGGCGTTCGCCATCTCCTGCAATGCGCGGTTCGGCCAGAGCGCTTCGATCAGCTGATCCTGGTGGAGCGGGCCGCCGGAGAGCGCGAGGACGCACAGCACGGAGAACGGGCGTTCCTCGAGCACGATCGGATCGCCGCGCCAGCGGACCGCGGCACCGATCACGTCCAGTTCGAGGTCGGCGCGCCGCGGGACGCGCGCGAACCGCTCGACGAAGGGCCCGAGCATCCCGCGGTCGGGGTCGCCGTTCGCGACCGCTTCGACCGCTGCTCGCAACGCGAGCGAGGGCGTCTGCGCGGCGAGCTCGCGCGCGAGCCGCAGGTGTTCCGGCGCGCCGTCGGGGTCCACGCTCGCGAGCGCGATCCGCGCGAGTACGATCGTGAGCGGACGGCGTGTCCGCTCGGCGGCTTGCAGCGCGGCGTCGAGCCACGCCAACGCGTGCGCTGCGTCCTGTTCGAACGACGCGGCGATCAGACAGGCGTGCGCGCGCGTCATCGCGGTCTCCGCCGCCCCGGATCCGAGCGACGCCGTGCCGCTGAACGCGTTCAGGAAAAACCTCGCGCCGGATGCCGTCCGTTGGTCGACCGCGACCAACGCGCGCTCGTACCAGCCTCGCGCACCCTCGTCGTCACCGGCGCGCCAGGCCTCGAAGCACGCGAGCATCGAGAGCTCGACGACGTACGGTGCTCGCCCGCTGGCGCTCGCGCTCGCATGCGCGATCTCGAGTTCGCGCAGCGCTTCCGCCGTGCGGCCGTGCAGCGAGGCGACGCTCGAGGCGACGCGTCGCGCGAAGAGCGCGCGCAGGTAGCCCGGCGCGAGGTCGCCGCCGAGCCGGTCGCGCAACATGCGCAGGTCGATAGGACGATCGGCGGCCGCGTCGAGCACCGCCCCGAGCAGCAGAAGGCGGCGTTCGAGGGCATCGTCGGCAGCCGAAGCGCGGGCGCGTTCCCGCGCCAGGAAAGCGTGCCCGTCGTCCCAGCGGCCGACGAGCGCGAAGCGCATCGTCACCATCATGACGGCGACCGCGCGGGTCTCGTCTTCCGCCTCCTCGCCGGCGCGGCGCAGGGCTTCCTGTGCCTGCACCAGCCAGTCCTCGACGTCGACGCCGTAGTAGTCGGCTTGCGTCGCCGCATTGAAGAGCGCGAGGTTGTCGAGCAATGCGTCGCGGTCCAGGCCCGCGGCTTGCAACGAGCTGTCGAAGTCGACTTGGTCGGCGGCTGCGACGGTCGTGTGCGCGTACGCGGCCGCGGCCCCGCGCGCATCGCCGATCGCGGCGAGCAGCGGCGCGGCGCGCAGCGGAGCCGTTCTCGCGAACGACGCGGCGATGCGCCGCATCATGGCGTCGTACTCGTCCGGATAGCGCGCGCGCAGCGTCGCGGCGACGAGCGGGTGCAAAACGTAGTCGCCGTTCTCGCGCCGCTGCAGCAAACCGGCTTGCATGAGCGAGGCCGTCCCTCGTTCCGCGACGGAATCCGTGAGCAGGGTGTACAGCTCGGGTGCGGTGGCGCGGGCGAGCGCGGCGCAGGCGAAGGCGACCTTGCGTTCGGACTCGTCGACCCCGGCGACGATCTCGCGGTCGACGTACACATGGAAGCGCGCCGCGGCCGGAGAGGCCGGATCATCGAGCACGCGGAGCAGCGATCCTTCTTGCGCGCAGGTTCGCAGGAACAGGACCGCCGCCGGCCAGCCTCCGCTGAGAGCCGCGACGGGCGTAGCATGCGCGGCGGCGTCGGCCGGCTCGAGTAGCGCGCGGATCTCCGCGAGGCTCAGGCGCAGGTCTTCCGTGCCCAGCGTGAGGGTTTCGTGCGGGAGGGCGAACGACGCACCGGGGAGCGGGACGGGTCGGCGTGAGCAGACGGCGACGCGCCGCGTCCCTTGCGGGATCGCGAGGAGGCGGTCGACGAGTTCGCGTGCGCCCGGGATGCGCCGGAGCGCGTCGGCATGATCGAAGACGATCGTCTTCGCCCCGATCGCCGACGGCCACACCTCGAAGAGTGCGGCCTCGGCCTCGGCCAGCGACCGCGCAGGTTCGCGCGCGGTCCGAGCGCGGACGTTGCGCAGCAGCGCCAAACGTACAGAATTTGTAAGATCGAAGGCGTCGGCGGCGGTACGACAGTCGTACGCGGCCGCCGTGAGCGACGTTCCGCCGCTCGTGAGCGCATCGACGAGCCGGGTCTTGCCGAAGCCGGCAGGGGCGGAAACGACGAGAAATCGCGCCGCAGCGGCCAAGCTCGAGGTTCCGACGCGTCCTGCCATGGGGGCGCCTCATCTTCGCTGGCGAGCGCCCGCCCCATTTTCGGCCGGTTCACTCTCCGCTAACTCCCGGCTCACCGCGGCGTGCGATGACTTCCCTAGGCGGCGCGCTCGCTCCCGAGCCCCTCGGTCGCCTCTTCCTAGGAGAGAACCTTGCCCCACGCCCGATCATTCGGACGGCTGGCTTTCGTTTGTCTCGCTTGCAGCGGAGTGCTCGCCGCCGCGGGCTGCGGCGGAACGAATTCGCCCAGTAGCGTCCCTGCCGCGATGGTGACGCCGCTTCCCAGCGCGTCGCCGACCGCCTCACCCCCAGGCGCCGCGTCCAGCCAGGTCAGTCCCTCCGGCCCCGTCTCCGCGTCGTTCACGACGACCAGCGGTGGGTCCGGTACCGTCGGTTTCCCGGCCAGCACATCCGGAACCGCAGCGGTGCAGATCGCGATATCCGCCACGCCCCCGAGCGGCGTTCCGGCGCTTGCGGCGAGCAGCCTCGCGCGGCGTCCGCAATCGACGGTCAGCGCCGGCATCCTCTATGCCAGCATCACCTTCGCGTCGGCGGTCACGCTTCCGTCGCTGCCCGCGTTCACGTTCGGCAATCAGACGATCGCGCCGAGCTCGCAGTACGACCTCGCGTTCTACGATCCGAGCTCCGGGTCGTATCAGGCGCCCGCGGAAGGCCCGGCGACGATCGCCGGCAGCACGATCGCGTTCACCGCGCCCGCCACGCCGTACAGCTTCGCGGCCGGCACGACCTACGTGTTCGCGCTCTACAGCCAGGCGGTCGCGCCGATCACCACGAGCGCGAGCGCGCTGACCTTCAGCACGCTGGGCGCGAGCGGCGCGCAGACGTTCACCGCGAGCGAAGTCGGCTACACCGGCACGTTCAGCGCGACGAGCGCGAACCCGGCGGTCGCGACCGTCGCCCCGGGCACCGCCGCGAACAGCTTCGTCGTGACGCCGATCGCGGGCGGAACGACGACGGTCACGCTGACCGACACCAACGCGCAAACCGCCACCGTCTCCGTCTCGGTCACCACCGGGACGTTCATCCCGCAGTAGGAGCGCCCACGTGCGACGTTTTTCACTCGTAGCCATTGCGATGGCTGCCGGGCTGCTTGCCGCGTGCGGCGGCGGTTCGCATAGCATCCCCGCGCTGACCAACGCGGCCGGAACCGCGCCGGCGTCGTCGGCGCCGCAGTCCGCGCAGAAGTCGACCGCATCGGTCAAGATCACGATCCCGGCCAAGACGGCGTCGACGACGATGAGCGGCACGCGCTCGCCGCAGTACGTCTCGTCGAGCACGCAGTCGATGGTCTTCTCGAGCCTCGACGGCAGCGGAAAGGCGACGCAGCTCGCCGAGTTCGATCTCACCCCGACCTCGCCGGGCTGCTCGGCGGTTACCGGCGGCGGCACGCAGTGCACCGAGACGCTCGGCGCGCCGAGCGGCAGCGACACCTTCGGGGTCACCGCGTACGACCAAACCGGCGGCAAGGGCAACGCGCTCTCCACCGCGACCCTCGCGGCGACGCTTACCGCGGGCGCCAACAACACGATCCCGCTCGTGATGGACGGCGTCGCCGCGACCGCACAGGTCGTCGTCGGCACCGGGACGCTCCCGGTCGGCACCGCGGGATCGACGATCGTCACGGTCCAGGCGAAGGACGCCCAGGGCAACACGATCGTCGGCCCGGGCGGCTTCACGACCCCGTTCACGCTCGCGATCGCGAACGATACCTACGGGACGCTCAAGCTCTCGCAGACCTCGATCGCCAAGCCCGGCGACATCGCGACCCTCTCGTACAATGGGCTCTCGCTCGTCGGCGCGACGATCAACGCGACCGCGAGCAACGTGACGACGACTCCCGCGACCGTCGCCGGCAGCGGCTACGCGGTCAACGTTGTCGGCATCGACGACCTCTTCTCGGCGAGCAACTGCTCGTACAACGAAGCCCGGCCCGGAAGCATCGCCGCCCTCCCGAACGGCGGCGCAGCCTTCGCGTACGATGCGTACTGGTACTACTACGGCTGCGGAAGCTCGTCGAGCGGCGGCTCCAGTTGGGAAGGCGTCGGCGTGCTGGCGGCGTCGGGGCAAGTTACCCTCTACCAGGGCGATACCATCGACCCGCTGGCGTCGCCGGCACCGCTCACCGTCTCCACCCCGACTCCCCCGCCCGGTACGGCCCCGAATCCCGCCGAGCCGGTCACGATCGTTCACGGGATGAGCGCCAATGTGGTCGACGAGTTGGTCGACGAGGGGGGTGATGCCTACTCGGACATCGCCGTCGGCGGGACCGGCAACCCGAACGTCTACTACGGTGCGCGGTTCCAGCACGTTACGGCCAACAACGACACCGAAAGCTACGGCGTGATCGGCGCGCTCAACCCCGCGACGGCGACCGTGTAAGAAACGATCATCAAGGGCGTGCCGTATCAGCTGCGCGCCGCGCCGGACGGTTCGATCTGGTTCACCGAGGACTCGGGGACCGTGTGCCCCACGGCCGGCACCTGCGTCCCGGCGCTCTCGGGCGACGGTTCGACGTACGAGTAC
>DATJHK010000054.1:0-67350 GCA_035493875.1 Candidatus Limnocylindria bacterium
GAGGAAGCTCGCGACGCACTTCCTTTTTCTGCGGGACCGATGTATCTCGACCAGCTTCCCGATCTTTCGCACGCGCGCCGCGTCCGCGCGCAGGCCCGCGGCATCGCGATCCGCGACCAGGATCGCGCGGTCGCCGTCGCCTTCGTCTCCGACGGCACGCTGATCCCGGCCGACACCCTGGTGCGGTTCGACGTCACGCGCGGCGAGGAGCCCTCGCGCCGGCTCGCCGACGCGCTCGCGACCACGGGTGCGCGCAACGTGTGGTTCTACGGCGGCGACGGCGTGACGTACCGCGCCTCGCTCGCGCTCGATCTCGCGCTGCGCCCGAGCGGCGCGGTGCTGGCGCGCCGCATGGACGCGACGCGGACCGTTCCCGTCGTCTTCCGCCCGCCCTCGCAGCGCGACCGGACGACGCTCGACGATCTCCAGCGCGATCACGCGCCGGCGTTCCGCGCCCCGGTGATCGAGATCGCCGAGATCGGCGGCGACGCGGTCGGGATCGCGATGAGCGAAGCGCTCGACGCGTCGTGGAGCGAACTGCGCGTCGTGGTCTACGCGCCGTATCGCGGCAACGGCTACGGCGCCGCGCTGTTCGCGGCGGCGGCGGATCGGCTCGAGGCGAGCGGACGCCGTGTCTGCGCGGGGATCGAGACGCTCGCCGGGTGCGAACGCTCGGCGCTCGAGCACGCGGGGTTCCGCATCACCGACTACTACTTCACGGCCACGAAGCGCTAAGACTTCTCTCACAGCTTTCGCGTATGGACGTCGTATGATGTCCACGGTGCTCCTGGCTCTCGCGTCGCTCGCCGCCCTGCTCGGCGGGCCGCCGGGCGCGGCGCCCGGCGCGACGATCTGGAGCGCCGACGCCGCACGCTCGTCGGTCGTGCTCTCCGTCTCCCGACTCTTCGCGCGGCCGATCACGGCACGCATCCCGATCGCGTCGGCGAGCGTCGTCACGACCACGGGATCGGCGGCACCCCTCGCCGTGCAGGCGACGCTCAACGCTGGAGCCCTCCGCAGCGACGACGCTCGTCGCGACGAGCAGTTGCGCAGCAGCCGCTTCTTCGACGTCGCGCGCTATCCGGTGATCGACTTCTTGGGCGACCGCGTGACGTCCACGGGTTCGGGCGCCTTCCGCATCGAGGGCCGACTCACCATGCGCGGGATCACACGTCCGCTGACGTTCGATGCGACGCTCGCGAGCGTGCAGCGCGCAGCCGACGGCAGAGCACGCGCACGATACCTGGCGCGCGCGCGATTCCGGCGTTCGGAGTTCGGGATGACCTACGGCAAGGGGATCGTCGGCGACAACGTCACGCTGCAGGTCGTCCTCGAAACGGCGGTCAGTCCTCGCGTCGGCTCAACGAGCGCAGCGCCAAGTCGCGATCGTGATGGATCGCGAACCGCTCGGTGACGTTCGCCAGACCGAACGTACGTGCGACGGTCGGGTGCGTGATGAGGACGGCGAAGGGGCGTTGCCGTTCCCGCAGCCGCCGCGCCAGCAAAAGCAGCTCGCTCAGGAACGTGGAGTCGACCAGCGTCGCGGCGCTCAGGTCGACCAACACCGGCCCCGTCGTCCCGACCTCGTCGATGAAGGCGCTGCGGATCTCCGGGTAGCGCGAAACGTCGAGGTCACCTTCGAGACGGATCGTGACGAGATCGGGGAGTTCCGCGCGCACGCTTCTTCTGTTCCCGCCGTACCGACGAAGTTCTCGCAAGGCGAGCGTCCGGTTACTCCAGCCGTGATTCCGCCAAGTCGATGTCCCACTCCAGCTGGCGGTAGACGTCGTCGGCGATCTCGCCCCGCCGCCGCAGCGCGATCAGCGCCTCGCGCTCGGCGGCGTGGGCCTCGGCCCACAGCCTGCGCGCGATGTCGTGCTCCTGCGCGTCCGTCTCCGGATCGATACCGTCGACGTGCGCGGTGTAGTGGGTGATCCGGCGCTCGTACTCGGCGTGGATCTGCCCCGCGACTTCCCATTCGCCGGTCGAGGAGAACCCCGGCTCGAGCGCGCGCAGTCGTTCGAGCGCCGCCGTCGCCAGGCGAACCCGCGCGCCGGCGGCGACGTACGAGTCCTCGTCGTCGGCGGTGACCCCGAAGCGGCGGATCAGCCACGGCATCGCGAGCCCCTCGCCGACGAGCGTCACGACGATGACGACGAAGGTGACGAAGAGGATCAGGTCGCGCTGCGGGAACGCCGCGCCGCCGCCGATCCGCTCGGGGAGCGCGAGCGCGGCGGCGAGCGAGACGATCCCGCGCATCCCCGCGGTGCTCAGCACGAAGACGTGGGTCCAATGCGGGACCGGTCCTTCGCGCGCGGCGATCCGCGGGAAGATCAAGCGCCGCCCGTACGAGGCGGGGAACATCCACACGAACCGCACGGCGATCACGACCAGCGCGATCGCGAGCGACCAGCAGATGACGGTCCCCAGGTGCGGACCGCCGAAGCCGCGCGCGATCGCGCGCAGCTGCAGCCCGATCAGCACGAACGCCGCGCCGTTGAAGACGAAGAACAGCAGGTCCCACACGGCGGCGGCCGCGATCCGCGAGGGAGCGTCGAAGATCTTGTTGGAGACGCGGCTCAGGTAGATCCCCCCGCTCATCGCGGCGAGCACGCCGGACGCGCCGATCGCGTCGGCCGGCACGTACAGCGCGAACGGCGTGACGAGCGAGATCGAAACGGTGATCAGCTCGTCGGCGAGCCCCCAGCGGCGGATCGCCGACGCGATCGCGGCGATGAGCCACGCGCCGCCCAGACCGACGGCGACGCCGGCGACGGCGACGTAGAGGAACTGCTCCGTCGCTCCGAGCAGCGAGAACGCGCCGGTGGCCACCGCGATCACCGCGAAGCGGTAGGTGACGAGCCCCGTCGCGTCGTTGATCAGGCTCTCGCCGTTGATGATCGTCGCGAGCCGCCGCGGGAGGTGCACGTCCTCGGCGATCGCCTCGGTCGCGACGGCGTCGGTCGGCGAGAGGATCGCGCCCAGCACGAAACCGAGGGCGAGCGGAAACCCCATCAGCCAGTGCGCGGTCCACGCGACCGCGAGCGAGGTCACGAGCACGAGACCAATCGCGAGCATGAAGATCGGCTGGTAGAAGCGTTTGAACGAGACGTAGTCGGTCGACCAGCCGTCACCGAAGATCAGTGCCGGCAGGAAGAGCAGAAAGACCAGATCGGGGCGCAGGGTCACCGTCGGGAAGCCCGGGATCAGCGCCAGCACGATCCCGCCCAGCACGAACACGATCGGATACGGGACGCGCAGCTTCTTCGCGATCAGCGCGAGCCCGACGATCGCGCTGAGCAGCAGCGTGAGGAGAATCCCGTTCACGCCGAGCGCACCTTCGGCTGCGTGAGCGCGATCACGAGCGCGCAGAGCGTCGCGAGCGCGCCCGCCGCGACGAGCGTCCAGCGCAGCTCGAGCGCCGCGGCGACCGAACCGACGAGCAGCGCGCCGAGCGGGACGAACCCGAGCAGGATCATCGAGTAGACCGAGACGACGCGCCCGCGGATCTCGTCGGGGGCGAGCGTCTGCAGCAGGATGTTCGAGGAGCCGATGAAGCTCAGCGTCGCAAGACCGATGATCGGCAGGAGCGCCGAGGCGATCGCGAAGCTGGCGGTCAGCCCGAGTCCTGCGACGCCGAGCGCGCTGAGCGTGACGGAGACGAGCCAGATCGCGCCGCGCCGCCGGCCACCGGTCGCAGCGGTGAAGAACGCGCCCAAGATCGCGCCGATCCCCGACGCCGCCATCAGCCATCCCAAGCCGCGCGCGTCGGTGTGCACGACGTGCACGGCGTAGGCCGGCAGGAGGAAGTTGTACGGCCGCACGGTCAGCGAGGTGATGACGAGCATCAGCACGATCCAGCGCAGGACCGGTTGCGCGATCACGTAGCGTACGCCCTCGACGATCGCCCCGACGACGTTCCCGCGCCGCGCGCTCGCCGGCGGCGCCGGCCGCATCACCGTCAGCGCCAGGACGACGGCGAGCGTCGTCACCGCGTTGACCAGGAAGCACGGGGCGACGCCGATCCCGGCGATCAGCAGACCGGCCAGCGGCGGCCCGACGATGCTCGGCGCGTTGAAGGCGACCGAGTTGAGCCCGATCGCGCGGCCGACCTGCTCGCGCGGAACCATCAGCGGAACCCAGCTCTGCCGCGCCGGCGCGTCGAACGACTGCGTCGCGGCGCCCAACGCGCTCATGATCATCAGCGTCCAGAGCGGGGCGTGATGGGTAGCGACCAGCGCGAACAGCGCGAACGAGAGCAGCGAGGTCGCGCCGTTGGTCAGCAGCAGCACGACGCGCCGCGGGTAGCGGTCGGCGACGACGCCGGCGAACGGCGAGAGGAGCAGCACGGGCAGGGCGCGCGCCGCGCCGATCAGCCCGATGTCGAACGCGCCGATCCGCCCGTTCGGCGCGAGCGCGGCGACGTAGTAGCCGAGCGCGGTGAACTGCATCCAGGTGCCCAGATTCGAGACGAGCAGCCCGCTCCAGAGCAGGCTGAAGTCCCGGAACCGGAACGGGCCCAGGAAGGTCGGGGCGGCACGGCTCACATCGTGACCGTGACGCCCAGCTCGACGCGGCGCTCCGCTCGGATGCGCAAGTCGTCGGGGAGCGGCCGGGCATTGCGCAGCAGCGCTGCGAACAGCTCCCGCCGCCATCCCGGCATCCCTCCCACCTTCGCCGCCTCGATCTTGGGGTCGGCATAGAAGAACGAGGTGTCGTCGCGGTCGAGCTCGAGCCCGGACGCCTCGCAGGAGCGCAGGATCGGTTCGATCCGCGGCGACTCCATGTACCCGAAGCGCGCGGTCACCCGCACCAGGCGCGGCGAGAGGCGCTCGACCGTGACGCGCTCGGCCTTCGACAGATACGGCGACTGCGCGCGCGCGATGTTGAGCAGCACGATGCGCTCTTCGTGCGCGCGGTCGCGAATCCAGCGATGACGCGCCAAGAACGGGACACCGCGCGGATCGGGGGTCAGGAAGACCATCGTGCCGGCCGCGTGGTCGGCGGTGGGAAGCTTGTGGAGGACCTCCTCGACGGGCGTTTGCTGTCCGGCGAGCGCGAGCGCGAGCGCGCGGCGCCCTTCGAGCCATGTCAGGCTGATCACGACGAGCACGGCGCTGATGGCGAGCGGGATGTAGCCGCCGTCGAGAAACTTCGGCAGCGAGGCCAGCACGAACGAACCGTCGACGACGAGGAACGCACCGACGAGCAACGTCGCCCAGCGCTTGGGCCACCGCAGCACCTTCGTGATCACCGCGTAGTACGCGACCGAGGTGCAGAGCATCGTGAACGCGACCGCGAGGCCGTACGCCGAGGCGAGGCGATCGCTCGAACGGAACGTCACGACGAGGATCGCGCAGCCGATCATCAGCCAGCGGTTGATCGACGGGACGAAGACCTGCCCTTTGTGCTCTTGCGAGGTGTGCCGCACGAGGACGCGCGGCGCGAGGTTCAGCGCGATCGCCTGTTCGGTGAGGGTGAACGTCCCCGAGATCAGCGCCTGCGAGGCGATCACCGTCGCCACCGTCGCCAGGATCGTCAGCGGGAGGACGGCCCAGCTCGGCGCGAGCGTGTAGAACGGGTTCTGCAGCGCCTGCGGGTTCCCGATCAGGTTCGCGCCCTGCCCGAAGTAGTTCAGCACCAGGGACGGAAAGACGAGCGCGTACCAACCGGTGGCGATCGGCTTGTAGCCGAAGTGCGAGAGGTCCGCGTAGAGCGCCTCGACGCCGGTGATCGCAAGGACGACGCCGCCCAGGATCGTGAATCCGGCGAAGCCGTGCCGCGTCGCGAAGCGCAGCGCGTGGATCGGGTCGAGCGCCCGCAGCACCTGCGGGTGCTCCGCGATCGCCGTCGCGCCGAGCACCGCGATCACGAGGAACCACACCAGCATCACGGGGCCGAAGATCCGTCCGACGCGCTCGGTCCCGCGTCGCTGCAGGGCGAACAGCCCGATGATCACGATCAGCGCGATCGGGACGACGTACGGCGCGAATGCGTTCGAGACGACGTTGATCCCCTCGACCGCCGAGATCACCGAGATCGCCGGCGTGATGACGCCGTCGCCCAGCAGCATCGAGGCCCCGATGATGACGAAGACCGTCAGGCCGCCGATGCGCATGACGTGGCCGAGCTTCTGCGGCGGCGAGGCGAGCGCGAGCAGCGCCAGGATCCCGCCCTCGCCGTCGTGGTCGACGCGCATGATGAAGCCGACGTACTTCACGCACACGACGATCGCGAGCGCCCAGAACAGCAGCGAGCAGATCCCCAGCACCTCGCCCAGATCCGGCCGCGCACCGGCCAGCGCGAAGCACGTCTTGAGCGTGTAGAGCGGGCTCGTCCCGATGTCCCCGAAGACGACGCCCATCGCGGCGACGATCAGGGCGAGAGAGCTGGAAGCGGTGGAGGTCCTCGCGGTCACGTTGCTCTTTCTGCCCCGCGACGGCGGTGATTCCCGCTGCTCGCGTCGGGAAGCGCTCAGCCGCACCGGAGATCGGACCAGAGCAACCGCACCGGCCGCACGGCGGCCCGCGCGCGTGGGGGACGGGCATGGTCGGCCCATCGCGCGGCCGAACCTGCGCGAAATGCCCATCATCGAGACGCGCGATCTCCGCAAGGTCTTCCGCACGCTCGTGCGGCGGCCGGGCGTCGCCGGGACGATCCGCACCCTCTTCTCGCGCGACTACGAGGACAAGGTGGCGGTCGAAGGCGTCTCGATGGCGCTCGAGGAGGGCGAGCTGGTCGGCTACATCGGACCGAACGGTGCCGGAAAGTCGACGACGATCAAGATGCTCACCGGGATCCTCGTCCCCAGCTCCGGCCTCGTGCGCGTCGCCGGCCTCGTCCCGTACGAGAAGCGCAAGGAGAACGCGCGCAACATCGGGGTCGTGTTCGGGCAGCGCTCGCAGCTCTACTGGGACCTGCCGCTCGTCGAGTCGTTCGAGCTGCTGCGCGCGATCTACGGGATCCCCGAGAAGCGCTATCGCGCCAACCTCGACCACTTCATCGACGTGCTCGCGATGGGCGAGTTCCTCAAGACGCCGGTGCGCCAGCTCTCGCTCGGTCAGCGGATGCGCGGCGACTTCGCGGCCGCGATGCTGCACGATCCGCGCGTCGTCTTCCTCGACGAGCCGACGATCGGCCTTGACGTGGTGGCGAAAGAGGCGATCCGCGAGTTCGTCGCCCAGGTCAACCGCGAGCGCGGGACGACCTTCATCCTCACGACGCACGACCTCGCCGACGTCGAACGCCTCTGTCGCCGGATCGTGCTGATCGACCACGGAACGCTCGTCTACGACGGCGAGGTCGAGGCGCTGCGCGACCGCTACGGGACGCACCGCACGCTGGTCGTCCACCTCGCGGAGGACGCGCCCGACTTCCACGTCGAGGGCGCGGAGCTGGAGGCGCGCGAAGGCGACATCGTCCGCCTGCGCTTCGACCGCCGCACGATCTCCGCCGAAGCGCTGATCCGCCGCGTCGCCGACCGCTACGGGGTGACCGATCTCTCGATCGAGGAGCCGGAGCTGGAGTCGATCATCCGGCGCATCTACACCGAAGGCTACGACGCCGCGCCGACCGTGGCGCCGGTCTGATGGCGGTCCTTCCACGCGCGCGCCGCTCCGCCGGCGAGATCCTCGCGCCCTACGTCGCGTTCGCGGCGAAGGCGTTCTCCCGCGAGGCGACCTACCGGATGGAGGTCTTCACCAACGTCGGCTCGCTGCTCGTGCGCCTCTATTTGATGAAGGCGGTCTGGACGGCGCTCTATGCGCAGAACGCGGCGCCGGCCGGCGTCTCGCTGCACATGGTGCTGACCTACACGACGATCGCGCTCTTGATGTCGCTGGTCCTCGAGATCGACGGGACGCGCGCGATCCGCGACAAGATCCGCGAGGGGACGATCGCGACCGACCTGATGAAGCCGATCTCGCTCCCCCTCTACTTCTTCAGCGACGGGATCGGGATGACGCTGCTCCACGCGACCCTCATCATCCCCGCGCTCGTCATGTCGCTGTTCATCGTGCGCATCGACGTCCCGTCGCCCGCGGTGCTCGCCGCGTTCGCGCTGAGCTTCGTGCTGGGGTATCTGGTCAACTTCACGCTGAACTTCCTGATGAACTGCGTCGCCTTCTGGACGCTCGAGTCGTTCGCGGCGCAGCTGATGGTGCGCTGGATCAGCGATCTGCTCGGCGGGCAGATCGTCCCGCTCATCTTCTTCCCCGGGGTGCTGCAGCAGATCGTGCTCGCGCTCCCGTTCGCGGCCGTCTACTCGACGCCACTGTTGATCTACGTCGGCACGATCCCGCCTTCAGGCTACGCGCTCGCGCTCGCCGTCCAACTCGGCTGGTTCGTCGTCTTTTCGGCGATCGGGATCGTCGTCTGGCGCGCCGCGCAGCGGCGCGTCGTCGTCCAGGGCGGCTAGCTCGACAGCGTGCCGTCCGCGGCGAGCGGGATCGCCAGCACCGTGCGGTCCTCGGCGACGAACAGCGTCGAGCCGACGATCACCGGCGGCGAGGCGGTGAAGATCTGCGGGAACGGTTTCGCCTGGAGCTGCTTCCCGCTGCGCGCGTCCAAGACGTAGAACCAGCCCGACGTGTCGCCGAGGTAGAGCTTCCCGTCGCGTTCGACCGCGCTCATCTTCACCGGCGCGTGCGTCGGGAACGACCAGAGCACGTGGCCGGTGCGCCCGTCGAACGCGACGAAGCGGCGCGTGAACGGGAGCGACTCGTAGAACGTCCCGTTCGCGTAGAGGCCGGCGATCGAGGTCTCGCGCGAGCCGGCCGCCGACCACGCGCCGATCGCGTCCTTGTACTTCCAGCGCACGGCACCGCTGTTCGCGTCGAGCGCGTAGACCTCGCTGTAGCCCTTGCCGTCGGCGACGGCGAGCGTGCGCCGCACGTCGTCCTCGACGAAGACGGCCCCGTCGGCGACCGTCGGCGAGCAATCGGCGTTCCCGAACGGCGTCTGCCAGACGTACTGCCCGTCCGACCGGATCGCCCACGAGCGCCGCGTGTACTGCAGCTTCGCCGCGTTGTGAAAGTTCTGTGCCACGTACTGGAACCCCATGAGCGAGAGCCCGTAGACCTTTCCCTGATACGTGGCGAGCGAGGCCATCGTGGCGGCACCGATCATCGGCGACTGCCAGAGCACCTTTCCCGTCTCCACGTCGAGCGCGCGCACGGCGTCGTCGCCGTTCGAGAAGATCAGCTCGCGGTGCGTCCCGTCCGCGACGTAGACCGGCGTCGGCATGTCCTCGCCGACGGTGTCGAACCGCCAGAGCTGCTTGCCGCTCGCGGCGTCGAACGCGATGACGCTGTCGCCCTCGGGTCGTCCCATGACGTAGCGCTGCGGCGTGTCGGAAAAGGCGAAGTTGTCGCCGGTCCCGACGAAGACGCGTCCGTCGGCGACGATCGGCGCGTTCATCGCGACGTTCGGCAACGGCGCATTCCACAGTTCGCGCCCGGTTTGCGCGTCGAGCGCCGTGATGCGTTTGTCGAAGGACTCGACGTACATCGTCGTCCCGACGATCGAGAGCGCGCCGTTCACCCGCCCGGCGAACGGATGCGTCCAACGCACCGTCCAAGCGGGCGAACGAAACACCGCCTCGTGGTCGGGGCCGTACTGATACATCGGCCAAACGCCCGTCGGCACGCTTTGCGCGCTCGCCGGTGCGAATGCAGCGACCGTAAGCACCGCGCCGAGGAGAAACCGCCGAACCATTGTGCAGCGGACTACGCAGTCCATGCGCCGCGGACCTCGCACGTGCGCCGAGCGGGACAGGCGACCAAAAGGCGAAAGCCTGCAAGTACGGAGGGCCGGATGGACACGATCGAGCGCCCCACCCACGCAACCCATGAGGTGACGAACCAGCCGCCGCCGCTGGTCGCGTACGACGTTGCGCACGACGCGGCGCTGCTCGAAGGACTGCGCCGCGAAGGCGGCGCTTGGGACGAGCAGGCGCTGCACGCGCTGGGAACGCTCGCCGGGTCGGAAGAGGCGATCGCATGGGGCTTCGAGGCGAATCGCCATCCGCCCGAGCTGCGCACACACGATCGTTACGGCAACCGGATCGACGAGGTCGCGTTCCATCCCGCCTGGCACCGGCTGCTCGAAACGGCGGTCGCGCACGGGCTGCACGCGTCGCCGTGGCGCGAGCCGCGCGCCGGCGCGCACGTCGCGCGGGCCGCGCGCTTCTACGTCTGGTCGCAGGTCGAGTCCGGTCACGGCTGTCCGATCTCGATGACGTACGCCGCGGTCCCGGTGCTGCGGCGGCGCGCCGACCTCGCGGCGCGCGTCGAACCCGCCCTCACCTCGAGGACGTACGAGGCCGCGCTGCGCCCGCTCTCCGAAAAACGCGGCGCGCTCTGCTGGATGGCGATGACCGAGAAGCAAGGCGGCTCGGACGTGCGCGCGAACACGACGCGCGCGGTCCCGATCGGCGAGGACACCTACGCGCTCACCGGGCACAAATGGTTCTGCTCGGCGCCGATGTCCGATGCGTTCATCGTGCTCGCGCAGGCACCGGCAGGCCTGAGCTGCTTCTTCCTCCCACGCGTGCTGCCCGAGGGGACGCGCAACGCGCTGCGCATCCAGCGCCTCAAGGACAAACTCGGCAACCGCTCCAACGCCTCGAGCGAGATCGAGCTGGACGGCGCGCTCGCCGAGCGGATCGGCGAGGAAGGCCGCGGCGTTGCGACGATCATCGCGATGGTCAACCATACGCGCCTGGACTGCATCGCCGGAACGGCGGCCCTGATGCGCCAAGCGCTCGCGCAGGCGATACACCACGCGCGCCATCGGCGCGCGTTCGGCTCGCTGCTCGTCGAGCAGCCGCTGATGCGCAACGTGCTCGCCGATCTCGCGCTCGAGTCCGAGGCGGCGACGACGCTGCTGCTGCGGCTCGCGCGCGCCGTCGACCGCAGCGCCGAGCCGCACGAGGCGGCGTTCGGACGGCTCGGGATTGCCCTGGGCAAGTATTGGGTCTGCAAGCGGGGGCCGGTGCACACCGGCGAGGCGATGGAATGTCTGGGCGGCAACGGCTACGTCGAAGAGACGATCCTGCCGCGGCTCTATCGCGAAGCGCCCGTCAACTCGATCTGGGAAGGTTCCGGGAACGTCAACGCGCTCGACCTGCTGCGCGCGCTCGCGAAGCAGCCTGCCGCGCTCGAAACCTATCTCGACGAGCTTGCGGCCGCGCACGGCGCGGATGCGCGGCTCGACCGCGCCGCCGCCGCGCTGCGCGAGGACCTTGGCTGCGGGCCGGGCATCCACGAGCACGACGCGCGGCGGCTGGTCGAGCGGATGGCGCTCGCGCTGCAAGGCGCGCTGCTCGTACGCCATGCGCCCGCGGCGATCGCCGACGCGTTCTGCGCGAGCCGGCTCGGCGGCGAGGGTGGGTTCGCCTTCGGCACCCTACCCTCGGGGGCCGACACCCGGGCGATCGTCGAACGGGCCGCGCCGTGAGCGCGGGCCGGGATGATGCGGTATAAAGGGAGGACAATGCGCCCCCTCATCGCCGTCCTCGCCGCCGCCGCCGTGAGCGCCGGCGGTACCCTTGCTTCGGCGCAAACCTCGTCGCAAAGCGCCGCGCGTGCCGCGACGCAGAACGCGCAAAAGGTCACGCGGCAGATCGAGGAGCGCCACCACTCCGGGATGGGCGGCACGGTCGAACTTCGTCCGGTCGGAAACCAGACCGAGGTGCTCGTCTCGCTTCGTTCGGCGACGCAGCAGAAAGAGGCGATCACGCTGCACAAGGGCAGCGACTGTCAGGACGGGCGGTTCGCGACGCAGGCCGACGTCGCGCTCGCGCCGATGAACTCGGCGGGGGTGAACGCGCCGCAGTCGCGCACGCTCATCAACCTCCCGATCCAGAAGGTGAGCAGCGACTACGTCGTCGACGTGCGCAACGCAACGCAGAGCGCGCAGTTCGCCGAAGCCTGCGCGCACCTGCACGGGAAGTAGTCCGGTCTCGCCGCGTTAGGACTGCACCGTGATGTAGGTGTAACGATAGCGCGCCTGCAGCACCGCGATCGCCGCGACCATCGAGGGGACGACGACGGCGCCCGGGATCAGGTGCGTGAGGATGTCGGCGGCGACGTCGGAGCCCGACATCCCGGCCGGCGCGTGGCCCCCCTTGACGAGCCCGCGTGCGATCTCCTCGATCGCGGTGTGACAGGACAGGAAGACGACGCCGCGCGCTTGGAGCGCTTCGATCGACGTGTCCTGAAACGGGCTGGTCGGCTCGTTCGGATCGCTCGGACCGTCCGCCGCGGTGCGTCGCGGGAGGAAGACGTTGCGCACGATCGGCGTCCCCACCGCGTCGCGCAACGCGAAGAAGTCGCCGATCCGGTACTTCTCCCACACCGCGTCCGTGAAGTTGTAGGCGCTCGACGGACCGTGATTCGCGAGCGCCAGCGCGGCGTCGTCGGGTGCGTAGCCGAAGCCGAACTGCAGGCCGTTCAGCGCGTTCTTCACGTTGTTGAGGACGGCGGGTTTGAAGGCGAGGTTCTCCCACAGCTGGCGGATCTGCGCCGGCCGGCCCAGCTTCGCATCGAAGGCGCGCTCGTCGAAGGCGGAGCGCGGCTCGACGAGCTGCCGTCCGCCCGGTACCGGCTCGGCGGCCGCTGCCACGGCGGCGAGCGACGCCGCGCCGAGACTCGCGGCTGCGCCGGTACCGAGGAAACGCGTACGATTCATCACCACCGGGCGTTTGCCGGCTCGCGGGACGGGCGCCTGCCCGGCGCGATCACGGTCGGCGATGCCCCACATCACGAACCGTGATGCGGCGGTGTCGGAATGCGAACGGCAGGGCGCGAACGACGGGGCATGCGCAAGCTCCCCCTCGCTGCGGTCGTGTTCCTCGGCGCGCTCTCGGCGGCGCTCCTCATCTCCGGATGGTCGGCACCCGCCGCAGGTGCCGCGCTGCCGAGCGGGCCATACGGCACGCTGATTCAGTACGGGCGCGACCTGATCGAGCGCACGCCGCAACTGATGCCGGGAAACGTCGGCGCCGCGATGTCGTGCGAGGCGTGCCACAACGCCGCGGGGACGCGCGCGCATGCCGGTTCGCTCGTCGGCCTCTACGCCGAGTTCCCGCAGTGGAACCCGCGCGCGAAACGCTTCATCTCGCTGCAGGACCGGATCGCCGAGTGTTTCCTCTACAGCGAGAACGGTCGTCCGCCCGCGTACACGAGCCGCGAGATGGAGGCGATCACCGCCTACATCGCCTGGCTCTCGAACGGACGGCCGGTAGGCAGGCGCGTCGTCGGCTACGGGCTCGAGAAGTTCACCCCGCCGCATCCCGCCGATCCGCAGCACGGCGCGCAGGTGTACGCGCAGCGCTGCGAGACCTGCCACGGCGCCGACGGCGCCGGGCGCAACGGCGCGTTCCCGCCGCTCTGGGGCACGCGCTCGTTCAACGACGGCGCCGGGATGTCGCACGTCCCGATGATGGCCGGCTTCGTGCGCTACGCGATGCCGTACGGCGCGAAACCGAACACGCTCACGCCGCAGGAAGCGTACGATGTCGCGGCCTTCGTCCTCTCGCACCCGCGGCCGCACTTCGACGGCGCGCGCGCGGTCGGGTTCCCGCCGATTCCGGCGAAAGACTTCTAGTTCACGCGGAGAGACGGTTCGCCGCGTCGTCGCCGCGCCCGCGGTTCGCGAGCCAGTCTGCGAACCGCGCCGCGGGTGCGGAGAGCGCGCGATCGGCGCACGAGGCGAGCGCGAACTCGCGCGTGAGATCGACGTCGTCGAGTTCGAGCGCGACGACCGTCCCGAGCGCGACGGCGCGCGCGAGCGCCGCCGCGGAGAGCAGACCGAGGCCGATCCCGGCCTCGACGCACGACACGATCTCGGAGTTCCCCTCCAGCTCCAGGGCGATCGCGAGCTGTTCGAACCGCCGTCCCAAGCGCTGCTCGATCAGCCGGCGCGTCCCCGACTCCGGCGAGCGCAGCACGAACGGGTACGCTGCGATCTCCTCGAAGCGCACGCTCCGCCGCACCGCGAGCGGATGCGTCGCGGGGACAGCGAGGAGCAGCCGGTCTTGCTGGAACGGGACGAGCCGCATCCCCACGATCGCGTCGGCGCCCTCGACCAGCGCGAGGTCGATCTCTCCCGCACGCAAGCGCAGCTCGGCGTCCTTGCGCGTGCCGCCGGAGACGACGAGCCGCACCTCGGGATGCGCCGCGCCGAACGCGCCGACGAGCCCGGCGAGCGCGGTCTCGCAGACCGTGCGCGTGCAGGTGAGCGCGACGGTATCGCCGTGTGCGCCGTCGGCCTCGCGGAGCCGACGCTCCAGCGCGCCGATCCCGGCGAGAATCTCGAGCGCGCCTTCGTAGACGATGCGGCCGCGGCGCGTGAGGACGAGTTGCCCGTCCCGGCGTTCAAGCAGTGCTCCGCCGGCATAGGTCGCCAGCGCGGCGACGTGCGCGGAGACGGCCGACTGCGCGAGGTAGAGCGAGCGTGCCGCTCGCGTGATGCTTCCGATCTCGACGACGCGGACGAACGTGCGCAGCATGTTGACGTTCATCGTGCGCACCGGATTCGCGCCGCCGCTGCGGCGCGCCCGCCTAGACCGTCAGCGTGCGCAGGGCGGCGAGCACGTCGTCGGCGTTGCGGTCCGGCGGAAAGACCGGATAGAAGACGCGTACGATCGTCCCGTCGCGTTGGATCCAGGCCAAGCGCTTGAGCAGCGTCTGTCCCGCGACCGTGAACGTGGGCAGGCGCAGCGCCTGCGCCAGCGCGAGCCGCGCGTCGCTCAGCACGGGGAACGGCACGCCGAGGCGCTCCGTCATCTCGCGCTGGTACGCCGTCTCCTGCGTCGAGAGCCCGAACAGCCGCGCACCGAGCGCGGCGAACTCCGCGTGCAGATCGCGAAAGCCGCAGGTCTGCGGCGTGCAGCCGCGCGCGCCGGGGATGCTGTCCCAGTCGTCGACCAGCGACGGCTCACCGGGCCGCCCCGTGCGCGGGTAGGCGAAGACGACCGCGTAGCCGGGCAGCGACGCGAGCGTCACCTGCGTCCCGTCCGTCGCCGGCAGCGCGAGCGCCGGCAACGCCGTGCCGACGAGGTGCGCCGCGGCGCCGTCGTCGACCGGGACGGGGAGATCGGAGGGAAGCCGATTCGGATCGATCACGTCGCTACTCCCATACCGCTTCGTGCACGTAGCAGAACTTCCAGTCCTCACCGGGTTCGAGCGACGCGATCACGCGATGCTGCGTCGCGTGATAGTGCTTCGTGGCGTGCTTGTTCATCGAGGAGTCGCAGCAGCCGACGTGCCCGCACTCCTCGCACAGCCGCAGGTGCACCCACGTGTCGCCGGTCCGCAGACACTCCTCGCAGCCTCCCGGCGTGCGGGGAGCGGGGTTCTTGATCCGCGTCGCGTCCTCGCAGGGTCCTTGCTTCACGCGTCCTCCAGCCGCACGTCGGTCGGCGGCACGTCCCAGAGCACGAGCTCCCCGTTGCCGCGCACGTCCAGCTCGCTCGCGCCGCGGAGCCGTACCGCGTCGCCGGTCCGCAGCGTCTCGCCGTTCGCCGTGACCTCGCCCTCGGCGACGAACAAGAAGCCGAAGCGTGTCGGTCCGAACGCGTAGCGCAGCTCGGCGTCGCGCAGCTGCGCCACTCGCAGCGTCGCGTCGGCGCGCAGCGTCACCGGCGCATCGACGCCGGACTCGCCGCTCGCGAGGACGAGCCAGCGGTTACGGCGCTCCGCTTCCTCGAAGGCGCGCTGTCCGTAGAGCGGCTCCTCGCCGTAGCTGCGCGGCAGCACCCACATCTGCACGAAGTGGACGTCGCGCTCGCCCGAGTGGTTGAACTCGCTGTGCCGCACGCCGGTGCCGGCGCTCATGTACTGGATCCCGCCCGGTGCGACGACGCCGTGGTGGCCGAGCGAGTCGCGGTGCTCCAGCTCGCCGCGCAGGACGTAGGTGACGATCTCCATGTCCTGGTGCGGATGCGTCCCGAATCCCTGGCCCGGCAAGACGGTGTCGTCGTTGAAGACGCGCAGCGCGCCCCAGTTCAGGTTGTTCGGATCGAAGTAGTCCGCGAAGCTGAACGAGTGGTGCGTCTTGAGCCAGCCGAAGTCGAAGAAGGCGCGATCTCCGGCACGTTGGATCGCAAAGCCGGTCTGTGTCTCCATAGCTCTCTCTCGAACCTCGCCGGGCGGGACGGTCGTTTCGTCGGTTCCCACCTGGTAACGAGCGAGTCCTGGCGGGCGTCCGACCGCGCGGCCCCGCCCGTCAGAGGACGATCTCGCCGCTGCGGATCAGCCGCCCCATGAGCAGGTGATAGTAGAGCATCCCCTGTTGCGGCGCCAGCAGCGCGAGGACCGGCTCGACGGCGATCTCCGGGTCGCCCGAGAGGGTGCGCAGTCCGGCGGCGGCGCCCGAGTCGTTCATCGGGAAGACGTCGAGGCGGCCGAAACCGCGCAGCGCGATCACCGCGGCGGTCCAGGGACCGATCCCCTTGTGCGAGACGAGCGCCGCGAGCAGCTCCGGCGTCGGAAGCGTCTCCAGCTCGTCCTCGCGCAGCGCGCCGTCCTCGATCGCGCGCGCGACCGCCTTGAGCGCGGTGATCTTCTGGATCGAGAGCCCCAGATCGCGCAGCTCCTGCGGATCGGCGTCGCGGAGCGTCTCGGGGACGGGAAACGGGAAGAGCCGCGTCGCGCCCGCTTCCACGGGAAAGGCGTAACGCTCGATCACCCGGCGCAGGATCGCGCCGGCGGCGTGGATCGAGACCTGTTGGTAGACCACTGCGTTGCAGACGGTCTCCCAGAGCGAGGGATAACGGGGCGGGCGCACGCCGTGCGCGTCGCGCGCGAGGCGGTCCAGCCACGGCAGGCGTCGAGCGCCCGCGTAGAAGGCATCGAGGACGCGCTCCGTCCCCAGCAGCCGCGTGACGATCGCGGCGGGGTCGAGCCGCTGCGCCTCGGGACCGGACAGCGTGACGGCGAGCGCGTCGGGGGCGCGCTGGGTGACCGTCAGGAGGGTCGGGCGCAGCGGATCGCCGAGCAGCCGGCGGTACGTCGCATCCTCGAAGGTGTCGACGACGTTCGTCGAGAGCCGCCGCAGGACGACCGCCGTCAGGTCGAGCCGGTAGGGCGTTCGGACGGGGACGAGCGCCTCGCGGACGGAAGCGCCCGCGGGTGTACCTCGCGACGTACGCACGTTACTGGCGGATCAACCTGCTCACGATGCTCGAGTACCGGGCGAACTTCCTCATGTGGGCAGGGTTCACCGCGATCTACCACGGCACCGCCATCGCGGCGCTGTGGGTGACGCTGCGGAATTTCCCCTCGATCAACGGCTGGGACTTCCGCCAGACCGCGTTCATGTACGGCCTGTGGATGCTGGGCCACGCGGTGAACAACACCTTCTTCTACACCGTCGGCAGCGTCCCGGAGTTCGTGCGCGAGGGGCGCTTCGATCGCTTCCTGGTCCGTCCGCTCGACCCGCTCTTCCAGGCGCTCACCGTGCCGCAGCAGATCTGGCCCGACGAGCTGATCCTCGCGATCATCTACTTCTGCGTCGTGACCCCGCTCGTCGGCGTGCGCGTCGATCTCATCTTTCTCGCCTACGTCCCGCTCGTCGCGCTCGGCGGTGCGCTGATCGACTTCGGGATCAACCTCGCGATCGCGACGGCGTCGTTCTGGTTCATCCGGATCGACACGCTGCGCTGGGTCGTGATGTCGCTGGAACAGGAGTTCTCGCGCTACCCGATCTCGATCTACCAGCGCGGCGTGCGCGTCGTGCTGGCGTTCGTCCTGCCGTTCGCGTTCATGAACTACTTCCCGGCGACGTATCTGCTGCACAAGAGCGAGGACGGACTCCACCTGAGCCCCACGATCGGCCTGTTCACCCCGCTCGTCGGCGCCCTCGCGCTGGGCCTGGCCTACGCCTTCTGGCGCATCGGCATCAACCGCTACCAGGGCACGGGGAGCTAGCCGCCGCCGCGTGCGTCATGGACGGGAACGTAGACGCACTTCCATCGTCATGTGTCATGGTGAGCTTGTCGAACCATCCGCCCGCTACGATGGTGGCCCATGCTTCGACGAGCTCAGCATGACAAAAAACAGGGAGGGTCGCCGCTCGGCGACCCTCCCTTTCTCTCCGCGTACGCCGGTCAGTGGGCGTTCAGCGACTCCCAGGCGTTGAGGGCTTGTTGCGCGCCGGCGTCCAGCTTCGCCCACGTGGCGCGTTCGTCGCGTGTCGGCGCGGTGTCGGCGCTCTGGATCGAGGAGAGCAGTTCGGCCAGCGCGCGGCGGTAGTAGCGCAGCGTCGTGAAGCGCGTCTCGGCGACGCCGACGGAGTTGCGCGGGTCCTCGAGCGGCGGCGTCCCGGCGAGCGCGTCGATCCGCGCGACGTCGGCGCCGGGGCGGGCGCGCGCGGCGTCGGCCGCGTCGATCGCCGCGCTCACGCGGGTGCGCAGCGCGTCGACCTCGAGCGCGAGCGCGGTCTGCGCGTCGAGGTCCGCGTCGCTCGCGCGCACGCGCGGATCGCGCACGACGACCAGCGGCTGGGTGAACGTGCGGCCGGCGACGCTCAGCGTCACGGTGTAGCGGCCCGGCGGCGCGAGGACGCCGCCGGGGTGCCCGAGCGCGAAGTCCCAGGCGAAGCGGTGCATCCCCGGGTCGGCCGCGGGCGGCACGATCGGCGTGAGCCAATACGCCGGGAAGTCGACGCTGTTCGGATCGGTGCGCTTGACGGCGTCGGCGCTCGTCCAGCGACGTACGACCGCGCCGTGCGCGTCACTGATCGTCAGCGTGAGCGTGCCCTGCGCGTTCGCCGGGACGACGTAGTCGATCAGCGCGCCGTACGGCGGGTTCTCGCCGAGCGGGATCTCCGGCGGCGAGGCCTCGGCCTCGTCGTTGCCGGGCCGCTCGCGCACCGCCGTACGCAGAGGATAGAGTTCCCCGTCATGCTGAGCCTCTCGAAGCATCGGGTGACGGAACGACGCCGCGAGAGCACGCAGCGGTTCGACGTCGTCGAGGATCCAGAACGCGCGGCCGTGCGTCGCGATCGCGAGGTCGCCGTCGCGCACGCTGATGTCGCGCACCGAGACGACCGGCATGTTCAGCTTGAGCGACTGCCACGCCGTGCCGTCGTCGAACGAGACGTAAACGGCGGTCTCGGTCCCCGCATAGAGCAGCCCGCGGCGAACGGGATCCTCGCGCACGACGTTGACGAAGCTGCCGTTGGGGATCCCCGCGACGATCGGGTGCCAGCTGTGCCCGAAGTCGTGCGTCGCGTAGATGTACGGGCGGTCGTCGTCGAGGCGATGGCGGTCGACCGCGACGTACGCGGTCCCTTCGGCGAAGTGCGAGGCCTCGATGATCCCGACCTTGCTCCACGCGGTGAGCCCCGGCGGCGTGACGTTGTTCCAGTGCTGCCCGCCGTCGCGGGTGAGATAGACGAGGCCGTCGTCGGTCCCCGCCCAGAGCGTGTCGGACTTCAGCGGTGAGGGCGCGAGCGCGTAGACGACGCCGCGCCGCGCGTCGCGAATCGGCGTGTCGGTTGCGGTCGTCGCGTCGAGCGTCGCCGGAACGGCTGGACGCGCGCGCGTCAGGTCGGGGGAGATCACCGTCCAGTGCTTGCCGTCATCATCGCTGCGGAAGACGACTTGGTGCGCGGTGTAGAGCGTGCGCCGATCGGCCGGCGAGAAGACGAGCGGAAGCGTCCACGTCGCGCGCCACACGCCGGCGCGTCCGGTCGTCGGCGCGACCGAGCGCGTCTGTCCGGTGCGCAGGTCCTCGCGGTCGACGACGCCGCCGTAGACGAAGCGCGGGTCGCGCGGGTCGGGCGCGATCGTCCCGCTCTCGCCGCCGGCGTTGATCGGCCGCCAGTCGCGCGCCTCGATCCCACGGTGCGAGCTCTGCGAGTCGATCATCGCCGCGCCGCTGTCCTGCTGCGCGCCGTAGAGATGATACGGAAACGCGTCGTCGGTCGCGACGTGATAGAACTGCCCCGTCGGCTGGTTGAACCACGAGCTCCAGGTCTTCCCGCCGTCGATGCTCACCGACGTCCCCTGATCGCTGGCGAGCGCGATGTGCCGCCCGTTCTGCGGGTCGACCCACATCTGATGGAAGTCGTCGCCGTCGGGTGAGCCCTTGATCGCGGTGAAGTGCGCGCCGCCGTCGGTCGAGCCGTAGACGGACGTGTCGGAGATGTAGACGACGTCGGCGTTCTTCGGATCGACCGCGACGTGGCAGAAGTACCAGCCGCGCTGCCACAAGCGCGTGTCCTTGTCGACGAGGCGCCACGTCGCGCCCGCGTCGTCGCTGCGGTAGAGCCCGCCGTCCTTCGCGTCGACGATCGCGTAGACGCGGTTCGGATCGCTCGGCGCGACCGCCAGGCCGATCTTCCCCACGTCGTGCGAGGCGAAGCCGTTGCCGCGCAGCGCGGTCCACGTGCGCCCGCCGTCGGTCGACTTGTAGAGCCCCGTCCCCGGCCCGTTCGAGGGCGGGTAGGTGTTCCACGGCGGACGGCGCGTCTGCCAGAGCGAGGCGTAGACGACGTGCATCGCCGGGTCGGCCGCGAGGTCGATCGCGCCGGTGTCGCGGTCGTGGAAGAGCGTGCGCGTCCAGGTCGCGCCGCCGTCGGTCGAGCGGTAGACGCCGCGCGTGTCGTTCGGCGCGTACGCGTGCCCGAGCGCGGCGACGAGCAGCGTCTTCGGATCACTGGGGTCGACGATGATGCGGCCGATCTGGCGCGAGTCCTCCAGACCGATCCGCGTCCACGTCTCGCCGCCGTCGGTCGAGCGGTACATCCCGTTGCCGTGGACGATGTCGGAGCGCATGTCCGCCTCGCCGCTGCCGACGTAGACGGTGTTCGCGTCGCTGGGCGCGACCGCGATCGCCCCGATCGAGGCGACGGGCTGCGAATCCATCACCGGCTGCCACGTGCGGCCGGCGTTGGTGGTCTTCCACACGCCGCCGCCGACCGCGCCGGAGTAGAACGTCCGGCCGTCGCCGGGGATCCCGCTCACCGCGTCGGTGCGACCGCCGCGAAACGGACCGATGTTGCGCCAGCGCATGCCGGCATAGAGCGACGGGTCGACACCGCGCGGCTCTTGAGCCTGCGCGGGAAACGGCGACGCAAGCGTGGCGAGATACGCCGCGACGAGCACCAAGACGGACGGACGAAGGGCCATGCCGCGTCATACGCCCAGCAAGCGCGTGCCCCTTGGTGAGAACGTGACGTGCGGCCGTCCGACGATCCCGCCGATAAGGGAGAGGAGAGCCTGTAGGAACGGACGATGCTGCTCAGCAAGGCGACCGCGGACGAGGTCATCGACAGCTTGGTACGGCCGATCGCGCGTGCGGTCAAGGACGACCGCGTAACGACGCTGGCGGCGACGCTCGCGCGCCTCGAGGCGACGGGGATGCTCGCGAACCCGGTGCTGTTCGCGGCGCCGGAGACTGGCCGCTACGCGCGCCGGACGCTTTGGCGGGACGCGGACGGAAAGTTCGTCGTCGTCGCGATCACGTGGGCGCCCGGTCAGTCGAGTGCGCTGCACGACCACGACGGCCTGTGGGGCGCCGAGATCGTCGTCGGCGGCACGATGCGCGAGACGGCGTTCCAGCTCGTCGATCGTGATCGTGCGGGACGCTACCGGTTCCTGCGCGGCGCCTCGCGAGACGCTCGCAAGGGGACCGTCGGCACGCTGAACCCGCCGCTCGAATATCACGAGTTCGGCAACGCGGGGCCGACGACGGCGCATTCGATCCATGTCTACGGCGGCACGCTCGACCGCTGCCGCGCCTTCACCGCCGACACCGACGGCTGGTGGAACGCGAACCAGGTCGATCTGCGGCGTCATGGCTGAGACGACCGTCCTCGTCGCCGGCGGCGGCGCGAGCGGCGTGCTGCTGGCGGCGCGCCTCGTGCAGCGCTCGGAATCGGTGCGCGTCGTGCTCGTCGATCCGCACGACGAGCTCGGACGCGGGATGGCGTATGCGACCGCGTGCGAGGCGCACCTGCTCAACGCTCCGGCGGCGCGCATGTCGGCGTTCCCGGAAGAGCCCGAGCACTTCGTGCGCTGGCTCGCCGAACGCCACCCCGGACGCTTCGCCGCGACGTCGTTCGTGCCGCGCGCGCTCTACGGCGACTATCTCGTCGCGATCGCCGCTCGCGCGCACGACACGGCCGGCTCGCGCCTACATCACGTGCGCGCGAGCGCGACGAACGTCGTGCTGCGCGGCGCGGGCGTGCATCTCACCTGCTCGTCGGGCGAGCGGATCGAAGGCGATGCGTTCGTGCTCGCGTCCGGGAACGCCGCGCCGGCGTGGTGGCCGGGGATGCCGACCGCCGCTCCCGGCGCCCAGCGCGTCTTCGCCTCGGCGTGGGACGAGCGTGCGCTCATGCCGCAGCACGCCGACGAGCCGGTCCTCCTGCTCGGCACCGGATTGACGGCGATCGACGCGGTGCTCGGCCTGCACCAGAACGGTCATCGCGGCCCGGTCTGGATGGTCTCGCGCCGCGGACTGCTGCCGCACGAGCACCGCCTCCTCGACGCACCGCCCGCCGCGGCACATCCCGACGGCGACGCGATCGAAGACCTGCTCGGCTACGCGCGGATGCTGGCGCGCGATGCGCGCGGGGCGACCACCTGGCGCGCCGCAATCGACGGCGCGCGTCCCAAGGTGAACCGCCTGTGGCGTTCGATGTCGGTGCGCGATCAGCGCAGCTTCGTGCGCCACGCACTCCCGTACTGGAACGTGCACCGCCACCGCATGGCGCCGGAGACGGCGAAGATCGTCGCCGACTTCATCGCGACGGGTCGGCTGCGGATGCTCGCCGGGCGGACCGGCGAGATGACGTCCGGCGCGACCGTCGTGCGCGTCCCGGTTCGGCTGCGCGGAAGCGACGAGGAGATCGTGCTCGACGTCGCTCGCGTCATCAACTGCAGCGGCCCGGAGCACGACGTGCGCAAGCTCGCGAACCCGCTCATGCAGGGTCTGCTCGCACAGGGGTCGCTCACGCCGACGGCCCTGGGGATCGGGGCCGAGATCGCCCCGAACGGCGCGCTGGTCGATCGCGACGGCGTCGCCTCGGAGCGCCTGTTCGCCATCGGCCCGGTCCGCTTCGGCGCGCTCATCGAGACCACGGCGATCCCCGAGATCGCCGTCCAAGCCCGCGAGCTCGCCGACGCGCTGTCCCCGAGCACGAAGCGCTCACCGAGCTCTACCCGCCGTTGACGCCAGAGCCGCTTCCGAGCGCGTCGACGTCGATCGCGAAGCGCGCCGCGAACTGCGCCCGCCCCACCGGCGTGATGCGCAGCACGCGAGTTCCGCCGCGGCGCAGCAGCCAGCGTTCGCGCAGCAGCCGCTCTTGCAGCGCCGCGCCGAGCGCGCCGCCGAGGTGCGGCCGGCTCTCGGTCCAGTCGCTGCAGGCGGTCGCGAACTGGCGCTTCTGCGTCGCGACCTCCTCCAGATCGATGCCCAGTGCGCCGAATACTGCGTCGGCAGCCGCGCCGAGCGTGACGGGACCGAGCCCCGAGCGCACCTTGCGCGCTGCGCTCCGCATGTAGACGTCGCGCAGCGCGCGCCGCGCGACGAGCGCGTCGAACAGCGCGACGCCCAGCTTTCCGGCGAGGTGGTCGTAGCAGCTGCGCGCGACGGCGATCTCCGGCGTCGCGCGCGCGACCGCCGCACCGCCGCCGGCGGCGTGCTCGAGCGCTTCGATCACGGCCGCGATCGACGGGTCGGCGAGCGCGTAGGCGACGTGCCGCCCGTTGCGACTCGTCGTCACCAGCTCCGCCTCGCGCAGGATCGCGAGGTGGTTGGAGACGTTCGGCTGCGCCGCACCGCTGCTCGCGACCAGTTCCGAGACCGTCGCCGGACCGGCCAACAGCCGGACGAGCACGGCGTAGCGGAGCGGGTCGTCGAGCGCGCGGACGAGCCGCAGCGCAGGGTTGACGCAAGGGCTCACGCGTGCTACGGTACCGCGTTCTCGCCAATATATCAAGAGGTGCTGATATGTCATCCACAGAGGTCGCGCGGCTCGACGCCCAAGACGAACGCTACGTGCGCGCGTGGTTCGTCCCGCTGGATCTGCTGGCGCCGCCGCATGGCTGGGACCCCGAGAACCTGCGGCTGGCGATCGCACAGCGGCGCATCCCGCAGCCGACCTACGTGCTCGCCGACGGCACGGCGATGCTGCCGGCCGACTATTTCGCGCTGGTCGGCGATCCGGCGGCGAGCGCGTCGCTGCGCGAACGGTTCTTCGCGCGCTATCACGCGGCGTGCGCGCGCAACGAGCTGACCGCGGACGCCTGCGAGGCGGAATGGAGCGCGTATCTCGGCGGCGGTTACGGCGCGTGCCTCAAGGAGCTTTCGCCGGAGGCGATCGTCCACAAGACGGTGCTGATCGCGCGCATCGAGACGCTGCTCGACGCGGAGGCACCGGACGCGCGGGACTGGGTCGCGCGCCTGCGCGCCGCGGTCGACGCGCTCGACGCCATCGAGAAGCCGTTCGCCCGCTCCGACCGCGCGCGCTTCGGTGGACCTGTGACGCGCGACCGCTTCATCGACGACGTGCGCCGGCGCTATCCGGGTATCGTGGAGGCGTCATGACGGCGCGCTCGGTGACGCTGATCGTCGCCTGCACGGGGGTACTGCTGGCCCAGATCGACACCTCCGTCGTCAACCTGGCGGTGCACCGCATCCATGCCGCGTTCGGGGGCGATCCGGGTGCGCTGCGTTGGGTCATCGACGGCTACAACCTCACGTATGCCGCCGCGATCCTCTCCGCCGGCGCGCTCGGCGATCGGCTCGGGCGGCGGCGAATGTTCCTCGTCGGCACCGCGGTGTTCGCCGGTGGATCGCTGGGCTGCACGCTCGCGCCGAATGCTGCGACGCTGATCGCGGCGCGCGCGGTCACCGGCCTCGGCGCCGCGCTCGAAGTTCCCGCGACGTTGGCGCTCCTCTCGGGCGCGTATCCCGAGGGAAAGCCGCGCGCGCACGCCCTCGGGATCTGGGCCTCGATGAACGGGCTCGCGTTCGTGATCGGCCCGATCGTCGGCGGATTGCTCGCCGACGCCCTCGGCTGGCGCAGCCTCTTCGCGATCGTCATCCCGTTCGCGCTCGCCGCGCTCGTGCTCGCGCGCGCGATCGACGAGCAGGACACGACGAAGGCGCGCAGTCTCGACCTCGTCGGACAGATGCTTGCGGCGTGCGCGCTCGGCGCGCTTGCGTTCGCCGGGATGGCTGCGGGGACGCGCGCGTGGCCGACCGCGTTCGCGTGGTTCGCGCCCGGCGTGCTGGCGTTCGCGGCGTTCGTCGCGCGCGAGCGGCGCACGGCGGAGCCGCTCGTCGACCTGCGGCTCTTCGCCGACCGTCCGTTCTCCGCCGCGACGTTCGTCACGATGACGATGACGTTCGGGATGTACGGCCTGCTCTATCTGACACCGCTCGCGCTGCAGACATTTCAGCATGAGACGACGTTCCAGGCGGCGCTCGCGCTCTTGCCGATGTCGGTCGTCTTCGTTGTGACCTCGTCGTTCTCGGGGAAGATCGTGCCGCACGTCGGCGTACGCGCGAGCGTCGCCGCCGGGATGGCCGCGATGGGCAGCGGCTGCCTCGTCGTCGCGTTCGGCGGGACGGAGCACGCCGTCTCGCTCGCGATCGGCCTCGCGCTCACGGGCCTGGGGATGGGCCTGGTGACGGGTCCCGTCCTCGGGTTCGCGGTCGGGCGCGCGCCCGCGGAGCTCGCCGGAACCGCGTCGGGGATCGGAAACGCGGCACGGATGCTCGGCGCGACGCTCGGCGTCGCGGTACTCGGCGGCGCGTTCGCGCACGCGACGAACGCGGGCGCGCTGCGCTCCGGCTTCGCCGGCGGCGGGCTCGCGCAGCTCCTGGGGGCGCTGGTCGCGGCGCTCGCGATCCGCCGGACGCGCCGCGCGGCCGATCACTCGCACACCGACCGGTGTGCATCTCTAGTGCACGGTTCAACCGCGGGGCGGTGAGCCCCACCCGGACTGCACGTAGACGCCGTCAACCAGGATCGCCGGGACGGTTGGGTCACCGCCGGTGTACGCGAACATCTTCGTGCGATGCGCGCGATCGTTCTGGGCGTCGTAGGTCGTATACGGGTACTTGCGCGCGTCGAAGTGCGCGCGCGCCCGTTCGCAGTACGGGCACGTCGGCGAAACGTACATCTCGACGTGGTGCCCCGGTTCCAGCTTTTCGAGATCCATCGTCATGGGCGCTCCTTGTCGGCGGCCGCTCGGACGGACGCGGGCGGCGAGCAGATCTCGGCAACTAGGTTCACCGCGCGCCCGATCAGTCCGCGTCCAACTCCAGCTCGCCCGGCAACGGCCGGAACAGCGATCCGGCCTCGTTCGGCGGCGTCTCGACGCCGGCCGGGCGCAGGTGACGGATGAACCACTGGGCGATCGCGCGCAACCGCAGCACGCGGCTGCGCGGCTTGCCCGCGCGCGACATCTCGTGTCCCTTGTCGGTGAAGCGGACGAACTCGCAGTCGCTCTTCCCCAGCCGGCGCAGGATCGTGAAGAGCTGCTCGCCCTGATCGATCGGGCAGCGATAGTCGCGCTCGCTGTGCTCGACGAGCAGCGGCGCCGCGATCGCGCTCGCGGCGCGCAGCGGCGAGCGCTCGAAGAGCGCGCGCCCCGCGTCGCCGGCGTAGGTGAGCTGCAGCTCGCGCTCGAGGAACCAGCCGATGTCCGAGGCGCCGATCTCGCTCACGAAGTCGTTGACGGCGCGCATCGAGACGCCGGCCGCGAAGCGGTCGCTGTGGCCGAGCAGCCAGGTCGTCATGAAGCCGCCGTACGAGCCGCCCGCCGCGCCGATTCGCGCGACATCGAAACGGCCTTGCGCGAGCGCGCCGTCGAGGATCCGCAGGACGTCGGCGACGTCGAGGCCGCCCCAGTCGCCCAGGATCGCGTCGGCGTACGCGTGGCCGTACGACTGCGAGCCGCGCGGATTCCCGTACGCGACCGCGATCCCGGCGCCGGCGAGCACCTGGAACTCGAAGAAGAACGTGTAGCCGTACGCGCCGTGCGGGCCGCCGTGGACTTCGAGCACGAGCGGCGGCGCGGTCTCCTTCGTCTTCGCCGGCGCGAGCAGCCACGCGTCGAGCTGCGTGCCGTCGTCGGCCCGCGGGCGATATCGCACCGGCGCGACGATCGTCTTCTGCGCGAGCCACGGGTTCGCGTCGGTCAGCTTGCGCTCACCGCCGTACGGCTCGACGATCGCGATCTCGTTGGGGACGGTCGGCGTGGAGTAGACGATCGCGAGCGCGCCGGTCTCGGCGAGCGTGAAGCCGAAGATCTGCCGCTCTCCGCCCGCGACGATGCGCACGGCGCCGGTCTCGCGCGCGAACGCGCGCACGCTCGTCGCGCCCTCGTCGCAGACTTGGACGAGGATCTCGCGGTCGTCGCGGCTCCACACCGGCGCGGCAGAGCCGCCGCTGCGCAGATCGCCGGCGAGCTGATCGCCGACGGTGCGCCCGAGCTGCGCGCTGAGCGAACGCACCGGGCCGCCGGCCGCCGCGACGACGTGCAGCTCGTTGTCGAAGCGGCCGCCGGAGTCGTCGCCGTGCCGGTGCCCGATGAACGCGATCTCGCGCCCGTCGTGCGACCAGGCCGGCAACGTCATCGGCCCCTCGTCGTGCGTCAGCCGCGTGAGCGCGCCGGTGGCGACGTCGAGGACGCAGATGTCGCTGATCGCCGTCACCGTCTCGCTCGCGCCGACGCGCGCGGAGCACGCGATCGCGCGACCGTCCGGCGACCACGCGGGTGCGCTGACGTCGAAGTCGCCCTCGGTCAGGCGTTTGCCGACGCCTTCCTCCACGTCGATCACGTAGAGGTGCTTGCGCACGCCGTCGAGGAGCCCGTCCGCATCGCTCTTGAACGGCAGCATCCGGATGTGACGCGCGCCGCTCTTGGCGTCGAGGTAGGCGCGCGCCGTCGCGGGATCGTGCGGCGCGCTCGCGACGTACGCGATCCGCGTCGCGTCGGGCGACCACGCGAGCGCGGTGATCGAGGCGTAGCTCTCCCCGACCGGGATCGCCTCGCCGCCGTCGAGCGGGAGCACGAAGATCCGCGTCTCGCCTTCACGCTCGGCGACGAAAGCGACCGAGCCGCCGCCCGGGGCGATCCGCGCGAGCCGATCGTTCGTGCCTCGCGTGAACGCGCGATCGGCACCATCGGCGTCGACGCGGCGGATCGCGCCGCGGATCTCGTCGGCCTCGCGATCGAACCAGGCCTTGCGGTAGTAGACCGCGGAGCCGTCCGGGGCGATTTGCGGATCGGCGAGGAGCACGAGGTCGAAAAGGTCGCTCGGTACGACAGGAGTGGGCATCGAGAGCGTGCATTATCGTCAGGTCATGCGGCTTCCCGCGCTATCCGCGTTCGCGCTCCTCGCACTCCTCGCGACGAGCGCCTCGGCTCGGGCGGAGGACGCCGACGTGCTCGTGCAGGCCGGCCACGAAGGCCGCCCGCAGAGCTGTGCCGTCTTCCACGTCAAGGCGTGCAATCTCGGCGCCGCGGCACCCGGTGCGCGCGAACCGGATTGGAACGCGGTCGTCGCCGACGCGGCGACGACCGCGCTGCGCGCCGACGGGTTCACCGTGCTGCGGCGCCCCGCCGACTGGGCCGGCGGCGACGTCGTGCGCGAGGCCGTCTTCATCCACTTCGACGGCGCGTCGCCGGCGTGCACCAGCGGCGCGTCGATCGGGTTCCCGGCGAGCACGAGCCGCGGCTTCGTCGATGCGTGGGAGACCGCGTACCGGAACTGGTTCCCCTTCCGGTTCGTCGGCGAAAACTTCACCGAGAACGAACACCGCTATTACGGCTTCCACAGAGTCGAGGCACCCGAGAAAATGCTGATCGAGTTCGGCGAGCTGACCTGTCCCGCGCAGCGCTCGTGGATGGAGCCGCGCCTGCGTGAGATGGGCGAGCGGCTCGCCGCGTTCCTCGCCGCGCGGCTCGGGAAATGAGACGGTCGGCCTTTCTCGGCGGCGCGCTCGCCGCGACGCTGGCGCCGGCGGCGGCGTGCGCGCAGCCGTCGATCGCGGTCGCCGACCTGTGCGCGCAGATCCCGGGGGTCACGGGCCTGGTCGCGCGCACGATGGACGGCGCGCCGCCGATCGCGCAGCTGCACGCGCACGAGCAATTCCCCTCGGCCTCGGTCATCAAGCTCGCGATCATGGCGACGGTCTACCGCGCCTACGACGCCGGGACGACCTCGCCCGAGCAGATGATCCGCACGCGCGCCTCGGACCTGATCGGCGGCTCCGACGTCCTGGCCGGGTCGCCGCCCGGCAAGGCCTGGTCGATCGACGAGCTGGTCAAGGCGATGATCCACGTCAGCGACAACTCGGCCTCGAACACGCTGATCACCGCCTTCGGGATGGGCACGATCAACGCCACGATGCGGCATGCCGGGATGACGAACTCCCGCCTGGCGCGCCATTTCGCGGACGTCGTCCCGGCCTGGGAGGTCAGCAAGAACGTCGTCACGCCGGCCGACGTCGCGACGCTCCTCTACACGATCGAGCGCGGCGCGCGGGAGGGTATCCCCACGATCGCGAGCCCGCGCAGCTGCCGTGCGATGGTCGACGTCCTGCTCGGGAACGACGACGGCTCGAAGATCGTGCGCGGCCTGCCGGCAGGGACCCCCTGCGCGCACAAGACCGGCGAGATCGACGGCGTGCGCAACGACGCCGGGATCATCGACCCGTTCGGCGACCTTCCCTACATCCTGGTCGTGCTGACCAAGGAGCTGGACGACACCTCCGCGGGGAACGCCGGGATCGCGGCGATCGCCCACCGGGTCGACGCCGACCTGCGCCGCGCCGGCTGACCTCGCCCACGGCGCAATCATTGCGCCCACGTCAACGATTTCGGGCAGCGACGGCGATTGATCGGCGGCGCGGAACGGCGTACACTGCTGCGGAATTCATTTCCGACTCGGCTACCTAAGGGGAGAAAGCTCATCCATACCGCGAACGCCCGGCGCCGACCCGGCATGGGGCTCTCCGTCCAAGTCTTCCTCGCGATCGCGATCGGCGTCGTCGTCGGCGCCCTCTGGCCGCACTTCGGCGCGGCGCTCAAGCCGCTGGGCGACGCGTTCATCAAGCTGATCCGGATGCTCCTCGCGCCGGTCATCTTCGGGACCGTGGTCCTGGGGATCGCGCGCATGGGCGACGTCAAGGCGGTCGGCCGGGTCGGCCTCAAGGCGATCGTCTACTTCGAGGTCGTCTCGACGATCGCGCTGGCCCTGGGCCTGATCTACGTCAACGTCTTCCACCCCGGCTCCGGGATGAACGTCGACCCGAGCACCCTCTCGACCAAGGAGATCTCGGCTTACACGAGCGCGAGCAAGGTCACCGGCCCGGTCGAGTTCTTCATGAACATCATCCCCTCGAGCCCGGTCGACGCGTTCGCGAAGAACAGCATGCTGCAGATCATCCTGTTCGGGATCCTCTTCGGCATCGCGCTGACCAAGATGGGCTCGCGCGCGCAGCCGCTGATCGACCTGATGGACCAGGTGCTGCACGCGTTCTACGGGATCGTCGGGATGGTGATGAAGGTCGCCCCGCTCGGCGCGTTCGGCGCGATCGCGTTCACCGTCGGCAAGTACGGTCTGGGTTCGCTGATCCCGCTGGGCTGGCTCGTCGCGGGCGTCTTCATCCTGTGCGGCTTCTTCGGCTTCGTCGTGCTGGGCGTGATCCTGCGCTTCGCCGGCTTCAACATCTGGAAGTTCGTCCAGTACTTCAAAGAAGAGCTGCTCGTGACGTTCGGGACGTCCTCGTCGGAGGCCGTGCTCCCGAACGTCATCGCGAAGCTCGAGAACCTGGGGATCGAGAAGACGACGGTCGGCCTGGTCGTCCCGGCCGGCTACACGTTCAACGCCGACGGCACGGCGCTGTACCTGACGATGGGCGCGATGTTCATCGCGCAGGCGCTCAACGTGCCGCTCTCGCTCTGGCAGCAGGTCGAGATCCTCGCGGTCATGATGCTGGTCTCGAAAGGCTCGGCCGGCGTCGCCGGGGCCGCGTTCGTGACGCTCGCCGCGACGCTCGCCTCGATCGGGACCGTCCCGGTCGCGGGGATGGTGCTGCTCCTGGGCGTCGACCGCTTCGGCAACTCGGCCCGCGCGCCGCTGAACGTCCTGGGCAACGCGGTGGCGACGATGGTCGTGGCGCGCTGGGAAGGCGCGATCGATCTCGTGCGCGCGCGGCGCGTCCTCAACGGCGAGCCGGTCGAGGAGCTCGCGAACGCCGATCAGCCGCTGATCCTCGCGACCCCCTCGACCCTGTAACCTCCAAAGATCAGAGCAGTCCGCGCTGTCCCGCGAGGGCGACGGCGCGGACGCGGTTCTCCGCGCCGAGCTTGGCGCAGATCGCGTGGACGTGGAACTTCGCCGTACGCTCGGAGATCCCGAGCGTCTCGGCGATCCGCTTGTTCGAGGCGCCCTCGGCGAGCAGCCGCAGCACGCTGGTCTCGCGTCCGGTCAAACCGCTCGGGCGGCGCGGCGCGCGCAGCTCGGCCAGCACGCGCGCCATCGTCTCGTGCTGGAAGTACGCGCCGCCGGCGTGCACCATGCGCAGCGCGGTGAGGATGTCTTCGCGCGTGCGCCCTTTGAGCAGATAGCCCGATGCGCCGGCCTGCACCGCGCTGACGACGCGCTCGTCGGAGGCGTAGGCCGAGAAGACGACGACGCGCGCGCGGGGAACCGTCTTCGCGAAACGCGCGATCGCTTCCAGGCCGCTCATCGCCGGCAGTTCGAGATCGAGGAGCACGACGTCGGGCTCGCGCTCGCGCGCGAGCGCGAGCGCGTCCTCGGCGCTGCCGACCGCACCGATCACATGCACGTCGCGATCGGTCGAGAGCAGCGCGACGATCCCCTCGCGCACGACGGGATGGTCGTCGACAACGAGCACCCCGATCACCGCGGCACCGACGCCGTCACGGCGGTCCCGGCACCGAGCGCGCTGCGCACGCGCACCGATCCGCCGAGCAGCCGCGCACGCTCACGCATCCCGCGCAGCCCGTGCCGGCGCGCGGGGACGCGCGCGACGGAGAAGCCGGTCCCGTCGTCGGCGACCGTAAGGCGCACCGAACGCGGCGTCGTGCGCAGCGTGAGCTGGACGGCGCGCGCGCCGGCGTGCCGGCGCACGTTCGCGAGCGCCTCCTGCGCGATCCGCAGCAGCTCGTCCTCGGCCTGCGCCGTGATCGGGTGCTTTGCCTCGATCTCCGTCGCGACGCGAATCCCCGTCTCCGAGCTGAAGCTGCGCGCGAGCGCGACGAGCGCGTTCGAGAGCGGCGCCGCTTCGAGCGGGCGCGCGCGCAGGCTCAACACCGAGCGGCGCGCCTCATCGATGCTCGCGCGCGAGACCTCGAGCGCGCGCTCGACGTACGACCGCGCCGCGCGCGGCTCGTCGTCGAGCCGGACCAGCGCCGTCTCGAGCTGCAGCGAGATCGCCGCGAGGCTCTGCGCGAGCGTGTCGTGGATCTCGCGCGCGAGGCGGGTGCGTTCCTCGGCACGCGCCAGTTCCGCCGCCGTCTCCGCGTGCCGCGCGCGCTCGATCGCGATCCCCACCTGATCGGCGATCGCGGAGAGCAGACCCAGCTCGTCATCGGTCAGCGGCCGCCACCGCGGCCCCGAGACGTTCATGATCCCCAGCGGCACGCCGCGCGCGTAGAGCGGGATCGTCGCGTGATAGCGCAGCCCGTCGGTCTCCTCGCAAGCGTTCGAGCTCAGCGCGCGTTCGAGCCGGCTGCACTCGAGGACCGCGACGTTGCGCGAGGTGAGCCGGCCCCCTTCCAGCTCGCTGATGCAGCGGCAGTGCACGCCGATCATGTTCACCGGCTCTCGGAGAAACGGCGGGAGACTGCGCGATGCCGCCGCGTAGTAGCCGCACGTCTGCGGCTCGATCAGCCACACCCAGCCGGTCTGCAGTCCGAGCAGCTCGGCGACTTCGTCGAGCGCGCGCTCCAGGGTCTGCGTCACCGAAGCCGAGGCGTGGAGCGCCTCGGCGATGCGGTTCATGATGCGCGCGCCGTACTCGGCGACGCTCGCCGGCTCGCCGCTGGGAGTCATGTGGCTTTTCGACACGAGCCCGCGCGCAGAGGTTGAGCCGACCTGTCCGTCCGGACAGGTCGCTCCGCCCGTCGGTACGGTGCGGTGCTCGGCGCGCTTTCGTATCCTAGCATCCGTGTCCAGTCCACCCGCCACGGTCGAGCGCGGACGGCGTAGCCCTTCAGCGGAAACGATCCATGTTGCAGCTCTCTAGCCCCACGCGCGAGTCGCTCGAGCAGCGCCTGTTCACGGCGCTCGACGACGAGCACGGCGACGCGTACCGGCACCTCCACCTCACCGTCATGCTCGCGACCCGCTTCGCCACGGCGAAGCTGCGGCGCAAAGGCCACTGCGTCACCGTGCTGTATCTGCACGCGCTCGGCGACGCACGCACCCCCGCCGGGCGCAAGGCACGCTGGCGCCGCTTCATGACGACGACGGCTTCGCTCGTGGCCGATCTGCGGCGTGCGCGCACCGCGCCGCATCACCCGACCCGTCAGGCACAGGCGGAGCTGGAGAGCATCGTCGCCGAGAACGCCGATCTGGTACCCTGGGAAAGACGGTGATCCGCCGCAGCGCGAGCCGGTCTGCGGTTAGTTCGTGTGCTCGCCGCCCTGGACGGTCTCGAACAAGAACCAGATGCGCCGCTCCGTCTCGTCGACGAAGTTTTCGAGCAGCGAGGTCGTCGCGATGTCGCCGTTCTCGTCGCACGTCGCGTGCACCTCACGAAAGCGCGTCAAGAGGTCTTTGTTGTCTTCGACGAGCTGATGCAGCATCGCGTGCGGCTCGACGAACTCGCGGTCGTCGTCGGCGACGCGCGTGAGCTTCGCCACCTGGCCGGCGCTGCGCAGCGTCGGCTGGCCGAGCTTCCGGCCTCGTTCCGCGAGCTGGTCGACGTAGGCGAAGATCTGCTCGGCGTGCTCGTCGAGCAGCTCGTGATACTCCTTGTAGTGGCTGCCCGAGACGTGCCAGTGGTAGTTCTTCGTCTTGAGATAGAGCGCAACGACGTCCGCGGTGAGCGGCAGCAGCGCCTTGCCGATCTCGACGCGCGCGCTCTCATCCAGGTCGGACGGCGTGCCGAGACGAGCTTGGAACTTGGAGACGGTGGTCGATTCCATCAGGATTGAGAGCCTTTCAACGGCGGATGGAGCCCAGGGAGATGAACACCCAGACGCTTGTCGGACTCGGTGAGTTTCGAGCGGCAAGATCAGGGGATGCTTGCCACGTTACCGCACGTGCGTGCCGTTCGTCCTTCGGCCCTGGGCCGGCCAGGCCGCGACGGGCGATGGAAGTCCGTTTCGGAGGCCAGCCGACAGGGCGTACGGTTCGGACATGTTCGTCTTTGATCTCACCCATGATCGGATGGCGAGCGACCCCGTCGCGATGGTCTCCGACGTCCAGCAGGCGGTGATCCTGGACGAGGGCCGTTACGCCCAGGCCGCGCGCAAGATCGGGCTCAGCCCGCGAGAATTCGGGCTGTTCGAAAGCCGCGTCTTGCTCGGCGACGTACATCGTACGACGCTGCCGACGCGCATCGACGCGATGGCGGGGATGCATCGCGGGCGCGTCTACGCGGTCCGCAACGTGCGCGTGCGCGCCGGGCAGATCGCCTACGTCGTCGTCCTCCCGGGCAAGCGCGTCTACGTCCCGGTGGTGTGCGGCAACCTCTCGGTGGTCCACAGCCCGCGCGTCGTCAGGCGCGTCCTTCATGCGGCGCCTCGCCGGCTGCCGCGTGGGCTCGTCCCGACCAGCAGTTCTCTCGCCGCGGTCACCACGGTACCGATGCAGCCGCCGCAAGCGCTTCCGGTGATCGCGCCCGAACTGGCGCCGGCCGCGCCGGCCGCGGCGGCTCCCCTCGCGGCCGGAGGCGCGCATCGATTTTTCGCGATCCCCTTCTTCACCTGGCTCGCCGGTTCGATCGGGTCGGTGATCGGGGAAAGCGGCGAGGGCGGCGGCGGTGGCGGTGCCCCGCCGCTCCCGCCGTGCAGCGCCGGCACGACGAGCGACGCCGGCGCCTGCAATCTCTGAGCGCGCGAAGCCGCTAGGCGGCGGGCTCGATCGTCACGGAGGTCATCGCGTCGCCCCGGCGGATCGCGTCGACGACGCTCTGGCCTTCGACGACGTGGCCGAAGACGGTGTACTGACGGTTCAGGAACGGAGCATCGTCCAGGCAGATGTAGAACTGCGAGCCCGCCGAGTTCGGGCTCGAGGCGCGGGCCATCGCGACCGTCCCCTTGAGGTGCGGATGCTCGTTGAATTCCGCGTCGAGATTGTAGCCGGGGCCGCCGGTCCCGTTGCCGTTCGGGTCACCGCCTTGGATCACGAAGCCGGGCTCGACGCGATGGAACGTCAGCCCGTCGTAGAAGCCGGCGCGCGCCAGCTTGATGAAGGCCGCGCAGTGCTGCGGCGCCTCGTTCGGATAAAACGTGAACACGATGTCGCCCTTCTCGGTCGAGATGCGGGCGCGGGCGGCTTGGGCCTCCGCCGCCAGAGTCGTCAGTTCGTCGCCGGTCGGCTTGGTATAGGTTGCCATCCCGGTGCTCCTACGGCGCCCGCGACGGCATGACCCGCGGCCGCTCGCCGCAAGATCCGGCCGAAAACGGGTACGATGAGCGCGGGGCCGAGCACGTTCACGTCCCCAAGGCTGACACACTAAGGGATGCACGGAAAATCGACGAGAACGGCTAGGCCTGGGGCGACGCTTCGCCTGCGGATCCCACCGTTACCGAAGTACGGAAAGTACGTGCGAGAGCGAATCGACGCTTTCGCCGCCGCCCGAGGCATCCCGCAAGCCGACGTCGAGGAGTTCGTCGGAGCCGTCTCCGAGGCGCTCGCCAACGCGATCGAGCACTCGGGGACGAAGACCGTCGAGATCACGTGCTCGATCATCGGGCACGAACGGCTGAGCGCGACGATCGTCGATCACGGGATCGGGTTCAACACCGAGGACGTGCGGACGCGCCTTCCCGACCCGCTCTCCGAACGCGGGCGCGGTCTCCCGCTCATGCGCCGCTACACCGACCAGTTCTCGGTGACGAGCGCGCCGAGCAAAGGGACCGCGGTCACGTTGGAGCGCACGATCCGGCATCCCGTTCGTATCGCAGGCTGACGGGCGCAGGGCAACCAGACGGCCGCGCGGTAGGCGCGGAGATGCAGCCGCTTCGACCGCTCGCGGTCGTCATCGCCCTCACGCTCGGCGCCGTGATCCCCGCCCGCGCCGACGTCCCCGTTCCGCCGACCGATCCCGCCGTCGCCGCCGCGCTCGCGCGTATCTCACCCGCTGCGCTGCGCGCGACCGACACGCGCCTGGTCTCCTTTGGAACACGATCGACCTTCTCGGAAGATTCCGGCCCTCGGCGCGGCGTTTTCGCCGCGCGCGCCTATCTGCTCGCGCGCTTCCGCCAGATCGCGCGCACCAGCGGCGGACGCATGACGGTCTCGCTCGACTCCTACACGCAGAAAGCGGACGGCAAACGCGTCCCGCGCGACGTCGTCATCTCGTCCGTCATCGCGACGCTCAAAGGCGACGACCCGTCGGGCCGCGCGTTCGTCTTCTCCAGCCACTACGACTCGCGCGACTCGGACGATGCCGACGGCGTCCACGATGCTCCGGGCGCCGACGACAACGGCTCGGGGACGGCGGCGGTGCTCGAAGCGGCCCGCGTCCTGGCGGCGCTTCCGGTGCACGCGACGGTGATCTTCGCCTGCTTCGACGCCGAGGAGCAGGGGCTGTTCGGCAGCGCGCACTTCGCGCAGACGCTCAAGGCCGAGCACGTCGACGTGCAGGGCGATCTCAACGACGACATCGTCGGTGCCTCGGTCGGCGACGACGGCGTCAAGCGCGACGACGTCATCCGCATCTTCTCCGAAGCGCTCCCGGTCGGCGCGGCGCCGAACCGCGTCAACGTCGTCGGCGGCGAGAACGATTCGCCCTCGCGCGAGCTCGCGCGGTACGTGAAGGAGACGAGCGACGCCTACGTGAGCGATCTGCACGGGATGCTGATCTGGCGAGCGGACCGCTTTCTCCGCGGCGGCGACCACGAATCGTTCAACGCGCAAGGGTTCCCGGCGGTACGCTTCACCGAGCCGCGCGAGACGTTCGCCCACCAGCACCAGAACGTGCGCGTCGAGAACGGCGTGCAGTACGGCGATCTCGAGCAGTACGTCGACTTCGACTACCTCGCCAAGGTGGCGCGCTACGACGCGGCCTCGCTTGCGGCGCTCGCGCTCGCTCCGGCGGCGCCGAAGGTCTCGGTCGTGACGCATGAGCTGACGAACGACACGACGCTCACGTGGGACGCCGTGCCGCGCGCCGTCCGCTATGAGATCGTGCGCCGCGCGACGACCGATCCGGTCTGGACGAGCGTCCAGGACGCCGGCGACGTCACGCACGTGACGCTGCAGGCCTCCAAGGACGACTGGATCTTCGGCGTGCGCAGCGTCGACGCGCAAGGGCACCGCTCGGTAGCGGCCTTTCCGACGCCGGTCCGGTGAGGCGGGCCCCACCGATACGAAGGGGAAACGCCGCAGCGCGATAATCTTACGACAACTCATCGAGCGGATACGGATACCCCGACATGGCGTCCAGAGAGGCGTTCACATGGCGACCGTTCCTCACGTTGTCATCGTCCGGATCGTCGACTGATGGACCCGCTCGACGCGGGTCCACTGCTCGACGTCCGTGGGGTCACGCTCCAGTACAAGACGCGTGATCACCTCGTCACCGCGACATACCGCGTCGGGTTCGAGGTCTTCGCCTCCGAGCGCTACGTCGTTCTCGGCCCGTCAGGCTGCGGTAAATCGACCTTGCTCAAGGCGATCGGCGGATACCTCACCCCGGCCGAGGGTGAGATCCGCCTACGCGGCGAGGTGATTCGGCAACCCGGTCCGGACCGCATGATGGTCTTCCAAGAATTCGATCAGCTGCTGCCGTGGAAGACGGTTCGCGAGAACGTGATGTTCCCGCTGCTCGTCGGCGGGAAGGCGTCGCGCGCCCAGGCCGAGACGCGGGCGCGCGAATACCTCGCCAAGGTGAACCTGAGCGCGTGCGCCGACCAGTACCCGCATACGCTTTCGGGCGGGATGAAGCAGCGCGTCGCGATCGCGCGCGCGATGGCGATGGAGCCCGCCATGCTGCTGATGGACGAGCCTTTCGCGGCGCTCGACGCGCTGACGCGCCGCAAGATGCAGGACGAGCTGCTCGAGCTTTGGGACGAAACGCGCTTCACGATGATCTTCGTCACCCACTCGATCGCCGAGGCGATCAAGTGCGGGAGCCGCATCCTTCTGCTCACGCCGCACCCGGGCCAGGTTCTCGCGGAGCTGAACAGCACGGCTCGCGGCGCGAGCGCGGAAGCGCGCGCGCTCGAAGAGCGCATCCACGAGATGCTCTTCGCCGAGACGATCGAGGCGCCCGTTGCGCGCGCCTGAGCAGCGTCCTTCGCGGCCCGAGTATCTCGCGGCACCGGCCGACGCGACGGAGTTCGGCGTCGTCGAGAAACCGCTCTCGCTCTGGGAGACGGTCGCGAACGTCGCGATCCTGCGCAAGGCCGCGATCCTGATCGTGCTCGCGCTGCTCTGGGAACTCTACGCACGTCACCTCGACAACCCGCTCCTGCTGCCGACGTTCAGCGCGACGGTGCATGCTCTGGTGACGGGTCTGGCCGGCGGGGAGCTGGCCGCGCGGATCTGGACGTCGATCAAGATCCTGCTGATCGGCTACGCCGCCGGGATCGCGCTCGCCGCGATCTTGACCACGTTCGCGACCACGACGCGGATCGGAAACGATCTGCTCGAGACGCTCACGTCGATGTTCAACCCGCTCCCCGCCATCGCGCTCCTTCCCCTGGCGCTGATCTGGTTCGGCCTGGGCCCGTTCAGCCTCGCCTTCGTGCTGATCCATTCGGTGCTCTGGCCTGTCGCCCTCAACACCCACTCCGGATTCGTCTCGGTCTCCACGACGCTGCGCATGGTCGGGCGCAACTACGGCCTGCGCTCGTTGCGCTACGTCGGCCTGATCCTGATCCCCGCGGCGCTGCCCAGCATCGTCACCGGGCTGAAGATCGGCTGGGCATTCGCGTGGCGCACGCTGATCGCGGCGGAGCTCGTCTTCGGCGTGGCGTCCGGCGGCGGCGGCTTGGGCTGGTTCATCCTCGAGAACAAGAACACCCTGGACATCCCCAACGTCTTCGCCGGTTTGCTCACCGTCATCATGATCGGGCTCGTGGTCGAGAACGTCGTCTTCCGCACCCTCGAGGCACGCACGATTCGCCGCTGGGGGATGACGACGACCTGATCCGGAGCCTCGCACCAGCGCTTCATGGAGGTCGGCCTTGCAACGATTCCTCGGAATGCTCTTCGGCATCATCGCGGCGTGCGCGTTCGCGCTCCCCGCCAGCGCGGAGGTCACGGAGCTGCGCGTCTCGCGTCAGCCGGGACTCTCCTATCTTCCGCTGATGATCATGGAACAGCAGAAGCTTATCGAGAAAGAGGCCCGCAAGCGGGGCCTCGGCGAGCTGAAAGTCTCCTGGCTCACGTTCAACGGCGGCGGCGCGGGGATCGACGCGCTGCTTTCGGGGAACGTCGACCTCGTCACCAGCGGTTCGACGAACATGCTGACCGTCTGGGCGCGCTCGAACGGCGCGGTCAAGGGCGTCACCGGCGCCGGCGCGCTCCCGATGCTGCTCGTGACGCGCAATCCGAACGTGCACACGCTGCGCGACTTCACCACCGCCGACAAGATCGCGCTTCCGACCGTCGGCCAATCAACCCAGATGGCGGTCCTCCAGATCGCCGCCGAGAAGATGTTCGGCCCGGGGCAGGCGCGCAAGTTCGACCCGCTGTGCGTCTCGCTGGGACACCCGGACGCCTACATCGCGCTGGCGAGCGGAAAGGACGTCGACGCCCATTTCTCCCTCCCGCCGTACCAGGAAGAGGAGCTCAAGCTTCCCGGCGTGCACACCGTGATCAACTCGGTCGACATCCTGGGCGGACCGGCGTCGAACGGCGTCGTGTTCGGGACGACGAAGTTCCACGACGCGAACCCGAAGACGATCGCGGCGGTCATCGCGGCCGTTGACGACGCCGTCGAGCTGATCGCGAAGGACAAGCGCCTGGCGGCCGAGCTGTACCTGCGCGAGACGAAAGAGAAGATCTCCGTCGACGATCTCGCCGCGATGCTCGCCTCACCGCAGTTCGTGTACTCCACCGCGCCGCAAGGGACGTTCCAGCTCGCCGATCTGATGTTCCGGCTGGGGACGATCAAGACGCGTCCCGCGAGCTGGAAGGACTACTTCTTCGCCGAAGTCCACGGGCGCGCCGGGAGCTGAGGCGCGCCGGTCAGCCGAGCGCGTCGATCGCGCGGGCGAGCGCGACGTCGCGCTCGGTGATCGCGTTCACGTCGTGGGACCAGGTCCGGATCGTGACCTGGTTCCACGAGAGCGCGATGTCGGGGTGGTGGTTCAGCCGGTTGGCGACCTGCGCGACGGCATTCACGAACGCGATCGCACCGTCGAAGTTCGTGCGGTCGTAAACGCGCACGAGCGCGATCCCGTCGTTCGTCCAGCCCGCCGGCGTCTCGACCGCCATCGTCAGACGATCCCGTTCGCGCGCAGCGCGCGCAGCGAGGCGTCGATCGCCTCGCAGGTGAGCGCGACGTCGTCGTCGCCGTGCGCGGTCGAGACGAACATCACCTCGTTGTGCGAGGGCGGGAGGAGCACGCCGCGCGCGCGCATCTCGTGGTAGAAGGCGGCGTAGGCGCGCTGATCGTCGCGCTGCTGATCGTCGTACGAGCGCGTCGGCGGCCCGGGCCGGAACTTGAAGTCGACGATCGACTCGAGCTGCACGACCGCAAAGTCGAGCGCGAGCGCGCGCAGCGTCGTGCGAATCGCCTCGGCCAGCACCTTGGCGCGGCGGTCCATCTCGGTGTAGAGCGACGGATCGCCTTCGAGATGATCGAGCACGCGCAGCCCGAGCGCGACCGCGAACGGCATCCCCGCGTGCGTCCCGCCGGTAAAGCACGGGCCGTCGGGCGCGAGCACGGCCATCACGTCGGCGCGGCCGCCGAACGCGGCGATCGGGAAAGACCCGCCCAGGATCTTTCCGACCGTCGTGAGGTCGGGACGCACGCCGACGCGCGCTTGCGCGCCGCCGAGGCCGAGCCGCAGCCAGGTGATGACCTCGTCGAAGATCAGCAGCGCGCCGTAGCGGTCGGCGCGCTCGCGCAAGCCTTCGAGGAAGCCGGGCGCGGTCGGAACCAGCCCCATGTTGCCGCAGATCGGCTCGACGAGGATCGCCGCGAGCCGCCCGCCGATGCGCGCCAGGTGGCGGTCGACGTCGTCGAGATCGTTGTAGCGGGCGACCGCGAGATCGTCGACGACGGCGCGCGGGATCCCCGAGCGCGTCGCCTCCGGCGTCTCTGCCGACGCTCCGGCGTCTTGCAGCGCGAGATCGAAGTGGCCGTGGTAATTGCCCGAGAACTTGAGGATCGCGTCGCGGCCGGTGAACGCGCGCGCGACGCGAACCGCGCTCTGCACCGCCTCGCTTCCCGTCGTCGTGAAGCGCAGGCGTTCCATCGAGGGAAGGTGGCCGCGGATCCGCGCCGCGAGCGTCAGCTCGTCGGGGGTCGTGGAACCGTAGACGACACCGCGCGCCGCGAGCGCATCGAGCCCTTCGAGGAACGGCGGCGTGTGCCCGAAGAGCAGCGGGCCGTAGGCCATGACGTAGTCGACGTACCGCTTGCCGTCCGGGTCGAACGCGTACGGTCCCTCGGCGCGCACGCAGACGAACGGGTCGCCGCCGACGCGGCGTCCCGCCCGGACGGGCGAGCTCGCGCCGCCGGCGAGGACGTCGTCGAGGCGCGCGGGACGGAGATCGGCGGTGGACGGCAACGAGGATCCTTTCAGCGAACGGAGTCGCCTCTTCGCGATACCGTCTCGTCGACCTCGGCTTTGACGGCGGCCGCCGCTTCGCGCGCATCCCATGGGAGCGGCCGCGCTCCGGCGGCGAGCGCGAGCACGTTGCCGCTTGCGTCGCTCGCGAACGCAAAGCACGCACGCCCCGCCTCGCGCGCGAAGCGCAGCGTGTGCATCGCGCCGCCTGCCGCGTCGGAGACGACGAGGACGACGGCGCGCGCGTGCGCCGCCTGCAGGCGATCGCGCCGCATCCGCGACCACGCGCTCGGCGCAACGGTCGGACCGCACTCCGAGGCGACGGCACCGCCGCCGGCGACGATCGCATCGGCGAGCACGGGATCCTCCAACCGCGCGAGGCCCCCGCCGACGTACGCAACCGTCGGCGCTCCGGCGTCGAGCGCGCCGCGATGCGCCGCCTCGTCGATCCCCGGTGCGAGCCCCGCGACGATCGGCGCGCGCAGCGCCGCGGCGAACGCTCGGGCGAACCCGCACGCACGTGCGTCGGCGTCGCGCGCACCGACGACGGCGATCCCCGCGCGCGGCAGCGCCCCGCGCACGCTCAGGAGCGCCGGAGGGTCGCGCAGGTCGGCAAAACCCGCGGGCCACTCGTCGTCCGACGGAACGGCGATGCGCGCGCCCATCGACGCGAGCAGGTCGAAGTCGAGCCGCGCGTCGCGCCGCGCCTCCGCAAGGCGTAGCGCCGACTCGCCGGCGAGCCACGCGCGCAGCCGTTCCGTGTCCCCGGCGGCGAGCGCGCGCAGCGCACGTCCCGGGACGCGCAGCCGCAGCGCGGCCAGGAGCGGCAGATCGCGCGCCGGGTTCAGCACGCGATACCCCGTTTACCGGAAGAGCTCCCGGGTAGGTGTTCTCCGTGCTCCCGGTGACGCTCGCCACGCTGCTCGCGCTGGGCGTCGTCCTCTATGCGTGGGGACTGGCGCGCGTGCGCCGTGCGCGGCGGCCTTTTCCGCGCCTCGCGATCGCCGCGTACGCGCTGGGACTGCTCTCGGTCGCCGGAGCCCTGTTCGGCCCGCTCGACACGCTCTCCGACGGCTCGCTGAGCTGGCACATGGTGCAGCACCTCGTGCTGGTCTCCGTCTGCGCGCCGCTGCTCCTGCTCGGGGCGCCGGTCCGCCTCGCGCTCGCCGCGCTCCCCGCGACGCCGGCCGCGTCGCTCGCACGCGCGCTCGCCTCGCCGCCGCTCCGCATCCTGACGCACCCGGCGTTCGCGTGGCTCCAGTTCGCCTTCGTCCTGTACGGCGTGCATTTCTCGCCGTTCTACGAGGCAGCGCTCGAGAACGAGACGATCCATGCGCTCGAACACACGGTGTTCCTCGTTTCGGCGCTGGTGTTCTGGACGCCGCTGCTCGCCGTGGCGCCGGCACCGCACGCGCCGAGCCATCCCGTTCGCATCTTGGCGCTCTTCCTCGCCCTGCCGATGAGCGCGTTCCTCGGCTTCGCATTCTACGTCACGCGGCACGTGCTTTACGCGCACTACGCGGTCGTTCCCGGCGCGCTCGCCGATCAGCAGAACGCAGGCGCCGTGATGTGGATCGCGGGCGGGGCGCCGATCTTCGCCGCGCTGCTCTGGTGTGTCGCCGATTGGGGTACGCGGGAACGACGCTTCGAGACGATCTCCGACGGAGGAAAGGGATGAACGCCGCGTCAGCGCGCGAGCGCGGCGGCGAGCGCGAGCACCATCTTGGTGCTTGCCGGGACGTACGCGCGACGGGTGAAGACGTCGTAGCCGTTCGCCTCGATGCGGCCGAGGATCGCACGGTAGAGGTCGAGCGCAAGCCGGATCGTGTAGCGCGCGTCGGGCGCAAGCAGCGCGATCCCGGGTTCGGCTTCGCGGTAGAGCGCGCGCACGCGCGCGATCTGAAACCGCATCAGCGCGACGAACGCCGCGTCGAGCCGGCCCGCGTGCAGCGCTTCCTCCGTGCAGCCGAAGCGCGCCAGATCCTCCGCCGGCAGATAGATGCGTCCCATCCGCGCGTCCTCGCCGACGTCGCGCAGGATGTTCGTCATCTGCATCGCCCGGCCGAGCGCGGTGCCGTACGCGACTGCGGCCCGGCTCGTCGTGCCGAGGATCGGCATCACGAGCAGAGCGACGGTCGAGGCCACGAGGTAGCAGTACTCCTCCAGCGCCTCGTACGTCTCGTAGCGCTGCACCGTGACGTCGATCCTGGCGCCGCGCAAGAGGTCGAGCGCCGGTTTCAGCGGGATCTCGAAGCGCTCGGCGGCGTCGGCGAAGGCGGCGAAGATCGGATCGCTGGACAACCCGCGCGAGGCCGCCAGCAGCCGCCGCTCCAACGAGTCGAGCGCGTCGAGCCGCTCGCGCTCGGGCGCGTCGCGATCGGCGATGTCGTCGACGGTGCGACAAAATGCGTAGACAGCCCAGAGCGCGTGCCGCTTCTCCGGCCGCAGGAACAGCGAGCTGAGGTAGAACGAATGCGCGTTGGCGCGCACGATGTCGTGGCAGACTCGCGTCGCCTCGGCCAGACCGCGCGCGATCTCGGCGTTACGCTCCGTCTGGAGCATCGGCCCTCCCCCGGAGCGCCTTCGCCTTGACGAGCGCCGCGTCGGCGACGCCCGGATAGAGCGATCGTCTGCCCACGTGCTCGCAGATACCCCGGCGGCGAGCCGACGAAGCGGGGCCCTAGCGGCCCCTCGCGTCCTCGGAAAAGGCGTGCAGCCTACCGGGCAATCGGGGACTGCACGGGACGGGACGCTCGGCGCCGGTCCCGAACATCATTTGCCGCCCATGGCCGCATCGACCGAGATCACCCCGACCACGAACATCCGCGAGCTTGTCGCCGGGTTTCCCATCGCCGAGGACGTCCTCACGCAGTTCGGCCTGCACTGCGCGGGCTGCGGCGTGAACAAGTACGAGACGATCGAGCAGGGCGCGAAGGCCCACGGGCTGCGGGTCGAGCCGATCGTCGCGGCGCTTACGCAGGCGCGCCTCTCGGGCCGCGTCCCGACGATCATGAACGAGGACCGCACGCCGCAGCGCCGCGCGCCCGGCGAGTTCGCGCGCCGCGCGCGCTTCGGCCGCGTCGTCCCGATCATGTCCGGGAAGGGCGGGGTCGGCAAGTCCTTGACGACCGCGATGCTGGCGGTCGGCCTGCGCCGCGCCGGGAAGCGCGTCGGGATCCTCGACGCCGACATCACCGGTCCGTCGATCCCGCGGCTCTTCGGGCTGACGACGCCGCTGGGGCTCGAAAGCGATCCCAACTCGCCGCCGGGGCAGCCGCCCAAACCGCTGATGGTCCCCGCGATGAGCCGTTCGGCGATCCAGATCGTCAGCTCGAACCTGCTCACCGACAAGGAAGACACGGCGATGATCTGGCGCGGCCCGATCCTCTCCGGGGTGATCCGCCAGTTCTACGAGCAGGCGCTCTGGACGGACCTGGACTATCTGCTGATCGACCTGCCGCCCGGCACGTCCGACGCGCCGCTGACCGTGCTGCAGTCGCTCGCGGTCGACGGGATCGTGCTCGTGACGATGCCGCAGCGCCTCGCGACGATGATCGTGCGCAAGGCCGCGAACCTCGTCCACCAGCTCGGCAAACCGATCGTCGGCGTCGTCGAGAACATGTCGTACTTCGTCGCCCCCGACACCGGGAAGCGCTACGAGATCTTCGGCCCCTCCTATGCGGATGAGGTCGCCGAACTGGCCGGTGCCCCGGTCCTGGCGCGCATCCCGATCGAACCGAACCTCGTCGCGCTCGCCGACACCGGCCGCGTCGAGGAGATCGACGCCCCGGTCGTCGACACGCTGGCCCGGCAGCTCGAATCGGCAATGGCCGCCCAGCCCCCCAAACCGAAGGAAACGATCTCGATCATCTGAAGCGCCCACGACGCGCGGTGGAGGGACGGCACATGCACGACTCGGCATGGCTCGCAGGCGGCTTCACCGCGCAGACACGGCAGGTCGACGGCAGGGCCGTGCACTACCGCATCGGCGGCCGAGGCCCCGCCGTGCTGCTGCTGCACGGCTACGCCGACACCGGCGAGATGTGGGCGCCGGTCGCACCGCAGCTCGCGACGAACCATCTGGTCGTCGTCCCCGACCTGCCGGGCCTGGGCGAGTCGCGGCCGCAGCCTCCCGAGGCGGCATACGACATGGCGTCCGTCGCGCGCACGCTGCACGCGCTGATGGCGCAGCTCGGCACGCCGCAGGCGGCCGTCGTCGGACACGACATCGGGCTCATGGTCGCCTACGCGTACGCCGCACAATTTCCGAGCGACGTTACGAAACTCGCGATCATGGACGCGCCGATCCCCGGCGTCGGACCGTGGCAGCAGGTGCTGCTGATGCCGGCGATCTGGCATTTCCACTTCAACGGAACGTTCGCCGAGGAGCTGACCGCCGGACGGGAGCGGATCTATCTGAACCGTATCTGGGACGACTTCGCCTATCACCCCGAACGCATCACCGAAGCGACGCGGGCATGGTACGCTGCCTCGTACGCGCAGCCGGGCGCGATGCACGCCGGTTTCTCCTACTTCGCCGGCTTCGCGCGCGACGCCGACGACAACGTGCAGTTCGCGAAGATCCCGCTGCGGATGCCCGTGCTCGCGATGGGCGGCGAGAAATCGTTCGGCGCGCTCATGCCGGAGTTCGCCAAAGCGGTCGCCGGCGACGTGCGCACCAGCGTCATCCCCGACAGCGGCCATTGGCTCATGGACGAGAACCCCCAAGCGACGAGCACGGCGCTCCTCGCGTTCCTCGCCGATTGACTCACTGCTGCGCCCCGAACGTCGCTCCTACAGCGCGCCGCTGACCGGCTCGCCATCGCGCCAGGTCTGCGTGACCCGCACACCGTCGAACGATCCGCTCGCGAGCGGATCGCCTTCGAGCACGACGCAGTCGGCGGCGTAGCCTTCGGCGAGCCGGCCGGTCCGCGACTCGACGTGGCCGAAACGTGCGGCGTCGTAGGTGTACATCGTGAGCGCGTCCGCGACGCTCAGGCGCTCGCGCGGATTGTGGTGCGCGACCGCGGCGCGCATCCCGTCGAGCGGCGAGAGCAGACAGACCGGGCTGTCGTCGCCGCCGACGAGCGTCGCGCCGGCGCGCTTCGCGGAGCCGAGCGCGTTCATCGTGCGCGCGCGCTGCGCGCCCAGGCGCGCGTCGTACATCCCGCCCGGGTGTCCCCACAGCGCGTCGAACTGCGGCTGCATCGAGAGGAAGATCCCCAGGCGCGCGCAGCGCGCGATCTGATCGGGGCGCGCGATCTCGAAGTGCTCGATGAAATGCCGGTTGCGCGGCGAGGGCGCGCCTTTGAGCACCTTCTCCCAGGTCGCGATGCATTGTTCGATCGCACGGTCGCCGATCGCGTGAACGCCGGCGCTGATCCCGAGGCGTTCCGCGTCGGCGAAATACGCTTCGACCTCGGCGTCGTCGCGCATCAGCGTCCCGTTGCCGGCACGATCGTGGTACGGATCGGTGACCGCCGCGGTGCCGCTGCCGATCGAGCCGTCGAGGAACACGTCGCCGCCGACGTACGGCAGCCCGAGATCCTTCGCGAGCGCCGGATCGGTCTCGCAGATCTTCGGATACCACTTCGCCGGACCCGCGCGGCGCAGCGCGGCGATCTCCTCGACGTACGCTTCGCGCGGGCCGAGGCCGACGAGCTGCACGTGCAGGTGCAGCGCTCCTTCGCGCAGCGCGAGCAGCGCCGCGCGCTTGTCGGCCTCGCGTTTCATCCGCGCCGGAAGCGCGCCGAGGATCTTCGCCTGCGCGCGCCAGTTCGCATCGAGGAAGAGGCGTCCCGTCGGTACACCCGCCTCGTCGCGCTCGATCCCGGTCGTGTCGGGCGCGAGACCGACGAACGCGAGCGCCGCGCGGTTGAGCACGCACGAGTGTCCGTCGACGCGGACGGCCATCGCGACCGCGTCGCGATGGTGCGCCTCGAGCGGCGCGGCGCTCGCGGTGCCGCCGTCGGTCCAGGTCGACTCGTCGTAGTTCCCGGCCAAAACGAACGCCGCGCGCGGGAGCGCCGCAACGCGCCGTTCGTATGCTTCGGTGGTGCGAACACCCGAGAGATCGTTCGCCCCCAGGAAAAGCCCCGTGTCGGTGAGGTGCACGTGACAGTCGGCGAAGGCGGGATAGAGCGAGCGCCCGCCAAGATCGATGCGCCGCACGCCGTTCCCCGCGGTATGCGGGTCGAGCGAGACGATCTTTCCGCCCGAGACGACGAGCCCTTCGCCGCACGACCACCGGCTCGTCACGGGATCGTACGCGTAGCAGGGGCCTCCGGTCACGAGGAACGTCGTCACGCTGCCGGAGGTTCTCGCGCTCGGACGAAGCACCTCGCAACGTGATGACGACCGTGAAGCGAACGCTGCTCGGCGCGGCGACGGGGTTGACGCTGGGTTACGCCGCATGGCGCGCGATCGAGGCCGTACGCGAGCTGCGCGCGCAGACGCCGCCGCGCGCGAAGCGCGATCCGCGCAGCTACGCCGCGACGCGCCGCGCGCTCATGATCGCCGGGATGGGCCGCAGCCTCGCGAGCCTCGCGACGACGGCGTTCGTGCTGGCCGATCCGCTCGAGCGCGCGTTCAAGCCGCTGCCGCGGCCGCTGCGCGCACCGGCGTTCGCGCTCGGCGTCTTCGCGCTCGACACGCTGCGCGATCTGGGCGTCGAGTTCGTGGAAGGGCACGTGCTCGAACGCGTCTATGCGACGAGCGATCAGACGCCGCGCGCGTGGGTCGTCGACTACGCGAAGGGCAGCGCGGTCGGCGGGGTCGTGCTGGCCCTCGTCGTCGCGCTCGCCGACGCCGTCGTCACGCGCGCACCGCACCGTTGGCCGTGGATCGCGATCGGGCTCACGCCGCCGCTCCTGGCGTTCGCGACGGTCGTCGCACCGACGTTCGTGATGCCGCTCTTCAACCGCTACGAGCCGGTCACCGGCGAGCTGGAGGCGCGGATCCGCGCGCTCGCCGCGCGCTACGGCGTCGGCGAGGCGACGATCCTGCGCTTCGACATGAGTCGCCGGACGAAGAAGGCGAACGCGTTCGTCACCGGCGTGCTCGGGACGCAGCGCATCGCGCTCGGCGACACCCTCGTCGAGGCATTCGCGCCCGACGAGACGCTGTTCGTCGTCGCCCACGAGCTGGGTCACTACGTGCGGCGCGATCCGTGGACCGGGATCGCGTTCGCGACCGTCGCGCTCGCAGCGACGCTGCTCGCCGGCGAAGCGGCGATACGGCGCACGACGGGGCGCGGTCTCGACGGCGCGGCACAGGGCGCGCGACTCGCATTCTACGCCTCGCTCGCGCAGCTCGTGCTCTCGCCGCTCGCGAACGCGGCCTCGCGCGCGCTCGAGCGCCGCGCCGACCGGTTCGCGCTCGCGGCGACGGCCGACGCCGACGCGGGGATCCGCGCCTTCCGCCGGCTCGGCGAGCAAAATCTCGCCGAGCTGGAACCGCCACGCTGGGCCGAGCTGCTGTTCGGCTCGCACCCCTCGCTGGCGTCGCGGATCCGCGCGCTGGAAGGGCGTTAGCGGCCGGTCCAGCACGGCGCGCGCTTCTCCTGGAACGCGCGCACGCCTTCGCGCGCATCCTCCGATTGCAGCGCAGCGACGAGGAGCGGGAGGCGTTGCGCCTGCGCCTCCACCGGCGAGAGCGTCGCGGTGGAGCGGACGACTTGTTTGATCGCCTGTACCGCGAGCGGCGCGCAGGCGAGGATCTGCTCGACCCAGCGGTCGACGGCCGTGTCCAACTCGCCGCGCGGCACGACCTCGTTGACGAGCTGCAGCGCGAGCGCTTCCTGCGCGCCGACGCGACGGCCGGTGAGCAGCATCCCCATCGCGGCCCGGAACGGGATCTGGCGCTGGAGGAGGGTCATCCCGCCGTCGAGCGGCATTCGGCCGACGCGCGGCTCGGGCAGCCCGAAGCTGGCCTCGTCGCAGGCGACGACGATGTCGCAGCCCAGCACCATCTCGAACCCGCCGCCGAGCGCGAAGCCGTTGACGCGCGCGATCACCGGAACGTGCAGCGTCTCGCGCAGCGCGATCCCGCCGAAGCCGCCGGGCCGCGCGCGCGCCCAGTACTCAAGGCCGCTCACGCTCGGGTTCTTCAGGTCGGCGCCGACGCAGAACGCGCGCTCGCCGGCGCCCGTCAGGACGACGACGCGCACGTCGGGATTCGCCTCGATCGCGCACCACGCGTCCTGCAACTCGGCCTCGGTCGCGAGATCGACCGCGTTGAGCACCTCCGGCCGCGCGATCGTCACGCGCGCGACGTGATCGGCGACGACGAGCTCGACGCTCACCGCGACTCGCTCGCGAGCGTACCGAGCACCTCCCCGGTGTGCTGTCCCAAGCGCGGCGGCGGCCGGCGCAGCGTCACCGGCGCGTCCGAGAGGGTGATCGGGCTCGCGATCAGCTTCACCGTCTGTCCCTCGCCGGGGCCTTCGAGGATCATCGCGTTGTGGATCGTCTGCGGGTCGACGAGCGCCTCGCGCAGCGTGCGCACCGGCGCGCACAGGATGTCGTGCTCCTCGAGCCGCGCGAGCCAATGGGCACGCGTGTTCTTCGCGAAGCCCTCCTGCAGCAGCGCGTCGAGCTCCGTACGGTGCGCGACCATCCGCGGCACGTCGGAGAAGCGCTCGTCCGCCGAGAGATCCTCCATCTCGAGCGCGACGCAGATGTCGTGCAGCGGGCGCTGCTTGAACGCGCCGACGATCACGAGCGGCCCGTCCTGCGCCTCGAAGACCCCGCACGGCGGGAGCGCGGCCCAGTTGATCTCGCGGTCCGCCATCATCAGCATCGCGGCCTCCTGCATCTGCATCGCGAGCATCGAGTCGTACAGCGAGACGGCGACCTTCTGCCCCTCACCCGTGCGCTCGCGGTGGAGCAGCGCGAGCAGGATCCCTTGCACCAGGTGCATCCCGGCCGTGTAGTCCGCGAGCGCGGTCGGATAGATCGTCATCGGCAGCGTGTCGAAGGCGCGCCGCGCGATCACGCCGCTAACCGCCTGCGCGAGCACGTCCTGACCGCCCTTGTGCGCGTTCGGTCCCGTCTCCCCGAAGCCGGTCCCGATCGCATAGATGATGCGCGGGTTGAGCGCGCGGCACGCCTCGTAGCCCAGGCCGAGCCGGTTCATCACCCCGGCGCGGAAGTTGCTCACCACGACGTCGGCCTGTGCGATCAGCGCCCGCACCTCCGCCATCCGCTCCGGATCGCGCAGGTCGATCGCGACGCTGCGCTTGTTGCGGTTGAGGCTGCAAAAGATCGGGTTGTCGGCGCCCTCGAGCGGCGCGAACGTCGAGCGGCTCAGATCGCCGGCACGCTCGCGCTCGATCTTCACCACGTCCGCACCGTAGTCGGCCAGCATCTGCGTGCAGACCGGCCCCATCATCACCTGCGTGAAGTCGATGACGCGGATCCCTTCCAGCGGGAGACTCATCGCGCCGCCTCCGCCACCGCGATTTCGCCGCCCGGATCGGCGCCGTACTCGCGCAGCTTGCGCTGCACGGTCCGCACGTCGACGTCGCGGACGCGCACGCCCTGGTCGAGCGCGACGGCCGCCGCCACCCCGGCGGCGTCGCCCATCGCCATGCAGGGCGGGATCTCGCGCGAGATCCGCTGCGCGAGCGAGGTCGCCGAGTAGTGCCGGCCGGCGACGAGCAGGTTGTCGATCTCGCGCGGCACGAGGACGCGATACGGCATGTAGTAGTCACGCCCGCGCGCGACGCTGTCCGCGAACCGCGTGCGCGCGGCGATGTCCTCCTTCGTGAGCACGTACTCGCCCTCGAGCAGGCGCGTCTGGCGCACGCCCGTCTGCGGCGCCACGTCGACGACATAGCAGCGCTCGAAGCCCGGCAGGTTGCCGCGTGCGAATGCGACCGCGGCGGAGATGCGCCGCCGCCCCTCGACATCGATCGCCGTCAGGTCGGAGACGACCAACCCGTCGTGCCCGGCGATGTGCGGGCAGTTGCACCACACGACCCCCGGCAGCGGGGTCTTGAGCCACCACTCCGACCACGAGCCGCCGAAGATCTTCTTGATCTGCTTGTCGACCGCGTCGAACGCGTCGGGATCCTCGCGCTCGAACCGCTCTGCCGCGTCCGTGTCGACCCCGCCCAGGCGAAAGACGGTCGTCATCATGTAGCTGCCGCGGATGTGTTGCGCACCGGCCGACGCCGCGACGTCGAGGTCGCCGGTCGCGTCGATCACGACGTCCGCGAGGATCGCCTCGCGGCCGCTCTTCGTCTCGCAGACGACGCCCCGGGCCACGTTGCCCTCGACGAGCGTCTGCGAGAACCACGAGTGCAGCCGCAGCGTGATCCCGAGCTCTCCCACGAGCTCGAGCGCGACGCGCTTCCACCCATCCGGATCGAACGCCGCGGCGAAGCAGATCGGGCGGGGCGTACGGTGGCTGTACAGGTCGATCGTCCCCCAACGGGACCAGCGCGCCACGCTCGCCGGATCTTCTCCCCACTCGTCCTCGCGCGGGTAGACGGCCAGATCCAGCGCCGCCATCCGCTCGATCATCGTCATGCAGGTGCCGCGCACCGAGATCTCGCGGCGATGGTTGTCCCACATGTCGTCGAGCACGAGCACCATCCCGCCCGACGCGAGGCCGCCCAGGTGGTTGTAGCGCTCGAGCAGCACGACGCTCGCGCCGGAGCGCGCGGCGGCGAGCGCCGCGGAGAGCCCCGCCGGTCCACCGCCGACGACGACGACGTCGGTTTTCGCGACGACGCGCACGTCGCGCGCCGGTGCTTGCATCCAGTCCTCGATCTTGTCCATCAGTCCCTCAAGTGCGTTCCAGCAACGGCGACGCGTCCGCGCGCGGCGTGGCGCCGAAGTCGACGCGGAGGCGTTCCGCGCCGAGCGTGAGCTGCGAGACGACCGGCGGCGCCTCGGCGACGACCTCGCCGGCGCGCACCACCAGCAGACGCTGCGCCCGCAGCCGGAGCGCTTCGATCGGATCGGCCGCCTGCAGCACGACGAGGTCCGCGCGCTTGCCGATCTCGATCCCGTAGTCGCGCAGGCCGAGAGCGCGAGCGCCGTTGACGGTGACCGCCGCGAACGCGGCGCGCATCTCGTCGCGGCCGGTGAGGTGCCCGACGTGCAGCCCCATCTGCGCGACCTCGAGCATGTCGTGGCTTCCCAGAGCGTACCACGGGTCCATCACGCAGTCGTGGCCGAACGCGACGTTGACGCCCGCGGCGAGCAGCTCGCGCACGCGCGTCATCCCGCGGCGCTTCGGATAGGTGTCGAACCGGCCTTGCAGCGTGATGTTGACGAGCGGGTTCGCGACCGCGTGCAGCTCCGCTTCGCGCAGCAGCGGGAGGAGCTTGGCGACGTAGGCGTCGTCCATGCTGTGCATCGAGGTCAGGTGCGAACCCGTGACGCGGCCCTGCATCCCCAGGCGCACCGTCTCCGCCGCGAGCGTTTCGACGTGGCGCGAGAGCGGGTCGTCGGTCTCGTCGCAATGCATGTCCACGAGCAGCCCGCGCCGCTGCGCGATCTCGCACAGCTCGCGAATCGACGCCGCGCCGTCCGCGGCGGTCCGCTCGAAATGCGGGATCCCGCCGACGACGTCGACGCCAAGATCGAGCGCGCGCAGGAGGTTCACCCGCGCCCCCGGGCTGCGCAGAAAGCCGTCCTGCGGAAAGGCGACGAGCTGCAGATCGAGATACGGCGCCATCGTGCGCCGCACGTCGAGCAGCGCCTCGACCGCCGTCAGCCGATCGTCGCAGACGTCGACGTGGCTGCGGATCGCGAGGTTGCCGCGCGCGATCGCCCAGCGGCACAGCTCGAGCGCCCGATCGCGAATCTCCTCGACGCGCAGGTGCGGCTTGAGCTCTCCCCAGATCGCGATCCCTTCGAGGAGCGTTCCGGACTCGTTGTACCGCGGGCGTCCGGCGCTCAGCGTCGCGTCGAGATGGAGATGGCTGTCGACGAACGGCGGCGACACCAGCAAACCCCGTGCGTCGAACTCACGCCGTCCTTCGTACGGCAGGCGCGCGCCGAGCTCGGCGATCCGCCCTTCCCGCACGCCGACGTCGAGCCGCCGTCCGTCGGGGAGCACCGCGTCGCGAACGATCAGGTCGAGCATCGCCGCACCTCGCTCACGCACCCGGCGCGGCGTAGCGCAGGAAGCGCCGCTCCGCCAGCACGACCACATTGAAGAACACGATCGCGAGCAGCGCCGAGACGATCACCGACGCGTACAGCCGCTCGGCATGGTAGTTGAACGTCGACTCGATGATGAGCGCGCCGAGTCCCTTGTTCGTCCCGATCCACTCGCCGACGATCGCGCCGACGACGCTCCCCTGCGCCGCGACGCGCAGCCCGGCGAACAGGAACGGCAGCGAGCGCGGGAAGCGCAGGTCGCGAAAGACCTCGGACGTGCTCGCCGAGAGGACGCGCATCAGCTCCAGCTCGTTCGCCGTCGGGGACTCCAACCCGCGGATCATGTTCACGAGCGTCGGAAAGAAGCAGATCACCGCCGCGACGACGATCTTCGGGAACATCCCCAGGCCAAAGATCAGCACGATGATCGGTGCGAGCGCGAGGACGGGGATCGTATTGAAGAACAGCACGACCGGGAAGTACGCCTTGCGCAGCGTCCGGTTGGCGACGAAGAGCATCGCGACCGCGACCGCGACGAGATTGCCCAGGACGAAGCCGCCGACGCTCTCGAGCGCGGTCGGCAGCGCGTTCGCCGCGATCAACGGTGCGTCGCGGACGAACGTGCCGAGCACCGCGAGCGGGGTCGGGACGATGAAGCGCGGGACGCCGAGCGCCGGAACGAGGAACTGCCACAGGAGCAGGATCGTGAGGGCACCCAGAACGGGCAGCGCGGCGTCGCGACGCAGCTTCATCGCGTCAGCACGTCTCCAGCGCGGCGCGCACGCGCGCCATCGCCTCGACGAGCGCCGGTGACTCGCGTGGACAGGTTCCGCGCTCCTTCGCCGCCCGCAGATCGACCAGCTCGCGGACGCGTCCGGGATTCGCCGCCAGCACGAGGACCCGCTCTCCGAGATAGACCGCTTCGAGGATCGCATGCGTCACGAAGAGGATCGTCGTGCCGGTGCGCCGCCAGAGCGCGAGCAACTCGTCGTTCAGCCGGTCGCGCGTGATCTCGTCGAGCGCGCCGAACGGTTCGTCCATCAGGAGCACGCGCGGCTTGCACAGCAGCGCGCGCGCGATCGCGACGCGTTGCCGCTGTCCGCCCGAGAGCTGGCTCGGATAGCGGTCGGCGAGCCCGTCGAGCCCGACCATCGTCAGCAGCGCGTCGATCTCGCCGGCGTGCGCCGCGTCGCGGGCGCCGCGCGGGCCGACCGCGAGCGGGAGGGCGACGTTCTCGCGCACCGTCCGCCACGGCAGCAGCGTCGCGTCCTGAAAGACGAAGGCGACCTCGCGCCTCGCGCGCACGACCGCCGGGGGCTCGCCCAGCACCGTGACGCTCCCGGCGAGCGGCGGGACCAGGTCGGCCAGGACGCGCAGCAGGGTCGACTTCCCGCAGCCCGACGGCCCGACGATCGTCAGGAACTCGCCCGGCGCGACGTCGAGGTCGAGCCCTTCGAGGACACGGAGCGTCCCGCCGCGCACGGGGTAGCCGACGTCGAGCCGGTGCGCCGCGATCGCCGCCGTCGTGATCGTTTCCGTCACGCGCTCAGCCGAGCTTCGGACGGTCGGCAGCGGTGAGCTCGAGGATCTTCGTCGAGACGACGTCGTCCACGTGCGGCGCGCCGTCCTTGAACTGCCCCGCGGTATCGAAGACGGCGATCTGTTCGGCGATGCTCTCGCGGCGGAACGTCCCCCATCCTTCACGCGCGGTCGTCGCGTCGAAGCTCAGGCCCAGGACCGTCGCGATCGTGCGCCGCTCCACCGCCAGGTCCATCGAGGGGTACGCGCGCACGGCCGTCGCGACCGCTTCTTCCGGGTGCGCGTGCGCCCAGCCCCAGCCCTTGCTCACCGCGCGCAGGAAGCGCGCCAGCACGTCGGCATCGTTCGCGATCGCGTCGTCCGTCGCGAAGTACGCGTCGCCGTACGACGGAAGGCCGGTCTTCGCCATCGGCAGCTCGATGCGGTCGGGGCCGAGCGCGGCGAGCGCGTGCGTGTTCGTGATCCAGCTCGTGATCACGTCGACCCGTCCGGCGACGAGCGGCGTGAGATCGCTTCCGATGTCGGTGATGCGCATCGACGAGGCATCGATCTTGTTCTTCGCCAGCACCGCATCGAGGACGTAGCGCCCCGTCGGCTGGATCCCGACGCGCTTCCCGACCATCTCCGCGACGGTGCGGACCGGCGTGCGCGGAAGCGAGTAGAACGCGAACGGCGCGGACCGGTAGCCGACCGCGATCAGCTTGATCGGAACGCCGGAGCTGCGCGCGAGCAGCACCTGTGCCGCCTCGGAAAACTGGCCGAGCTGCGCCTTCCCCGCGATGACCGGTGCCGCGGTCGCGGAGTTCGGACCGCCCGGCGCGAGCTCGACGTCCAACCCTTCCGCGCTGAAGAATCCGCGCTCGTGCGCGACGACGTCGCCGATCTGCCCGTTGCTCATCAGCCAGTCGTACTGCACGATGACCTTCGGTTGCGCGCTGCCGCGCCGATGCGGGAGCATCAACGCGATCCCGCCTCCGACCGCGACCAGCGCGGCGGCGCCGGTCGCGAGAGCACGCCCGCGGCTGACCCGTTCCATCGCGCACCCTGTTCGGTTCCACCCACCGCATCCCGCGAGCGTCGCGGCCAACGCATCGTTCGCCGCGTGCTCGATTTGCACAACCCGTGTGGCGAGGGTACGCGGCCTCGCGCACGCGAAGCGGTCGCGCATGCGGGAGATCGTGCCGGGGATCTGCTTGGCGGAGCCGCTCGGGAACGCGGACGAGATGCTCGCGCGCTTGGAGCGCGAGGTCGTCGTGGAGGACGAGATCGTCGACCTTGGCGACGGGCCGGTCACGATGCCGCGGCTGACCGGCTGGTACGGCGATCCCGGCGCGATCTACACCTACACCGGCGTGACGAACCACCCGCGGCCGTGGACGCCGGCGCTGGCGGCGCTGCGCGACCAACTCGACGCCGCGCTCGCGACGCGGCTGAACTCGTGCCTGATCGGCATCTACCGCGACGGTGCGAACGCCGTCGACTGGCACACCGACGACGAGCCCGAGCTGCGCGACCGTATCGTCTCCGTCTCGCTCGGGACGACGCGCACGTTTCAGCTTCGCGAAGGCGCCGCCGGAACGCCGTTCGCCGTCCCGCTCGAGCACGGCTCCGTGCTCGTCATGACGGTCGAGAGCCAGCGCAGCTGGCAGCACGCCGTCCCGCCGGAACCGGCGACCGGGCCGAGGATGAACTTGACGTTCCGCACGATCGCGCCGCGCGCCTGAACGTCGCGATCAGAAGCCTTCGGCTTCGTCCCACGCGTCGTCGTCGCGCTGCTCGGGACGGCCGAGGTGCGCATCGAGCCAGCGCACGAACGGCGCGGTGTCGCGGATCACGCCGCGAAAGAGCGCGAACGCACCGTGCGCGCGCAGCTCCGCATCCTCGAGGGTCCGCTCGACCATATAGTTGCGCGCGCGGATCAGCGCGAGCCGCGGATGGCTCTTCGGGAACCCACGCGGCGTGACGCGCAGCGCCGCCGTTTCGAGCGGGAGGTACGGACGCAGCGCCTTCGCGCCGAGCAGCCGATCGAACGCGCGCGCGTCGGCGCCGTCGTCGGCGAACGTCGTGCGCAGCGCGTGCAGCGCCGGCTTGGTCGGGACGTAGACCCCCGCCGCGACGTGCGAGCGGCCCGGTGCGAGGTGGAAGTAATAGCCGGGATACGCACCGTTCTTCCCGCCCGGGGAGAGCCACGCCGCAAGGTGCGTCTTGTACGGAACCTTCCCGGCGTGGAAGCGCGTGTCGTTCGCGAGCCGGAAGACGCAGGTGCGCGGGTCGACGTGCGCGAGGCGCGGATCGCTCTGTGCGCCGGCGAGCAGGAGCATCGTGACCAGGTCTTCCCACGCGTGACGGATGTGCTCGTCCCATGGCGCGCGGTTCGCGTGGAACCACGCACGATCGTTCGTCCGAGCGAGCCCGCGCAGAAAGCGGAACGTAACCTCGAGGTCGAGCGGATCAGAGGGACGCGAGGGCATCCCGCATCCTTCGGGCGATCGCGTCCCAGGTCCGCGCGCGCGCGTGCTCGCGCCCGCGTGCGATTCGCGCCGCGTCGGCCGCGAGTGCCTCATGCGCCGCGCCGACGAACGCGTCCGGACCGTCGGCGAGGAAGACGGCGTCGGCGAACTCCGCCCGCACGTCGGCGATCCCGGTCGAGACGACCGGCAATCCGGCGGCGAAGTACTCCAGCGTCTTCGTCGGCGAGATGTACTCCGTCGCGCGGTTGCGCGCGAACGGCATCAGCGCGACGTCGAAGCCGGCGAGCCAGCTCGGCAGCGCATCGTAACGCACCCCGCCGGTGAGGTGCACGTTCGCGCGTCGCGGAACGAGTACGGGATCGATCTTCACGACCGGGCCGACCAGCACGACGTGGCCGTCGGGAAACGCGTCGGCGAGCGCGGTGATCAGCGCGAGGTCGAGCCGCTCGTCGACGACGCCGACGTAGCCGAACACCGGACCGCGCAGGCCTGCCGGGAGCGGATGCGGCGCGACGTCGGCGCTGAAGCGCTCGAACTCGACGCCGCTCGGTTCACAGCGCACGCGCGCACCGAGCCCGGCGCGCTTGGCGTGCAGCGAGCGTCCGCCGGTGAAGACGAGGTCGGCGCGCGCGAGCAGCGCTCGCTCGCGCTCGGCGATCCCCGGCGGCGCGAAGTCGAACTGTGCGAGCTCGTCCATGACGTCGTAGACGAGCGGCGCCGCCGAAAAGGCGTCGGCGAGCGCGTCCATCATCGGCGTGTAGAGCCACACGCCGGCCGGTCCGGGGCCGAGCAGCGCACGCGCCGTCGCGATCGCATTCTCGTCGAGGAGCGGGAGCGACCAGCCGCGCCGCCGCAACGGACGGATCACCGTCACGCCGCCGTCGCACCGCACGTCGTCACGGTCCTCGGCCGCCGCGAACGGCTCCTCGATCACGACGACCGGGATCTCGCGCGCGATCCGAGTGAGCAGGTGGTGCGGCCGCTGGCGCACCCCGTCCCAACGAAGGTGCAGACCGGCGACGAAAGCGCGGGGGATCACCGCGCACCCGTACGCGCGCGCACGACGTGATCCCCCTCGGGGACGCCGTTCGCCGCGCTCGCGAGCAGCTCGGCCACATCGAGGTAGCGGTCCTCGCGTTCCCACCAGCCGCGCACGCCGTCCGCAGCGAGCGTGCCGGTGCGCGTCAGGCTGGCGACCGCATCGGCGAGCGCGGTCGGACGCGGCACGCCGTCCGCGCCGGCGAACGTGAAGACGCCGTCCTCGGCGACCCCGGCATCCTCGCGCAGCAGCGAGTGCCAATCGACCATCCCGAATGCCGCCCAAACGCCGACGGCGCGCACGTCGACCCGCGCGGCACGCAGCGCGCGCACGTCCTCGACGTGCTGCGCGAGCCAGCGCACGCGCTCGTCGGCCGGCGCGTGGACGTGCACCTCGCCGAGCGCGAGCGGCAGCCCCAGCCGCGCGGCCGCCGCCTCGAGGAGCGCGGCGGCGCGCGGCGGCGGCTCGCCGCGCACGTAGACGGCGGGGACGTCGCCGATCGCGCCGTCGGGAGCGCTGAAGAGATAGCGCTCCGAGTGCGGATAGTGGTTGAACGCGACCAGATCCGGCGCGATCGCGCGCGCGCGGATCTCCGCCAGCTCGCCGGGAGCGATGCCGCACTGCGCGACCAGGAAGCGCGCGAGCGGGTGGCTCACGCCGACGCGTCCGGCGAGCAGCTCGGCGCTCAAATACATCCGTTCGCGAAGGAACGCGACGTAGTCGGCGATCCCGGCGTCGGCGGCGACGAAGCGCTGCAGATCCTCGGTGAGGACGAGCTGCGCGTCCGGGTTCACCGCGCGGATCCGCTCGCACGCGCCGAGGATCGCGAGCGTCTGGTGCACCATCGCGCGCCCGAAGGCGTGGTCGTCGCGCAGATTCGGATACCACGCGCCGTAGAGCGTCGAGAAGCGCGCGGTCGTCAGCGGTTCGTTGATCGGCGTCCAGCGGCGGACCCACGGAAACGCGCGTGCGACGGTCTCGGCGTAGTCGGCGAAGAGCGCGGGGAAGGCGGGATCGAGCAGGTCGGTATAGCGCGGCCCGCTGCCGTGGTGCAGCAGCGTGACGATGGGCTCGATCCCCGCTGCGTGCAGCGCCTCCAGGCGCGCGCGCGCCCAGCCCAGATCGACCTGCGCGGGATCGTCGGGCGCGGAGCGTTCCCACAGTACCGGCGTGCGCGACGCGTCGATCCCGAGCGAAGCCAGCAGCGCGACGTCGCCGTCGCGCAGATCGTGCCCGGTCAGCGCGAGCTGATCACGCACGACCGCGGCGTCGACCCGCGCCACGGTCGGCTCGGGCGACGCCCAAACCTCGAGCTCCCGATCGATGACACACACGCGGCGGTTTAATTACAGCGTGACGACGGGCGAGGGGCGCGTGCCCAGCCACGACGCCAGGTCGGTCTTCGCCTCGACGTGCACGTTCTCGCGCAGCTCGCGGCGGAACTCGCCGAACAGGCCGAACGCCTCGGCGAACGCGTCGTGCTTGTGGATCGACTCGTAGTTGACCTGGCTCGCGCCGATGTACGTCGTGTCGGGGAAGTCGGCGTAGACGTCGAGCGCGCGCGCGAGGATCCCGCGCACGACGTCCTCGACGAACTTCGGGTTGTGGTGCGCCTTGTTGACGATGAAGAACTCGTCGGGGCGCTTGAGCAGATCGTACGTCTCGCTCGACATCGAGGACTCGACGATCTCGACCAGATCCTCGGCGCGGATCTCGTCGGCGTGCGGGCTCTCGGCGCCGATGAAGACGCCCCCGCGGCCGCGCTGGTTGTGCGTCGCGACGGGGAGCGCGTCGAGCGCGCGGATCGCGTCGGCCTCGCTGAAGCCGGCCTCGATCAGCTCGCGGATCGAGTGCTCCCGCACCATCAGCTGCGCGCACGGGCAGGCCGTCATCCCTTCGGCCTCGACGCCGACGATGCGGCGCGTCGCGCCCTGCGCGTCGGCGTGCGCGATCCCGATGAGCGTGTAGGTCTCTTCGGTGCGCTTGCCGCTGACCGGTGTCCAGCGCTCGAGGCCGAACTCGGCGCGCAGCCGCACGTCGGCGCGCAACGCGCCCTGCGACCCGACGATCTCGCGCGCGATCTGCTCGGTGAGATCCTCGACGCGCGCCGGCTGCTCGCTGCGCGCGAGCACGTCGAGCGTCGCCGCTTCGAGGAGCTCCGAGAAGCGCGACATGTGGACCCCGGCCTTGTCGGGCGCGAGATCGGCGACCATCGTGAAATCGCCGTGGAAGAGCCGTTCCTGGCCGCCGACGTGGAGCCGGATCAGGTGCTTGACCGACGAGACGCCGACGCGGTTGAGCGAGAGCCGCACGTCGGGTGCTTCTTCTTGCCGGTTGGCGACGAAGTGGACACCGCGCGTCTTGCGCGCGATCCCTTCGCTGCCGACCGCGTCCGCGAGCGCCGCGATCGGCTTGCGGCTGCGCGGTTCGAGCACCTCGCCGGCGATCTCGGCGAGCGGGATCAGATTGAACGGCCGCGCCGCCAGATACGGGTGGGGCACCTCGAAACGGCCGAAGTCCTCGATCCGCTCGTCGAACAGCAGGATGTCGATGTCGATCGGCCGTGCGTCGAGCGGGGTGCGGGTCTGGCGGCCGATCGCCGTCTCGACGCCGCGCACGAACGCCTCGAACTCCGGCGGCTCCAGATCCGTCGTCAGCTTCGCCGCGACGTTGAGGAACGCCGGACCGGCGACGCCGCCGGCGGGGGCCGTCTCGTAGTACGAGGAGACCGCCTCGACCCGCGTCCGGGCGCGCAGCCGCTGAAGCGCGGCGAGAATCGTGCTCTGCCGGTCGCCCAAGTTGGAACCCAGACCGACGTAGACCGTGTGCATGCTCAGCCCTTAGACCGCCGGCGAGGGTCCCGAGTTGCCCCGGTCGGGCGTTCCGGGCATCCGCGCGGCGATCGCCAACGCGCGCCTGCGCTCCGGCGCGAGCGCGCCGAGCATCCGCGCGAGCTGGACGGTCTCCGCGACGTCGTGGACGCGCAACAGGCGCGCACCGGCCGCGATCCCGGCCGCCGCCGTCGCCAGCGACGGGACGAGCAGATCCTTCGCCGGACGGTCGAAGATGCGGCCGATGAAGCTCTTGCGCGAACTGGCGAAGAGGATCGGGTAGCCCAGCGCCGTCAGCTCGCCGAACCGCTCGAGAATCTCGAGATCGGTCTCCGGCTCCTTCCCGAACTCCAGACCCGGATCGATCGCGATCGCCTCGCGCGGAACGCCTTCGGCACGCGCACGCTCCGTGCGCTCGTAGAGCACCTCGACGATCTCCGCCAGCGCATCGCGGTAGACGTACTCCTGCGGACGCCGCACGTTCAGCTCGCCCTTGAGGTGCATCACGACGAGCCCAGCACCGTGCCGCGCGACGACCTCCGGGAGCGCCGGATCGGAGAGGCACGAGCAGTCGTTGATCAGGTGCGCGCCCGCGGCGAGCGCGGCGTCGGCGACGCTCGCCTTGAACGTATCGATCGAGATCGCGACGTCGAGGCGGTCAGCGACGATCGCGCGCACCGCGGGGACGACGCGCTCGCGCTCATCCTCCGCGGCGATGCGCGGGTTCCAGTGCGCGTACGACTGGCCGCCGACGTCGACGAGCGCTGCGCCGGCCGCGACGATCGCGCGCGCCTTGGCGAGCGCGCCGTCGACGCCGTCGACGCGTTCGTAGAACGAGTCCGGCGTGACGTTGAGGATCCCCATCACGCGCGCCTCGTCACGCAGCTCGAGCGCGCGCTCGCGCATCCGCAGCAGCGGCGCGGGACGGCGTGCGTGCTCGAGCGCACCGAGCGCCGCCTCGACGAGCGTGCGGTCCTCGCCCTGCACACGTTCGAGGGCCCGCTCGAGCGCCGCGCGCGACGCCCCGATGAGCGTCGCGCCGGCGACCTGCGCGCTCGCGATCCCGACCGACGCGAGCAACGCGACGAGCGTTGCGGGGAGCGCCCGCGAAAACGCGAGGATGCGTGCCTCCGCCGCCTCCGCGAGCGCGCGCGCGTCGTCCGCGGCGAGCGCGTCGCCGTAGCGCTCGCGAAGCGCGCGCACGCCGGTGGTGGAGAGAGAGCGAACGATCACCGGAATCTCATTCGACTCGACGTGGGCACTTCCGGTTTTCCGCGACGGCGACGGGGTACACCACCAATCGCCCACGACGCACCCGTGCGTCGGGCGAGGAGGAAGAATGCTGGCACAAGCCGCTCCCTCGACCCAGAGTCCCGCCTTCGGCGGGCCGGACACGGCGTGGATCGTCGTCGTTGCCGTCATCGCGCTCGTGATCGTCGCCGCGATCCTGTGGACGCGCTCACGTCGTTCGCAAGCGTTGCATCAGCGCTTCGGGCCCGAATACGATCGCACGATCGAGCGCAGCGGTTCCACGCAACGCGCCGAGGCCGAGCTCGCCGCGCGTGAGCGCCGCGTGCGCGCCCTCGACATCCGTCCGTTGCCGCCGGGTGCGCGCGATCGCTACGCCGAGGAATGGCGCATCGTGCAGGCGCGATTCGTCGACTCACCGGCCCCCGCGACGGCCGACGCCGATCGTCTCGTGACGACCGTGATGCGCGATCGGGGCTACCCGGTCGGCGACGAGACGCAGCGCCTCGAGGACCTTTCCGTCGACCACGCGCGCGTGCTCGACAACTATCGTATCGCGCGCGCCGTCTCGCTCAAGAGCGAGCGCGGCGTTGCGACGACCGAAGAGCTGCGCTCGGCGATGGTCGCCTACCGCGCACTGTTCGCCGACCTTCTCGGAGCCGACCCCGTTGCGGGCGGCTCGCCCACCAGAGGATAGACACACGTATGCAGAATCGCACGGACACGACGACACCCCGCGCAGACGTTCGGGACCAACGCGTCCCCACCGAACGGGCCGAGAGCCCCAAACGCGCGCAGCAGCAGCAACAGCGAGTCGACCTGCTGCCGCGCGACGTGCTCGCCGACTTCCGCACGCGTTGGGAGAGCGTGCAGACGGGGTTCGTCGACGAGCCGCGTGCCGCCGTCCAGAACGCGCACGACCTGGTCGACCAACTCGTCGATCGCCTCGCCCAGAGCTTCCGGCGCGAACGCGACGGACTCGAGGGGACGTGGAGCGCGGGAGCCGACGTCTCCACCGAGGACCTGCGAATCGCGCTGCAGCGCTACCGCTCGTTCTTCGATCGCCTGCTCTCGACCTGAGCGCCCCCCCGGCCGCGCGCTAGACCTGACGGACGTTCTGCGCGCGGAGCACGCCGGCGACGCGCGCGCGCAGATCCACCAAGTGCGCGCGCGTCGCTTCGTCCTTGGAGACGCGGATCGCGCCGCCGAGGCGCGCCGAGAGCTTCATCAGCTCGTACCGCGCCAGCTCCTGCGTCTCGCGCGGCAGGTCGAGCTGATCGATCGACGACGAGGGCAGCGCGACGATCTGCATCTCGAGGTCGGCGAACCGCCGCTGCAGCTCGCGGTGCGCGGGATCGATCGAGGCGCGGCCGAGATCGTCGTAGATCGCCGCATTCGTCCAGGAGAACAGGTCCGCGAGCGTCATCGTCTCGCCAGGACGCCGCATCTTGTACTCCTGATCGGCGATCCGCGCGATGTTCTCCGGCGAGAAGAGGCGCACGATGACGTCGTCCTGGACTTCGGCGATCACCTCGCGGATCGGAAAATCCGAGCGCCGCGGCGTCGTGGAGCCCCAGTGGAATCCGAAGCGCGTCGGCGCTGCTGCGTTGAGCAGCTCGGGCGAGAAGCGGAACGCGCGCGAGGAGAGCACCCAGTGGTCGAGCAGATCGAAGGCGCGCCGCTGCTCCGCACGCGAGATCGCGACGAACGGAAGCGGCGCATTGGCCTCGCCGCGATGCGCGCGCGAGGTCGCGATCCCGCCGACGTACTGCGCGGCCAGGCCGCTGATCGCGTCCTGATCGTTGAGGATCGTCACCAGGGCCGAGCGCAGGTCCTGGAACGAGCGCGTGTCGCCGGGATACCGCTGCAGCAGGTGACGCGCGACGTCGTCGTCGACGCGGAACTGCTCGTCAACGTAGGCCAGCGGGTCGGCGGAGAGGTCGAAGCGCGCGATCCGCGGATCGATCGCGGCGGCGCCCGCGTCTTCGTCCGTCCCGTACTCGAGGCCCGGTTCGGTCGAGCGTGCGGCGATCCGGTTCAGCGGGATCGCCTCGTCGGCCGAGCTGCGCACGTTGGGGAACGTCGTGTAGCCGTAGGAGATCGCCCAGTAGTCGTAGGGTCCGAGGCGGTCGGGGAAATAGCTCGCCTGCCGTTCGCCGGGCGCCGCGATGTTGGCCGGCGTGTAGTCCATCACCGAGCCCGTCGTGCCGTGCTTCACGGTGAACGCCGGGTCGTGGAGCTCGGCATAGCCGAACGCCATCGATCCCATGAAGTTGTGGCGCAGCCCGAGCGTATGCCCGACCTCGTGCATCACGGTCGCGTAGAGCCATTGCTGCGCATAGTGCTCGCGCGCCGCGGCGCTCACCCGCGGGTTCGCCGCTAGGAGCTGCATCCCGAGCGCGGCCTGCGCGACGGAGTCCTCCTCCATCGAGCATTCCTGGGCGCTCTCGGCGTCCTGCCCGTCGTCGAATGCGCTCCGCGGCACGGCGAACGCGCTCGGCGCCCGGCGCTCGGGCAGGATGCGGTCGACGTATCCGCGCTTGACGGAACGGAGCGACTCGCCGTCGATCACGACCTCGGCGCGGATGATCTGTCCGGTATCGGGATCGCTCACATGCGGGCTGTAGGCGCTGAAGTCGGGTGAGTCCGAGGTGATCCAGCGAACGGTCGTGTAGCGCGCGTCGTCCGGATCCCAGTTCGGGTCGGACGGCGGGTCCTTGACGACGATCGCGTTCGGATGCCCGATCCGCGCGAACGCGTCGTTCCACGCGAGGATCGCGCGCCGCACCGTCGCGCGGTACTCCGACGGGATCTCGTCGGTGAGGTAGAACGTGATCGGGCCGTCGTTCAGATCCCAGCGTTCGACGAAGCGCTCGAACGGCGTGGACGCCCCGTCGTTGCCGTAGCTCTTGCGCGCCGTGATGAAGTAGCCGACGCGATCGTCGGCGTTGCGCGGGACGAACCGCGGGTCGTGCTCGGGCGGCGCGACGATGCTGTAGTGCACGGTGATCGGGATGCCGCGCCCGTCGGGGACGGTCGGCATCGCGTTCGCCGGACCGTTGAAGGCCAGGTTCACGCTGATCTCGTCGTTGCGCGGGAACGCCTTGGTCGCCCCGTAGTACGACTTCGTCGCGTCGACGGCGTACGAGGGGCGCACGATGATCATGAGCAGGCCGGGGATCGACGGCGTCGGCGCGCCGCGTCCCAGGTCGCTTCCGATCCCCTCGAAATCGGTCAGGAAGACCGACGGTGCGACGACGGTGTGATCCTTGTTCGCGTCCTCGGCGACGATCGGCGTCGAGAGGAGCACGGTGTCGGCGACGCTGACGGCGAGCGAGTTCGCTGCGGCGCTTCCCTTCGGCGCGACGTACCGCGTGTTCGGCGTGATCCACAAGACGCGCTTGCCGACGCGCTTGAACGTGATCGCGAACGGCTCGTAGACGCGTCCGGCGAACGCGCCGGAACCGACGCCGCGCTCGATCGAGGGCAGGATGATGTAGGTGTGGTCGAAGTTCTCGGGACGCAGGTCGAAGTACAATTCGTCGTCCTTGCGCACGAGATCGATCACGCCGGTCTGCCGCGTCGCGCCGCGCACGAACGTCGCGTACGGTTGCGCCGACGGCATCCCGATCGGGAACGGGACGACGGCTCCGGCGCGGGTACTCGGCGCCCCGCTGGCGGCGGGGTGCGGAGGCTCCGGCGTGCCCGACGGTTCGGGCGCGACCGAAGGACCGGCTGCCGGGCGTGCGGGGACGGGCGTCGCCGCCGGGTTGCCTGCTGCCGGCGTGCTCGCGGCCGAAGCCGCGACCGGAACGCTCGACCGAGCCGGCGCGGGCAGCGCGCTTGCCAGCGCGCATGCGCTTGCGAGCAGCGCGGCGAGGATGACGGACGGACGCCGGATCATGGATGCGGATTCGCCGGGCCGGGGCCGGTGCCCGCTGCCGGCCAGCCTCCGGGCTGAAAAGACCGACGCCCGCGAACGGTGCTCGCGGGCGTCGTTTCGTCGGCGGCGTCCGCGCTGCTCCGAAGCATCACGCGCCCGCCGGGAAAGGATGTCGAGTTAGAACAGACTTCCGTGGAAGTTCGCGGCCACGATCAGCCACGTGTAGTGCTGGACGTTGGGGGAGGGGAAGGTGTAGCCTTCCTGGCGCTCGTTCAGGTTCCGGATCGAGAACGTGTACGT
>DATJHK010000055.1:0-99036 GCA_035493875.1 Candidatus Limnocylindria bacterium
CCGGCGTTCGCGTCGGGAGCATTGACGAGCATCACGAACGAGACGCGTCCGTGACGGCGGGTTTGCACGTAGCCTGCGAGCGCGTTGACGCCGTCGATATGGCCGGTCTTCGCGCGCACGCGGCCGAGGCCGTCGGTGAGCGGATAGTCCTTCACGGTCCCTTCGAAGCCCATCCGCGGCAGCTCGGTTACGAACAGCGGTCCGTCGGAGGCGACCGCGGTGTGCGCGAGCAGCTCGGCGAGCGTAAGCGGGGCGACGCGGTCGACCGGCGCAAGGCCGCTCCCGTCGACGATGTGCAAGCCCGGGTCGGGGACCTGCGCCTCCTTGAGCAGGGCGCGCTCGACGCGCCCGCCACTCGCCTCGGTCCCCGCGCCGCGCGTCGCGCCGACCGCGCGCAGGAGCTGCTCGGCGAAATGGTTGTTCGAGACGAGCAGCATCTGCTTGACGATCGCGCTCAGCGGTTCGGAGCGATGGCGCCACAACACGTCGGGCGTCAGCGGGCCGATCCCCGTGCGAATCCCGCCGTCGACCTCGATCCCGTGCCGGCGCAGCATCGAACGCGCGACGCCGGCCGCATAGAGCGGCATCCCGATGACGGGCCGCCAAAACGCCTGCTCACCGCCCGCCGCGATCCCGCCGTCGAACGCGAAGTCGTTCTTGTCCGCTGCGCGCGTGATCGTGAGCGTGGTCGTCGACGCCGTCATCACCGAGCCGGTCACCCTGACCGCATCGGAGGGCGGGTTCGTGACGATCCTCGCCGGCGCGCCGACGGTCGTCGGGATGACGTCGAACTCGACGGTCCCCTGGTCGAGCGAGAGCGCACTGGTCCCCGCGGCGTAGTCGTATTGCAGATCGTCGGGGTCCCAGAAGCGGTTGACCTCCGGCCCGGAAAACGTGCTCGCGTCGGCGACGATCGCGCCGGTGATGCGGTGCACGCCCGCACGCGCGAGCGCCGCGACCCCGGCGCGCAAGTCGTCGCGGGTGAGCGTCGGATCGCCGCTGCCGACGAGGTAGAGGTCGCCGTCGATGGTACCGCCGACGACATCGTCCGCCGTCTGGAACGTCGTCTCGAAACGGAACTTCGGCCCGAGCGTATGCAGCGCCGTCGCGCTGACGATCAGTTTGAACGTCGAGGCCGGCGTCATCGGCGTGCGCTCGCGGTGTAGGTACAACGGACGACCCGCGGCGTCAACGATCGCGATCCCGCTTTTCGCCAGAGCGGAGTCGCCGAACGCAGTGCGCAGCTGGTCCTGCAGCGCGCGCACGTCGCTCTGGTTCCACGCCGGCGCGACGGGCGCCGGCGGAAGCGGGCGCGGGTGGAGCGCGGCGGCGGCGGCGACCGCGATATGCCCCTCGTCGCCGGAGCGGTGTCCGCATGCCGATACCGCCGTGAGCACGAGCGCCGCGGCGAGCGCGCGTAGACGAATCATGACGGCGCGAGCGCGTCGAGGCGTTCGCGCAGCGTCGCGGACTCGCCGCGAAGACGATCGATCTCTTCGCGCAGCCGCGCCAACTCGGCGGGCTTCTCCTGCGCTTCCCGGATGCGCATAGCCGCCTCGGCGGCGTCGCGCCGTAATCGGCCGTCGCTGTCGCTCGAGGCAAGCCGGTCGAGCGTCGGCAGCAGCCGCGCGTCCTCGATCCGCTCGGCGGCCGCGTACGCCGCCGCGCGCACCAGATACGCCGCGTCGTGCAACGCGCGCTCGATCGCTTCGACCGCATCGCCGCGCACCGCTTCGACCAGCGAAGCGAGCCGCGCGATCGCGCCCGTCGCGACGCGGCGCAGCGGCTCCGGACGCTCGACGCGCAGCGCGTCGACGAGAACCGGAAGCGCTCGCGCGTCGGCCAGCTCGCTCAGGCCCCGCAGCGCACCGCTCGCGATCGTCTCGTTCCACGAAGGCGTGGCGACGCCGGCGACCAGCGCGTCGAACGCGCGCGGATCGCGCGTCTTTCCCAGCGCCGTGAACGCCGCGGCGACGACGAAGTACGAGACGTCCTCGCGCAGGCCCAGCAGCGCGGTCGCTACCTCGGGGTCACGCCACGCGCCCAGCGCGTCGGCGACGGCGCGGCGCACCTTCGGGTGCGCGTGTCCGACGTTGGCCAGCAAGGCGACGCGCGCCGACGGCGCTCGCGAACCGCCGAGCGCGGTCGCGACCTCGACGGCGACGCCCCAGAACGGATCGTGCGCCAGCGCGTGCGCGAGCGCCTCGCGCGCGACGCGGCTGCCGTCCTTCGCCAGCGCCTTCGCCGCGCGGATCCGCGCCAACGGCGAGGGATCGGCGCGCAGGATCGCGGCGTGGGCATCGGCGCCCAGCGACGAGGTCACGGAGGCGAGGATGTACGCGGCGGGGTCGACGCGTACGAGCGCGGGCTCGCGCTCGAGCGGGATCGCGAAGGTCTGCGTCGCGCGTTCGACGCGCAGCCGCACCCGCGACTCTCCCGGCAGCGGGCCGTCGCCGTAATCGGTGCGAACCGCCTCCGGCAGCTCGGCGACGAACCCGACGTCGAGATCGAACTCGTACGCGGGGTTCCCTTCGTCGATCGTCTGCTTCTGCGCGATCGTCACGAGCGCGGTCTTGCGCTCGCCGTCCCACTTCGAGCTGATCTCCAGCTCCGGGTGGCCGCCGCGCTCGACCCACTGGGCGAAGAAGCGGCGCGTGTTGCGGCCCGTCTCGGCCTCGATCGCGCGGATCAGGTCGATCGTCTCGACGTTGTGGTGCGCGTTCTCCCGCACGTAGCGCGCTAGCGCGCGCTTCATCCGCTCCCAGCCCAGCTCGCCGCGCAGCATGTGCAGCACGGCTCCGCCCTTCTCGTAGAGGTGGCGGTCGAACAGCTCGATCGGGTCGCGATAGAGGTTGCACACGATCGGACGGCGGTAGCGTTCGCCGTCCTCTTCCAAATAGCGCTGGACGACGGCGTGCACGTCGTACAGGTACTCGTCCCAACCCTTGTCGGCTTCGAGCCAGACGGCCTCGAAGTAGGTCGCGAACCCTTCGTTGAGCCAGGCCTGCGACCAGTCGCGGCACGTCACGAGGTCGCCGAACCACTGGTGCGCGAGCTCGTGCGCGGCGAGATAGTCGGCCGTATAGTCGAGATGCGCGCGCTCGTCGTGCAGGACGCGGTCGGTCTGCGTGGTCGCCGACGTGTTCTCCATCCCGCCGAAGATGAAGTCGGCGACGGCGATCTGCGAGTAGCGCTCGTACGGGTACTGCACGCCGATCACGCGCTCGAAGACGTCGACCATGCGCGGGGTGTTGCCGAAGGCGCGCTCGCCGTCGGCCGCACGTCCGGGGAGCGTGTAGAAGAACAGTGGGACGCGGTCATGCGCCTGTTCGATCTCGCTGAACGGGCCGACGACCATCGTCACGAGATAGGTCGCGTGCGGGATCCGCTGCTCGTACCGGAAGACCGTCTCGGCCGGCCCCTCGGTGCGTTCGACGAGCGCACCGTTCGCGAGCGCGAAGTGCCCCTTCGGCACGATGATCGTCGCCGAGGTCGTCTGTTTCTCCGAGGGGTGGTCGAAGCACGGGAACCAGAAGCGTGCGTCGGAGTCCTGGCTCTGCGTCCAGGCATGCCGCGGCTCACGCGCGATGAAGTAAAGCCCGCGTCGCGGGTTCTCGACGACGTAGTCGACGGCGAAACGCAGCTCTTCGCCGCGACGCAGTGGTGGTTCGATCGTCACCTCGAGCGTCTCGCTCGTCGAGCGAAACGGGAGCGCGCGTCCGTCGTCACGCCGAACGGCGCGGATCTCGAGGTCGACGGCGTCCAGCACGAGCCCTCGCACGTCGTCCTCGATCGCCCGCACCGTCGTCGTGCACAGCCCTTCGAGCCGCTTCGTTTCCAACTCCGGGCGCAAGCGCAGATCGATGTGCTCGACGTCCACGAGCTTGTCCGGTCCGTACTGCGGTCGCGCACCGGGCAGCGGAAAAGGGCGATGATCGCTCACGACGGCGAGAGTTCAGCGAGACGCCGTGCGCGTCCCGCGATCTTCCCAACGAAGGATGCGCAGCGCATCCGGGCGCGGCGCGTCGCACCACGTGAGGAAGTAGGTTCGCGCAGGGACCGTGTGCCCGGTCGGATCGGTGTACGAGTATTCCAAATCCGGTCCGGGCCGGACGTCGCCGCACGCGAGCTTGAGCTGGCGCGCGAAGTCGGGCCGGCCGCCCTTGTCGTCGGGATGTCCCGGACGCGGCACGAGCGGCTCCTTGTCGACGAACAGCAGCCGCTTGGGCTGCATCGCCGCATCGTACCAGCGCCGCGACTCCTGGCCTTGATCGTTGTAGCCGATCACGACCGGCGGGATCCCGGCCTCGTAGTCCATCTGCGAGGAGAAGCCGTAGCCGTCGGTGATGACGACCGCGTCGTTCGCATCGGCCATGCGGCGCACGTCCTGCGCGAGCGGCCAGTAGGTGAAGATCTCGAACGGCCCCGTGTTGCGCAGCGTCGAGCCCGTGGCGCGGAACTGGGCGTAGAGCGGCCCCGGAAACGCCGCCGCGAGGAACAGGAACGGGATCAGCACGGCGGCCGGCACGGCGCCCGCCGTCGCCCAGAGCACCCGTCCGCGATGCGTGAGGCCGACGAACGCGACGCCCATCGCGACGCAGAGCGAGACGTACGGGCCGAAGATCCAGTGCAGCTCGATCCGCTCGTGGAAGTTGAGCAGGATGAGCAGCGCGCTCAAGGGGACCGCGGTCCAGGCGATCAGCGCGTTCCGCTGGCGAACCAGCAGAACCAGACCGGCGATCCAAAGGCCCGGGGAGTACGCACCCGCGCTCGCCGCCAAGTACGTCAGCGGCCGGATGAGCGAGGGCTCGGGGACGTGCCGCTCCTCGAAGGCGAAGGCGAACGTGACCCAGTGGTTCTCCGCGTTCCAGAGCACGAACGGGAGATAGAGGACCGCCGCGATCGCGAACGAGAGTCCGAGCCCTTTGTTCCAGAGCCAGCGGCGCGACGGCATGAGCGCCCACGCGACGATCCCCGCGATCAGCGCCCACGCGAACATCTTCGCGAGCAGCGCGAAGGCGATCGCGACGCCGAGCAGGACGAAGTCGCGGCGCGCGCGCGTCTGCGAGGCGCGCACGGTCAGATAGAGGCAGCACGCCCAGCCCGCCATCAGCGGCCCGTCGGGGGTCGCCATCACGAAGCCGACGGAGAGCATCGGCGTAAGCGTCATCGCGAGCGCCGTGACCATCCCCGCACGCTCGTCACCGGTCAAGCGCTTCGCGGTCGCGGCCGCCGCGAGCGTCGCCACGACCCCGCAGATGATGAAGCCGAGCCGGACGAGCAGCGGATCCTGCGTCGCCCACGTGAACGGCAGGATCAAATAGGCGACCATCGGCGGATGGTCGGCGTAGCCGAGCGCGAGGTGCTTGGCCCACTCCCAGTAATACGCCTCGTCACCGGTCAGCGGAACCTTCGCCGCCGCAACCGCGCGCATCGCCGTGACGAACGCGACGATGAGCCACGTCGCGTATCTCACTCGTGCGGCTCCGTCAGCCCGCCGTTCACCCCTAGCACCATCCCGTTGAGAAAGCCGTTGTCGTCCGCGATCGCGAACCGCACCGCGGCCGCGACGTCTTCCCATGATCCCGCGTGACCGGTCGGGTTCGCCGCGGCGGTCGCGCGCGCGGCCGAACGATCCGCGTCTTTGTCGCGAATGTCGCCCGGTTCGATCACGTTGACCGAGATGCCGCTTGCGGCCTCCTCGAGTGCAAGCGTGCGCGCGAAGGTGACGAGCGCGGCTTTTGCCGCGCCGTAGAGCGCCATCCCGCGAGCCGGCTGGGTGAGGTGCGAACCATTCATCCCGAAGTAGACGATCCGGCCGAAGCCTCGCTCGCGCATCCCCGGCAACATGCTCGAGGCGAGGGAGACCGCCGAACCCAGGTTTCCCTCGAGCATCGCGTCGTAGTCGTCGATCGTGCAGCGCGCGAAGCGCTTCACGACGATCGGGCCGACGCCGTGGACCAGCACGTCGATGGGGCCGCGCCCTTCCTCCACCGTGCGCACGACCGCTTCGGCCGTGCCTCGAACGGCGAAGTCGGCGGGGACGGCGAGTGCCCCGGGATCGTGCTCCCGCACCGCCGCGAGGACGGCGTCGGGCGGCGTGCCGCCCGGGCGGTAGGTGAGGCTGATCCGGTACCCCGCCCCGGCGAGCGACCGTGCGATCCCCTTGGCCAGACCGCCGGCCGCCCCGGTGACGAGGACGAGTCGAGTCGGGAGGTCGCGTTGCGCGGTCACGGCCTCTCGGTGAGACGCGGCGGCGGCCGCGCCCTGCCTGCTCGGCGAAAAGGCACCGCCGCAGTCGTCGGTGAGGGGTCGCTACATCCCGCCGGAGCTGAACGTCCAGCCCCGCTCGAAGGTCGTGCCGTCGCGGTCGCGGCCGCTGATGCGCACGGAGTGGCGGTCCGGCGGGATCGGCCCGCGCGGCGTGTAGGTCACGCCGCGCGGCGAGACGTACGCCTGGCCGGTCACGTCGCGGCCGTCGAAGACGACGCGCACGCTGTTCGGGTCGACGCGGCCGCCGGCGAAGCTGGCCTGAACCGTCGGACGATCGCCGCGCACGACCGCGCCGCGCGCCGGGACGAGATCGGCGATCGTCACACCGCTTGCGCTCGTGTCGGCCGGCGGCGGCGCGTTCGGCGGCGGCGCATTCCGGTCGCGGTCGCCGCCCGTGTTGATCGCGACGATCTGATTGGTGCCGTCGTAGTTCACGTTCGCGCCGAGCGCTTGCGAGATGAAGCGCAGCGGGACGTAGGTCGACGCGCCGATGATGAACGGCGCGACGTCGAGCGTCTCCTGCTGGTTGTCGACGACGGCCTGAAGCGAGCCGACATGGAGGCTGACGGTGTGGTGACGACCCGTCGCGTTGATCGCGCCGCTGTCGTAGACGACGGTCGCGCCGAGCTGTTCGAAGACGCCGCGGAGCGGGACGAAGACGCGCCCCGCGCGTTCCGTCGGGGCAGGATGCAGATCGGCCGGGACGCCGTTCACCTGCACGGTGACCGGGCCGGCTGCGAACGCCGGCACGGCGAGGAGGCACGCGAGTCCGGCGCTCGCGGCGAGGATGGTGCGGAATCGTAGTCGGGATGAAGCCATGGGTCCGAATCCTCCGGGTCGGTGATGCGCCGAAGGTTCGGTTACCCGCCTGGGACCTTCGGCATACGTGCCGGAGGTCACCAGGCCAGATGCGGCAATGCGCTCAGTCGCCCGTCGCGCCGGCGAGGATCCGTTCGCGTGCCGGCGGCTCGTCGAGCGGGCCGCGAGCACTGCGCCGCGCACGCACGCCGGCGAACCATTGCGAGATGGTGTTGACCGTCTCGTACATCGCCGGGACGAGGAAGAGCGTGAGGAACAGCGAGCTGAGCAGGCCGCCGATCAGCACGATCCCCATCGACATGCGGATCTCGCCGCCTTCGGTGTGCCCCGTCGCGAGCGGCAGCATCCCGAACACCATCGCGGCGGTGGTCATCACGATCGGCCGCAGACGCGTTCCGCCCGCGGTGAGGATCGCCTCGGCGTGCGTGAGCCCGCGCTTGCGCAGCGTGTTCGCGTAGTCGACGAGCAGGATCCCGTTCTTCGCGACCAGGCCGAAGAGCATGATGAGGCCGATCGCCGAGAAGAGGTTGATGGTCTGGTGCGTGATCGCCAGCGCGAAGAGCGCGCCGATGATCGCGACCGGGATCGAGAACATGATCACGAACGGCGTGAGGAACGAGCCGTACAGGACGACCATCAAGCAGTAGATCAGCGCGATCGACGTCAGGAGTGCGAACGCCATCGAGTTCAGGAACTCGAGGAAGTACTTCGAGTCGCCGTCGGTCCCCAGCGTGACGCCGGAGGGCAGGAAGCCCGGGGTCTTGAGCTGCGTGTTCACCCGGCCCATCACCTCGCCGAGCGTCGTCTTGGAGCGGTCGATGTCGCCGATGACGCGCACGATGACCTGCTTGTCGACGTGCTCGATCTTCGTCGGCGCGCGGTCGAAGGTGAAGGTTGCGACGCGCCCGAGCGGGATCAGCGTCCCGTCGTTGGCGCGCACGGGGATCCGCTCGATCTCCTCGATCGAGTTGCGCTCGGTGATCGGGTACTGGAGCAGTACGTTGACCAGGCCGTTCCAGGTGCGGACCTTCGTCGCGATGACGCCGCCGACGGCGGTGCGCGCCGCGGTCGCCGCGGCGCCCGGCGAGACGCCGAGCACGGCGGCGCGCGCGGGGTCGATCCGCACCGTGAGGTGCGGCGCCTCCAGATCGACGTTGGTCTGCACGTTGACCGCGCCGGGGATCGAGCGGATGTAGGCGGCGAGCTTCTCGGCCGCCGGCTGGATCACGCCGTCGGGGCCCGAGAGCGTGAACGCGATCGGGAGCCCGGTGCCGCCGTTGCCGCGCCCGGAGATCGTCAGCTCCGCCCCTTTCGCCAGCGGCGGGAGCAGCGTGCGCAGGCGGTCGACGATCGCGTTCTGGTCGCGACGGTGCGCCTTGTTCAGCGTGATGTTGAACGTGCCGACGAAGCCGCCGTCCGTCGAGCCCCAACCTGAAGGCTTCGTCCCCGCGTACGTGCGCACGGTGTCGATGTTCGGAATCGTCATGGTCGCGGTCTCGATGCGTTCGAGCGCGACTTGCGTCGTCTTGAGCGGCGTCCCGACCGGATACGTCAGGTCGCCGTGGATCTGCCCGTTCTCCTCGTCAGGGACGAACTCGGTCTGCACCCCCAGGTTCGTCGCCGCCAGGACGACGAGCAGCGCCGCGGCGGCGGCGCAGATCCCCGCCGCGGTGAGCGATGCGCCGGCGCGCGGCCCCTGGCAACGGATACCCCACACGATGCGCCGTCCGGCGAACGCGCGGCCCACGACGATCCAAAGCAGCGAGATCAAGGCGAAGAAGACGTCGACCGCTGCCGCGGCGCGCATCCCCTGCGCGCCGCCGACGAGCGTCACGGCGTTGAGGACGAGCAGCAGGCTGAGCCAGAACGTCATCCAGCGGTGACCGAGTGCGAGCGGGAGCACCCACCCTTTGTAGAAGGCCGTCAGCTCGTCGAAGCCGCTCTGGAACCACACGAGGTACTTCGGCGGCGCCGGTGAGCGGCGCAGCACCGACCACTTCGCGGCGAGCACCGGCGTGAGCGTGAACGAGACGAAGAGCGAGAACAGCGTCGCGACCGTGACGACGATCCCGAACTCCTTCATGTACTCGCCGACGAAGCCGCTCAGGAATGCCAGCGGGAGGAAAACGACGACGTCGACGAGCGTGATCGCGATCGCCGCGCCGCCGATCTCGCTGCGCCCGCTGATCGCGGCGTCGGCCGGCGCCTGACCGAGGTCACGATGTCGCGTGATGTTCTCCAGGACGACGATCGAGTCGTCGACCAGGATCCCGATGATGAGCGAGAGCCCCATAAGCGAGACGTTGTCGAGCGTGAGCCCCATCACGCGCATGACGATGAAGGTCGCGAAGAGCGAGGACGGGATCGCGACCATGACGACCGCGGCGTTGCGCCAGGCGTGCAGGAAGAGCATCAGCACGACGGCCGTCAGCAGGATCCCCTCGAAGAGCGACTGGAGGACGCCGTTGAGTGAAGCCTGGGTGTAGTCCGCCGGGGCGAAGATCTCGTGGAACTCGATCTGCGGGTACTTCTTCATGATCTCGGCCATCTGCGCCCGCGCGATCTTCGTCGTCCCGACCTCGTCGGAGGTGATCGTGCGGTTGACGTCCATGATCAGCCCAGGCGCGCCGTTCATGTGCGAGATCAGGCGCTGCTCCTGGTGTGTATCGGTGACCGAGGCGACGTCGGAGATGCGCAGCGTGTTCTGCGCGCCGCCGGGGATCGTCAGCGGGAGCGCGGCGATGTCGGCCGCGCTGTTGACCTCGGCGTGGACCGAGACCGTCGTCTCGACGGTCGGCTTGTCGATCCGGCCGCCGGGGAGGTTGCTGTTGTTCGCGGAGATCGCGTTGAAGACGTCGGGAAGCGTCGCGCCGGCGCCGAGCAGGCGCAACGGGTCGGCGTCGACGTCGAACTCGCGGATCGCCGCGCCCTCGAGGTCGACGCTCTCGATGTTCGGGATGTGGCGGATGTCGGAGATGACGCGGTCGTTGAGGAGGTCGGCGAGCGCCGCCGCGGTGAGCGTCTTCGAGTCGACCGCGTAGGTGAGGACGGGCGCCGCGGCACCGTTCTTCTGCACCGTCGGAGGATCGAGATCGGTCGGCATGTAGACGCGCGCAGTGTCGACGCGGCGCTGGACGTCGATCGCCGCATAGTCCAAGTCCGTGCCGAGCTTGAACTGCACGATCACGACCGCCGAGCCTTCCTGGGCCGTCGCGTTGAGCTGGTCGAGGTGCTCGATCCCGTCGATTTGGTCCTCGATCGGCTTGATGATGAGGCGCTCCATCTCCGCCGGCGAGGCGCCGGGATAGCTCGCGATCACGATGACGATCGGGAAGTTGACGTTGGGCTGCGAGTTCTTGCCGAGCGCGAGGTACGAGGCGCCGCCGTACACCAAGAGCGCGATGAACAGCATCGCGACGATGATCGGGCGCTGGATGGAAAACCGCGTCAACCACATAGCGTGAAGACCGTCCTCTCGTCGGTCGCCCGAAACTACGGCCAAGCCGGCCTCGATGTTTCGCCGACGTCGCGAAAGGGCGGTTCCGGGAGTGCCCGCGGTCACCCTCTTATTTCCTTAAGAGTTAATCTTTTCGCGCGCTTCCCGGAAAACGTGCGCCTCGATGCAGATTCGATGAGAACGGGTACGGGCTCGCCACGTTCCCAAGTTACGAAGCGTATATCTTCGTGTCATGAGAACGCACTTCGTAGCCGCGATCGCGGCCCTGGTCCTAGCGACGCCGCTCGTCGCGCAGGCTCAGGATCTTCCTTCGTACGCTCAGCCCGCGGCCGTCAGCGAGGACGAGCAGATTCACGGACGGATCGTCAACTTCGATGGGCAATACAGCCTGCAGGTCCGCGACGAGCGCGGCTTCATCGACAACGTGCAGCTCCACCAGGGCACGATCATCAACCCGACCGGGCTCACCCTCGCACCGGGGATGGTCGTGAGCATCGACGGCTACAACGACGGGCCGTATCTGGCCGCCAACGAGATCGACACCCCCTACACCTACGACGGCGGCGTCCCGTATTACGGCGGCTACCCCTGGTACCACTACGGCCCCTCGATCAGCCTGGGCTTCTTCTTCGGCAACGGCGGCTGGTGGCACGGCGACGGCCGCTACCGCTGGAACGCGGGCGTCCGCGTCTACGACGTCCACCGCACCGACGTCTACCGCGGCGGCGTCTTCCGCGGCCCGGCCTACGTCGCCCCGCGCGAACACGGCGGCTACTACCCCCACGGCGGCTATCACGGCGACTACCACGGCGGTGATCACGGCTATCACGGCGGTGACCACGGCGACCACGGCGGCGACCACGGCGGCGGCCACGGCCACTAGTCGCGCCGCGGGCTGACCGAGACGCCGCCGGATCTCGATCCGGCGGCGTCTTTCGTTTGGGCTGCCCTTTTCGGATAGGGTGCCTGCCTAGGGTGCGGTACGATCGCGCCACGATGAGCGAAGCACCGCGCAAGACCCATTGGACGGACCGCTACGTCGACATCGCCTCGGTCGCGCTGATCTCGCTCGCCTCCGTACTCACGGCGTTGTGCGGGTATCAATCGAGTCTCTACGCGACCCAGCGCACGCAGCTCTTCAGCAGCGCCAACGTACACCGCGTCACGGCCGCCTCGTACGCCGGACGGTCGAACGCGCTCGAGATCATCGACGTCGGCTTGTTCGTCCAGTACATCGCGGCCGGGACGACGGGAGACGCGACCCTGCAGCGCTACATCGTGGAGCATCTGCGGCCGGAGATGCGGCCGGCGATGAACGCGTGGCTCGCGCTCAAACCCGGCGCGCGGCCGAATTCCCCCCTTGCGATGCCGGAGTACAAGCTCGCCACCGACGCGGACGCGCAGCGCGAGACGGCGCTTGCGGAAGGACTCTTCGCCCGCGCCGAAGAGGCCGGCGCACTCTCCGACCGGTTCGTCAAGGCGACCGTCACCTTCGCGACGGTCTCGTTCCTAGCGGCGATGAGTACGAAGTTCTTCTATCCGCTCCACCTCGTCATGATCGTGTTGAGTGCAGCGATCTTCTTGTACGGCCTCGTGCACATTGCGCAATTGCGCTTCATCTGATCGTCGCGGCGGTGATCGTCACGACGGCAGCGACTTGTAAAACGGCAGCGCGCTGACCTGTTTGGCCAGCATCGGGTCGTTCATCTCGAAGGCGGCACTGGCCTGGATCGGCGTCCCGTCGGGACCGAAGAACGCCTGCGCCGCGGAGGCGCTGTTGAGGTCGGGTACCGTCGTCGCCTGACGCGCCCGCTGCAAGGTTCCGTCTTTTTGGCGGAAGCAGAGTTGGGTGGCACGCTGGTTTCCCTGCTGATCGTAGCTATGTGCGTGGACCCACGCAAACTGCTTCCCTTGTTTGTACACGTCGGCGATCGTGACCGCCGCGTGCGTCCGGTCGGCGATCGCCACGTCACCGTCCGAGACCACCTTCCAGGTTCCGGAAGCCAACAGCACGTGAATCGGGTGCAATGCCATGACGGCGTTCTGGATGGCCAGGCAGTCCGTATCGATCTGCTTTACGGCGGCGGCCGGATCGTTCGCCTGCGACTGCGCGATCGCCGGTGACGTCGCGACGAGGATCAGCGCTCCGAGAGCGGACGCGGCGAGGCGGAGCGCTCGCGTCGGGTACGATGAGTATGCCAAGCGATTGCCCTCCGAGTGGTGGAGAAGCGGCATGGGCAAGCGTGCGTGCAACGCGCGTCGCCCGGCGTTCAGTGTACCGTCGTGCCGCGGCAGCCCATATCCACAAATTGCAACCCGAGGGCGAAAACACGAAAAGCCCCGGCGAAGCCGGGGCTTTTCGTGTTCATGGTGCGCGAGACTGGACTCGAACCAGCACGGGATTGCTCCCGCTAGCCCCTCAAGCTAGTGCGTCTACCAATTCCGCCACTCGCGCACAGGGCTCGCCCCCGGGCGCTGTGCGCGTCGGGGGCAACCACGAGAGTTTAGGTCATCCGGCGACCGGATGCAAGAGGGCTCCGGCTCGGACTTGCTATGCGGCGGGCTTGTCGCCCAGCACTTCGCCGATCTTGTCGTGAAGTCGCTCGAAGCCGCGGTCGCCCGCCTGGCGATGGACCAGCTTGTGGTCCTTGTCGAAGACGTAGTACGCCGGCACGAATTGGTTCTCGAAGCGACCGACGATCGTGTGCTGGTTGTCGATCGCGAGCGGCCAGGTGATCCCCATCGGACCCTTCGCGTCCTCCGCCACCTTCGCGACGTCGAGCTCCTCAGGTCCGCGGGGCTGGTGCACCGCGACGACCGCGAGCCCGCGCGGGCCGTACTCCGCCTGCCACTTCTTCACCTCACCGGCGACGTCGTGGCAGATGTAGCAGCTGACGGACCAGAAGTGGACGAGGAGCGGCTTTCCGGCCAGCTCCTCGGACTTCGGTTCGCCGCCGTTGATCCAGTCGGAGACGCCGTCCAGCGAGGGCAGCGGGCTCCCGGTACGAAGCGGCACGGGAAACTAGACCTTCAGGAGTTCTTTGCCGGGGGTCCACTCTGCGGGGCAGAGACCGCCGGTCTGGAGCGCCTGCAGCACGCGCAGGGTCTCCTCGACGCTGCGTCCGACGTTGTCGTTCGTCACGACCGCGTAGCGGAGCACGCCCTCGGGATCGATGATGAACAGGCCGCGCTGCGCCGCGCCGGTCTGCTCGTTGAGAACGCCGTACGCGCGCGAGACTTCCTTGGTGAAGTCGGCGACGAGCGGATACTCGGTCCCGGCGATGCCGTTCTTCTCACGCGGCGTGTTCAGCCAGGCGAAGTGCGAGTGGACGCTGTCCGTCGAGGCGCCGAGCACCTCGGCATCGAGGTCCTTGATCTCGTCGTAGCGGTCCGACAGAGCGGTGATCTCGGTCGGGCACACGAACGTGAAGTCGAGCGGGTAGAAGAAAAAGATCAGCCACTTGCCGCGGTAATCCGACAGGCTGATCGTCTTGCCCAGGTCACGGGCACTGGTCGCCCCCTTCGTCGAGGGGAGCGTGAACGCGGGTGCCGGCTGGCCGACCTTCGCTAGCACTGATAAACCTCCGATACTCTTGCTATGGGAAGGAGTTCTCGCTACACTGATAGTGAGAACCGGTTTCACTTCCGTACGGAGGCTACCCCATCAGGAACGCGGTGTCAAGCGCAGATCAAACCCTCCCGCCCAACTACCGGACCCTCCTCGACGTCGTCGAGGAAGCCGGTCCGGGGAGCCATTTGACGGCGCAGGAGATCTGGGTCCGCGCCCGCGCCCTCCAGCCGCGGATCGGCTTCGCCACGGTCCACCGGGGCCTCGGGCGCCTGCACGAGCTGGGCGCCGTGATGAAGATCGACGTCCCCGGCGAAGCCTCGGCGGTCTACGAGCCGACGACGAGCCCGCACGCCCACTTCCGGTGCGCCGCGTGCGGCAAGATCGACGACCTCGACTACGCCGTCCCGGCCGAGACGCGCCGCACGCTGGCGCAGCGGCACGGGATCGCGATCGACCACGAGACGATCACCTTCACCGGCCGCTGCCGCGACTGCCGCTAACGCGACGGTTCCGGCCCGGTGGGGAACATCGGAGCATGGACAAGATCGAGAAGAGCGACGCCGAGTGGCGGCGCGAGCTGAGCCCGGAGCAGTACGCGGTCTTGCGCGAAGGCGCGACGGAGCGTGCGTTCAGCGGGGCGCTCTATCACAACCATGACGCCGGGACGTATCAGTGCGGCGCCTGCGGCGCGCCCCTCTTCTCCTCCGAGGCGAAGTACGAGAGCGGGAGCGGCTGGCCGAGTTTCTTCGCGCCCGCGGACGCGCAGAACGTCCGCCTGATCGAGGACCGCTCCCACGGGATGCTGCGCACCGAGGTGCGGTGCGCGCGCTGCGACTCGCACCTCGGCCACGTCTTCGACGACGGCCCGGCGCCGACGGGCGAACGCTACTGCATGAACTCGCTCGCCCTCGACTTCACCCCCGAAGGGCGCTAGGACTCGTAGCCGCGGCCGGCGGTGAGGGCGACTTCCTTGCCGGCGAGTTGGGCGAGGAAGTCCTGGTGCGCGACGGGGCGTGAGAACATCGGGAAGTTCTTCTCGAGCGCGAGACGTTGCTCGTCCTCGCTGACCGTCGCCGTGCAATCGGTGAGCGTGTAGACGTCGAAGCCCTTCTCGTAGGCGGTGCGCATCGTCGACTCGACGCAGCAGTTCGTCAGGAAGCCGGCGATCGCGACGGTCGTGATCCCGCGGCTGCGCAGGACGAAGTCGAGGTTCGTGCTCGCGAACGCGTCGAGGCCGCGCTTCCCTTCCACGACGATGTCGCGCGGGTCGGGGGTGAGATCGTCGACGATCTGCGCGCCCCAGCTTCCCTTGCGGAACGATTTGCTGTCGACGACGCCCTTGAGGATCCCGTACGGCTCGGCGCTGAGCTCGTGGTAGTCCTCGGTGAACGAGATCGGGACGTGCAGGATCGTTGCGCCGAGCTCGCGCGCGCGGGCCACCGTCTCTTTGGTGTTGGCGAGCATCCCCGTGCTCTTCATCACCGCCTCGACCGCACCGTGGAGGCTCCCGCCCTCGGAGGTGAAGTCGTTCTGGTACTCGATCAGGACGACGGCCGTCTTGCGAGGTTCCATGCTGTTGACGCGCTCCTTCCGCAGATCGCCGGCGTGCGGACCTCGCACCCGGCGCACCCCGAAAGACCGCCTCCGGGCACCCGGCAGATGCGGCGCCGGGCGACCGCCTGAACCTTCCGCTCGTTCCGTCCGACGTACCGGAAGAGGCCGATGACCGACGACGATGAGGACCGCCGCCTGCTCGCACGCATCGCCGAACGCGACCGTCTCGCGTTCGAGACCTTCTTTCGCGCGCTCGGCCCGAACATCCATCGCTTCGTGCGCGAGCTGGTCCGCGACGACGGGCTCGCCGAGGAACTGACGAGCGACGTGATGGTCGAGGTGTGGCGCGGTGCCGGCAAGTACGGCGGCCGGTCGCGCGTGCGCACGTGGGTCTTCGGGATCGCGCACCACAAGGCGATCGACGCGCTGCGCCGCCGCCGCGCGACGACGGTCCCGCTCGACGACCTGCTCGCGACGCCCTCGCACGACGAAGGGCCGGAGGACGCCGCGCTGCGCGACGCCGAGCGCGTGCGGCTCGACGGTGCGCTCGCCGCGCTCAGCGCCGAGCACCGCGCCGTCCTCGAGCTGACCTATCTGGAGGGCTTCTCGCAAGCCGAGGTGGCCGCGATCGCGAGCTGCCCGGTCGCGACCGTGAAGACCCGCGCCTTCTATGCCAAGCAGCGGCTCCGCGACGCGCTCGCGCCCGCCGAGGAACCCCGGTGAAGCACGAGATCGCCGACCTGCTCCCCTTCTACCTGAACGGCACGCTGGACGCGGCCGAGCGCGCACGCGTCGAGACCGAGCTCGCAACCTGCGTCGCGTGCAGCGCCGAGCTGCGCGAGCACGAGCTGCTCGCCGCCGCGCTCCGCGCGCGCGCCGACGCCGTCGCGCCGCCGTCCGCCGCCGGCCTCGAGCGCGCGCTGGCGCGCATCGACACGCCCCCGCCGATGGTCCGTGCCGTCGCGCCGCCGCGCGCGCCCTGGTACGCCGTCCCGGCGCGCTACGCGAGCGCCGCCGTGCTCGTCGTCGGCTTCGGCGCCGTCGCCGCCGCCGCGTGGCGCGCCCGCGAAGGACCGGTCGGACCGCAGCCGCAGCCTGCCGGCGTCTACAGCGTCGCGCCGACCGTGATGGAGTCGACGGTCAAGATGCTGCCGCAGACGAAGATCAAGATCAACACGATCAAGGAGCCGACGCCGGCAGCGGCTGCCGCCCCGACGACAGTGGAGCGTCAGCAGCGCCTCGCCAAGCGCGCCGAGCTCGAGATCGTCGTCACCAGCGTCGAGCCGGCGCTGCACCGCACGCAAGAGATCGCGCGCGCCGCCGACGGTGCCGTCACGGCGCTCACCGACGCGCGGCCCGCAACCCCCGGCGCGCTCCCCGGAGCCGACCTCACCATCGTCGTTCCGGCGCAGCGGCTCGACGAGACCCTCGATCGTCTCGCGCGCCTGGGGACCGTCCGCAACCGCAGCGTCACCGCCGAGGACGTCGCCGACACGATCGTCGACGAGGAGGCCCGGCTGGCGAACTTGCGCCACGAGGAGCGCGACCTGCGCGCGCTCATGGACAAGGGCGGCAAGGTCGACGAGATCCTCGCCGTCCAGCAGAACCTGAGCGACGTGCGGGGTCAGATCGAGCAGTCCGAAGCCCAGCACGCGCTCGACCTCCACCGCGTCGCGACCAGCACGATCGCGCTGAGCCTGATCGAGGAACGTCCGAACCCTCCGGCCGCGAAACCGGGCCCGACGGCGCGCATCGACGGCGCCTGGAACAACGGCTTGAGCGCCCTGGCCGACACGCTCGTCACGCTGGTCAGCGCGCTCGCGTTCGTCCTCGCCTACGCCCCGCTACCGCTGGCCGTGGCCGGGCTGACGTACGCGATTTTCCGCGTCGTCCTACGTCGCTTACAGGCCGCGCGTCAGGCGTAGCGCAGGATTGCGCGCACCCGTGCCAGGAGCGGCGGCCGAGCCGTCCGCTCCCGCTCGAGCGCGTTGATCACCGGGAGCGCCGTGATCTCGCACGGATCGACGATCGCGTGGGAGTGCATCCGCTGCCGGGCGATCCGGTCGGCGGTGTTGCTCGCGAGCACACCCTTGAACCGCTGGAACTCGTCGATCCACGTCGCCTTCGGCGACGCGTACGTCAGTGGAGCGTGCGTCACGTCCACGTGCTGCGGTGTCCAGTACTGCGATACCGTGCAGTTCTCGCTATGGCCATGACTCGGCCGTTCCATCGCGACCTCCTCGCAACGTCACCCCCGCCAGTACAAATCGTTCCCCCGAGCCGAACTCCGCAAACGGGGCGTCGCTCGACCGTTTCCATATCCTTACGTCGGCGCGGGGAGACGGGCCGCGCTCGTTGCGCGGCCCCGTCTCCCCCTACGGTCGAACGGCGCTACCGCCCCGCATACCGCAGGCTGGCGACGTTCCCCACGTCGTGCGCCTCGATGTCGTTGAGATCGCCGGGCTTCACTTGCCCGAGGTGGGTGAAGTCGAACGTCGCGCTGAGCTTCGCCCCGTAATCGGTCGGCTTGTTCACCGCGCTCATGTCGACCGACGGCACGACGGCATCGAACGGCCGCAGGTCGGGGTGCGTCGTGAAAGCGGCGTAGAGCGGCAGCGAGGTCTGATCGTAGATCGACATCGGCCCCAGGCCGCACAGAATCTCGATCGTGTGCACGACGCCGGCGATCGTGACGTGCTCGTGGTGCACGCCGCCCGCGGCGTAGGGGCTCGCGACGTACATCGTCGAGCGCTGGTCGCTCACGTGGTCGGGCCCGTTCTGGGAGTCGTCCTCGAGCACGAAGATCGCCGTCGAGCCCCAATACTTGGAGTGCGAGACGGCATCGACCAGCTCGCCGACGGCCCAATCGTTCTGCGCCGCGTACGCTCGCGGCGTGAGGTATCCGGGGCGCGTCGCGGCCGTGTGGTCGTTGGGGAAGTAGACGATCTCCAGGCGCGGCAGATCGTCGTGGGCGACGAACTGCCGGAACTCACGGTTCCACTCCTGGAAGCGCGTGTGGTCGCTCGTCTTGAGATCCCAGCCCATGAACGCCGGATCGTAGTGGCCTTCGAGCCCGGGCATGAAGCCTTGCTGGAAGTTCGGCGAGGCGCCCGGCGAGCCGGTCACGTCGACGTCCTCGCCGTAGTCGCGATAGGTGATTCCGGCGCGGCGCGCGTCGTCCCAAAGGTAGCCGTTGTGCGGCACGTCAGGCGACTTCCCGCTCTGGAAGTCGTACAGCTTGCGCCGTCCGCCGTAGTTGGGCGGCCAGAACCGCTCGACGTAGTCGTTCGCGAACGCGGCGTCGGTCCAGTTGTGGCCGTCGGCGCTGACCTGCGAGTTCGTGAAGGCGCGATCGAGGATCCCGAAGCGTTCCGCGATCGCGTGCTGGTTGGGCGTGTACTGCCGCCCGAACCAGACCAGCGACGGATCGCCGTCGGCCCGCGTGAGATCGCCCAGCACCTGATCGTACGTCCGGTTCTCCTTGATGACGTAGATGACGTGACGGATCGGGCCGTCGGGACGAATCACCGTCTCCGAAGCGGGCGGCGGCGTCCACGTCGGCATCGCGTTCGCGAGGACTTGCGCCGTCTCGTTCCGCGCGTTCCCCGCCGCGTAGACACCGAGCGGTATCGAACGCACGGAGCCGTCCTGCGAGGCCGCGACGTAGCCTTCGCGGTGCTTGGTGAACGGGTTGAACTGCGGATTGGGCCGATCGCTCTCGCCCTTCCCGTCGCTCACGTAGAGCGTGTCGTCGCTTCCGATCGCGATCCCGTCGGGATACCAGCCGGTCGGGATGCGCTCCATCACGCGGCCGTCGTGGATCACCGCGATCGCGTTCTCCGCGCCGAGCGTCGCGAAAACGACGCCATGACGCTCGAAGAGCGCGTTCGGCGAGGCGCCGGCACCCGAGAGCCGCCCGTCGTGCAGCCCCACGTCGACGCTGCCGGTCCGCACCTTTCGCACCAGATCGATCGTCCCGACGCTGTCGTCGTCGCTCTCCGCGACGTACAGCTTCGTACCGTCCTCGGAGAGTGCGAGCGCGCTCGGATGCAGCCCGACACGAATCGTCGTCACCGCCCCGCTCGCGAGCTCGATCGCGGAAACCGTCGACGCGCCGCGCGACGCCGCGTAGAGCACCTTCCCGTCACGCGAGAACACGACGTCGCTCGGATGCGCGCCGACGGCGAACGTCTTCGCGCCGCCGAACTGCGTGAGCGCACCGACGGTGACGTCGCCGGTCATGTCGTTCGCGCTCGCCGCGGCCTTGCCGTCGGGCGAGAGCGCGACGGCCGTCGGCCACGTCCCCTTCCCCGCCGGCAGCACGTCGACCGCGCCGCTCTGCACGTCCACCTCGAGCAGCGCATCGGTGTTCGCGCCCGCGACGAGCACGTGCCGCTCGTCGACCCACACCGGCTTTCCGAACGCCCCCTTCAGCGGAATCGTCGCCCGAACGACGAGATTGTTCGCCCCGAGAATGCGTAGCGCCGGCGGATTGAATCCGCCCTCGACGACCGCGAGCACCGTCCCGTCCGGCGACATCGCGACACCTTGCGGCATGGTCCCAACATTGGCCAGCGCACCCGAAGGCTTGGAAAGACGCCACTGCGTCGGAAGCAGCGTCGTCGTAGACACCGTTGCAGCAGTTGCCATCGCACACGACGCGAGCAACATCCCTGCAACGAACAGGGGTCGTTTCATGACGCGCGCCATTCGCGCGCAATCACACCAACTTCCCCGTTATCGCAACATTAACTCACGCGACCATTCGACAAGCTCATGCTTCGACATGAGGCAACCATCCCTGCTCATCAGGGACGCTCGATCGCGCGCACACGCATCGCGCCCGGCGGCGTGTGGGCGCCCGGCGCCCTCACGCCGCCACGCCACCATCTACCGCATGTTCGGATCGAGCGCATCCCGCAACCCATCACCAAGGTAGTTGATGGCGAGCACGGTGATCAGGATGCAGAGCCCCGGGAAGATCGCCGCCCACGGGGCGATCGTGATGTTCGACTGCGCGTTGGCGAGCATGTTGCCCCACGACGCCGTCGGCGGCTGGATCCCGAAGCCCAGGAACGACAGCGTCGACTCCAGGATGATGACGTTCGCGACCTCCAGCGTCGCCTGCACGATGATCGGCGCGATCGCGTTGGGAAGGAGGTGCCGGAAGATGATACGGCCGTCGCGGTTGCCGAGCGCGCGCGCCGCTTCGGTGAATTCGCGCTCGCGCAGGGAGAGGAACGAGGCGCGCACGAGGCGCGCGACCGACGGCCACGAGAGCCCGCCGATGATCAGCACGATCACCCCGAAGTTCAGCGCCGCCTTGTTCGAGGTGTCGGCGACGATCGCGGTGATGACGAGCAGCAGTGGGAGCAGCGGGATCGAGAGGACGACGTCGGTGAGGCGCATGATCGCGAAGTCCACCCAGCCGCCGTAGTAGCCGGAGATCGCACCGAGCACCGTCCCGATCACGATCTCCATGAAGACGGAGAAGACGGCGACCGTCAGCGAGATCTGGGCGCCGAAGATCAGGCGCGAGAGGAGGTCGCGCCCGTTCTCGTCGCTGCCCAGGATGTGGCCCGCGACGCCCGGCGCGAGCGGGTACCCCTGCCAGTGCGCATTGTCGATGTAGTTGGGATCCCAGGGCGCGATGAACTTCGCGAAGATCGCGATCAGCACCAGCAGGATCAGGATGACGGCGCCGGCGAGGGCGATGCGGTGGCGGCGGAACCGGCGCCAGACGGTGTTGCGCGAGCGCGGCTGCTCTTCGGTCAGCGCGGTCGGCGGGGTGATCGGAAGCGCGGTCGCCATCAGCTGTACTTCACCCGCGGGTCGAGCCAGGCGTAACAGATGTCCGCCAGCAGGTTGCAGACGATCACCAGGAACGAGGTGAGCATCATGTAGCCCATCAAGAGCGCGAAGTCGAACTGACTGAGCGCGGTGATGAAGAGCCGGCCCATCCCCGGCCAGGCGAAGATCTGTTCGGTGATCACCGCCCCGGCGACGAGGCCCGGCAGGGTCAGCGCGACGATCGTCACGAGCGGGATGAGCGCGTTCTTGAGGCCGTGCCGGAAGATGACGCCGATCTGCGAGACGCCTTTCGCGGCCGCCGTGCGCATGTAGTCGGTGCGGATCACCTCGAGCATCGAGCTGCGCATGAAGCGGCTGTACTGCGCGATGAAGGCGAGCGAGAGGACGATCGTCGGAAGGATCAGGTGCGTGAGGCGATCAGCGAAATCGAAGCTGTCGCTGGTCGAGATCCCGGCCGAGGGCAAGGCGATCTTGTAGCCGCCCGGGAGCGGGATCCCGTAGACCGCGAACAAGAGCTGCAGCATCAGGGCGAACCAGAAGACCGGCATCGACTGCCCGAAGAACGAGAACGTCGTCACCAGGTAGTCGATCCACGAGTACTGCCGCACCGCGCTGATGATCCCGAACGCGACCCCGATCGCGAGCGAGAACACGAACGAGGCGCCCATCAGCTCGAGCGTCGCGGGGAGGCGCTCCACGATCGCCTGCGTGACCGGCTCGGAGTTCGACTGCGACCAGCCGAAATCGCCGTGGAGCACGCGCCCCAGCCAGTGCAGATACTGGATCGGCGGCGGCTGATCGAGGCCCAAATTGTGCTTGAGCCGCGCGATGTCCGCCGCGGTGATGTGGGGATTCTGGAGATACGGCGTGAGAGGGCCGCCCGGCGCTTCCTGCAGGATCGAGAACAGCACGATCGAGACGAGCAGGAGCAGCGGGATCATCTGCAGCGTCCGGCGGACGATGAAATTGAACAGTTGCGGGCCTCCCCGGGGAATGAAGCGTCGCCAGTTCCGGTAATCCTGGCCGGTTTCCTCGAAACGCTCTACGCCGCGCTTGCGGTTCGCAACCTGAGCATCCGCCGCGCCTCGTCGGGCGTCGCGACAGGTCGACCGAGCTCCGCGGCGATTCGAGCCACCCGCGCGACCAACTCTTCGTTGCGGGCCAGCCGTCCCTTGCTGTAATAGAGGTTGTCCTCGAGGCCGACCCGTACGTGGCCGCCCATCGCGATCGCCGCGGCGGCGAGCGGGAGCTGCATCCGCCCGATCCCGGCGACCGACCAGGTGCAGCCGCTCGGCAGCGCCCGCATGCAGTCGACGAGGTGCTCGACGCTCGCGTCGAGCCCGCCCGGAACGCCCAGTACGAAATCGACGTGCTGCGGGAGCCGCAGCGCGCCCTCGCGCGCGAGACGCTTGGCGTTCGAGAGATGGCCGAGGTCGAAGATCTCGAGCTCCGGCGTCACGTCGTGGGCATCCATCTGCGCGAGGATCCCGCGCATGATCGGAAAGCTGTTCTCGAAGACCTCGTCGCCGAAGTTGACCGTTCCGCACGTCAAGGTCGCCATCTCGGGGCGCAGGACGAGCGGCGCTGCTCGTTCTTCCGGCGTCATCCCGATCGCGCCGCCGGTCGAGAACTGGACGATCAGGTCGGAGGCGGCGCGGACCGCGTCGCGAGCGGCGCGGAACCGGGCGACGTCATGGGTGTTCGTCCCGTCGTCGTTGCGGCAGTGGACGTGCACGATCGAGGCGCCGGCCGCGCGCACCGCACTCGCCGTCTCGCCGAGCTGTGCGGGCGTGACGGGGAGGTAGGGCGTCTGGTCGGGCATGACTTCGGCGCCGACCGGCGCGACCGTGATGATCAGCGGCTCCACACCGCAGCCTTCGCGGCCGGCCGGCGCCGGCCCTCAGGATGTCGAGGGCTGCGGTGCGGAACCGACGACCGGAACGACGCGGTATGCGCCGATCTTCTGATTCGGATCGAGCCGCAGCTGAATCCGCATCGTGCCCTTGTCGAACGCGGCGTCGTAGTCGTAGCGCCCTTTGTCGGGTTCGCTCTGCACCGCCTTCAGCCCGTGATACGTTCCGAGCGCGTGCATCTTGTCGGCGAGATCGCCGATCGACGCGCGCGTCACCTGTGACTTGAGCGCGTCGTCGAAGTGCGCCGTCGTACGGGCGAGATCGGCGTTGTAGATCCCTTGCGTCGTGTCGTCCGCGAGCGATTGCGGGTCGGACTTCGCACCGCAACCGCTCGCCGCGAGCGCGACCGCGAGCGCCGCCAACCCCGCGCGCACGGTCCGCCGCACTACAGGGCGCCCCAGCCGTACGACACGTTCGCGAGCTGCTGCGGCGCCGGGTTCGTGCGTGCGTTCGCCGGCGCAGCGGCGACGTGCTGGGCCGAATTGCGCATCGCCAGCTCGTGGCGCAGGCGCAGCACTTCCTGGTGCTGGAGCGAGACTTCGTGCTGATACGACGAAACCAGCGCCGCCTCGTGCGCGTACGCCTGCCGCTCCGACTGATACGCCGCTTCCGCGTTGTTCGCCGCGGCTTGCGTCGCCGCCTGACGGCGGTCGTACTCGGCGTACTTCTCGTGCACTTTCTTGTTGTGGTTGATGATCAGCAGCGTCCCCGCCGCGGCCGCCGCGCCGCCCAGGATGATGTTGCGCGTGCTGGCTGCGCCGTCGGCGAGCGCGGGCGCTGCGGGAAGCGCGGTCGTGCCGAGCGCAGCGGCGAGGGTCAGACAAGCAAGGCGGCGGTTGATCATCGAATCGGCTCCTCGTACTTTTCGTTGCTGCTTTACCCAACGCGCCGTTTCCGCATGGCGTTTCGAGGCAAGCGAGTGAGCCAGCGCACGCGACTGGAACCCTCGCGCGGGCGAGGCGATCTAGGTGACCGAGATGCGGGTGCGATGATCGCGCAACGGCTGCGCCCCTGGCCCTCCCGCGCCGTCGCGCGCTCGACGCGCGCGATGGTCGCGACGCCGCACCCGCAGGCGAGCGCGGCGGCCCTGGACGTGCTGCGCCGCGGCGGCAACGCGGTCGACGCCGCGATCGCGGCGAACGCGGTGCTGACCGTCGTCTACCCCGCGAGCTGCGGGATCGGCGGCGACGCGTTCTGGATCGTCCACGACCCGCGCACGCGCCGCACGCACTCCTACAACGGGAGCGGCCGCACGCCGCGGGCGGCAGAGCTCGCGAAGCTCCCGCGAGGCGTCCTGCCGCAGCGCGGCGGGCTGAGCGTGACGGTGCCGGGCGCCGTGCGCTCCTGGGAAGACGTCGGGCGCGCGCACGGGACGCGAGCCCTGAGCGAACTGCTCGCGCCTGCGGAGGCGTTCGCACGCGAGGGCTTCGCCGTCACCGACGTCGTCGCGAACTACCTCGCGCTCAACGCGCCGCTGCTGCGCGAGGACGCGGAGGCGACGCGGATCTTGCTCCCCGGCGGCGTGCCTCAGCCGGGCGACGTCCTGCGCAATCCCGACCTGGCCGAGACGCTCGCTGCGATCCGCCGCGGCGGCGCCGACGCATTCTACCGGGGAGCGGTCGCGGAGCGGATCGTCGGCACCCTGAACCGCCTGGGCAACCCGATGACGGTCGACGACCTCGCCGCGCATCGTACCGAGGAGACGAGCCCGCTCGCACTGCCGTGGAACGGCGGCGCGCTGCTCGCGCACCCACCGAACTCGCAGGGCTCGACCCTGTTGCTCGCCGCGGGGATGCTCGCCGCCGATACCGATGCGGACGAGCCGCTGTGGAACCACCTCGCCGTCGAGGCGATGAAGCGCGCGATCGCGATCCGCGACGCGAGCTTCTGCGATCCGGAGTTCGCGCCGAGCGGGATCGAGCGCGAGCTCGAGCCTTCGCGCTTGCGCGCGCTGCGCGCGAGCATCGATCCGGCGCGCGCGTCGACGCGCCACGGCAAGGTCGATCACGGAGACACGATCTATCTGTGCGTCGTCGACGAAGACGGGATGGCGGTCTCGCTGATCGAGAGCCTCTACATGAACTTCGGCTCAGGGATCGTCGCCGAAGGGACGGGCGTCGTACTGCACAACCGCGGCGCGTACTTCTCGACGACCGAGGAGCACCCCAACGTCTACGCCGGCGGAAAACGCCCGCTCCACACGCTCTCACCGGCGATGTTCCTGCGCGACGGCGCGCCGGAGATCGTCTTCGGGACGATGGGCGGCGACGGGCAGCCGCAAGTGCAGCTGCAGTTCCTGCACCACCTCGTCGACCGCGGGCTCGACGTGCAGCAGGCGCTGGACATGCCGCGCTGGGTCTACGGCCGTCCGTCGGTCCCCGGGTATCCCGAGCTGAGCTCGCAGGAGACGGTCGTCGTCGAGTCGCGGCTCGCGTCCGAGATCGTCGAGGGCCTGCGCGAACGCGGGCATCGCGTCGCCGCGATCGGACCGTACGACAACGCGATGGGACACGCACACGCAATCGTCGTCGACCGTGCGCGCGGTACGCTCGCCGGCGGCGCCGACCCGCGCGCGGACTCCCTGGCACTAGGGCTGTGAGCGCGCTCGAACCCCGGCGCAAACGCAACCGTCATGACGCCACGAGGAACGTTCACGATGACGACGGGGGCGGTTCCGCGTGGATCGCGCGGGCGCGAGCGACGACGCTCGCGTCCAGGCCGAGCAACGCCGCGAGCGCGAGCGCGTCGGAGTCGCTCGCCGCGTCGTGCGCCGGAACGATGCGGTAATCCATTGCGGCGTTGATCGCATCGAGCGCGGCGTCGAGGTCGGCGGCGTCGAGCTGCGCGAGGGTGCGTTCGTGCAAACCGGCGATGCGCAGGTGCGGGACCTCGGCGGCTTCGGCGACGCCGTCGAAGTGTGTCGCGACCAAGGCCAAGGCACCGCGCGCGCGGAGCGCCTCGATGAGCGCGACGAGCAACGCGCGTCCTTCGCGCGGCCCCGTCGTCCGCGCGAACTCGTCGAGCAGAACCAGCGAGCGCGGAGATGCCTGCGCCAGCGTCTCCCGCGCGCGCACGACCTCTGCCGCGTACGCCGAGAGGAGGCGCGCGCGCTCGACCGGACCGTCACCGCCGATCGCAACGATCGTCTCGAGCAGCGGGAGCGACGCCTCGCGCGCGGGCGGCGGCGCGCCGAGCGCGACGCACGCGCAGAGGAAACCGGCAGTCGCGAGCGCCGCGCTCTTCCCGCCCATGTTCGGCCCGGTCAGCACCGCCGTGCCGCGCAGCTCGAGCGTGAGCGGCGTGTAGCGCAGACCGCGCGCCGCGAGCGCTTCGGCGAGCGGCGCGAACGTCGCGTCGGCGAACGCAATGGGGCCGTCGGCGAGACGCGGGACGCAGGCGCCCCAGCGCTGCGCGAACGCCACGCGCGCCAAACCGCGATCGAGCGCGCCGAGCGCGTCGGTAACGCTGGAGATCGCATCCGCCTCGCGCGCGATCCGCTCCGCGAGCGACGCGCGCGCACGCTCCTCCGCCTCGAGCAGCCGCGCCCCGGCCGCGTCGCGTTCCGCCGACACCGCCTCGAGCGCGAGCAGCCGATACGTCGGCGTCTCACGCACCACGCGAACCCCCGGCGGGAGCGCGTCACCCGCCTCACGCAGCACGACGAACTCCTCGCCGACCGGATCGACGCCGAGCGCCGCGCGAACACGCTCGGCGTCGATCGCCCGACGCGCGTCGAACTCGGCCTCCGCGGCGGCGAACGCGGCGCGCGCGACGCTCAGCTCCGGATCGAACCCGTCGGCGAGATAGAATCCGCCGTCTCGTCTTCCCGGCCAGAGCGTCCGGGCGAGCGACGGCAGCACGGGGGGACGGCGCTCGGCGGGGCCGCCCGCGGCGTCCCAGATCGCCGCGAGCTGCGCGAGCCCTTCGACGAAGCGGAGCAACTCGTGAAAGTCGGCGTCGGAGAGCGCCTCCCCAAGACGCATCCGCCCCAGGATCGGTGCGGGCTCCGGGATCGCGCGCAGCGCGGCGCGCAGTCGCGCGACGCTCGCGTGATCGAGCCGTGCCGCGAGCGTCACCGCCGCGGCGATCTCTCCTTCCGCCCGCGCCTCGTCGCCCGGCCCGTAGGGCGCGATGCGTTCGTCGACGCGCCGGCCGAACGCGCCGACCGGCGCGAGCGCGGCGCGCAACCACGTCAGGCCGACGCGCTCCGCGCCGACCGCGTCGACGTTCACGCGGCGAGGTCCGCGACGACGTCGAACGTCGGGAGTCCCGTCGCGCGCGCGACCGCCTCGACGAGCGCGCGCGGCGCGAATGCCCCCTCGCGCCCCACCGGCGCGGTCGTGCAGGCGACGACGCGCAGCGGGCGCGCGCAGCGCAGATCGACGTGCGCGCGCAATGCGGCGAAGAGCGCGCCGCGCACGACGACGCGCGTCGGATCGGCGACCACGACGCGCGTCCCGCGGGGTCCGGCGATCAGCTCCTGCGCCTGCGCGGCACCGAGCGCGCCGTCGATCCGCACGCCGTCCGGCCCGTCGTCCGCCGGGATCGTCAGCCGTGCAACGGTCTCGGCGACGAGCGCGGCAACGCGTTCGACGCTCGCGCCGCTCGCCGCGCCGGTCGCGACGATCACCGCGTCGTCGCCGCCGGCGAGCGGGGCGACGCGGTCGATCGCGCCGTCGACCAGGACCGGTCCCGTGCCGAGCGCGCGCAGCCGGTCGATCGTCTCACGCATCGCGCGGGCGCTCGGCGGTCCGGCGATCTCGCAGAGCGTCGGCAGAACGACGCGCGCGAAGATCGTGGTCCCGAGCGCGCCGAGCGCACCGCGCTCGAGGATCACCAGCGCCGGGCTGCGCGGCAGGATACCCTCCGCGAGCGCGACGAGCGTCCCAGGCGCCAAACGGACCCGCGGCTTCGCCTGCGCGTCCAGGGCATCCGCCGGCTCGCCGTCACGTCCGATCGAAGTCACGGCGATCGTCTCACCGCGGCGCCGCGCCACGGCGCACAGCGCGTTGAAGGTCGTCGTCTTGCCGACGTTCTTGGCGGTCCCGACGACGACGACGCTCCGTGCGGCCGCCGTCGCCAGCGCGTACAGCGCCTCAGGTGCCGACGTGGTAGTACTTGAGCGCCGCAAAGGTGAGACCCGTGAGGATCAGGACGACGCCGGCGACGAGGGCGGCGTATTCCTCGGCGATCACGCCCAATCGCTTGCCGAGCGCGAGCCCGAGCGTCGTCGAGACGATCGAGACGATGGCGATGCAGGCGACGCTGAACCCCAGCGGCACGCCGATGTAGAGGATCGAGAACCCGATCCCGAGCGAGTCGAGGCTGATCGAGAGCGCTCCGAGCAAGAGTCCCCATCCGCGCGAGAGATCGAACCCGCCGCCTTCGTGCGTTCCGCGCAGCGCCTCGTAGATCATGTAGGCGCCGACCCCGATCAGCGCCGCGAAGCCCAGATACCCGGCCCCCTCGCCGATCAGGTGTCCGGCAACGTGCCCGATCCCCACCCCGATCAGCGTCATCGACACTTCGGCCGCGGCGAACGCGGCGCCGATGCGCAGCTTGAGAGCCCCCTCGGTTCCGCGCATCCCGACCCCGACGGAGACGGCGAAGACGTCGAGCCCGAGCGAGAGCGCGACGACGAGGATTTTGGTGAGTGCGGCGAGCGTCACGCCGCCGCCTCGTCGGCTACAGTCCGAACGCCGGCTGCAACGGGTCGGAGAGGAGCTGCTGCACGGTCGTGCGGAGCTGCGAGAGCGTGAACGGCTTGTTCAAGAACGCGTTCGCGCCCGCGGCCTTCGCGCGCGCGTCCATCGCGTAGTTGCTGTGCCCGCTGATCATCACGATCGGCATGCGCGAGGTGGCGGCGTTCTGCCGGATCTGCGTGATCAGCTCGATCCCGGAGATCCCGGGCAACATGAAGTCGCTGATCAGGATGTCGAAGGGTTCCTCGTGTTGGATATGCACCAGCGCACTCTCCGCATCGTGGCAGAGCGTGATCTCGTACGGACCTTTCCCGAGGATCGTCTTGATGAGCGTGCAGATCTCCGGGTCGTCGTCGGCGACTAGAACCCGCCAGGTCATTCCGCAGCCTTCCCGGATCGCGGTCGGCCCGCCTACGATCCGATTGAAAAGAGCGTGAAAAGAAACCGGCGTCCATACAGGTGCGTGGTACCCCGAGGGCGTCGCATGCTCATGCCGAACTGGCACCGTTCGTGGCGCTTCTCGATGTCATGCAGAATCCCGCGTTCCAGCAGCGGTTCATTTTTCTCGCCAGGCGCTTCATCGCCGGTGAGACCGTCGACGAAGCGATGCGCGCCGTCGCCGCACTGAACGCCGAGGGCCTCGCAGCAACGCTTGACTTCCTAGGCGAAGACGTCGTCTCGCCCGCGGAGGCGGAACACACCCGCGACGCTTACTTCGAGTTGCTGACGGCGCTGCGCGAGCGGGGGCTCGACGCGAACGTTTCGGTGAAGCTCAGCGCAATCGGCCTGCTCATCGACGAAACGTTCGCCCTGACGAACCTCTGCGCGATCCTCGACGCCGCCGCGCCCAACCGCGACCCGTTCGTCCGCATCGACATGGAGGGTTCCGCGGTCACCGACGCGACGCTGCGCGTCTTCGAGCGCGCCTACGCACACAGCGCGCACGTCGGCCCCGTCCTTCAGGCATATCTCAAACGCACACCCGACGACGTCGCGCGCGCGATCGCGCTCGGCGCCCGCGTGCGCCTCTGCAAGGGCGCGTACAGCGAACCCGCCACCATCGCCTACAAGGAGATGCCGACGATCCGCCGCGCCTACCTGCGCTGCGCCGAAGCGCTCCTCGAGCACGGCACCTACCCCGCGATCGCCACCCACGACGAACGCCTCATCGACGCGGTGAAGACGTACGCGGCCGACCACGCCATCGCGCCGGACCGCTACGAGTTCCAACTTCTTTACGGCGTCAAGCCCGCGCTCCAACGCCGCCTCGTGAGCGAAGGCCACCGCGTGCGCATCTACGTTCCCTACGGCACGCACTGGTCCGGATATTTTTACCGCCGCATCACCGAACGCCCCGAAAACGCGCTCTTCGCCCTACGCTCCCTCATCTCGCGCTAATCAAAAGCCGCAATCCCGATCCTGGGCACAATCGCTGCAAAATCCCAGGCTTCGCGCTCGCAAATCCGGCACGCTGATCCCCCGAGGACGTGAGGCCGATGCAAAGACACACCCATCGCCCGCGAACCCTCGTGCCCGTGCCGCGGGGGCGGCGGCGTCGCAGCGGGCACTCTGAGCGAGCGAAGCGCAGGATGCGCGAGAGCGACGCTCAGACGTAGCGCGTCCCGGACACGACGTCCGGGGCGCGCGGCCCGCTGCGACGCCGCCGCCCCCGCGGCACCGCCACAATCGCCGCCGACGGACTTCAGTCGTCCCCGATCCGCACAACGCGCGTCATCCGATCACGCTCTACCAATCGTCCCAACGTCGCAAAGCCACTCTCTACTTCGCCGAATACGGTGAAGTCGTGGTCAAGGTGCAACTGAGGTGAGATGGTGATGTAGAACTGCGTGCCGGCGGAATCGCGGATCGGTGCGGGATGCGCACCTTCCGTGTAGTTCAGCCCCATCGAGATCACGCCGGCGCGTTGTTCGAGCGGATTTTCCTCGGCCGGAATCGTGTAACCGGCATCACCATCGCCCGTATTTTTGGGATCACCGGTTTGAACGACGAAGTCGGGGACGATACGGAACCAGCGCAGGCCGTCGTAGTAGCCTCGATCGACCAGGTTCAGGAAGTTCGCGACGGTCATGGGAGCCCATTCGGGGTAGAGTCGCACGACGATCGTCCCCTTGGTCGTCCCGATACGGACTCGCGGGTGCGGGCCCGGCATCGGGCCGTCCATCAGTGCGGCGGTCGTCGGACGCAGCGGAACGTCGAGCCGTGCATCGGCCGCGGACGGTTTCTGCGGTGCTTCGAGCCGGGGCGGACGCGCAACGGGTGGTTCGGTGTCCTCCGGCGCCGGGGACGGCGTCACGATCCCTGTGGGGATCGCGACGAGATGCTCGGTGCGCGCGGCACCGTTCAAGAGCTTCGCACTTTCGAACGCTTGTTCGCGGACACGCCACGACGGATCCGTGAGCAGCGGTTCGAGAAGGAGGTTGTCGCCAGGATGTCCTCGTCGCGCAACGAGGTCGACGAATTGAATACGAACGAGCTCGTTACGGTCGCGCAAACCGCGCCGCACGATTTCGTCCGTCGTCGTCTTCGCGAACGCGCGGCGCAGCGTCCATGCTTCATGCCAACGCACGTACGCATCGCGTTCTGCGACATAAGCCGACGCGATCTGCGCACCGACCGACGCAGCATCGTGCGCGTCGCGCCATGCAAAAAGTTCAGCAGCGGCGCGCGCTCTCACGTTGTTATCAGGTTCGTGGCGCAGCATAGTGAGGAGGGCAGCCGAGAACTCCTCGGCGCCCCGTACCCGAGCCGCCTGCAGGCGCCCCGCAGCGTCGACGGCGGCAAACCGAACGGGAGGTGCGGAGTCACGAATGGCTCGAGCAACGACGAAAGTCGGAATCGTCGCTTTGGCGGCCAAGAGCCCGTATCCGTAAACAGCAAGGGCACGAAGCGGAACCTCTTTGGCCGTGGTCGCGTTCCTAAGGAGCACGGCCGCGCGAGGATCTTCGGTTCGTCCGAGTGCTAGCGCCGCCCGTCCCGCCAACCCCGTGTCCCGTGACGCCAAGGCAGTTGCAAGCTCGAGAGAAAACGAGCGGGTACGTTCGAGCGAAACCAGCTGCCGGTATCCTGGTTCCTCCCCCGGAGCTGCCGATACAGGTGTAAGGACGATGCCCGCCGCGACTACGACCGCCGCGACGGACAAGACGGTCCGAAACCGAACGTTCACAATCGACGAATACAAGTATCCCATCGATTGCGAACGTTTCTGAGATAGGTCGATTTTCATCCACGAGGTTCACCCCCCCACATGTCCACCACCCCAGAACGGAAAACCGGCAGCGGCATGAGCGTCCGCGAAGCCGGCCAAAAAGGCGGCGAGACCGTCAAGAAAAAGTACGGCCCGGAATTTTACGAGATGATCGGCCGCAAGGGCGGCCAGGCCACGAAGAAGGCCCACGGGCACGCGTTCTACGAGGCGATCGGTAAGAAGGGCGGCAAGAAGGGCGGCGAGGCGACTCGCGACCGCTACGGCCCGGAGTTCTACGAGACGATCGGCCAGAAGGGCGGCCAGAAGGTCAAGGCCCTGATCGAGCAGGGCAAGAAGGCCGCGGCCGAAGCGGAAGCCGCCGAGAAGAAGGCCTCCTAGAAAGATCGCGAACGGTCTTCAAGACCGTGAGCTACGTAGGTCGGAGTGCCGTCCTCGTGACGGCTCTCTTTTTCGTCTCCCCGTCGATGGCGACCGCCGATCCGCCGCAGCACACGCTGCCGGCGGGATCGACGGTCGTTTTCGTCTCCGACGGCCGTCTGGACGTCGGTGCAAAGCCCGGCTCGTCCGCGAAGGTGCATCTGCGCGACGATCTGCAGGTCGACGGTTATCTCGTCGCTGCGGCCGGGACCTCGGCGCGCATCACGTTCGACGGTCAAACGACCGTCAACGGAAGGCGCGTTGCGATCATCTCGCTCGATGAGTTCCTCACGAAGCCGGGTCGATTACCGGTGCGTCCGCGGGTCACCACGCTCGATGCGCTGGTGGTCGGGATGACGATCGAGGCGACGACGCTGGCCGCGGTCAACGACGTCGACGGTCGGCTCTCGATTCAGGTACCGTTCCCGTTCCGGCTCTCGACCGACACCCCGTTCTCGATGTACACGCCTTCGCCGGCGAAGACGGCCGTGCCGATCGGCGAACAGCATCGCGGGCGCGGGCCGACTAGGCGTCCGGAGCCGCAGGCGAGCGCGTCGCCGGCCGCCATGGCGACCGCGATGCCGAGCGCCGCTCCGACGAAGATCCGCTCGTAACGGAGGCGAACGGCGCTCCCATGATGCGTCGATGTACCTCGCTCTTCATGACGTTGGCGCTGCTCGCGGCGCCGCTCGCCGCTCGCGCAGCCGACGCCGCGCCGACCCCCGCCCCCTCGCCGAGCACCGCCGAGGCGACGTTCCTCGCCACGGTGACGCGCGAGCTGCCGAAACGCTACCCGAATCCGGCCGCCGCGACGAAGGCCGGCTACGTGCGCTACACCAACGAAGACCGCACCGGTGCGATCAGCTACGTCAACATCGCACACTGGGACACGACCGATCCCGCCGCGCCCGCGCAGCTGTGGTACGACGTGAACGGCCGGCTCTTGGGCGCCGACTACAGCGTGCGGCAAGCCGATGCGCCGAACGGACCGGCGCTCTTCGGGATCGATCCGAACCGGTTCGCGAAGATCCCCGCGCACGTGCACTACGTCTTGTGCGACAAGACGACGGCGAAATGCACGTACGGCAAAGCGATCGGAGCCACGAAGTACACCGCGGCGGGCGGCGACGTCGCGCACCCGACCGCCAACGGTCTGGTGAAAGCGGGAGCGATCACCGACGCGGCGAGCGTCTCGACGGTGTTCCTGTATCCCGCGATCTACGACGTGACGGTGTGGGTCGTTCCCAATCCGCTCGGCGCGTTCGCCGACGCGAACCCGAACGTCAAGCCCAGCGGGATGGCGGGCAAAGGCGAAGAGATGTGAACGGGAAGTCCCGCGCCGCAGACGCGGCGCGGGCTACTCGTTGCTCCAGTAGTCCTTGAGCGCTTTGCCACGGCTCGGATGCCGCAGCTTGCGCAGCGCTTTGGCTTCGATCTGCCGGATGCGCTCGCGCGTGACGCCGAACTCCTGGCCGACCTCCTCGAGCGTCCGCTGGTGTCCGTCCTCGAGACCGAACCGCAGCACGAGCACCTTGCGCTCGCGCTCGGTCAGGTTCTTGAGCACGTCCTGCATCTTCTCTTTGAGGAGCATGACGCTCGCGGCTTCGGCCGGAGCGACGGCCTCCTGATCCTCGATGAAATCGCCGAGGTGGGAGTCTTCCTCCTCGCCGATCGGCGTCTCGAGCGAGATCGGTTCCTGCGAGATCTTGATGACCTCGCGAACCTTCTCGGGGGTCAGCCCCATCTCGTTCGCGATCTCTTCGACCGTCGGATCGCGCCCCAGCTCCTGCAGGAGCTGACGGCTGATCTTGATGAGGCGGTTGATCGTCTCGACCATGTGGACCGGGATACGGATCGTCCGTGCCTGGTCCGCGAGCGCGCGCGTGATCGCCTGACGGATCCACCACGTCGCGTACGTCGAGAACTTGTAGCCCTTGCGGTAGTCGAACTTCTCGACCGCGCGGATCAAGCCGAGATTTCCCTCCTGGATCAAGTCCAGGAAGAGCATCCCGCGGCCCACGTACTTCTTCGCGATCGAGACGACGAGACGCAGGTTCGCTTCGGTGAGCTTGCGCTTCGCGTCGTCGCCGTGGAAGATGATGGCGTTGTCGGCGGACCCATTCTTGAGCGCCTCTTTCTCGCCGGCTTCGATCGCCATGGCGAGCCGCCGCTCGTCGTCCATCGAGAGAAGCGGGACGCGCCCGATCTCCTTGAGGTACATCCGAACGGGATCGTCCAGGGCGAGACCGGCCGGCAGCGACTCTTCCTGCTCGCGCTCCTCGCCGGCGGGCTTCTCCTCCTTCGACTGCTCCTCGACGATCTCGATGCCGAGCGACGCGATCTCCTCGAGGAGGTCGTCCATGCGCTCGGGCGCGACGTCGTCGACGTTGTCGAAGACGGCGTTGATCTCTTCGTACGTGAGCGTGCCGCGCTTCTTGCCCTTCTCGAGGAGCTTCTTGATCTGCTCTTCGAGGGACACCGGCGGCGCGTCGGCGGTCGCGGTTGCGGATTTCTTGGTACGGGCCATGCTGGTTCTCACCCCCTTTCCCCCTAGCGTTCGGAACGTCCGGTCCGGGGAATGTCGCTCCCCGCGGAGGTTATCCTCTTCTCAGTTTCAGTGTTCGGACAAGTTCGGCGTGCTGATCACGCAGATCGACGGGCACGTGTTCCCCCGCCTCATATAATCGGTCGATGCGTTCGCCGAGTTCCCGGGCTCGGCGTTCCGCGTCGTCCCGCGCGAAGCGCGCGACCACGCGATCCAACTTCGCCCGACGGTCCTCCGACTCGGCGAAGCGCACGAACCCTGACACCGACGCCAGCGTTGCCGCCGCATCGTCATCTCCTGCAAACACCGCCCAGACATCCGACGGTTGCGCCAGCGAGCGAGCCTGCGAACACAAGGTCTCCCAGACTCTGCGCAGGCGGGCGTTCTCGAAGCGCTCCGCGGGGATCCGGCCAGCATATTCGGCGAGGAGCGACGGTTCGTCGAGCACGATGGAAAGAACCTCGCGTTCGAACGAAGGTTTTTCGAGCGCGCCCGGGCTGACGTGGCGCGAGGCGCGAAGCGGGGCCTCGCTCCCGCGCGGCGTGAAGTGTACGGGATTCAACAGCAGCCGGGCCTTCCGCAGGTCGTTCACGTCCAGCCCGAGCCTTGTCGCGACGTAGACGCGCCAGCGATCCTGCTCTTCCGCCGGGGCCATCCGGCGAATCGTGTCTTCCGCCCAGCGCGCGAGCGCGCCGTGGTCGCTGCGGCCGGCACTGCGGTCGATCTCGGCATCGAGCTTGACCTGCGTGGCGGCGAGGGGCTTCTCGAGCAACGCGCGGAACGCGTCGGCGCCGCTCCGCCGCACGAACTCGTCGGGGTCCTTCCCTTCGGGGATCCGCAGCGCCCAGGCGCTCACCCCTTCGGCGGTCAGGACGTCGATCGACTTGAGCGCCGCCTCGGTACCGGCCGCGTCCGCGTCGTAGCAGAGCAGCGCGCGTGAGGCGACCTTGCGAATCTCGTGCGCCTGCTCCGGGGTGAACGCGGTACCGAGCGCCGCGACGGCGTTGGTGAACCCGGCTTGGTGAAGCGCGATGCAGTCGAGATAGCCCTCGACGACGATCAGCGCGTCCTCGCGCGCCGCGCTGCGGCGCGCGGCGTTGAGCGCGAACAGATAGCGGCCCTTCGTGTAGACCGGCGTCGTCGCGGTGTTCAGGTACTTCGGCTCCGCGTCGCCGAGCGCACGGCCGCCGAACGCGATCGTCTCGCCGGTGACGGCGAGGGTCGGGATCATCAGCCGGCCGCGGTAGAAATCGTAATAGCCGTTCCCCGTCCCGCGCGCCTTGACCAGCCCCGCCTTCGCCGCGAGCGCGAGATCGACGTCGCTGCGGCGCAGCTCGGCGACCAGACCGTCCCAACGATCGGGCGCGTAGCCCAGCGCGAACGTCTCGATCGTCTCGCGGGTGATCCCGCGGCCTTCGCAGTACGCACGCGCCGCCGCGCCTTCGCGCTCGTCGAGCAGCATGCGGTGGAACCACTGCCGCGCGATCTCGTTGGCCTGGTAGATCGCCTCGCGCTCGTTGCGCGCGCGCGCCGCGCGCGGATCCTCGGCTTCGACCTCGATCCCGACGCGCTTGGCCAGGATGCGCAAGGCGTCCGGGAAGGTGACCTTCTCGTGTTCTTGGACGAACGTGAGAACGTCGCCGCCCTTACCGCAGCCGAAGCACTTGAAGAAGCCGCGATCGGGATGGACGTGGAACGAGGGCGACTTCTCGCCGTGGAACGGGCACAGACCGACCAAGTCGTTGCCGCGCTTGCGCAGCGTGACGTACGCCCCGATCACCTCGCCGATGTCGGTGCGGGCGAGGATCTCCCGCTTCACACCGTCGTCGATCCGCACGGCACGTACGTTCGACGTCCGGAGCGGTTTCGACTTCCGGCGTCTACGTCACGTCGGCGTCGTACGCGAAGCGCAGGCTGCCGTGGCGGCGGCCGCGCACGTACACCGCGGTCACGATCACGTTGAAGATCTCGCCGGTGTCGCGGGTGACGACGTACGCCCCCCAGGGCCGTGCCCCGCTCGGCTGCTCGAGCGTGCATCCCGCGCTCCGAAACGCCTCGTACGCTGCACGGCGGCCGACCCGTTCCGCCGCCGGGCCCAGGCCCAGCCGCGTCGCGCGCAGCCCGTCGTCGTCCTCGATGAAGAACTTGATGCGGTTCTGCAGCCGGTCGCGCACGAGGTCGCCGGTCCAGTCGGCGATCATGCGGCGCGGTTGGCCGTAGACGAAGCCGTTGAGATCGCACGCACCGATCACGATCGGGCGCGCGAACGCCGCCTCGTCGAACGCCGCGTCGAGGATCGCGATCACCTCCTCGTCGATCGCCGCGTCCCAGGCGGTGACGAACTTCGGCGGCGTGAACCCCGACGGCGGGACGCGCGAGACGTTGAACAGGCGCGCGAGCTCGCGGACGCGCTCTCCGCGCAGCTCGGTATACGCGAAGTCGGTCATCGCCGCGTCGCTCACCGCGCCGAGCGCGATCGCGGCTTCGAAGCACGCTTCGATCCGCTCGACGACGCGCTCGCACAAGCGGCGCACCTGCGCCGTCGCGACGGCGACCGACCGGCGCGCGGCGATCGCCTGCGCCCGGGTGCCCAGGGCCGTCAGCTCGGCGCGCCGCTCGTTCGTCGCAACCGCCGCGTCGGCATCGACGGCCGCCGCGGTGCGGTCGATGTTCTCCAGCACGCGCTCGAGCGCGCGCGCTTGCTGCTCGGCGGTCGCGGAGACGTCGAGCGCACGGCGGATGGTCTCGTCGAGTGAGCCGCGCAGGCTCGCGATCGTCTCCCGCACCTGCGCCGCGCTCGCCGTCACCGCGTCGGCGCTCTCGGCGGCGGCGGCGAACGCGCCGCGCACGATCGTGCTCCCGTCGGCGACCTCGGCGACCAGCGCCGAGACGCTCGCGGTCGAGGCGTGCGTCGCGAGCGCGAGCCTTCGGATCTCCTCGGCGATCACCCCGAACCCGCGTCCCAGTTCTCCGGCGTGCGCAGCCTCGATCGCCGCGTTCAGCGAGAGGAGATCGGTCTCGGACGAGAGCGTCTCGATCAGCGCGAGGATCTCGTCGCCGTGCCCGGCGGCCGCGCTCATCGCGTCGACGAGCCCGTCGATCTGCGCCGTGCCGCGAGCGACCGCGACGACCCGCTCGAGCGCGCTCTCGAGCGATGCGACGGCCTCGTCGTAGCGGCGCTGCAGCGCGGTGACCAGCGTGCGCAGCGCCGCGGCCAGCTGCGCCGCGGTCCGCGCGCCCTGCGCCGACTCCTCGACGGCCGTCCGCACGGGGTCGATCTCGCGGCGCAGCGCGACGAGCGAGCCGCCGATCGACTTCCACGCGAGGCCGTTGTGCGAGACCGCGACGGCGGCGCGCACGACGTCCGCGATCACCGCGCGCTGATCCGCGTCGACGCGTTCGACGAGCGTGCGCAGCGCGGCGGCGAGCGCGCCCTCGCCCGTGCACAGCGACCGCACCTCATCCTCGTCCAGGAGCACGATCACCTCGCTCGCGCTCACGTTCCACCGGCCGGCGGCCTCGCCGGCACTCGCCAGCAGGGAGTCCAGATCGAGCCGCGCCGCGTCGCGTGAGGCGCCGACCGCCTCGTCGGCGTGCCGCGCGATCAGCTCGACCGCGGCGATCACCGACTCCAGCGCGCGGCTCTGCTCGCCGGAGACCGCGGCGATCCCGGCGATCGTCTCCCCGAGCTCCGCGATCGAGGCGCGCGTTTGCGCGAGCGTGCTGGCCGCCGCATCGATCTCCCGCCGCGCCGCCTCGGTCGCCTCGGTCGCGGCGGTCGTCGCCGCGCCGACCTGCCCGGTCGCCCCGTCGAGGGCGGCGGCGATCCGCGCGACCTCGCGCGCCGACTCGCGCGTCGATCCGGAAAGCTTGCGAACCTCGTCGGCGACGATGCGGAACCGCGCGCCGCCCTCGCCGAGATGCGCCGCCTCGATCGCGGCGTTGACCGAGAGCAGCTGGGCCTGGTGCGAGAGGCGCTCCAGGGTCGCGATGAAGGCGGCGACGCCGCCCGCGGCGCCCGTGACCCGTTCCAGCGGCGCGATCCCTTCGGCGAGCAGCCCGCCCAGGGTCCCGAGCGTCGCCCCGATCCCGCTCAGCGCGCCCAGCGAACCCTCAGCGGCTCCGGCGGCCTCCGCAGCGAGGCTGCGCAGGGCCTCCGCGGCCTCGGCGACGTGCGCGGCGCCGCTCCCCGCCTCCGCGACGGCCGTCGCCGTCTCGCGCGCCAGGGCCCCCTGTGCGCCCGTCGAGGCGACGACGGCGGCGAGCTGCTCGGCGTTTCGACGCGCCGCGCCACGGGCGTCCGCGACGACCGCCCGGTACTCGGCGAACTCGGCAGCGAGGGTCGCGACCAGGGCCGCAGGCCCTTCCATGCCGGTCGCGCCGCGCGGCGGGCGCAGCGCGAGGTCGCGACGAGCGGCGATCGCGTCGATCCACGTGGCCGACGCGTCGTCGGAAGCCTCCGCCGTGGAGAGCGTGAGTGTGGCCCCGGCTGCATCACCCATCCTTCGCCGTATCGGCCGCTAGCTTGCGGTGCTTGAGCCTCCGGAACGGACGAGGGGCGCGGCGTGAGGAACAACGCCTTCGTGCAGACGCACCGAGCCGAACCCTCCGGCGGTCACGCGCTTCGGCCCAAGCGCATCTACGACCCGATCCACCGCTTCATCGAGCTCGACGCGGGGGAGGTCGCGCTCCTCTCCGCGCCGGTCGTCCAGCGCCTGCGGCGGCTGCGGCAGCTTGGTCTGGCCTATCTGGCGTTCCCGTCGGCCGAGCACTCGCGCTTCTCCCACGCGCTCGGAGCGCTCGCGATCGGGACGCGCGCCTTCGAGGCGCTGCGCGTCCACTCGCCGGAGGCGTTCGCCTCCGAGCGCGAGTTCGCCGAACAGCGCCGGCTGCTGCGCGCGAGCCTGCTCCTGCACGATCTCGGGCACGGGCCGTTCTCGCACGCCTGCGAGGAGGTCCTCGGCGTGCGTCACGAGTCGCGCACACGCGCGATCCTCGCGCTCCCGGAGCTGCGCGAGGCGATCGCCGCGCTCGAGGTCGATCCGGACGCGGTGCTCGGCCTGGTCGTCGGCGCGCCCGACGCCGATCCGCTGCTGCGCGAGCTGGTCAGCGGGCCGAACCTCGACGCCGACCGGATGGACTACCTCCTGCGCGACGCCTACTTCACCGGCGTCACGGTCGGGAACTACGACGCCGAGCAGCTGATCGCGTCGCTGCGCGTCTTCGAGTTGAACGGACGGCGCGAGCTGGGCGTCGACGGCCGCGGAACCGTCGCGCTCGAATCGTTCGTGCTCGCGCGCTACATGATGTTCGCGACCGTGTACTTCCACCACACGACGCGCGCGTTCGAGCGCGTGCTGCGCGAGGTGCTCGAACTGCTCTGGCCCGATCCGCGCGTCCTCGACGAGATCGGTGAGTTCTTGAGCTGGGACGACTTCCGCGTCATCGACGACATCCGCGAGCTGGACGGCGAGGGCGTGCGCGCGCTGCGTGAGCGCCGCACGCTCTACGGCCTCGCGGCGGAATTCAACGCCGAACGGGATCTCGGCACGTTCGCGGCGTGCGAGGCGGCGCTGCGCGAACGCTGGGGCGACGCGGTCTGGAGCGATTCGCAGGAACAGCTGCTGCATCGTCTCCCGCTCGGCACCGCCGGCGGAACGCCGACGGTGCGCGTGCGGCTGATGGGACGGATCGTCGACGCGCGCTCGGCGTCCGACCTGATCGCGAAGCTCTCGGGGAAGGCCTACTGGCGCAAGCTGTTCGTGCGCACCGACGTCGCGTCGATCGAAGAGGCGCGCGCGATCTGCGCCGAGATCATCGTGAGCGGCGGACAACCGCGGCTCTTTTGACCGCGCGGCGGGGACGGGAACGCGGCTACGAGAGTCCGCGCTCCGGCGTCCCGCGGACCGTCGGATTCCGCGCACACGTCTCGTGACCGCACCCGCAAGCGGCGCTCGCCGGCAGCGCACCGCCGCCCAGGTCCGCGGCTTCGACCGTATGCACCGAGCACCACTCGCTGCACGGCCCCGCGCTGACGAGATCGTTGCAGCCGCAAAGCATGTTGAGGCACTGATGGCGGGGCGCCGGGCCGGGATCGAAGGATGCGCTCATGGCGCCGGGATACCCCGCCCGCCCCACCGCCAAGCGCGCTCCTCAGCGCTCGTCGGCGTGCACCGTGAGGACCGGGGAGCGCGCCGAGCGGACCACGCGTTCCGCGACGCTTCCGAGCTTGAGCCGTTCGGCTCCGGTGCGCCCGTGCGTCCCCATCACGATCAACTGCGCGCCGCGCGCGTCGGCAGCGGCGAGGATCGCCTCGACGGGGCTCCCGACCGTAAGGTCCAGATCGGCGTCGAGTCCGGCGGCGCGCGCCTCGTCGCAAGCGGCGTCCATCAGGTCGTGCCCGTCGCGGCGCGCCTGCAGATCGTTTCGCTCGACGGCGTGACAGAAGATCAGCCGAGCGCCGGTCGCGCGCGCGAGGCGCACCGCGTAGCGAATCGCGGCGGTCGAGGGCGCGGAGCCGTCGACCGCGACGAGGATGCGGCGAAACGGACTATCGCTCACCGGGCCAGCCTAGCGAACGCATGTGAAGTTGATCGGAACGCCCGAGTTTTCCACACTGTCCACCGTCTGCGCACATCGTCGGTTGTCCCGCTTCTCCACCAGGGCTCACAGGCCGGCCGCGTCGATTCCGAGGAGCATGGCGGAGACGATCTACACGGTGATGCTCGCGCGGACGTCCTACGTCGTCTCGGCCGGCGCCGTGCACGCCCTGCGCGCCGCGGTGGCGAACGGTCGGCCGAGCGTCCGCATCGTCCCGCTCGGCAGCTGCGAGCACTGCAGCCAGCCCCACACCTCGATCGAGATCGCGGTCCGCGAGGTGCGGGCGATCGTCCGCCACGACGCGACCGGCTCGTTCGCCGCGCTCTCCGGCGCCGATAGGGTCGTTCCCCTACGCCGCTTCGCAACCGGCTGACGCTTCGCGCCGGTCGCGGGAGATGAGATGGACACGCAGGCCGCCACGAAACCGCAGTTCCCCGACGAGCAGCTCGACGGGAGCTTCGTCCGTCAGGAGGACGCGTTCCGGAAATGGGTCACCGCCGACGGGAGCAGCGGCTATCCGGCCGCGGCGGGGCGGTACCATCTCTACGTCTCGCTGGCGTGTCCGTGGGCGCACCGCACGATCATCACGCGCGCGCTGATGGGGCTCGAGGACGCGATCGGGATGACGATCCTCGATCCGATCCGCGACGAGCTGGGCTGGGCCTTCCGCGACGTTCCGGGCGCGTCCGGACGCGATCCGATCAACGGCTTCTCCTACCTCGCCGAAGCGTACCGCGCCAGCGATCCGAACTATCACGGCCGCGTCACCGTCCCGGTGCTGTGGGACACGCAGACGCACCGCATCGTCAACAACTCCGAGGACGACATCATGCGGATGTTCGAGCGCGAGTTCGCCGCGTTCGCCCGCAATGCCGCGCTCGACCTGTATCCCGCGCAGCACCGCGACGAGATCGACGCGCTCAACGAGCACGTCTACGAGACGGTCAACAACGGCGTGTACAAGGCGGGGTTCGCGACGACGCAGCGCGCGTACGAGTACGCGGCGCGCAAGGTCTTCGCGACACTCGACGAGCTCGACGCGCGGCTTGCGACGCGCCGCTATCTGTTCGGGTCCGCGCCGGTCGAGACCGATTGGCGCCTCTTCGTGACGCTCGTGCGCTTCGATGCCGTCTATCACGGGCATTTCAAGTGCAATCTGCGCCGCATCGTCGACTACCCGAACCTCGGCCCGTACCTGCGCGACCTCTACCAGATCGACGGGATCGCGCAGACGGTGAACCTCGACCACATCAAGCGCCACTACTACGTCACCCACGACGAGATCAACCCGACCCGGATCGTCCCGATCGGCCCGGCGCTGGACCTGACGGCGCCGCACGGGCGCGAGCAGCTCGGGTAGCCCCACGACCAAGAGCCCAGGCGGTTGACGCCGAGCAGCCGCCTGTGGCAAGATCGGGCCACATGACCCGCATGGCCCAGTATTTTTGGTTTTACTTTTACGCCGAGTGCGCAGCGCTCCGGCGCGGAAGGCCTTTGCCGTAACGGGTCCCACGGACCGACAACTGCAGAGCCCCTCGCCGACGCGAGGGGCTCTTTTGCTTCCCGGGAGCGCCATGACCAGCCAGACCGCCAACGGCGAGCCGAGCTCGCCGACCCTGACCCTGACCGCCGCCTTCGAAGGGATCGAAGGCTCGTACTCGCACGCCGTCCTCGAGAGCTACGGCGCGCGGCGCGGCGTCCGATTCGCACCGGTCGGCTGCGCGTCGTTCCGCGACGTCGCGCAGGCGGTGCTGGCCGGCCGCGCCGAGGTCGGGCTGCTCCCGATCGACAACGCGATCGCCGGGACGATCCGTGAGGGCTACGACGTCCTGGCGGAATACGAGCTGGACCTGCTCGCCGAGGTCACCCTGCGGATGGAGCACCGGCTGCTCGGGCTCCCCGGCGCGACCGCCGAGCTGCTGCGGGAGATCGAATCGCACCCGATCGTCCTGGCCGAGTGCGGTCGCTTCCTGGGCAGCCTCCCGGGCGTGCGCCGGATCCCCGTCCCCGACACCGGGATCGCGGCGCGCGACGTCGCCGCCGCCGGCGACCGTACCCGCGGCGCGATCGCCTCGGCCGACGCGGCGAAGCGCTACGGCCTCGTCGAGCTGGCCGCGAACATCGCCGACCACCCCGACAACTTCAGCCGCTTCATCATGTTCCGCGCACCGAACGCGCGCGGGCTCGCGGCCGATTTCGAGCCGGCACAGGACGTCGCGGTGCGCAAGACCTCGCTGCTCTTCGCGGTCCCCGACAAGCCCGGCGCGCTCGGTCGCGTCCTCTCGATCCTGGGCGAGCACGGCCTGAACATCTCCAAGCTCGACTCGAAGTCGCGCCTGGGCTCGGCCGAGCAGTACGCGTTCTACGCCGACGTCGACGGCGACGGGAAGGAAGAGCGCTTCGCCGACGCGCTCGTCGCGCTGCGCGGCGTCACCTCGGCGCTGCACGTGCTCGGCAGCTACGACGCGGCGACCGCGCCGCCGCGCGTGCGCCGCGCGCCGGAGGTCGTCGTCGACACGAGCCTCCCGGTCGCACCGAAGCCGACGAAGATCTCCTTCCCGAAGGTCACGCGCCAAGAGCATCACGGCCGCGCGCGCGTGATGGTCGGCAACATCCTGGTCGGCGACGGCAACTTCGTCGTCGTCGGCGGCCCGTGCAGCGTCGAGTCGCGCGAACAGGTCCTCGCGACCGCCGAATCGGTCGCGGCGTCGGGCGCGGTGATGCTGCGCGGCGGCGCGTTCAAGCCGCGCACCTCGCCGTACGCGTTCCAGGGTCTGGGCTGGGAAGGCGTCGCGCTGCTCGCCGAGGCGGGGCGTGCGACGGGCCTGCCGATCGTCAGCGAAGTCATGAGCATCGATCAGGTCGAGCGCATGGCGGCGTCGGTCGACGTGCTGCAGATCGGCGCGCGCAACATGCAGAACTTCGATCTGCTCAAAGCCGTCGGCAAGACCGACCGCCCGATCTTGCTCAAGCGCGGGATGGCCGCCTCGATCGACGAGCTGCTCTCCGCCGCCGAGTACATCATGGCCGAGGGGAATCCCAACGTGATCCTCTGCGAGCGGGGGATCCGCACGTTCGAAACGGCGACGCGCAACACGCTCGATCTCTCGGCGATCCCGGTGCTGCGCGAGCGCACGCATCTCCCCGTGATGGTCGACCCCTCGCACGGCGTCGGCGTGCGCCGCTGGATCCTTCCGCTCTGCCGCGCGGCGAAGGCCGTCGGGGCGCACGGGCTGCTCGTCGAAGTGCACCCGAATCCGATCGAGGCGAAGAGCGACGCCGATCAGCAGCTCACGTTCGGCGACTTCGCGCACATGATGAGCGAGCTGGCGGACGTTCCGCTGGTGCAGGAGCGCACGGAAGCTCCGCTGGCGTAGCGCCACGCGCGAGAGTTCACCTCGCTCTAAGCATGACCACGGCCTAGCGTTCGTTTCAGAGACATATCGCCGCGCTGCCGGGTGCGCGGCACCGTCTCCGGAGGAACGTATGAACCGTCTTCATCTCGCTCGCATCGCGGCCGTCGCGGCCCTCCTCGCGCTGCCGACCGCCGCCTTCGCGCAATCCGATCCGAACTGGCACGGCTACAACGACCGCGGCGGCTACGGCGACCGCCAAGGGCAGATCGGCGGGATCGTCTCCGCGTTCTCGCCCTACAACCTCGATCTCGATCGCGGGACGCACGTCGACCTGCACAACGGGACCGTCATCAACCCGACCGGGATCACGCTGCGCCCCGGGATGCGCGTGCAGATCTACGGCTATTGGCGGCGCGACGGCGCGTTCGAAGCGAACGAGATCGACGTCCGCGGGCGCGGCCGCCGCTACTAGGCCGATCGGCGATCGTTTGAGACGGCTTCATGGCGCGGTAGAACCGCTTCATGAAGCCGTTCACGCTCGGCCCCGTGGGCCACTTCGGCCTCGCGGTACGTGATCCGCGCCGCAGCGCGGAGTGGTTCCAGCGTTGCCTCCTCCTCGATCCGTACATGGAGGCGGGCGACGCCGTCTCGGTCGGGAACGACGCGGTGACGATCTGGTTCTATCCCGGAACGCCCTCGCCGGAGACGATCGACCACCTGTCGTTTCAACTGCGCGACCGCGCGGAGCTCGAGCGCGCGCTCGCGCACCTCAAGCACGAGCACGCGAAGCTCGAAGATCCCGGCGACGAGATCGGACCGCAAGCACCCGGCGCGCCCGACATCGGGATCTGGTTCCACGATCTCGACGGCTACCGCTGGGAACTCTCGACCCCAGCCTCGCGCTGAGCGAATCGCGCCACCCTGCGTGACCCGCGCATCCCCTCCGTCACCCTGCGTGACCCGCGCATCCCTCCGTCACCCTGAGCTTGTCGAAGGGCGTCGTTTCCCTGAGCTTGTCGAAGGGGAAGGCCGCGCGGGAGCGCATCGCTGCGGGTGCGTTACGACGTCTTCGACAAGCTCAGACGTCCGCTGCGCGGAGTGCCCTTCGACAAGCTCAGGGTGACACCATTAACTCGGGGTGACACCGGAGCTCGGGGTGACGGCTTCGCGTTACTCCAGGCCGAACGCGGAGAAGAGCGGCTGGAGCGAGCCGGCGTCGGGGATGAGGAGGAACTGACCCGACGTCGCCGGTCCGCCTTCAAGGAAGCCGGTTTCGATCAGGAAGACCTCTTGCTCGGCCGGGATCCCGAACAGCGCTCCGAACGTCGAGCGCGCCGTTCCGCTCGAGAGCGTGGGGATCGACGGGAGCAGGTTCGTGCCGGTCAGCGACATCAGCGCGGTGAGGTACGCGCCGGCGATGATGTTGCCGATCTCCTTGAGCGTCGAGTCGGCGATCGAGTCGAAGACCTGGATGTCGCCGACGAGCCGGGTGATGAACGTTTCGACGAACCCGACGGCTTGCGCGCGGTCGAACAGGACGAGCATCTGCCCCGGCGCGTCGCCGAGCACCGCCATGTGGACCGCGGCTACCTCCGCGTCGTCGCCGAAGCGCGTGGCCAGCTCCCCGAACTTGAGGATCTCGATCGACGGTTCGCTGATCCGCACGGTGCGGTTGAGCATCTGCGAGAGGGCGGTCGCGGCGTGGCCGGCTCCGATGTTGCCGACCTCGCGGAGCGCGTCGCGCTGCAGTTCGTTGAGTTCCAAGGCCGGCATCAGGCGAGCACCTTCTCAATCGTCTCGAGGATCTTGGGCGGCTGGAAAGGTTTGGTGATGAACGACTTCGCGCCGGCCTGCACGGCCTCGACGACGAGTTGCTGCTGGCCCATCGACGTGCACATCACGATCTTCGCGGAGGGGTCTTCGGCGATGATCTGACGCACCGCCGAGATCCCGTCCATGTCGGGCATCACCATGTCCATCGTGACGATGTCGGGCTTGACGGCCCGGTACTTCTCGACGGCGTCGATCCCGCTCTGCGCCTCGACCACCTCGTAGCCTTCCTTGCTCAGGATGTTCTTGATCATCATCCGCATGACGACGGCGTCGTCGACCACGAGGACCCGCTTTCCGCTCATCTCTGATGTCATCGGACGATCGGTCCCACTTGTGCAGCGGCAACCCGAGCTACCGCTCGCTGCGTTCGTCGCGGCAAAAAAAGCACCGCGCCTCCTTGAGACGCGGTGCCCGTCGCGCAGCGCTTCGCGGGTCGGCGGCTACCAGCGTCCGCCGAAGTGGCCGCGGAAACCGCCCCAGCCGCCCCAGCCGACCCCGACGTTCCAGGCGGGATAGTAGGGGTAGCCGTAGCCGTACGGGTAGACGACGTCGCCTTCGTAATGATACGGCGTGTCGACCTCGTTGGCGTCGAAGGTGCCGCCGTCGCCATGGCCGAGGATGGTCACTCGCATCCCGGGCGCGAGCTGCAAGCCGGTCGGATTGATGATGGTGCCTTGGTGCATCGTCACGTTGTCGATGTAGCCGCGGCTGTCGCGTACGGTGAGCCCGTACTTGCCGTTGATCCCACGGATCGTGCCGTGGATCCGGTCGTCACCGGCCGGCGGCGGAGCCGGCTGCGCGTACGAGGGGATGTCGGCCGCCCGCGCCGCCAACGGCAGGACCAGCGCGGCCACGATCAGGGCGGAACTGAGGAGTCGTTTCATCGCACTCCTCAAAACCGCGTACCACGACCGAACGGGTGCGCTGCGAAATTAGAGAACGCTCAATGCGGAACGTTCACGCGACCACAGCTCCCACGCACGGTCGATTTGTCCCTCGTTGGCAAGGGACGCGCCGTGTGCTTCGCGCTCGCTCAAGTACGTCACCGGTCCGAGTCGCAACGCTTCCGCCTGCAGCCGCGCGTTGATCTCGGTGTAGACGGCGCGGAACACCGCGTGGCGCACCGTGCGGCCGACGACCGTCGAACCGTGTCCGCGCATCAACACCGCGGGACTCGAACCGAGCGTGCGCGCGAGCGCGTCGCCGAGCCGTTCGTCGCGCACCAGCATGTCGTTGTCGGGGCCCGCCGCTTCACGGATCTCGAACACCGGAGCGCCCTCGCTCAAGAAGCTGCTCATGTGGCAGACGGGGCGCAGCGGCACGCCGGCGACGATCCCGAACGGGATGACGGCGGGTGAATGGCTGTGCACGACCGCGCCGACGTCCGGCCGCGCGCGATAGATCGACCCGTGGATGAAGCGCTCGAGATACGGGCGCCGGTCGTCCCCGCCGAGCGGCGTTCCGTCGAACGTGAACGCCATGACGTCGTCCGCCGCCACCTGCGCGGGCGCCATGTTCCGCGCCATCAGGAACCGCTGCGGATCGCGGTCGTCCCGCACGCTCACGTGGCCGAACGCGTCGACGACGCCGCGGTTGAAGAGGATGTGGTTGGCCAGCACCAGCTCGTCGACGAGCGCTGAGCGCGTATCGATCCGCATCGCTACGCCTGCGCTCCCGCGACGCGCATCGGGCCGGCGAGCGCGCGCGGCTCGCGCGCGAACGCCAGCACGATGACGCTCGCGAACGTCGCGAGCGCGATCGCGCCGAACATCCCGGCCGAGCCGGGCACGAACTCTTGCAGCAGACCGACGACGTACGGCCCGAGGATCCCGCCGAGCCGGCCGACGCCGAGCTCCATCCCGACGCCGGTCGCGCGCACCTCGGTCTCGTAGACGTGCGCGGTGAAGTTGCTGAGCAAACCCTGACCTCCGATGACGAAGAATCCCGCCGCCGCGGTGCAGACCAGGTCGACGGCGTGTCCGCCGAAGAGCGCGAGCACGACGACGGAGAGCGCGCCGAGCGTCCACCACGTCATGATGACGCTGCGCCGGTCGCCGGTGCGATCGGCGATCGCGCCGCCGGCGAGCTGACCGAGCAGCGACATCACCTGCAGCAGCGCGCCGAACGCGAAGCTTGCGACGAACCCTTCGCCGCGCTGCATCATCACCGTCGGCACCCAGCCGGTCAGCCCGAAGAGCGCGAAGAGCAGCAGGAACGCCGAGATCCAGATGACGATCGTGTTGCGCCGGTAGCGCGGCGCGAAGAGCAGCGCGATCGAGCCCTTGCGCGAACGGTCCTCGTCGATCGTGAAGCGCGCGTCGCGGTAATGCTCGGCGCGCGGCGGGTTGAGCCGCGCGAGCAGCGCGGCGATCCCCGCGACGTCGCCGCGCACGACCATCGACTGCGGCGACTCGGGCAGCAAGAACGCCAGCGCGATCGCGAGCACGAACGAGAGGCTTCCGACCAGATAGAGCACGGGCCAGCCGAAGGACGGGGTGAGGAACACGCCGACGATCGAGGCGACGGTCCCGCCCGCGGCCCAGCCGAGCAGCCAGCCCAACGTCGAGAACGTGTTCGCGATCCGCCGCGGCGCGATCTCGTTCACGAACGTCACGCCGAGCGGCATCAACACCCCGAGGCCCAGGCCCGTGAAGAACCGCAAGAGACAGAACGGCCAAAAGCCGTTCCCGAAAAAGGCGGTAGCGAGGCTGAAGACGCTCGCCACCCACAGCCCGCCGATCAACGTCCGCCGCCGCCCGTACCGGTCGGCGATCGGTCCCTGCGCGATCGCGCCGATCGTGAACCCGATCAGCCCGGCCGAGACCAGAAACCCGGCGCTCCCGGGCGCGAGATGCCAGGGCTTCATCACGTAGTGGATGACGTACGACGGATTGAAGACGTCGTAGCCGTCGAAGAACAGCACGAGCGCGATCAGCCCCGCAACGACCACGTGGGTCCGCGTGACGGGCGCGCCGGCGAGCTCTTCGCGTACGTTGACGACGGGTGCGTCCTGCACGGCTTCCTTTCTACAAGGTTTTCGGGCTGTAGTTTTCGCGCGTCGCGGCGTGCTGGGCCGCCATCGCGGTCGTCGCCTGTTTCGCCCACGGCGACTCGCAGCTGCCGTCGGATTCCGATGCGTTCACCGTGCCGACGACGTCGTACATGAACTGCGTCTTCGCGAACGTCTTGGCCGGAACGATCTCACCGGCGTACACGTCCTGGACGCACTGGTGGTCGCAGGCGCGATACGTCGCCTTCGTCGCTTTCGCGTCCTCGAAGCTGTAGTTCTCGAACGCCGCCGAGAGCTTGTCGGCGTTCGTCGTTCCGGCGCTCTGCATCCGCTCGATCAGCGACCACGCGGCCATGTAGCCCAGGTAATGACGGCCCGAGATCGGCCCGCTGATCCCCTGGCGCAGCCGCGCCGCGAGCTTCTCGGCGGAGGGCGAGACGCTCGGCGCCCACAGTACCGGGAACGTCATCCCGACCAGCGCGTCGAGCGGGACAGCCTTGTAGTAGATGTCCTCGAGCGAGACGCCGGCGAGCTTGATCTTCTTCTGCAGGCCGAACTGCACGAATTGCTTGCAGGTGTTCGCCGCGTCCAAGCCGCTGTTGCAGAGCAGCAGCACGTCGGCGTCGCTGTTGCGCAGCTTGGTGAGCTGCGAGGAGAAATCGCTCGTCCCCAGCGGGACGACGTCGTGCCCGACCTCGGTCCCGCCGGCCTGCCGCAGCACCTCGGAGGCCTGCGCGTACGCGTCCTTCCCGAGCGCGTAATCGGCTTGCAGGAAGTACCACTTCTTCCCCTCCGCGAGCGCGCGGCTGAGCACCGGCTTGAGGATCATCCGCGCGTTGGGGCCGAAGCGGTAGGTCAGCTTCGTCGCGTTGGGCCCGGTGATCGAGGAGTCTTGCGCGCCGATGAGCAGGTTGAAGATCCCGCTCTGCAGCGCCAGCGCCGACGTCGCCAGGCCGTTCGCCGAGGACGTCCCGCCCATCAGGACATCGACGTTCTCTTGCGTGAGCAGCCGCTGCGCCTCGGTGCGCGCCGTCGCCGGCTTCGAGGCGTCGTCTCCGTAGACGAACTCGAACTTGACGCGCCCAGCCTTGTTGGCGTCCTCGAGCGCGAGCTGCGCGCCGGCCTTGTGGTAGGCACCCAGGTCGGAGAAGACGCCGCTGAACGATTCCAGGAACCCGATTTTCACGGTCGCCGCGGAACCCGCGGCGAGGGCGAAGCGCGGCGCTGCGAGCGCGGCGCCGGCCGCCGCGCCGGCGACAAGAAAATTCTTCCGTTGCATGAGCGTCCTCTATTCCTCGTGTGCGATTGCGCGTGACGCGCGGGCGAGTACGCGATCGACGACCGCTCCGGCCTCTCCCGTGTACCGGGCAGGGTCGAGTAGCCGTACGAGCGCCGCTCGGTCGAAGTACGCCGTCACCTCGTCCGTTTCCGCGAGGATGTCGAGCAAGGGCCGGCCCGACTCGATCGCCGCCGCGGACGCCTGCTGCACCACGTGATGGGCCGGCGCGTGGCCGAGCCGCTCCGCCAGCGCCATCGAGACGGCCTCGGAGACGATCAGCCCGCCCGTCGCGTCCAGGTTCCGGCGCATCCGCGCGACGTCGACCGTCATCCCCTCGGCGATCGCGCGGGCCTGCGCGCAGGCGGCGGAGCTCAGGACGAAGATCTGCGGGAGCGCGATCTCCTCGGCTTGCCACGGCCCCGTCGCGCGCTCGTGATCGCCGGCCATCGCGCCGAGCAGGAGCGGGACCAAGGCGTGGACGCCGCGCGCCGCCGCCAGCACGTACTCGCTCGCGATCGGGTTGCGCTTCTGCGGCATCGTGCTCGAACCGCCGCGGCCCGGCGCGTGCGGCTCGGCCAGCTCGCCGACCTCGGTCTGCATCAGCAGGACGACGTCGGTCGCGAACTTCGCCAAGCTGCCGCAGATCATCCCTAGGGTGCACGCGGCGTCAGCGAAGGAGCTGCGGTCGACGTGCCACGGCGCGTCGGGGACGCGAAGGCCCAGCTCGGCAGCGATCGCGACGACGACGTCGCGGCCGCGCTCGCCGAGCGAGGCCAACGTCCCGACCGCGCCGCCGAACTGCACCGTGCGCACGCGCTCGCGCACCGTCCGCAGCCGCTCCAGATGTTCGAGCAGCGGCGCGAGGCAGACCGCGAGCTTGTAGCCGAGCGTCACCGGGAGCGCGTGCTGCAGGTGCGTGCGCCCCGCCATCACGTCGTCGCGGTGTTCGCGCGCGCGGCGCGCCAATGCCGCGACGGTCGCCGCGAGGTCGGCTTCGAGCAGCCCGAACCCCTCGTCGAGCTGCAGGACGGTCGCGGTGTCGAGGATGTCCTGCGTCGTCGCGCCCCAGTGAACGTAGCGGCCCGCCTCGCCGGCGAGCTGCGCGAGTTGTTTGGTGAGCGGGACGACGGGATAGCCGACGTGCTGCGTCGCGCCGGCGATCGCATCGACGTCGAGCCGGTCGACGTCGGCGGCGGCGGTGATCGCCGCCGCCGCGTCGGCCGGGATCACGCCGACGCGCGCTTCCGCGCGCGCCAACGCGACCTCGACGGCGAGCATCGCCCGCAGGCGCGCGCGCGGCGCGAACGCCGCGCGCATCGCCGAGGTTCCGTACAGCTCGCCGAAGAGCTCGCTCGCCCCCGCGATCACGCCGCCGCGCTCAGATGTCCAGGAACGCGGTCTCGCCCTCGCCCTGCAGGACGATGTCGAACCGGTAGACGGGTATCCCGCCGGGATGTTCGCTGCGCTGCGCGATCAGCGTGCCGCGCGCCGTCTCGTCGGCGATCGACGAGAGCAGCGGATCGGCAGCGTTCTCCGCGGGGTGATCGCCGAAGTAGATCCGCGTCACGAGCCGCTTGAGCAGGCCGCGCGCGAAGACCGTCACCTCGAGGTGCGGCGCCTGCGGCGCGCCGCCGAGCCCCGGCACCGGGCCGGGGACGATCGTCTTGAACCAAAAGCGCCCGTCGGGCTCGGTGCACGCGCGGCCGAAACCACGGAAGCGCCGCGCGCCGGGCGCGGAACGTCCGTCCTCGGGATGCGCGTAGTGGCCGTTCGCGTCGGCCTGCCAGATCTCGATCAGCGCGTCGGGGACCCCGACGTGATCGCCGTCGTAGACGGTCCCTTCGATCCGCACCGTCTCGCCCTCGGCGCCGTCGCGCGTGAGATCCGCCCACGCCGGACGCTTCAGCCCTTCTTTGAAGAACGGCCCGATCGTCTGCGAGCCCGTCGCAATCAGCGTCGGCATGACTAACGGTTCTCCATCGGGGTTTCGAGGCGGCCGCGCAGGACGATGTCCCAGGTGTAGCCGAGGGCGTACTCCGCCTCGCTGAGGTTGGGGTCGTAGGCCGAGACGAGGCGGTTGCGCGCGTCGGCGTCCGGGATGGCGTGGATCACCGGATCGGTCTCGAGCAGCGGATCGCCCGGGAAGTACATCTGCGTGATGAGCCGCGTCGCGAAGCCGGGGCCGAAGACCGAGAAGTGGATGTGCGCGGGGCGCCAGGCGTTGTAGGTGTTGCGCCAGGGATATGCGCCGGGCCTGATGGTCAGGAAGCGATAGCGGCCTTCGTCGTCGGTGACGATCTGGCCGTTGCCGGTAAAGTGCGGATCGAGCGGTGCGTCGTGCTGGTCGGCGTCGTGATGGTAGCGGCCGGCGGCGTTCGCCTGCCACACCTCGACGAGCGTCCCGCGCACCGGGTTGCCGTCCTCGTCGAGGACGCGCCCCGCGACGATGATGCGCTGGCCCATCGCATCGTGTCCGTCGACGCGGCTGATGTCGGTCGCGTTCGGACCGGCCCAGAGGTCCTCGAACGTCGGCCCGGTGATCTCCGAGAGCGTGTGGCGCACGGGGATCAGCGCGCGCTTCGGGTGGCGCTTCACCGTGCTCGCGTAACCGGGATAGTCGTAGGGCGGCTGCGTCCCCGGACGCTCCGGCGCGTACGGTTTCGGCGTCGTGATCATGGGCTGGTCTCCTCATCCATCTCGCGATACACCGCGACGGCGTGGTGGTAGGCGGAGTTGGCGGCGGGAACGCCGGCGTAGACCGCGACTTGCAGGAGGACCTCACGGACTTCCTCGCGCGTGACCCCGGTGTTGCGCGTCGCGCGAATGTGCAGGCGCAGCTCGTCCCACCGGCCGAGCGAGGCCATCATCGCGATCGTGAGCAGGCTGCGCGTGCGGCGGTCGAGCCCCGGACGGCCCCAGACCTCGCCCCACGCGTAGCGCGTGATGAATTCCTGGAAGTCGCGCGTGAAGTCGGTCGCCGCGGCGGTCGCGCGGTCGACGTGCGCGGCGCCGAGCACCTCGCGGCGCACCTTCATCCCTTGCTCGTAGCGCTCGTCGCTCATCGCGCCGCTCCGTTGCGCGCCGCGCGCGCGCCGCTCAGAAACCCGAGCACCGCCGCGTCGAACGCCGCGGGCTGCTCGGCGCACAGGATGTGCGCCGCATCGTCGAGGACGACGAGCTCGGCGCCGCCGATCAGCGCGCAGAGCTCCTCGCCGGAAGCGGGCGGCGTGACGACGTCGCCCGCACCGGCGACGACGAGTGTCGGCGCAGTGATGCCGGCGTCGTCGGCGCGCAGGTCGGCGACCTCGATCGCGCGGCAGCCGGCGACGTAGCCGCTCAGCGGCGCCCGCGCCAGCATCGTCGCGAACCCCGCGACGAGGACCGGCTGCTCGCGGTGCGCGCGCGGCGTAAACCAACGTTCCATCGTGGCCTCGACGATCGCGCCGATCCCTTCGCGCTCGACGGTCGCGATGCGCGTCTGCCAGACCTCGCTGGTCCCGATACGGCTCCCCGTCGCGCACAGGACGAGCGCGTCGACGCGGTGCGGATACGCCGCCGCGAAGCGCTGGGCGACCATCCCGCCGATCGAGAGCCCGACCAGGCGCACCGAGGGGATCGCGAGCGCATCGAGCAGCGCGGCGAGGTCGTCGGCGAGCGTCGCGATCGAGATCACGCGGCCGGGCGTCCCCGCGCTGGTGAGACCGTGTCCGCGCATGTCGTAGCGCAGCACGCGGAACGTGCGCGCGAACGCGTCACGCTGCGCGTCCCAGATGTGGACGTTCGTGCCGAGCGAGTTCGCGAACGCGACGACCGGCGCGCCGGACGGACCGCTCAGCTCGTAGTAGGTGACCAGATCGCCCGTGCGAACGAACGGCATCGCGTCAGACCTTCGCCGCGTGCGCGGCTTTGGTGCGCGCGTGGAGCTCGCGCAGCGCCGCCAGTTCTTGCGGCGTCGGCGACGGCGTCGTCTCGACGTGCGGTGCGACCTTCAGCTCCCAGCCCGTCGCCTTGCGCGCGTCCTCGACGGTCACGCCGGGATGGACCGCGACGAGCGTCAGCTCCTTCGTCACCGGATCGGGCTTGAGCACGCCCAGGTCGGTGATGACGACGGTCGGCCCTGCGCCGCGGGCGCCGCGCTTCGCGCGCGCGTCGCCGCCGTCGAGGTGGCCGCCGGAGGTCATGAAGTCGATCCGCGCCGGGAACGTGCGCGGGCCCTGCTCGATGACGATGTAGACTTCCTTGGCGTTCGCGGCGATCTCCGGCGCGCCGCCGGCGCCCGGCAGACGCACCTTGGGGTGTTCGTAGTCGCCGATCACGGTGGAGTTGATGTTCGCGAAACGGTCGATCTGCGCGGCGCCGAGGAATCCGACGTCGACGCGGCCGCCCTGCAGCCAGTACGCGAAGATCTCGGGGACCGAGACGACGGCGTCGGCCGTCTCGGCCAGCTCGCCGTCGCCGATCGAGAGCGGGAGGACGTCGGGCTTCGAGCCGATCGTCCCCGACTCGTAGATCAGCACGCACTCGGGAGCGTGCATCGCGCGCGCGAGGTTCGCCGCCGCGCTCGGGAGCCCGATCCCGACGAAGCAGACCGTGCCGTTCTGCAACAGGCGCGCCGCCGCGACCGTCATCATCTCGTTCTTGGTGTAGTCCACGCTCGCCGTTCCGTTGGTCGCCACGATCAGACCCCCACCGCGGTGCTGTCATGCTGAGCCTGTCGAAGCATGTGCAGGAACGCCGCGTGATCCGGCGTTCCCAGGACATGCCGCTCCATCCAGGCCGTGAACGTCTCGCGCTCGCGCGCGACGTCGTCCCAGGCCTTGCAGAAGGCGTTGTCGCGCTGGTAGTAGCCGTGCGCGTACGACGGGTGCGCGCCGCGCGGGACCGGCGCGACCGCCGCGATCGCCCACTGGGGCAGGACGACCGCGTTCATCGGCGCGTCCAGCTCGTCGACGATCTCCTCCACGGTGACGATCGCGCGCTTCGCGGCGAGCGCGGCCTCCTTCTGGATCCCGACGATCCCCCAGAGGTAGACGTTGCCGCGGCGGTCGGCCTGCTGCGCGTGGACGATCGTGACGTCGGGGTTGATCGCCGGGGTCGCGGCCAGCTCCTCACCGGTGAACGGGCACGTGATCGTGCGGATGTTCGTGTTGTACTTGGGAAGGTCGTTGCCGATGTAGCCGCGCAGCACGGCGAAGGGGAGCTGCGAGGCTCCGGCCTTGTAGCGCGCGGCCATGTCGGCGTGCGCGTGCTCCTGCAGCTCGAGGGGCTTGGGCCACTGCTTCTCGACCGCGTCGCGAAAGCGGTGCAGCGATCCGACGCCGGGGTTGCCGCCCCACGAGAACTCCAGCTTGCGCGCGCAGCCCATCCCGATCATCTGGTCGTAGATGATGTCGGGGGTCATCCGGATGAGGTTGAGATCGGTGATCCGCTGGCGGATGATCTCGTGCCCGGCCGCGAACGGGATGAGGTGCGTGAAGCCCTCCAGCGCCACCGTCTGGCCCGGGCGCACGTACTCCGCGACCGCGTCGCGCAGCGTGCCGATCTTCGACGACGTCATATTCGCTATAGTTATTCTGCGGTAACGGTGTCCCCTGGTCGATGCCGAGGGTCAAAAGATTCTTCTCGGCGCTGGGGTCCCGGCCTGCGTCGTGATTCGCTCCAGTGGGACGACCGCTTCCACGGTCCCGTAGCCGGACCGTTCTCCCGCGTCCCTCGGCACACGCGCGTTTGAGCGGCACGTCGCCGCGGCACACCGTACAGGTGACCCGGAGCCGCGCGTTCTGGGCGATCGTCGCGCTCGCTGCGGCGCTCGTCTTTTTCTGGGCTGCGACGACGCAGTCCGTCTACGACCACACCAGCCCCGGCGGCGTCGCGCAACGCATCCTCGGCGAGGACGCGCCGCGCGTGCCGCACAACCACTGGCTCTCACTCCACATCATCCTGCGCAAGGCGTACAGCATCGTTGCGTTCGCGCTCGTGGGGATCGTCGTCGACCGGATGCTTCCGGCGGTGCGGCGACGCGCGCTGCGCGCGGCGGCGATCGTCGCGCTCTTCTCCGCCGTAATCGAAGTGGCCCAGACGGTGATCGATCACTCGCCCGAGGGCTTCGCCTCGAACGTCTTCGACATCGCCTGCGGCGCCGTCGGCGGCTGGCTCGGCGTCGTCGCGGCGCGGACGGCGTCGCGAGCGGTTGAAGCGCGGTCCCGCGTGGAACCCCGCCCGTATGGTGAAGGATCTGGAAGGCAAGACCGCGCTGGTGACGGGTGGTGACCGCGGGATCGGGCGCGCGATCGGGATCGCGCTCGCGCGCGCCGGCTGCGCGATCGCGCTGACGTATCGCGAGCGCGAGGACGCGGCACGGGCGACCCTCGAGGCGATCCGCGCCTGCGGCGCGCGCGGCGAGGCGCTGCGCTGCGATCTCGCCGACCGCTCGGCGTTGCAGGCGCTCGTCGCCGACGTCGAAGCGCGGCTCGGCGCGATCGACGTGCTGATCAACAACGCGGGGATCGCGGCGCGTCGCGAGGTCGACGCGATCACCGAGGACGATTGGGATCGTCACCTCGCCGTCAACCTTACCGCGCCGTTCGTCCTCACGCAGGCGGTGCTGCCCGGGATGCGCGCGCGGCGCTGGGGCCGCATCGTGAATTTGGGCTCGGTCGCCGCCCAGAACGGCGGCGTGATCGGGCCGCACTACGCCGCCACGAAGGGCGGATTGACCGGGCTCACGCACGGCTACGCCGTTCGCCTGGCGAAGGAAGGGATCACCGTGAACGCGATCGCGCCGGCCCTCATCGAGACCGAGATGGTCAGCGGGCAGCAGCCGACGATGATCCCGATGGGCCGCTTCGGCACGGTCGAGGAGGTCGCCGACGCCTGCGTGCTGCTCGTGCGCAACGGCTACATGACGGGACAGACGATCAGCGTCAACGGCGGCGCCTACATGACCTCGTAGCACGAAAGGGAGTCGCAGCGATGCCGCAGCCGATGCCGGCGATCTTCTTCGGGCACGGCAGCCCGATGAACGCGATCGCGCGCAACCCGTACACGGAGGCGTGGGCGGCGCTCGGCGCGGCGCTGCCGCGTCCGCGTGCGATCTTGGCCGTCTCCGCGCACTGGTACGTTCCCGGGACCGCGGTCACGGCGACGTCGCAGCCGCGCACGATCCACGACTTCGGCGGCTTCCCGCGCGACCTGTACGCGGTGCAGTATCCGGCGCCGGGAGACGCGGAGCTGGCCCGGCGCGTCGAGGAGCTCCTCGCGCCGACACCCGTCGCGCGCGATCTGCGCTGGGGTCTCGATCACGGGACGTGGTCGGTGCTCTGCCACGTCTACCCGAGCGCGGAGATCCCCGTCGTCCAGCTCAGCATCGACGAGACGCAGCCGCCGGCGTTTCACTACGAGCTGGGCAGGCGTCTGGGGCCGCTGCGCGACGAGCGCGTGCTGATCGTCGGCAGCGGCAATCTCGTGCACAACCTGCACAGCTACGCGTGGGGGAAGCATCCCGTCGAACCGTTCGACTGGGCCACGCGCTTCGAGCGCCGTGCACGCCGGTGCGTGGTCGCCGGAGACGACGCGCCGCTGATCGACTACGAGGCGTTCGGCCGTGACGCGCTGCTCTCGGTCCCGACCCCCGAGCACTATCTTCCGCTGCTCTACGTCCTGGGCACCCGGCGCGCGGACGACACGGTCGATTTCCCCGTCGAGGGCGTCGACGGCGGTTCGATCTCGATGCTGAGCGTTCGCATCGGCTGACCGATGCGATCACGTCCCAGGCAAGTCGACGCCGGAGAGCCGGCCGTAGATGCGCGCGAGCGATGCGTCGTCGTCTCGTCCCATCCCCGAGCCCGCCGCGGCAAGATACATCTGGAGCGCGGCCGCCGCGAGCGGGACCGGGTAGCGCTCGGCGCGCGCCATGTCTTGCACGATCCCGAGATCCTTGACGAAGATCTCGATCGCGCTGAGCGGCCGGTAGTCGCCCTCGAGCACGTGCGGCACGCGATTTTCGAACATCCAGGAGTTGCCGGCCGACGCCGTGATGACCTCATACACCCGGCGCAGATCGAGCCCTTGCCGCGCGGCGAACGTGATCGCCTCGCAGGCGGCCGCGATGTGCACGCCGGCGAGCAGCTGGTTGATCATCTTGAAGGCCGCGCCGACGCCCGGCGCGTCCCCGAGCTCGTAGACCTTCACGGCCATCGCGTCGAGCGCCGCACGCGCTTGCGCGAACGCCGCCGGTGAACCGGAAGACATCACGGTGAGCTCGCCCTTCGCGGCGCGCGCCGCGCCGCCGCTGATCGGTGCGTCGAGATAGTGCCGCCCGGTGCTCTCCAGCCGTTCGCCGAAGTCCCTCGCCAGCGCCGGATCCATCGTCGCGGACGAGACGAAGACCGCCCCCTCGGCCATCGTCTCCGCCGCGCCCCGCGGTCCGAACAGCACGGCCTCCGTCTGCGCGGCGTTCACGACGACCGAGACGACGACGTCGGCGCCCCGCGCGGCGTGCGCCGGGTCCGCGGCGCCGCGCCCGCCCTCGGCGACGAAGCGCTGCACGGCGTCGGCGGCGACATCGCAGCCCACGACGTCGAATCCCGCACGCAGCAACGATCGCGCCATTCCCAAGCCCATCGAGCCCAAGCCGATGACGGCCGCCGTCTGCGACCCACGCGTGCCGGAAGCCCCCGCGGTGCTCATCGTGCGATCTCGCTTTCGTCAGCGATTCACGGTCTTGGCCGGAACGGTCAGGACCGCGATCGAGCCGATGACCAATGCCGCGGCGAGCGAGTACATCCCCGCCGCGTTGGTCCCGGTGGTCTGCTTCAGCCAACCGACCAGGAAGGGCCCGAGAAAGCCGGCCAGGTTGCCGACGGAGTTGATCCAGGCGATCCCGGCCGCCGCGCCCGTGCCGGCGAGGAACGCCGTCGGCAGCGACCAGAACAGCGGCGCGCACGAGAGTACGCCGGCCGCGGCGATCGACAGGCAGCCGATCGCGATCGGCGCGTTCGAGGCCGTCGTCGCCATGACGAACCCGGCGGCGGCGACGACCGCCGGAACGACGAGGTGCCAACGCCGTTCGCGCAGCCGGTCGGCGGAACGTCCGAGCGCGAGCATCACGACGAACGTGCAGATGTAGGGGATCGCGCTGGCCAAGCCGATGTTGAAGTTCCCCGAGATCCCGGACGCCTTGACGAGGGTGGGCATCCAAAAATTGAGGCCGTACTGCCCGAGCACGAAGCAGAAGTAGATCAGGCACATGAGCCACACGCGGCGATCGGCGAGAATCCCCGCGGTGCTGCGCGGGCTCGCCGTCTTCACGGCGTTGTCCGCCGCGATCGTGTGCTCGATGGCGCGCTTCTCGCCTTCGTCGAGCCAGCCGACGGAACGCACGGAATCCTTGAGCGAGCACACCACGACGATGCCGAGCACGAGCGCCGGGACGGCCTCGAACACGAACATCCACTGCCAGCCCGCCCACCCGTGGACCTTGTCGAACCGATCCATGATGAAGCCCGAGAGCGGGTTACCGAAGATCGCCGAAACGGGGATCGCCGACATGAAGGTCGTGATGATCTTCGCGCGCCGATGCGCCGGATACCACAGCGTGAGGTACAGGATGACGCCCGGGAAGAACCCCGCTTCGGCGATACCGAGCAAGAATCGCAAGAGGTAGAACACCGGCGCCGACGAGGTGAACACGAAGGCAGCCGAGACGATCCCCCAGGTGATCATGATGCGCGCGATCCACACCCGCGCGCCGACCCGGTGGAGCATCAGGTTGCTCGGGACCTCGAACAAGAAATAGCCGATGAAAAAGATCCCCGCGCCGGCGCCGTACGCGGCATCGGAGAATCCCAGCTGCTTCGACATCTGGAGCTGGGCGAAGCCGACGTTGACGCGATCCAGATAGGCGACGACGTAGCAAAGCATCAACAGCGGGACGATTCGCCAGAAGACCTTGGTGTAGGCGCGTTCCTCGACCGAGGACCAGGCGGTCGCGACGGTCCGCTCTGCCGTGTGCAGGGACATGCGTATTCTCCGACTGTCAGGCAGCGCTGCCGATCGAGGTGGGCGAAGTGATTGACAGCGCTGCCATCCGCCGGTTGACGCCGATCACGGAACTTTCCTTCGCATCCGAGCGTACGTGGAAGATTGCTCACACGTTTCGCGAGGAGATTGACTGCATGACGCGCTGCATCCGCGCACCGGGGCACCGGTTCTGACGGCGTATGGAACAGCGAACGTTGGGACGCTCGAAGCTGCGCGTCGGCGCGATCGGCTACGGCGCGATGGGACTCACTTGGGCATACGGCGAGCCGATCCGCGCCGAGCAGGAAGCCGATGCGGTCGCGCTGATCCACCGCGCGATCGACCTCGGAGTGACGCTGTTCGACACCGCCGAGGTCTACGGTCCGTTCACGAACGAAACGCTCGTCGGCAAGGCCCTCAAGGGGAAGCGCGATCAGGTCGTGATCGCGACGAAGACGGGATTCGTCCCGCAGCCGGCGGGTGCGCCGATGCAGCGCGACGGCCGACCCGAGACGATCCGCAAGGCGGTCGAGGGCTCACTGCAGCGCCTCGGCATCGACGTGATCGACCTCTACCAGCTGCACCGCGTCGATCCGAACGTCCCCGTCGAAGAGAGCATCGGCGCGATGGCCGAGCTCGTCGCCGCGGGAAAGGTGCGCTGGATCGGGCTCTCCGAGGTCGACGTCCCGACCCTCGAACGCGCGAGCAACGTGCACCCGATCGCGACGCTGCAGTCGGAGCTCTCGCTCTGGACGCGTGACGTGGTGGGCGAGATCCTCCCGTGGTGCAAAGCGCACGACGTCGCGCTGCTGGCGTACTCCCCGCTCGGCCGCGGCTTCTTCACCGGACGCCTCGCGCAGAACGAGATCGCACCCACCGACTTCCGCGCGACGCTTCCGCGTTTCCAGGGCGAGAACTTCGCCAGCAACCAGCGGCTGGTCGACCAAATCGAAACCGTCGCGAAGCGCCTCGGCGCCGCGAACGGGCAAGTCGCGCTCGCGTGGGTCCTCGCGCAAGGCGAGAACGTCGTCCCGATCCCCGGCACCCGCCGCATCCCGTACCTGGAAGAAAACGTCGGCGCCGCCCAGGTCCGCCTGAGCGACGCCGATCTCGCCGAACTGAACGCCCTCGCGCCACCCGCCGGCGCCCGCTACGCCACGACGTAGCTCCGTGTCAAGCTCAGCGTGACATCGCGTCAGTTGATGGTGAGGGGCCGGTAGCGGATGCGGTGGGGTTTGGCGGCTTCCTCGCCGAGCCGCTGGGTCTTGTTCGCTTCGTATTCCTGGTAGTTGCCTTCGAAGAAATAGACTTGCGAGTCGCCTTCGAAGGCGATGATGTGGGTCGCGACGCGGTCGAGGAACCAGCGGTCGTGGCTGATCACCATCACGGTGCCGGCGAACTCGCTGAGCGCATCCTCGAGCGCGCGCAGCGTCTCGACGTCGAGATCGTTCGAGGGCTCATCGAGGAGCAGCACGTTGCCGCCGTCGAGCAGCGTCTTGGCGAGATGCAGGCGCCCGCGCTCACCGCCGGAGAGCGTCCCGACGATCTTCTGCTGATCGGCGCCCTTGAAGTTGAAGCGCCCGAGATACGCCCGTGAGGGCATCTCGAACTTCCCGACCATCACGAGATCGCGGCCGCCGGTGATGTCCTCGAACACGGTCTTCGTGTCCTCGAGGTCCTCGCGGCTCTGGTCGACGACGGCGAGCTTCACGCTCGGCCCGATCTTGATCTCTCCCGCGTCGGGCTGTTCCTTGCCGGCGATCATGCGGAAGAGCGTCGATTTCCCCGCGCCGTTCGGACCGATGATCCCGACGATCGCACCCGCCGGGATGCGGAAGTTCACGTCGTCCATCAAGAGGCGATCGCCGTAGGCCTTGCGCACGCCGGCGAACTCGATCACCTGATCGCCCAGCCGCTCCGCGACGGGGATGAAGATCTCTTGCGTCTCGTTGCGTCGCTGGTACTCGTAGCTCGAAAGCTCCTCGAAGCGCGCCATGCGGCTCTTGTTCTTCGACTGCCGCGCCTTGGCGCCGGAACGCACCCATTCCAGCTCTTTCTTGAGGGCCTTCTGGCGCGCGCTCTCGGCGGCTTCTTCTTGTGCCAGCCGCGCCTGCTTCTGGTCGAGCCAGGAGCTGTAGTTGCCCTTCCAGGGGATCCCGCGGCCGCGGTCGAGCTCGAGGATCCACTCCGCCGCGTTGTCGAGGAAGTAGCGGTCGTGCGTCACCGCGACGACGGTGCCGGGGAAGCGCTGCAGAAACTGCTCGAGCCAGCCGACGCTCTCGGCGTCGAGGTGGTTCGTGGGCTCGTCGAGCAGCAGCATGTCGGGCTTCGAGAGCAGCAGACGGCAGAGTGCGACGCGGCGCTTCTCACCACCGGAGAGCGGACCGATCTTCGCGTCCCACGGCGGAAGCCGCAGCGCGTCGGCGGCGATCTCGAGCTGCTGCTCCAGATCGTTGCCGTCCTGCGCGAACAGCTCCGCTTCGAGCTTCGCCTGTTCGTTCGCGAGCGCTTCGAAGTCGGCGTCCGGCTCGCCGTACGCAGCGTAGACTTCGTCCAGACGCTTGCGCACCGCCATCAGCTCGCTCAGCGCTTCCTCGACCGTCTCGCGCACCGTCTTGTCGGGGTCGAGCTTCGGCTCTTGCTCGAGGTAGCCGATCGAGAGGTTCGGGGCGGGCGTCGCCTCGCCGTCGATCTCGGTGTCGACGCCGGCCATGATCCGCAACACGGTCGATTTCCCGGCACCGTTGAGACCGAGGATCCCGATCTTCGCGCCGGGGAGGAAGCTGAGCGAGATGTCTTTGAGGATCTGACGCTTCGGCGGCACGGTCTTGCCGACCCGATGCATCGAGTACACGTATTGCGTCACGAACAACCTTGAATACGAGCGGAGTGCCCCGGAGGGTTATCGGGCCGGGTGCGGGCTTCCCGTCGGCGCGGGCTTCCCGCGCACGGTCAGCACCAGCGCCGCCGCGAGGATGAGCACCCCGGCCAACAGGCGCCAGGCGAACGGGAATCCGTGCGCGTCGACCATCGCCCCGAAGAGCGGCGGCGCGACGAATCCGGCGGCGTAGTTGAAGGTGAGCCCGACGCCGAGCGAGCTCCCGGCCGCGTCAACCCCGCCGATCTCGGCGAAGATCGCCGTCACCAAGCCCGTGAAGCCGATCGTCGAGGCGCCGAGCCCCGCGCCGATCGCGAACACGGCCAGCGGGTTCGCGTACCCCGCGTGGATCCCGCCCAGCGCCCACAGCGAGACGGCGCCGAGCAGACCGATCAGCGCCAGCGGGACGGCACGGTCGCCGCCGAAAATGCGGTCGCTCGCGATCCCCCACAGCGGGCGCGCGACGATCGCGGTCCCCTGCATCACGGCGAGCGACGCCGCGGCGATCGCGGGAGGCGCGCCTTGGTGCAGCAGTCCGACGATGATGAACGCCACCGCGGTGTATTGCCCGCAGGCGAGTAGGAAAGCGGTCACGTTGACGACCGCCGACCGCGGCGCGACGACGAAGCGCGACATCCCGCGCAGCAGCGCGCCGAGCGACTGCGTCGGCGCGGCGTTCTCGTGCGCGCCCGGCGGTTCGCGATACCGCCAGACCGCGACGAGCGCGGTGAGCGCGCAGACTGCCCCGCCCGCGACGAGCGCGGCGCGGTACCCCGCGTGCAGCGCGATCAGCGGGAGCACGATCGCGCCGAGCGTCCCGCCCACCGGGGCGCCGCCCTGGCGAATCCCCATCGCGAAGCCGCGATTGCGCGTGAACCAGCGCAGGATCGCGCGGCCGCCCGCCGGCGACGAGGCCGCGAAGCCGCAGCCGAAGACGAACAGGCACGCGATCAGCCAGACGTGGCTCGGCAGCAGCGCGCCGAGCGCAACCGCGGCTCCCATCGCAAGGCCGCTGATCAGGACGACCGTCTTCTCACCGTACCGGTCGACCAGCAGACCCGAGGGCGCGGTGAACAACGTCGAGCCCAGATAGATCGCGCCGTAGAGCACGCCCAGCCCCGCGTGATCGAGCCGCAGCGCCGAGGCGAAGAACGGCGCCAAGCCGCCCAACCCTTGCTGGTCGAGCGTCGCCCCCGCTTGCGCGAGGGTCATCCAAAGCAGGATCGCCATCGCCGAACCGTCTCGCGTCGTGCGCCCGAGCGACGGCTGCGCTTCCCTTGCGACGCTCATGCGCGGCCCTCCGACACCACGACGCCGCGCGCCTGCCGGCACGGTAAGGCTAGCCCCACAAAGGAACCGCTCGCGGCGCCGCGGTAGGCTCGTTCCCCGAGACCCCGTGGAGGTGAGCGCGATGTTCCCTGCGGCCTTCGACTATCACCGGGTCGGATCGATCGACGAGGCGCTGAGCCTGCTGCGCGAACACGGCGGCGACGCGCGCGTCCTCGCGGGGGGACAGAGCTTGATCCCCGCGATGCGTTACCGTCTCGCGCGCCCCGCGGTGCTCGTCGACATCAACGGGCTCGACGATCTCGCGTATGTGCGCGAGGACGAGGACGCACTCGCGGTCGGCGCGCTCGCGCGCGACGCGACGCTCGAGATGCACCCGCTGATTCACAGCAAGTATCCGCTGCTCGCCGACACCTCCGCGGTCGTCGCCGACCCGGTGGTGCGGCAGATGGGGACGGTCGTCGGCAGCCTCTGCCACAACGATCCGGCCGGCGACTGGGCGGTCGCGGCGCTCGCGGCACACGCCTGCGTCGTCGTGCGCGGCAGCGACGGCGCGCGCGTCGTCCCGATCGACGAGTTCCTGGTCGATTCGTTCAGCACGGCGGTCGGCGAGAGCGAGCTCGCGCTCGAAGTGCGCTTCCCCACGCCGCCGCTGCGCACGGCGGGGGCGTATCAGAAGATCGAGCGGAAGGTCGGCGATTTCGCGACCGCCTCGGCGGCGGTGCGCGTGACGCTGAACGACGACGGGACGATCGGTCGCGCCGGGGTCGCGCTCGGTGCGGCGGGGCCGAAGGCGACGCGCGTGCGCGCCGCCGAGGAGCTGCTGTACGACGCGCGGCCGAGCCGCGAGCTGGTGCGCGCCGCGGCCGATGCCGCGCGCAGCGCCGCCGATCCCGCGGCCGACACGCGCGGTTCGGTCGCGTTCAAGAAAGAGATGGCCGGCGTGCTCGTCGGCCGCGCGCTGGTGACGGCATTCGCACGACTGGGCGTGGAGGGACTTCGATGAAGATCACGGTCACCGTCAACGGAACGCGCTACGAGCGCGAGACCGAGCCTCGCACGCTGCTCGCGTACTTTCTGCGCGAAGCGCTCGGCCTGACCGGAACGCACGTCGGCTGCGATTCCTCGAGCTGCGGCTGCTGCGTCGTCGTCCTCGACGGGTCGCGCGCCGTCAAGTCGTGCACGATGTTCGCCGTTCAAGCCGACGGCCACGCGATCACGACCGTCGAAGGGCTCGCGCAGGGCGCGACGCTGCACCCGCTGCAGCAAGGCTTCTGGGATGCGCACGGACTGCAATGCGGCTACTGCACGCCGGGGATGCTGATGACCGCGTACGCGCTGCTGCAGCGCGATCCCGATCCGAGCGAGCACGCGATCCGCGAGGCGCTCTCGGGGAACCTCTGCCGCTGCACCGGCTATCAGAACATCGTCAAAGCGGTGCGCCAGGCCGCCGCGATGATGCGCACGGCGGCGTCGCACGCCCCCGCCTCGGAGGCGCCCGCGTCGGCGCCGGCTTCCGCACCCGAACCCGTGGCGCCGTAGGAGCATCGTCATGAGCACGACCACCGAACAACCGGCTTTCGACCGCCGCGCGCTCGGCGTCGCGATGAAGCGCAAGGAGGACCCGCGCTTCATCCAGGGACGCGGACGGTATCTCGACGACATCGTCCTGCCGCGGATGCTACACCTGGCGATCGTGCACAGCCCGTACCCGCACGCGAAGATCGTGCGGATCGACAAGAGCGCGGCGCTCGCGCTCGACGGCGTCGTCGCGGTGCTGACCGGCGAGGACCTCGCCGCGCACGGCCTGGCCTGGATCCCGACCTTCCACGGCTACGACAAGCAGATGGTGCTCGCGGTCGGGAAGGTGCTGTATCAGTACCAAGAGGTCGCGGGGGTGATCGCGACCTCGCGAGAGATCGCGCACGACGCGGCGGAGCTGGTCGAGGTCGAATACGAGCCGCTCGAACCCGTCGTCGACCCGTTCGAGGCCCGAACCGACCGCGTCGTGCTGCGCGACGACCGCGAGCACAAGACCAACCACATCTACCACTGGGAGGTGGGCCAGCGCGAAGCGACCGACGCCGCGCTCGCGTCCTCCGACGTGCGCATCAAGGAGAAGCTCTACTTCCAGCGCTGTCATCCCGCGCCGCTCGAACCGTGCGGCGCGATCGCCGACATGAACGCGGCGACGGGACGGCTCACGCTCTACCTCACCTCGCAGGCGCCGCACGCGCACCGCACCGTCGTCTCGCTCGTCACCGGGATCCCCGAGGACAAGATCCACGTCGTCTCGCCCGACATCGGCGGCGGCTTCGGCAACAAGGTCCCGGTGTACGCCGGCTACGTCGTCTCCGCGGCCGCCTCGGTCGTGCTCGGCGTCCCGGTCAAGTGGGTCGAGACGCGCACCGAGAACCTCACGACGACCGGGTTCGCACGCGACTACCACATGGAGGTCGAGATCGGCGCGCGCTCCGACGGGACGGTCAACGCGCTCAAGGTGACGACCGTCGCCGACCACGGCGCGTTCGACGCCGCGGCCGACCCGACGAAGTACCCGGCCGGCCTCTTCGGGATCGTGACGGGGGCGTACGACTTCCCCGTCGCGTTCACCGAGCTGGACGCGTACTTCACCAACAAAGCCCCGGGCGGGATCGCCTACCGCTGCTCGTTCCGCGTCACCGAGGCCTCGTACGCGATCGAGCGCGGGATCGATCTGCTCGCGCGCAAGCTGCACATGGATCCGGCGAAGCTGCGCTGCAAGAACTTCGTGCGCAAGGAGCAGTTCCCGTATCCCTCGCCGCTCGGCTTCATCTACGACAGCGGCGACTACCACACGACGCTGAACAAAGCGCTCGAGACGATCGGCTACGAGGACCTGCGCCGCGAGCAGGCCGAGAAGCGCGCGCGCGGCGAGCTGATGGGGATCGGGATCTCCACCTTCACCGAAGTCGTCGGCGCGGGGCCGAGCAAGCACTTCGACATCATGGGGATCAAGATGTTCGACAGCGCCGAGATCCGCGTCCACCCGACCGGTTCGGCGATCCTGCGCGCGGGGACGAAGTCGCAAGGGCAAGGGCACGAGACGACCTGGGCGCAGATCGCGGCTTCGGAGTTGGGTCTGGATCCGCAGAACATCATCGTCGAAGAAGGCGACACCGACACCGCACCGTACGGCCTGGGCACCTACGCGAGCCGCAGCACGCCCGTTGCGGGCGCGGCGATCGCGATGGCGGCGCGGCGCGTGCGCGAGAAAGCGCGCGGGATCGCCGCGCACCTGCTCGAGGTCTCCGAGGCCGACGTCGAGTGGAAGGACTACACGTTCCGCGTGCGCGGGATCCCCGATCGTTCGGTGACGATGCAGGAGGTCGCGTTCGCGGCCTACACCAATCCCGCGCCCGGCGGTGAACCCGGGCTGGAGGCGACGTATTACTACGATCCGCCGAACCTGACGTTCCCCTACGGCGCATACGTCGCGGTCGTCGACGTCGACCGCGAGACGGGGTTCGTCAAGGTGCGGCGCTTCCTCGCCGTCGACGACTGCGGCACGGTGATCAACCCGATGATCGTCGAAGGCCAGATCCACGGCGGGTTGACCGAAGGGTTCGCGATCGCGTTCATGCAGGAGATCCGCTACGACGCGAGCGGCAACCACCTCAACCCGAACTTCACCGAGTACCTCGTCCCGACGTCGCTCGAGACGCCGCGCTGGGAGACGGGGAGCACCTGCACGCCGAGCCCGCACCATCCGATCGGCGCGAAGGGCGTCGGCGAGTCGCCGAACGTCGGCTCGCCTGCGGCGTTCGTCAACGCGGTGATGGATGCGCTCGCCCCGCTCGGCATCACCCACATCGACATGCCGCTCACGCGCGAGAAGGTGTGGCAGGCGATCCGCGGGGCCGGCGGATGAACCTCACGTACAGCGGCACGGAGACGATCCCGGCGCCGAAGCAGACGGTCTGGACGTTCATCACCGATCCGGCGAAGATCGCCGCCTGCATGCCGGATCTCATCTCCTCGAAGATCATCGACGTGCGCCGCTTCGACGCGGTCGTCGGCGTAGCGGTCGGGCTGGTGCGCGGAAAGTTCACCTTTCACGTCACGCTCGATCCGAAACCGGCGAGCGATCACCTCGACATGAAGATCACCGGCGGCGGCTTCGGAAGCGTCGTCGACCTGATCGCGAGCGCCGACGTCGCCGAGGCGGACGGCGGCACGACGCTCGCCTGGACGGGGAGCGCGACGATGCGCGGCCCGGTCGCGACGGTCGGCGGTCGCGTGATCGACGCGCAGGCGAAGCGCGTGATCGAGACGACGTTCGCCAACGTCAAGAGCCGGGTCACCTCGGCGACGGTGTGAGCGACCACTTCTCCCGGCTCGCCGCGCTCGAGCGCGAGCGCCGCAGCTTCGCCCTCGCGACGGTCGTCGCGCGCCGCGCGCCGGTCAGCTCGCACCTGGGCGATCGCGCGCTCGTCTTCGCCGACGGGACGATGGAAGGGTTCGTCGGCGGGTCGTGCTCGCGCGAGATCATCCGCCGTGAGGCGCTTCGCACGCTGCGCACCGGGCTGCCGCGGCTCGTGCAGATCCGGCCGCGGCCCGGCGAGGAACCGGACGCGGTGCTTCGACAAGCTCAGCACGAGTGCGTCGTCGTCGCGATGGGCTGCGCCTCCGAAGGCGCGGTGGACGTCTACGTCGAGCCGCACCTCCCGCTCCCGCGCCTGATCGTCGCCGGCGACACCCCCGTCGCGGGCGCCCTCGCGCGCGTCGCCGCGCAGATCGGGTACGAGGTCGTCCGTGTCGTCCTCGCCACGGAGATCGAGGGACTCGCGCCGATCGCGGGCGTGCGCGTCGTGGCGCTGGATGCGATCGGGGAGCTCATGCTTCGACAGGCCCCGCATGACATGGGTGAGACCGGTGAGGCGGGTGGCGGGTTCGACGTCGCAATCGTGGCTTCGCAGGGGAATTACGATGAGGCGGCGCTGGCGCCGCTGCTTGCGTCCGACCTCGCGTTCGTCGGGCTGCTGGCGAGCAGGCGGCGCGCACGCGCCGTCCTCGACGCGCTCGCGGCCGAGGGCGTCGCGGCCGAGCAGCTCGCGCGCGTGCGCGCGCCGGTCGGCCTCGACATCGGCGCGCGCAGCCCCGGCGACGTCGCGATCTCGATCCTCGCCGACATCATCGCGACGCTCCCCCGTCCCGACGTCGCCGCTCCCCCCGATGTCATGGTGAGTCTGGCGAACCATGAGCGCGAGATCCCCTCACCCGCCGCGACCGCACTCGATCCCGTCTGCGGTATGGAGGTCGCGATCGCGGGCGCGCGCTACACGCTCGACCACGACGGCGTACGTTCGTACTTCTGCTGCGCGGGATGCCGCACGGCGTACGCAACGGAGCGCGAACACGCGCTGACGCCCGGTGGGACGGCGTGACCCCGGACGATCTGCGCGAACGGTTCGCCGCGCACGGCTACATCGCCGGCGACGACGTCGCGACCGCGCTCGACCTGACGCTCGCGCTGGAGAAGCCGCTGCTCGTCGAAGGACCGGCCGGCGTCGGCAAGACCGAGAGCGCGAAGGTGCTCGCCGAGGTGCTCGGCACGCGCCTGATCCGGCTGCAGTGCTACGAGGGGCTCGACGCCGCGAGCGCGCTCTACGAGTGGAACTACGCCAAGCAACTGCTGCACATCCGGCTCACCGAGCACGACCAGCTCTCCACGGAGACGCGGGAGGCGCAGATCTTCAGCGAGCCGTTTCTGCTGCGCCGCCCGCTGCTCGAAGCGATCACGCAGGAGCGCGCGCCGGTGCTGCTGATCGACGAGATCGACCGCGCCGACGAGGCGTTCGAGGCGTTTCTCCTCGAGCTGCTCGGCGAGTTCCAGGTGACGATCCCGGAGCTGGGGACGATCCGCGCGCGCGAGCGCCCCGCGGTGATCGTCACCTCGAACCGCACGCGGGAACTCTCCGACGCGCTGCGGCGGCGCTGTCTGTACTTGTGGCTCGACTATCCCGACGCGGCACGCGAACGCGCGATCCTCCACGCGCGGCTGCCGGGGATCGACGCGCGGCTCGCCGAGCAGATCGTCGCCTTCATGGCGTTTCTGCGCGAGCAGCCGTTCCAAAAGGTTCCAGGCGTCGCCGAGAGCCTCGACTGGGCGCTCGCGCTCACGCGGCTCCACCGCGACGCGCTCGACGAACGCAGCGTGGAGCAGACGTTGGGCTGCGTGCTGAAGGTGCGCGAGGACTGGGAGCTGCTGCGCGCGCAACGCGCCCGCTACGAGCCGATCCTGCGCGGGGACGGCGCGCCCGCGGCGAGCGCGGCACCCGAGACCGACTACGGGTTGGGGTCGGTGCGCGCGAACCGCGGGTGAGCGCGACCCTCGGCGCGCGCGTCGCGGCATTCACCGCGCATCTGCGCGAACGCGAACGGTTCGGCGTTGGCCAAGCGCAGACGCTCGACGCGCTGCGCGCCGCCGAGCGCGTCGGGATTACCGACCTGCGGCGCGTGCGCGCGGCGCTGCGCCTTGTGTACTGCGCGAGCCCGGATGAGGTCGCGCGCTTCGACGCGGCGTTCGACGCGTTCTTCCGCGGCCCGCGCGGGATCGCGCAGCCGCACCTGGGCTCGCGCAACACGCGGCCCGCGTCGACGCCGCCGAAGGACGGCGGCGAACGCGCACCGCGACCCGGCGGCGACCGTCCCGCCGCGCGGGCGCTTCCCGTGCCGGCGGACCCGGCGAGCAGCTCGGGATGGGAGGCGCTGCTCGCGCGCTACAGCGCGAGCAGCGCGCGGAGCGCGCCGCCGGCCGTCGCCGCGCAGGGGCTGGAGACGATGCGCGCCGCGGCCGCGCGGCTCGTGTCGCGACTCCGGCTCGCGCAAGCGCGGCGCTGGCGCGCCGAACGCACCGGACCGCGCGTCGACCTGCGCCGCACGCTGCGCGCGATCCCGCAGACCGGCGGCGACCCGATCGCGCTCGCGCGGCGCGGACACGCGCGCGAGAGCGCGCGCTTCATCGTGCTGATCGACGCGAGCCGCTCGATGGCCGAGCACGTCGCGCCGCTGCTGCAATTCGCGCACGCGCTCTGCCGAACGACGCGCCGCGCGCACGCCTTCGTCTTCAGCACCGCGCTGCACGATCTCACCCGCACGCTGCGCGACCCGCTCGTCCCCGGCCGTCCGCTCCGCGAGCTGGGCGAGGCCTGGGGCGGGGGGACGCGCCTGGGCGCGAGCCTCGAAGCATTCGTCGAACGCGCGGGGCGTCTGATCACGCCGCAGACGATCGTCCTGATCGGCAGCGACGGCCTCGACACCGGCGAACTGGAGCGCCTCGAACGCGCGATGCGCGCGCTGCACGGCCGCACCGCCGTGGTCGTCTGGTTGCACCCGAGCGCCGGAAGCACCGGCTTCACGCCGAGCGCGCAAGGGATGCGCACCGCACTGCCCTACGTCGACGCGCTCCTTCCCGCCGCCGGCGCCGACGATCTCGCCGCGCTCCCGGAACGCCTCGCGAGCTACGTGCGCGCGCCGTCCTTCGCCCGGCGCGCACGCGGCGGCGGGAGGACGTACGCGCTCACGACGACCAGATAGAGGACGATCGCCGCGGGGACGTTGACGAGCGAGAGCGCGACGCCGACGGCATAGCCGATCGGGCCGAGCAGATAGAGAAAGAGCATGCGGCGCTGCGAGACGGCGCGCGGATCGATCGTCGTGAAGCCGCGGCGCTGCGCGTACCAGAGCACCAGCGTGTACGCGATCCCGTTGAGCAGCCAGACCAGCCCGTAGAGCATCGCGGCGAGCGGCGCGTCGGGGCTCGGCAGGTAGTGCGCGAGCAGCGAGGTCGTGAACGGGACGACCGTCACCCCGAGCAGCAGCACGAGATTGAGCAGCATGAGCGTCGTGTCGGCGCGGCGGATCAAGCTGAGCATCCGGTGGTGATTGAGCCACTTGATCCCGATGATCACGAAGCTGAGCACGAAGACGGCGTAGCTGCCGAGCTCGGCGTGCAGCAGCTCCGGCAGCGACTCGCGGCTTCCCTTGGGGACCTGGAGATCGAGCACGAGCAACGTGATCGCGACCGCGAAGACGCCGTCGCTGAAGGCGGCGATCCGGCTCTGACCGAGCGTCTCCTCCTCGCGCATCCGGGCCGCATTCGCCCCGGACGCCCCCAAGGACTGCATGGCGGCCGTTCACAATAATTATAGTCAATGTATGCCGTGTTCCGCCGTCACGCGCTGCGCGCGCTGGCGGCGTTCGCCCTGTGCCTGACCGCAAGCGCCGGCTCGGCGGCCGCCGACACCGCGACGCTGCGCATCGCGACGACGCCGATCGACGTCGGCGCCGAGGTCTACTACGCCCAGGACATGGGCTTCTTCAAGAAGGCCGGGCTCGACGTCCAGATCCAGACGATCTCGAACGGCGGCGCGATCGCCGCCGCCGTCGCGTCGAACGCGATCGACATCGGGCAAGGGAACGTGCTCTCCCTCATCACCGCGTTCCGGCGACACATCCCGATCACGATCGTCGCGCCGGCTGGCCGCTACGCCGCGCAGCGCCCCACCTCGCAACTGCTCGTGACGAAGAACTCGCCGATCCGCGGCGCCGCCGACCTCAAAGGCAAGACCGTCGCAACGAACGGCCTCAAGAACATCCTCGTGCTCGGCGTCGACGCGTGGGTCGGAGAGAACCACGGCGATCCGAACGACGTGAAGTTCCTCGAGCTGCCCTTCTCCGACATGGAGGGCGCGCTCGCGCAAGGGCGCGTCGACGCCGCGTTCCTCGCCGAGCCGTCGCTGAGCGCGGCGAAGCATACGATGCGCGTCGCCGGGGATCCGTTCACCGCGATCTCGCCCGATTTCCTGATCGGCGCGTGGTTCACGTCGTCGTCGTGGGCACAGGCGCATCCCGATCTCGTGAAGCGCTTCCAGGCCGTGATGCGCGAGACCGCCGCGTGGGCGAACGCGCATCCCGCGCAGAGCGCGCAGATCCTCGCGAAGTACACGAAGGTCTCGCCCGACCTGCTCAAGACGATGGCCCGCGCGACCTACAGCCCCGACACCGATCCCAAGCAGATCCAGCCGGTGATCGACGCCGCGGCGAAGTACGGGATCATCGACGGCGGCTTCCCGGCCGCGACGATGATCTACCACTGAGGCGCGGGATGCTGTTACACCAGCATCCCGCCGATCGCGGTAGCGAAGCGCGCCGCGGCCTCGGCTTCGCAGCGTGCGCGCAGCGGCTCACCGACGACGTCGTCTTCGCTGACCAGCGTCAGTTCCGCGTCGTCCTGCGCTCCGGCGCGAACCCGCGCGGTGAACGCACCGGCGTGCCAGAAGGCGACGTGCGGCCCCTGATAGAGCCCGTACGGGAGACGCACCGCGGTTTTGAGCTGCTCGTCGATCGCGAGCACGAACTGGTCGAACGTCACGGAAGAACCTCAGACAGGGACGAGATCGGAGCGGGACGGCGCGGTTCCGAGCGCGGTGCGCGCGCGGGCCGCGAACGCGTCGGCCTCACCGGCCGGGAACACCCCGGCGACGATACGATCGGGACGGACCGCGACGATCCCTTCGCGCAGCGCAGGGAGGGCGCGCACGAGCTCCCCGCGCAGATCGGCGGCGGTCACGCAGCCCTCGCTCAACCGCGGCGTGCGTTCCCCGGGGAGGATCAGGATGCGCCGCGCGCCGAGCGCGTCCCACAGCGGCGCGGCTCCGAGCGGGAATCGCCCATCGCCGGCGCGGTCGAGCGCGAGCAACGCGAACCCGGTCCCGAGCAGCTCGTCGAGCGGCCTGCGCCGCCCGTCGACGGCGAGCAGCGGCGGGTTGGGAAGGCTCGTCCCGGGCACGCCGCCGTCGCGCGCCGAGCGTACGACGAAACCGTCCCGAAAGCGTGCCTTGGGTTTGAAGCGCAGCTCGGCGACGTAGTCGCGCAGCCACGGAAGTGCGCGAACCGTGCGCAGAGCCACGTCGCGCGCGGCCGAAGCGAGGTGACCGCGCGCCATCACGACGTTGCCGATCCGCTCGGAGAAGCGCAGCATCGCGCGGACGTGCGGCGCGCGCTCGCGCTCGTAGCTCGCGAGCAGCTCGTCGCCCGCGAGGCCGCGCACGACCAGCGCGAGCTTCCACGCCAGGTTGAACGCGTCGCGGATCCCGGCGTTCATCCCCTGCCCCGCGAACGGCGGCATCAGATGCGCCGCATCGCCGGCCAGGAAGACGGGCCCGCTGCGAAACCACGCGGCGACGCGCGAGTGGAAACGATACACCGCGATCCGCACGATCTCGTCCTCGCGCAACTCCCGCCGGCCGGCGAGCAGCGCGCGCACGACGTGCGGATCGCGCATCCGCTCCGGATCTTCGCCGGGGAGCAGCATGAACTCGTAGCGCATCCGGCCGTGCAGTCCGGGGACGCACACGTACGGGCGCGGGCGCCCGCACGAGAACTGCGAGTAGCGGGCATCTTCGCGCGACCCGACCGTGTCGACGATCAGCCAGGGCTGCGCGTGGCTCGCGCCGGTGAGCGCGATGCCGAGGCTCTCGCGCAGCACGGAGCCGGCGCCGTCGCATGCGACGACGTAACGCGCGGCGACCTCTTGCACGGCGCCGTCGCGCACCCGCCGCACCTGCAGACGCGCGCCGCCCGCCACTTCCGTGACGCCGAGGACCTCGCTGCCGAAGCGCAGCTCGACACGGTCATCGTCGCGCAACCGCGCGGCGAGTAGCGCGACCAGCTCGGGTTGCGCGAAACCGTTGCGGCAGGGATACCCCGCGCGGTTCGCGCTCGCGCTGACCTGCGCGAGCAGTCTTCCCGTCCCGCTGTACCAGCGCGTCCCGTAGCCGGCCAGGAGCAGCGGCTCGAGCGCGTCCGCGAGGCCGCACGCGGCGAACGCGCGCAACGACTCGTCGTCGAGCGTAACCGCGCGCGGCTCGGTCACCGTCTCATCGGCGCACTCGATCAGCGCGACGCGCACGCCCTGCACCGCCAGGAAGAGCGCAGCGGCGAGGCCCGTCGGCCCAGCCCCCACGACGGCGACGTCGTGCGCGAGCACTCAGTTGCGCAGGAGCGCCGGATCGACGAAACCGGTCGCGCCGTGCTCGCCGACGTGCGCGCGGATCTCCGCGAGCAGCTCGTCGACCGGACGCGAGAGATCGACTTTCGCCAGATACGTCTGACGCGCCGGGAGGCCCGTCGGCCAATACACCTCGCAGCGGTTGTGGTCGGGATCGAAGAAGTACACGCCTACCGCGTTGCCGTGCGAGACGATGCGGTCGAACTCGGCGCCGGCCGCCTTCAACCGCTCCCAGTAGCCGATCACGTCCTCGAGCGTCGCGCAGCGGAAGCTGACCTGTTGCAGCAGGCGTGCGCCGCGCGGCACCGTGCGCCCGCGGCAGACGAGGAACTCGTGGTGCTCCTCGGCGGGGCGCGAGGAGAGAAAACACATCCCCGCCTTCTCGTCGTAGTCGGTGACCGTCAGTCCCAGCACGTCACGATAGAACGCAATCGAACGATCGATGTCCTCGACGAATATCCCCACGTGGCCCAGGCGCTCGATGCGCGGAGCGGTCCTCCCTGATTCCTGCATGAAGAACCGCTTTGCCGCAGGATTCACAAGGCTCCTTGCCAAGCCGTTCCCGCGTGAAGAATAGGTCGGGGACGGAGCCCGAACCCGCGTATCCGATCGAATCGGTCGGTAACGCGCTCGCGCTGCTCCTGCTCTACAAGGATCGTCACGCGATCCGCGTCGCCGAGGCGAGCGACGCGCTCGGCGTCGCGCGCTCGACGGCGCACCGCCTGCTCGCGATGCTGCAGCATTTCGGGTTCGTCCGCCAGAACGCGCGCACGCGCGCCTATCACGCCGGCCCGGCGCTCGTCGAGATTGGGATGGCGGTGATCGCCGAGATGGACGTCCAGGCCGCGGTGCGCCCGCAGCTCGAGAAGCTCGTCGACGAGCTCGGCGAGACCGCGCACGTCTGCGCGCTGCGCGGGCGCGACTCGGTCTTCCTCGGCTGCGTCGAGTCACCGAAGGCGCTGCGCGCCGGCGACCGCACCGGGACCGCGCTTCCGGCCTACGCGACCTCGGCGGGGAAGGCGTTGCTCGCTACGCTGAGCGACGACACCGTGCGAGAGCGCTTCCCGAACGAAACGCTCGAACCGTTGACGCGGCGCACGATTCGGACGCGCACCGCGCTGCTCGCCGAGCTGCGGCGCGTGCGCGAACGAGGCTTCGCGACGAACGTCGATGAGAGCGAGACTGGGCTGTGGGCGTTCGGACGCGCGATCCGCGGCCGCAGCGGTGACGTCCGCGCCGCGATCACCGTTTCTGGTCCGGCGGCACGTTTCCGCGAGCTCGATCAGAACCGGGTCGCCGCCGTGCTGCAGGCCGCGTGCGAGGCGGCCGGCGCCGAGATCCGCTGACGACCGGAGGAGACGACGTGATCGAATCGACGACGACGGCGAGAACGCTGCGCACCGCGATCGCGCGCGCGGCGCGCGTCCTGCATGCCGCGGGAACGCTCGGGATCGACGGATGCGTCGGCGTGCGCGACGGCGAGACGCTCTGGATCAACGCGCCGGCGGCGAACGTCGCGACGCTGACCGCGCACGACGTCGTCGCCGTCGACCTCACGCGGGAGGGGGACGAGCATCATCTGCTCCGCGCCGTCTTCGCCGCGCGTCCCGACGTGCGCGCCGTCGCCTGGGGGAGTCCGGAGTACGTCGTCACCCTCTCGCTCGCCGGCTGTGCGCTCGTCCCGGTCGACTCGATCGGATCGTTTCTCCCGGAGACGACGCCGACGTACGACGACCGCCGTCCGATCGTCACGGCGGCGCGCGCCGCCGCCGTCGCGCGCGCGCTCGGCGAGGGGCCTGCGGTCGTGCTGCGCGGCGCCGGGCTGCTCGTCGTCGCGGCGACGCTCGAAGAAGCCGTCGCGCGGCTCACCTCGGCCGAGGAGAACGCGCGGCATCAATATCAGGCCGCGCTCCTGGGCGAGCCGAAGGCGCTGCGCGGGAGCGAGCTGGCCGAGGTGGCGCGCGAGAACTGGCCGGCGATCGTGGTGCGCAAGCACTGGCATTATCGTTCCGAGACGGCGCGCAAGGCCGGCGCGCTGGACGGCGTGGACGAATGACCCGGTTGACGCGCGGCGCGCTCCTCTCGGCGATCGGCGCCGCTTCGACGCTTCCGCTCGTCGGCACGCGCGCCGCGCTCGGCGCGCCCGCGACGCTGACCGTCGCCTCGTCGCTCGAGGACGACGTCGTCCCGGTCCTTTACGCGCAGAGCGCGGGGATCTTCGCGCGCGAGAACGTCGCGGTGAAGGTGCAGGCGGTCGACAGCGGCGCGGCCGCGGCCGCGGCCGTTGCGGGCGGCGCGGTCGATATCGCCAAGTCGAGCATGATGGCGCTGATCGGCGCGCACGCCCACGGTGTTCCGATCCAGCTCGTCGCGCCCGGCAGCTACTACACCAGCGCCGCGCCGATCGCCGAGCTGATCGTCGCGAAGAACTCGCCGATACGCAGTGCCAAGGATTTCTCCGGGAAGATCGTCGCCGGCGCCGCGCTCAAGGACGTCAAGGCGATCGCGACCGCGGCCTGGATCGACCAGCACGGCGGCGACTCGCGCACGGTGCGCTTCGTCGAAGTACCGACCTCCGCGATCATCCCGGCCCTCGAGTCGGGCCGCATCGACGCCGCGACCGTCTTGAATCCGACGCTCCACGACGCGCTCGCGTCGGGGAAGGCACGCATCCTCGCACCATCCTTCAGCGCCATCGCGAACCGCTGGCTGATCACGGCATGGTTCGCCCGCACCGACGCGATCGCGCGCGACGGCGACGTGGTGCAGCGCTTCGTGCGCGGAGTACGCGACGCGTCTGTCTATGCCAACGCGCACAACGCGCAGATGGCCGGCGTGCTGGCCCCGTTCCTGCACCAGGATCCGGCCGAACTGGCGAAACTCCCGCGCTCACCCCTGGGCACGACGCTCGATCCGCGCGAGATCCAGCCCGTCATCGAGATCGCCGTCAAGTACGGCGTGATCGCGCAGCCCTTCCCAGCCGCCGACCTCCTCGCCCCGTTCGCGCGCCCACCGCACTGAGCCCCGCCCCCGTCACGCTGAACTCGTCGAAGCGTCTGCATCCCCCCTCCCCGTCACGCTGAGCGTGTCGAAGCGTCTGCGCCCCCCTCCCCGTCACGCTGAGCGTGTCGAAGCGTCGGCGCCCCCTCCCCGTCACGCTGAGCTTGTCGAAGCGTCTGCGGCAGCTCATGCTTCGACAAGCTCAGCATGGCGGAAGCGCCTGCTGTTCTCATGCATTGCGCTCATGCTTCGACAAGCTCAGCATGACAAAAAAGCGCGCCTTCTGTTGTCATGCTGCGGCGCGCTCATGCTGCGGCGCGCTCATGCTACGGCGCGCCCATGCTGCGGCGCGCTCATGCTACAGCGCGCCCATGCTGCGGCGCGCTCATGCTTCGGCGCGCCCATGCTGCGACACGCTCATGCTTCGGCGCGCCCATGCTGCGGCGCGCTCATGCTGCGGCGCGCTCATGCTGCGACAGGCGCGAACGATGATGAAAGGGCGGGGCATCGCGACGCGCGACGCCGTTCCGGACTAGAGCGCTGGAACCACGCGGACGATCAGCGCGAGGGGAATCGCGCGGACCATCCCGACGGGGGCGTGTGGGCGGCGATCCTCGAGGATGAAGGCCTGCTTCGAGGTGACGTGACGCAGCAAGCCGGTGGAGTGCGCGACGCCGCTCTCGCCGATCAGCGAGACGCGCGCACCCAACCAGCGGCAGGTCTCGGCCTCGGTGATCCCCGGAGTAGGTGTTGCTGAATCCTGCATGTTCGTACAAAAGTCATATCGGCAGCACGTCCTAGCGAGTTGAGACGTCGAGCGGGCGGCCGAAGACGTCACGCTCAGTCGGGTCCGCTCCGCGGGAATCTTCGTCGGCGAGGATCGCCGAAGAGCGGAGGGAATTTTCACGCCACGGAGTCGGCACGATCCAGAGGGCGAGGATGATGAGGCAAGAGACTTCTCCGGCGATCCCGCAGAGCACCGACGGCTTGCTCCGGACGGTCGAGGCGAGTCTGCCCGCCCCACGCTCGGGGATGCCGCGCGGACTCCTGCGCGAGCACTGGTACGTCGCCGCCTTCGGCAGCGAGATCACGCGCGAGCCGATCCGCCGCGTCCTGCTCGACGACCCGGTCGTGCTCTACCGCAAGACCGACGGCGGGATCGTCGCGCTCTACGATCGCTGCGCCCACCGCAGCTATCCGCTCTCGCGCGGGACGCTGCAAGGCGACGACATCGTCTGCGGCTACCACGGCTTCGTCTTCGATCCGTGCGGGACGTGCGTCGCAGTCCCGGGACAGGACACGATCCCCAAGGCCGCGCGCGTGCGGGCATATCCCGTCGTCGAGAGCGGCCCGTTCGTCTGGATCTGGATGGGCGAGGGCGAGGGGGATCCGGCGAAGATCCCCGATCACCGCTGGGCCTGCGATCCGGCGTGGGCGACGTTCGTCAACAAGGCGCTGGTGAACGTGCGCTACGGCCTGCTCGTCGACAACCTGCTCGACCTCTCGCACGAGACGTACATCCACGCCAAGACGATCGGCACGCCCGACGTCGCGCAGACCCCGATCACGACCGAGGTCGAGGGGATGACGGTGAAGGTCTCACGCAAGATGCTCGCCGCGGAGTGCCCGCCGTTCTATCAAACGGCGACCGGGATCACCAGCCGGATCGATCGCGGTCAGGACATCACCTACCACGTCCCGGCGTTCTACGTGCTGCACGTCCGGATCGCCGAGACCGGCGATCCGGGCGAAGGTTTCCACGTCAAGATCATGTACGCGCTGACCCCCGAGACGAGCACGACGACGCACGACTTCTGGGCGCTCAGCCGCAACTTCGCCGTCGATCAGGCGTGGGTCACCGAAAAGATGGCGCAGATCCAGGACGCGATCGTGAACGAGGACGTCGTCGCGCTCGAAGCGCTCGAGAAGACCCTTCCGCTCGACGGTTTGGTCCCCGAGGTCAGCATCAACATCGATCGCGGCGGCCTGCAAGCGCGCCGTTTGATTCACAATCTGCTGCGCGGCGCGCACGACGCCTGACGGGACTGCATCTTCTTCCAACGCGACGCCGGTCTCGGTGTCGTGCCCTATGAAACGATCGGCGCCGCGTCGTGAGCGATCTCGACTTGGCCAACCCAACCCGCGCCGGTGTATTGCGCACCATCGCCGGCGCAGCGACGGCACCGCTCGGCGTCCCGTCGTGGACACGCGAGCAAGGCCGCCCGCTCAGCCCCTACGGCTCACCATCCAAGTATGAAAGCGCGGTCGTGCGGCGCACGGTCGACCGCACCCCGACGCTGACGGCCGCGTGGAACGTCACGCCGCTGCAGGATCTCCACGGGATCATCACGCCCAACGGACTGCACTTCGAGCGCAACCACGGCGGCGTCCCCGATATCGATCCGGCGCAGCACCGCCTCCTGATCGACGGGATGGTCAAACGGCCGCTGCTGTTCACCATGGACGATCTGCGCCGCTACCCGACCGTCTCGCGGATCCACTTCATCGAGTGCTCGGGCAACTCGGACAGCGAGTGGACCAAACCGACCGCGAAGACGGTGCAGTTCTCGCACGGGCTCATCAGTTGCGCGGAGTGGACGGGGATCCCGGTCTCGATGCTGCTCGACGAGGTCGGCGTCGATCCCGCGGCGACGTGGGTGCTCGCCGAAGGCGCCGACGCCGCGGCGATGGACCGCAGCATCCCGATCGAGAAGCTGCGCGACGACGCGCTGCTCGCGCTCGCGCAGAACGGCGAGGCGCTTCGCCCCTCGCAAGGCTACCCGTTGCGCCTACTCCTGCCGGGCTACGAAGGCAACATGAACATCAAGTGGCTGCGCCGCCTGACGTTCATGCGCGCACCCGCGCAGACCAAAGAGGAGACGGGCTACTACACGGAGCTGATGCCGAACGGGAAGGCGCGACAGTTCAACTTCGTGATGGAGGCGAAGTCGGTCATCACGTTCCCGTCGGCGGGTCAACAGCTGAGCCGCCCGGGCTACTACCAGATCTCCGGGCTCGCGTGGTCGGGGAACGGCCGCGTCCGCACCGTCGAGGTCTCCGCCGACGGCGGCACGACGTGGCGACAGGCGCAATTGCAAGAACCGGTGCTTCCGAAATGTCTCACGCGCTTTCGGTGCGATTGGGAGTGGACGGGAAAACCGGCCGTGCTGCAGAGCCGCTGCACCGACGAGACCGGCTACGTGCAGCCGACGCTCGCGGCGCTCAACGCCTCGCGCTTCGGCGGCGGCGCGCGCTCGTACTATCACATGAATGCGATCCAGAGCTGGCGCGTCGGCGACGACGGGACGGTGACGAATGTTCACGCCTAAATTGCTCCTCATGCTCGCCGCGCTCGCGAGCGTCGAGCTCGGCGCGCGCGCATTCGCCGGCGCAGACGAAACGCCGCCGCCCTCGCCGCACTTGGGAACCCCGATCAGCGCGGCGCAAGCGGCGCCGTGGCACATCGACGTCGAACCGAACGGCGCCGCGCTTCCGGCCGGCAGCGGGACGCCCGCCGAAGGCTCGCGCATCTACGCGGCGCGCTGCGCGGCGTGTCACGGCGCCGATCTGCGCGGAACTCCCGTACCCGGCCGTGCGCCGTTCCCGGCGCTCGTCGGCGGCGAAGGATCGCTCGCGAGCCAGCACCCGAAGAAGACCGTCGGGAGCTACTGGCCGTACGCGACGACGGTGTTCGACTACATCCGCCGGACGATGCCGTTCGACCACCCGCAGTCGCTCAGCAGCGATCAGGTCTACGCGGTGACCGCGTTCGTCCTCGCGCAGAACCACATCATCGGCCAGGACGCGACGCTCGACCGCAAGACACTGCCGAAGGTGCGCATGCCGAACCGCGACGGCTTCTACCCGAATCGCACCGAAGGCGGCCTGGAAACGCTCAAGTAACCGTACGACGAATCGAGTGGGGCGGCGGTATCTCCCTCGCCGCCCCACCGGGCCGCACGTCGAAACGACGGGGCTGGTCTTGCGATATTTGGACAGCGATCGTCGCGGTATCGTGCTACCTTCGGTGTCGACGAGCCGGTCGAGCTCGCAGCTCGCTCGCCGTAGGAACAGCCGAACACAATCACGTCGACGCCATGCAAAAGGGATGAACGCGATGGTCGAAGCTCCGCAGAGTACGAGTCAACGCAACGCGTCAGCCGTTCAAACGGAGCAGCTTGTCGTCACGATCGAGACCCCAGCGGGGCGGATTGTCAAGATCGAGCGGGCGGACGAGAGCGGGGCCCGCCAAGAGCTTTCCGAGGAAGAGTGCGTCAAGCTTGCGGGTGAGGACGAGGTCGAGGAGCTCGATGCGGCCCTCGAAGAGGCGTTCGAAACCGGCGCCGCCGCTGCCCTCGGTGAGGACGACGAAGACGAGGACGACCAAGGGACGATGGTGCGGCGTCGGCTGCGCCACCGGCTCCTGACGCGATTGCTCTTGCGGCGATTGATTCGCCGCCGGTTGCTCGAGCGTCGCCTCAAGGACTGAGCGCCGCCCCGTTTCGTCGCGCACGACGCACGCCTCTTCGGCTGCGTCACGCGCCATCCTGATCTTGCGGACGCCTTTCCGAGGCCGTCCGCAGGCATCTACCTGCAAGAAGAAAGCCGTAGAGACGAAGGGAGACTATCATGGCCCGTGGGGCAACCGAAGAACTCGAAGAAACCGGCGTGAACGGAGGCGGAGAGGAGGAAGGCCGTATGCTCCGCCTGCTGCTCGGCAGCCGGCTTCTGCGTCGCCGTCGCCTGCGTCGCGCGCTCATCGCTGATCTCCTCGGCGCACGCGGCGAAGAGGAAGAGGAGGGCGACGAGGAAGAGGGCGAGGGCAGAGGCGACGAGCGTCGCCTGGTCCGCATGCTGATCGGCGGAGGTCTGCTGCGCCGGCGCCGGATCCGTCGCGCACTGCTCGCGCACCTGATCGGGCAGCGCGGCGAAGCGGAGGAAGGCGAAGAGGAGGAAGGCGACGAGGAAGAGGGCCGCGGTGACGAGCGGCGTCTCGTCCGTCTCCTGATCGCATCCCGCATGCTCCGTCGGCGTCGCGTCCGCCGCGCGCTCGTCGGCGCGCTGATCCGCCAACGCGGCGAAGCGGAGGAAGGCGAGGAGGAAGAGGGCGAGGAGGACGGCGGCGACTTCGGCGCCGATGACGAGCGCCGCATCGCGCGCATGATCATCGGGAGCCGGATCTTGCGCCGCCGCCGCGTCCGTCGCGCGATTCTCGCCCATCTCCTCGGCGAGCGGGCCGAAGAGGAAGGCGAAGAGGGCGAGGAAGAGGAGGACGGCGGCGACACCACACGGCGCCTGATGAAGTTCCTCGTCGCGCGTCGCGGCATGCGCCGCCGTCGCGGGCGCAAGGCCGTACTCGCCGGTCTCCTCCGCAACTCCGGTGAAGAGGAAGACGAAGACGAAGACTGACGATCGCGCGCGCTCCAGCGCCCGATCGACGAAGAGCTCGCCGGCGTTCGCGTCGGCGAGCTCTTCGTTCGGACAGTAACGCGCTCCGCATCCGACGAAACGCGCCGCGTGGCCGAATCGCCCTTGCCCGTCGCGCATGGACGCGAGCGCGAGATCGCCGCGCTCGAGGAGCTGCTCAGCGGCGTTGAAGAGGGCGGTCGCGCGCTCGTGCTGCGCGGCGACGCCGGCATCGGAAAGTCGTTTCTGTTGGAGATGGCGATCGGTTTCGCGCGTCGGCGCCGGATGCGCGTCCTTCGCACGGCGGGCGCGACATCCGAGACCAACCTGCCCTTCGCCGGTCTGCATCAGCTCCTACGCCCCGTCCTCCCTGATGCCGAGCAGCTGCCTAGCCCGCAGCGTTCGGCGCTGCTCGCCGCATTCGGCATGACCGACGCGCTCGCGCCGGACCTATTCCTCATCGCGCTCGCGGTGCTCGACCTGCTCTCATATCTCGCCACGCGCGCGCCGCTGCTCCTCGTCGTCGACGACGCGCAGTGGCTCGATCACTCGACCTGCGACGTGCTTGCATTCGTCGCCCGCCGCCTTGAAGCCGATGCAATCGTGTTGCTGATCGCCAACCGCGAGCAGGCGCGCACGCCGCTCTCGGGCGTGATTCCGGAGCTGCGCCTCGAGCGACTCGACGACGCCGCGGCGATGGCGCTCCTCGAGACGCACAGCCCCGATCTTCCCGCATCGCTTCGCGGACGGCTTCTCACGGAAGCGGCGGGGAATCCGCTCGCGCTCGTAGAGCTGGCCGAAACACTCGCGTCCGCGCCGCGCGTGAGGGCAGCGCTTCTGCCGGAAGAGTTTCCGCTCAGCGCGCGTTTGGAACACGCGTTTACCGCGCGGTTCTTCGACTTGCCGCCGCCCACCCGCACCTTGCTCCTGGTCGCCGCGGTGAACGACGGCACCTCCGTCGCCGAAGCCCTTCACGCCGCATCGCTCGTCACGGGAACGGACGTCGCGCTCGATGCGTTCACGCCGGCCCTCGTCGCGCGGCTCATCGAGATCGACGAGACGGAGCTGCGCTTCCGTCACCCGCTGGTCCGGTCGGCGATACGCCAGGTCACGAGCGTCGCGGATCGTCACGCGGCACATGCCGCCCTAGCGACGGTCCTCGGGGACGCACCCGACCGACGCGCGTGGCATCGGGCGGCGGCGACCGTCGGCCCCGATGAAACCATCGCCTCCGAGCTTGAAGCCGCGGCGATCCGCGCGCAGCGGCGCGGCGACGTCGGCGTGGCCGTCGCCGCGTTCGAGCGAGCCGCGATCTGCAGCGCCGATCCCGTCCGCCGCGCGCGCTATCTCCTGTCGGCGGCGGAGTTGACGCTCGAGTTCGGTCGTTCCGAAGCCGTGGTGCGCCTGCTCGACGAGACGGACGCCCTGGAGCTCTCGCCCCCGGATCGGATGCGGCTGACGTGGATCCGTGAAGCCTGCCGTCCCGGCGCGTCGGGACGGCGCACGCTGCTCGAGATCGCCGAGCGGCTTCACATCGAGGCAGACCGCGAGGTTGCGCTCAACCTTCTCTGCGGTCCGGTCGCAAACGTCTGGTGGGCCGAGTCGGACTGGGCCGTGCGCGAGCGCGTCGTGTCGGCGATCGAGCGGGAATGCGTCGCACAGGACGATCCGCGGCTCCTGATGCTCCTCGCGCTTGCGATGCCGATCGGTCGCGGCGCGCTCGTGATCGAGCGGCTTGCGACGATCCCCTCAGATGCGTGCGGCGACGCCGCTCGCGCGCGTCTGCTCGGGATGGCAGCGAGCCAGGTCGGCGAGTTCACGCTGGCGGCACGGTTCCTGACTGCGGCGGCCGACGGGCTGCGCGCGCGGGGGCGACTCGCGCTGCTCGCGCAGGTGCTGGTGCTGCGCGCGTGGAGCGCGATCCATCTCGGGAACCGCGGCGTCGCGATCGCCGACGCCGAGGAAGGTGCCCGCCTCGCGCGCGAGACGGCGCAGCCGGTGTGGACCTCGCGCGCGCTTGCCGCGCAAGCGCTGCTGGCAGGCCGGCGCGGCGAGACGGAGCTCGCATACGCGCTCGCCGGCGAGGCCGAGCTCACCGCGTCGGAGGCCGGCGTGCTCCCGAGCGAAGTGCAGGCCGCGCGCGGGCTTACGGCGCTCGGCGAGGGGCGTTACGACGACGGGTACGCCCATCTTCGCCGCATCTTCGATCCCAACGATGCGGCGTACCACCCGATGCAGCGCTGCTTGGTCGTCGGCGATTTCGTCGAAGCCGCGCTGCTGAGCGGCTGTCGCGACGACGCCACCGAGCGCCTACGCGAGCTCGAGGCCGCGGCGCACGAGACGCCGTCGCCGCTGTTCCACGCGTCGCTGCGCTACGCCCGCGCGCTGCTGGGCGACGACGACGCGCTCTATGAGACGGCGCTGCGCGCCGACGCAACGCGCTGGCCGTTCCTGCGGGCTCGCCTCCAGCTCGCCTGGGGCGCGAGGCTGCGCCGTACGCGCCGCGCCGCCGCCGCGCGCGGGCCGCTACGCGACGCGGTCGAGGGATTCGACGCCCTGGGCGCCGTGCCGTGGGCCGAACACGCACGTCGCGAGCTGCGCGCAGCGGGGGTGACGAGTCGCCGCCCCGCGCCCGCGGCGCGCGACCAGCTCACCGCTCAGGAGCTGCACATCGCGCTCCTGGCCGCCGAAGGCCTCTCGAATCGCGAGATCGGCCGGAAGCTTTTCCTCTCGCCGCGCACGGTCTCCTCACACCTCTACCGAGCGTTCCCGAAACTCGAGGTCAGCTCGCGCGGTCAGCTCCGCGGGGCCCTCGGCGAGGATCCCAGGCTGCGCGGTGCAGTCATCTGACGCTAGCGCGGACGCCCCGTCCGCGGCACGTTTCCGCCGCTCCTGCAGTCACCCGACCGACGCGCAGCCGCACACGCCGGAACGACAATCGACCCATGTCCAATGTTCCGTCTGGGAAATCGATGCGGGCGCTCGTCCTGCAGCACTACGGCGAGCCGCTGAAGGCGACCGAAATCGCGAAGCCGACGCCACGTCGGGGTGAGGTCCTCGTCCGAATCAAGGCGAGCGGGCTTAACCCGCTCGATTGCAAGATCCAAGCCGGAAGCCCGAGCGCCGCGCACGCGCAGGTCACGCTCCCCGCGGTGCTCGGCATCGATCTCGCCGGCGTGGTCGAGGCCGTCGGGCCGAACGTCACGGCATTCGAGCCCGGCGACGAGGTGTACGGCATGACCGGCGGTGTCGGCGGTCTCCAAGGATCGCTTGCCGAGTTCGCCTCCGTCGACGCCGACCTCTTGGCTTTGAAGCCCGCGAACCTCGGCATGCGGGAGGCGGCGGCGATGCCGCTCATCTTCATCACGGCCTGGGAAGGTTTAATCGATCACGCCCGCCTGCGCGCCGAAACGAGCGTCCTGGTACACGGCGGTGCGGGCGGCGTCGGCAGCATGGCGGTTCAACTCGCCCGAGCGCGCGGAGCGGCGGTGTTCGCGACGGACCGCCCCGATCGCTTGGAGACGATCGCGGCCCTCGGCGCGACGCCGATCGACTACACCACGACCGCCGTCGAGGACTACGTCGCGACCCACACCGCGGGCGAAGGCTTCGACGTCGTCTACGACACGATCGGAGGCCCATCGCTCGACGCCGCGTTCACGGCGGTGCGCGCGTACGAGGGGCGCGTCGTCAGTTCCCTGGGATTCGGTACCCACGCGCTCGCGCCGCTCTCGTTCCGCGCCGCGACGTACTCCGGCGTGTACACGCTCTTGCCGATGCTGACCGGGAAGGGGCGCGCGCGTCATGGCGCGATCCTGCGTGAGGCGGCGAAGCTCGTCGAGAATGGCCTCCTCCGTCCGCTCCTCGACGAACGGTCCTTCACGCTGGAGACCGTCGGCGAGGCATATGCGGCGCTCGAAGCCGGCACGCTCCACGGCAAGGCTGTCGTCACGCTCGACGACTAGCGCAACGGCGCACCCGTCAACGACGACTCGTCGGCGCGCGGGAACGTCGCGCCGTCCGCGGCATCCTTGCGCTGCTGCGGCTCCGGTGCGAGCACGACGTAGACGACCGGCACGAGCACGAGCGTCAACAGCAGCGAGCTCGCGAGGCCGCCGATCACCACGGTGCCGAGCGAGCGCGCCGCTTGCGCGCCGGGATCGAGGACGAGCGCGAGCGGGATCATCCCCGCAATCATCGCGACGGTCGTCATGATGATCGGGCGGAACCGTTCGCGCGCCGCTTCTTCCATCGCGCCGATGCGATCGAGCCCCTCGGCGCGGCGGTGGTTGGCGAAGTCGACCAGCAGAATGCCGTTCTTCGTCACCAAACCGATCAGCAACACCGAACCGATCAGCGAGAACAGGTTCAGCGTCTGGTGCGTGAGCGCGAGGGAGCCGACCGCGCCGACGACGGCGACCGGGACGGCGAACATGATGATGAACGGCGTGCGGTAGCTGTTGTAGAGCGCGACCATCAACAGGTACACGAGGATGATCGAGAGGAGCAGCGCTACGCTCATCCCTTGCACCGTGTTCGCGACCTGCTGCTGGTTGCCGCCCGACGCCGCGCCGACCGTCACGCTCGAGGGCAGATGGAGCGCACGCAGGCGTTGCGCGAAATCGCGTTGCACGTTTGAGAGCGTCGCGCCGGGCGCGAGGTCGGCACCGATCGAGACGATGCTCGCGCGGTTGATCCGCAAGATCAGCGGCGGCGCCGGCGCCTGGACGAGGTGCGCGATGTCGCCGACGTGGACGATCGAGCCGTTCCCGGCGCGGATCGGGATCGCCGAGACCGCCCCGAGCGAGCTCTGCTGCGACTGCGGATAGGTCACCAGCACGTCCTTGAGGCCGTCCGGTCCGGTGAACTGCGTCGCGAGGTCGCCGCCGAACGCGGCGCGGATCGCCGTCGACGCGGTTCCGACGCTGGCTTGGAGCGCGCGCGCGCGCTCGCGGTCGAACTGCACCTCGACCTGCGGCGCGTCGGCGGTCGCCGAGCTGGTGACGTCGATCGCACCCGGGGTCGCGGCGAGAACGGCGGCGACCTTCGCCGCGTACGGCCCGGGGTTACCGTCGAGGCTCGAGACGACCTCGTCGATCGGCTGCGCGTTCCCGCCCTGGATGTCGGTCGCCGGGACGGCGACGACGGTCGCATCGGGAACGATCGTGCGTGCTTGCCGCTGGAATTCGGCGGCCCAGTACGCGGTCGAGTGTGCGCGGTTGTCGCGCAGGTAGACGTCGAGCTGGCCGATCGCGCCGTTGCTGATGTAGCCGGTGATCTGTCCGAGGTATGCGCCCGCCATCGCCGACTCGGTACGCACATCGGCGCTCTGATCGACCATCCGCTCCACGGCGAGCGTCCCGCGGCGCGTCGTCTCGAGCGGCGTGCCGCTCGGATACGTCAAGGTCACGTACAGCTCACCGCGGTCGACCGGCGGGATGTACTCGAAGCCGACCAGGCCGAGGGGGATCAGCGCGAGCGCGACGACGAGCGAGAGCGCCGAGACGAGGACGACGAGCCCGCGATGCCCGAGCCCCCAGACGAGCATCCGGTTCACGTACGCCTCGCGCGCCGCCTCGAAGCGGTCGGTGAACGCCTCGATGATCCCCCATGGCCGCCACTGCGAGAGCAGCGCCCAGCGGCCGGCGAGCGTCGGCGTGACGGTGAACGAGATGAACAGCGAGGTCAGCGTCGCGACCGTGACGACCAAACCGAACTCGCGCAAGAACAGGCCGACCGAGCCGGGGAGGAACGAGATCGGCAGGAAGACGACGACGTCGACCAGGGTGATGACGATCGCGGCGACGCCGATCTCGCTGCGCCCGCGGATCGCCGCCTCGGACGGCTCCTCGCCGCGCCGGAAGTGGCGCTCGACGTTCTCGAGCACGACGATCGAGTCGTCGACCAGGATCCCGATGATCAGCGTCATCGCCAAGAGCGAGACGGTGTCGAGGGTGAAGTGCGCCAGCTTCATCGCGCCGAGCGTGACGAGCAGCGAGGTCGGGATCGCGATCATCACGACGATCGCGTTGCGCCACGAGCGCAGGAAGAGCAGCATGACGATCCCGGTGAAGACGATCGCCTCGATCAGCGTGCGCACCACGCCGACCAGCTGCTGTTCGGTGTAGGTCGACTGGACGTTGAGGACGGAGAACTGCACGTCCGGGTAGGTCCGCTGCAGCATCGGCAGCTCGGCCAGGACCGCGCGCGAGGTCACGACCTCGCTGGTCCCGGCGGCCTTCTGCACGTCGAGCACGACGCTCGGGACGCCGCCGGAGTACGCGTAGACGCGCTGCGTTTCGTACGTGTCGGTGACGTTGGCGACGTCGCCGATCCGGTACAGCCGCGATTGGGTGCTCCAGGGATTCGTGGTCGAGCTTGCCGCCGAGCCGCCCGACGCCCCGAGCAGCAAATTCGCGACGGTCGGCACGTTCTGGATGTCGCCGCGCACGTCGAGGTTCGTTTCGCGGTTGGGCGAGTAGAGGATCCCGCCCGGCGAGCGGATGTTGTTGTTGGTGATCGTCGTGACGATGTCGGTCAGCGTGAATCCCGACGCGCTCAGACGGCGCGGGTCGACGTTGACCTGGATCGACGGCGTCACCGTCCCGTTCTCCTGGACGAACGAGACGCCCGGGACCTGCTCGAGCTGCGGAACGATCTTGTTGATCGTCAGAGAAGAGAGATCGCCGGGCGAGAGCGACGCCGAGCGCAGCACGAGCGAGACCACGACGGCTTCGCTCGGATTGTAGAGCGAGATCTGCGGCGTCGTGACGTCGTTCGGCAGCTGGTGCTGCGCGTTCTGCACGCGGCCCTGCACCTGCACCAGGTCGTTGTTCTGATCGGAGCTGAGCGCGAAGACCGCGACGATCGAGGCCTGGCCCGGCTCGATCGAGGTCTCGAGGTGGTCGAGGTCCGGCGCGCCGGCGAGCTGATCCTCGAGCGGGCGCACGATCGCGTCGCGCATCTCGGTCGTCGACGCGCCGGGATAGCTGACCAGCACTTGGATCGAGGGCACGTCGGTGCTCGGGAACTGTTGCTGCACGAGCGTCGACCCGGCGATCGAGCCCGCGAGCAGGATCAGCGCGAGCAGGACGGTGACCAGCGTCGGGCGTTGGACGAACAGTCGCGTCAGCGACATCAGCGGGACTCCACGGGGAGGTGCGCGGGGACGCGTCCGGTGCCGGAAGGCACGGGCGCGGGCTGCGGTGGACCGGGGGCGATCCAGAGGTACACGATCGGGATCACGACCAGCGTGAGCAGCAGCGAGCTGGTCAGCCCGCCGATCACCACGGTCCCGAGCGACCGCTTCGCCGCCGAGCCCGGATCGAGCGCGAGCGCGAGCGGGAGCATCCCGGCGATCATCGAGGCCGTCGTCATCACGATCGGCCGGAAGCGCTCGCGCGCCGACTCCTTGATCGCGCTGAGCTTGTCCATCCCGTGCTCGACCTTGAGGATCGCGAAGTCGACCAGCAAGATCCCGTTCTTGCTGACCAGGCCGACGAGCATGATCACGCCGATCAGGGAGTACAGGTTGAGGCTCTGCCCGGTCAGCGCGAGCGCGCCGAGCGCGCCGATCGCGGCGACCGGGATCGCGAACATAATCACGAGCGGGACGCGATAGGCGTTGTAGAGCGCGATCATCAGCAGGTAGACCAGGCCGAGCGAGAGGATCAGCGCGGTGCCCAGACCGCTGACCGTCTGCGTGATGTTCTGCTGGTTTCCGCCCGGCGCCGCCCCGATGATCACCGTGTTGGGGAGATGGAGCGCGCGCACGCGCGTCATGAACGCCTGCTGGACCTGCGATTGCTGATACCCCGGCGCGAGATTCGCGCCGAGATGGATGACGGTCTGCCGGTTGACGCGCGTGATCAGCGCCTCGGCCGGCGCGTTCTGGAGGATCGCGATGTCGCCGAGGTGGATGAGCGAGCCGCTGCGCGTGCGCAGCGGGATGTCGAGCAGCGTGCGCAGGCTGGTCTGATCGCGCATCGGGTAGAGCACCTGCACGTACTTGGTGCCGTTGTTCGTGTCGAACTGCGTAGCGAGCGTTCCGCCGAAGGCGGCGCGAACGGCTTGCGAGGCCGCGCCGATGTCGACGTTCAGCGCGCGGGCGCGATCGCGGTTGAACTCGATGTTGAACTGCGGCGAGTAGCGCAGCGAGGAACTGTTGACGTTCGCCGTCCCCGGCGTGTCCCCGAGCGCCTGCAGCACCTGCGCGGCGTATGCGTCGGGCTCGCCGCGCGTCGAGCTGACGGTGACGTCGATCGGCTGCGCGTTCCCGCCGCGCGTCCCCGTCGCGGGGATCGCGATCACGCGCGCGTCGGGGACGAGGCGGTGCCCGATCCCCGTCATCATCCCCGCCAGCTGGTTCGTCGAGTGCTTGCGGTTCGGATCGAGGAAGACGTGGATCTGCCCGTTCGAGCCGAGCGCGACGCCGCCGCCGAAGCCGGCCTGCATCGAGCCGGAGGTCGAGGTGATCCGCTGCACGTCGGGGAGCTGGTCGTAGGCCACGATCAGCTTGCGAACCGCGGCGTCGGTCGTCGCAAGCGGCGTCCCCGTCGGGTACTGCACCTGCACGAAGACCTCGCCGCGGTCGACGGCCGGGATGAACTCGAAGCCGATGAATCCGAGCGGGATCAGCGAGATCGCGCCGATGGTGAGGATCCCGGCGAGCGCGACGATCGGCACCTGCAGGCGCAGCGCGCCCGGCAGGACGCGATCGCTGTAGAAGTCGCGCACCCGCGCGAAGCCCCCGGTGAACGCGTTGATGAAGCGCGGCGCGCGCCAGCGCGAGAGGAGCGCCCAGTTCCCGGCCAACGACGGGGTCACGGTGAACGAGACGGCGAGCGAGGTCAGCGTCGCGATCACGACGACGACCGCGAACTCGCTCAGGAACCGCCCGGTCTGGCCCGGCAGGAACGCGATCGGCAGGAAGACGACGACGTCGACGAGCGTGATGACGACCGCGGCCGGACCGATCTCGGTGCGGCCCAGGATCGCCGCCGTGCGCGGCGCCTCGCCGTCCTCGTAGTGACGCTCGACGTTCTCGAGCACGACGATCGAGTCGTCGACGAGGATCCCGATGATCAGCGTCATCGCGAGCAGCGAGACGGTGTCGATCGTGAAATTCATCAGCTTCATCACGAAGAACGTGACGAGCAGCGAGGTCGGGATCGCGATCATCACGACCAGCGCGTTGCGCCAGGAGCGCAGGAAGAACAGCATCGCGACGCCGGTGAAGACGATCCCCTCGATCAGCGTCTCCAGCACGCTCCAGAGCTGCTGCTCGGTGAAGTCGGCCTGGACGTTGAGGACGCGGAACGCGATGTCGGGGAACTGCGCCTCGATCGCGGGGAGCGCCGCCTGCACGGCGCGCGAAGAGGTCACCTCGCTCGCGCCGGCGGCTTTCTGCACGTTCAGCGTGATCGCCGAGCCGGCGTCGACGTACGAGTAGACGCGCTTGGGCTCGTACCAGTCGGTGACGCTCGCGACGTCGCTGATCCGCGGAAGCCGCGGCGCGGTCGAGAACGGGTTGGTCGTCGCTCCCGCGGCGCCGCTGTAGGCGCCCGTGCTCAGCGCGAGCGCCTGGTTCGTCGACCCGCTCACACCGGTGTACTTCTGGCTCACGGTCCCCGACGGAGAGGTCGCGCCGAGCAGGACCGAGCTCGAACCCGTCAGCAGCAGGTTCGCGACCGACTGCGGGGTCTGGATGTCGCCGCGCACGTCGATCGTCGTCTCACGGTTTCCCAAGTACGCGATCCCGCCGGGGGCGCGCACGTTGTTCGACTGGATCGAGCTGACGACGTCGTTCGGCGTGTAGCCGAAGGCCTGCAGCTTCTTCGGGTCGACCGTCACCTCGAGCGCCGGCGTGACCGTCCCGTTCGCGCTGACGCTCGAGACGCCGTCGACCTGCTCGAGCGCGGGGACGATCTTGTCGGTGACGATCGCCGAGAGGTTCGCGACGGTGAGCGACTGCGAGGTCACCGAGATCGTGACGATCGTCGCCTGCGCCGGGTCGAACGTGCGCACCGAGGGCGCCGGAAGATCGGCCGGGAGCGCGGAGCGCGCGGTCTGCAGGCGGTCCTGCACCTCGACCAGGTCCGTCGTCTGGTTGGAGTCGAGCGAGAACGTCGCCGAGATCGAGGCCTGGTTCTGCTGGATCGTCGTGTTGATGTGGTCGAGATCGGGGGCGCCGGCGATCGCGTCCTCGATCGGCCGGACGACGGCGTCGCGCAGCTCGGACGGCGGTGCGCCGGGGTACGAGACACTCACGTTGACCGTCGGGAAGTCGATGTTCGGGAAGTTCTGCTGCACGAGCGTGGAGAGCGAGAACGTCCCGATCAGCACCACCACCGCCACCGCGACGAAGACCAGCGGCGGCCGGTTGACGAAGAGCTGCGTGAGGCGCATCAGCTAGTTCTGCGCGAGCGACTGCCCGTCGGTCACGCCCAGCTGGCCGTTGCTGATCACGCTCGTCCCGGCTTTGAGCCCGCTGACGATCGACGTCGTCCCGTCGCTTCCCAGCTCCTTGACGTGGACCGTCTTGGCGACCGTGTCGACCAGCTCGTCCTCGGCCACCATCACGGTGGTGTGCGTGTCGTCGAGGAACGCGGTCGTCGGGATCCCGATGCCGTGGACCGGCGGGAGCGCGACGCTCGCCGTGACCGGCAGCCCCGACTGCAGCTTACCGTCCGGATTCGTGAGCAACGCTTCGACGGTGAAGTTGGTCGAGCCGGGCGTGACCTGACCGAGCACCGCGACGACCTTCCCGGTGTACGTCCGGGTCGTGTTGCCGGCGACGGTGAGCGAGACCGTCGCGCCCGCCGGGATCGCGAACGTGTCGGTGCTCGACGCGTTGAGCATCGCGTAGACCTTGTCCAGCTCCTGAATCGTGAAGATCGTGCGCGAGCCGGGATACTCACCGGGGTTGAGGTTGCGGTTGACGATGATGCCGTTGACCGGCGAGACGATCGTCGCCTTGGCGATCTGGGTCTGGAGCTGCTGGACCGAGGCGCGGGCTTGGGCGACCGTCGCGTGCAGCGCGTTCGCGTCGGCGATCGCGGACTGCACGTCGGCGGCCTGCAAACCGACGGTCTGCGTCCCGTTGACCTGCTGGTTCGTGATCGCCGAGGCGAGGTTCGCTTCGGCGGTGCGGATCGCGGCGCGGTCGTTGACGACCGTCGTCATCTGCTGGTCGACCGTCTGCTGCGCGACGTAGCCGTCGGCGACGAGCTGCTGGTCGCGCACGAGGTTCGCCTGATCGTTGCGCAGCGTCTGCTGCGCCTGCGCGAGCGCGGCGCGCATCGCGTGCACCTGGTCGCCGCCCTGTCCGATGTTGAGCTTCTGGGTATAGCGCGCCTGGGTGATCTTCGCGTCGGCCGATTCCGCGTTGCGGATGTCGGTCTGGACCGTGGCCTGCGCCTGCGCGAGCTGGGCGCGCAAGTCGGCGGTGTCGAGCACCGCGATGACCTCGCCGGCGCGCACGCGATCGCCCTCGAGGACCCGCACCGCGTCGGTCGGCTCGACGAGCGAGCTGGTGATCGCCACGTTCTGGAACGGGGCGATGACCCCGGAGATCGACGAGGCCGCCCGTACCGTCGTCAGCTTCGCCGCGACCGTCGGGATCGGGTTGGGCGAGACTGCGGGTCGGGCGCGGCGCCCGCGTCCACCGCCGGCGTGGCCGCACCCGGCCAACAGCACGGCGACGAGGAAGAGCGCGGAGAGGGAACGAGCACGGTCCACGCGCGCTACTGCTGTGGGTGCGGCCGCATCGCCTGCATCTGTTTGTGCAGCGAGTCGCGTTGCGCCGGGGTGAGGACGGTGTCGATCTTCGCGAACGCGGCGCGGAAGTTGGCGCGGCGCTGATCGCGGTCGGTGACGCCCTGGTTCTGCTTGCGCGCGGCGGCCATGATGTCGCGGATCTGCTGCTTCTGCGCGTCGCTCAGCCCCAGGCTCATGAGCACGCGGCCCATGCGGCTGCGGTTCGGGCCGCCTTGGCCGCCTTGGTCGCCTTGGCCGCCGCCTGGGGCTTGCTGCGCCAGCGCGACGGGGCCGAAGCCGGCCGCGGATCCCGCGACGCCGACCGTCGTCCAAAGCAACGCCGATGCGGCGGCGGCCGTCACGGCGCGTGCGGTGAAAGGGGCGAGGCGAACGAACATGGCGAGCAGGCTCTCCGGAAGCGGCGAGAGGACGAATGAAGACGTCGGATCGGTTGCAGTATCGCCGCGGAGCCTGAGAATTGCGTGGGCTTTCCCAAGCCGGGCAGCGGATCGGTCCTTCTGCTTTCTTACCTCCCCGGCGGCCGAGCGTTTCGTCTGCGGTGAGGGCACCCAGCGTGCTGTGAGGTGCGCCACGTACGCTGGGCGGCGTGACCGACGTACAGCGCGGGCTCGTCGCGTTGCTGGCGACCGTCGACGAAAAGCTCGCACAAGATGCCGGCGACGCGGCACTGCACTTCGCGCGCGCCCAACTGCTGGACGAGCTGGGGCGCTACGAGGCGGCGACACGCGCCTACCTCGACGTGCTGGTGCGCGAGCGCACCCACCGCGGCGCGATGGTGCGCGTCGCGACGCTGTTCCTGACGGCCGGTTCGGCCGAGCTCGCGCGCGCGATCTTCGCCGAGGCGGTCTCGCTCGATCCCGACGATGCCGTCGCACGCGTCGGTCTGGGCAGCGCGCTGCTCGAGCAGGACGACCTGGCCGGCGCGCGCCGGGAATTCGAAGCCGCCGTGCGGTCGGCACCGTCGAACCGCGACGCGCACTGCGGCCTCGCGATGATCCACGAGCGCTGCGACGAACGCGCCGCCGCCGACCGCGAATGGCGGCTGGCGTTCCCGAGCGGCACGATCGCCGTTTCGCAGTACCGCGGCGCCGCACCGCCGGTGCGCGTCCTGCTGATCGTCTCGGCCTTGCGCGCCAACGTCTCCCTGCAGCGCCTCCTCGACGATCGCGTCTTCCAGTGGGCGACCCTGTTCGCCGAATCGTACGTCCCCACGATCGCGCTCCCGCCGCACGACGTCGTCTTCAACGCGATCGGCGACGCCGACAGCCGCGCGTCGGTGCTCGAGGTCGTCGAGCAGGTTCTGGCGCGCACGTGCGCGCCGGTCCTCAACCACCCCGCGCGCGTGCGCACCACCGGGCGCGCCGACGTCGCCGCGCGCCTGCGCGAGATCCCGCACGTCGTCACGCCGCGGATCGCCGCGATTCCGCGTGAGCAGCTCACGGCCGAGCGCCTCACCGCGCACGGCTTCTCCTTCCCGCTCTTGCTGCGCAGCCCGGGCTTCCACACCGGCGAGCACTTCGCGCGCGTCGACGACGCGGCTGCGCTCGCGGCGGTCGCGGCGACCCTCCCGGGCGCCGAGCTGCTCGCGATCGAGTACCTCGACACGCGGCGGCCCGACGGCAGCGTGCGCAAGTATCGCGTGATGACCGTCGCCGGCCGGCTCTACCCGCTGCACCTGGCGATCTCCCGCGACTGGAAGGTGCACTACTTCAGCTCGGCGATGGGCGAGGACGCCGCGTTCCGCGCCGAGGAAGAGCGCTTCCTCGACGACATGGAGGAGGCGCTCGGCGTGCCGGCCGTGCGCGCGCTCGAAGCGATCGCGCACACGCTCGCGCTCGACTACGGCGGGATCGACTTCGCACTCGACGTCCGGGGACGCGTCGTCGTCTTCGAAGCAAACGCGACGATGGTGATCGCGCGCCCGCAGCCCGACGAGCGCTGGACCTACCGCCGCGCCCCGACGCAGCGCGTCGTCGAAGCCGTCCAGACGATGATCACCACGCGGGCCCATGCTTCGACGAGCCATGCTTCGACAGGCGCAGCATGACACGATAACGTCCCCTCGTCATGCTGAGCTTGTCGAAGCACGAGCCACGATCGTGACTACGCGTCGGGGAGGGGTTTGCCGTGGGTCTCGGGGAGGAACGGGACGGCGATCATCCCGACGATGTAGATGAGGCCGACGATCGTCGCGGCCTCGCCGTAGCCGCCGAAGTGGGTGATGAGCGTCCCGGCGACGAGCGGGCCG
>DATJHK010000056.1:0-30947 GCA_035493875.1 Candidatus Limnocylindria bacterium
GCAATGAGCCTTCGTGCCATGCTTTCCATGCGAATGATGCGCAGCCGCGCCAGCGGTCGGCGGAGTTCGTCTTTGGGATAGCGGCGCAAGCCACGAAGTTCCGAAGCCCTCGCCGAACGCCGGCGGGGGCTTTTTCATAACCATCCTCCCCCCTACGTCACTCACGGAGTGCATCTCATGCCGACCGATCCGTCGGGCCACTCTACGCCCACCGTCTCGACCTCACAACGCTGTCGCCCGGACGACGGCTTCGCCACCCGGGCGATCCGGGCAGGCCAGGACCCCGATCCCGCGACGGGATCGACGATCCCCCCGATCTACCAGACCGCGACGTTCACGCAGGACGCGGTCGGCGTCGACAAAGGCTTCGACTACTCGCGGACGGGGAACCCGACGCGGCTCGCGCTGGAGCGGCAGCTCGCCGAGCTCGAAGGCGGAAAGCACGGGGTCGCGTTCGGCTCCGGGATGGCGGCGGTCGCGGGCGCATGCGCGATCCTGCGCGCCGGCGACCACGTCGTCGCGACGAGCGACCTCTACGGCGGGACCTACCGCTTCTTTGTCGACGTCCTCTCGCGCTGGGGGATCGAGACCAGCTTCGCCGATACGACCGACGTGCACGCCGTGCGCGCCGCGCTGCGCCCCAACACGAAGCTGATCTGGGTCGAGACGCCGACCAACCCGCTGCTGCGCCTCACCGATCTCGTCGCGATCGCCTCGCTCAAGCGTGAGGGGCTCGCCGTCGCGGTCGACAACACGTTCTGCTCGCCGTACTTTCAGCGCCCGCTCGAGCTCGGCGCGGACATCGTCGTGCACTCGACGACCAAGTACATCAACGGCCACAGCGACGTGGTCGGCGGCGTCGTGATCTGCAACGACGACGCGCTGCACGAGACGATCGCGTTCCACCAGAACGCCGTCGGCGCCATCCCCGGCCCGCAGGACAGCTATCTGACGCTGCGCGGCGCGAAGACGCTCGCCGTCCGCATGCGCCAGCACGAGGCGAGCGCGAACGCGATCGCGCGCTGGCTCGAGTCGCGCGACGACGTCGCGGCGGTGTTCTATCCGGGGCTCGAATCGCACCCGCACCACGAGCTGGCGAAGCGCCAGCAGCACGGCTTCGGCGGGATCCTCTCGTTCCGCGTGCGCGGCGGAAGCGAACGTGCCGCGGAGTTCGCGCGCACGACGCGGTTGTTCAACCTGGCCGTCTCGCTCGGCGGGATCGAGTCGCTGCTCTGCGTCCCCGCGCTGCAGACGCACAAGACCGTCCCCGAGGACCGCAAGGCGGAGCTGGGGATCACGCCGGACCTGATCCGGCTCTCGATCGGGCTGGAAGAGACCGACGACCTGATCGCCGACCTCGAAGCAGCGCTCGACGCGACGCTGGCGACCGCCGAGGTCTCCGCGGCCTGACGAACGCCCGCCCGGTATCCTGACGTAAGGGGGCGAGGCCGCCCCCGGCAAAGGAACCGGGCATGTTCGAGACGTTCGTCCGGCACGGCAGCAACGCGGTGCTGCTCGTACTCGCCGGGATTCTCGCCGTGCTCTTCGGCGGCGGCGCGCTGGCGTTCGTCCCGCTCGCCGTGGTCGTCGGCGCGCTGGTGTTCTTCGTCTCCGAGTACACGACGCACCGGTTTCTGCTGCACGCGCGGCCGGTGCGGCAGCCGTTCGTGCTGGGGCTGCAGCACCGGCTCCACTACGACCACCACCGCGACCCCAGCGACCTGCGGCTCCTGTTTCTCCCGCTCTGGTTCGCGGTGCCGGTCGTCGTGCTATACCTCGCCGTCGCGTACGCGATCACGCGCGCGCCGGGGACGAGCGCGTCGGCGCTGTTCGGCGCCGTCGTCGCGCTGCTCTATTACGAGTGGGTGCACTACGTCGCGCACGTCCCGTTCGTCCCGCGCACGCGCTTCGGGCGCTGGATCAAGAAATACCACCTGCTGCACCACTTCAAGAACGAACGGCTCTGGTTCGGGGTGACGAACCCGTCGATGGACGTTCTCGGGGGGACGTATCGCCGTAGCGATCAGGCTCCGCGCTCGATCTCGACCCGCATCCTATTCCGGTAGCCTTGTCCTCCAGCAGTACCAGGAGCGCTGCGACGAAGCGCACGCCGCTCGAAGATCGCCCGCCTGAAAAAGCACGAAGGCGCCCTCCGGAGAGGACGCCTTCGTCGTGTCGGTCGGGTCGAGCCCTAGGGCTTAGCGGTACGACTGGCGCTGCGAGAAGCAGTCGCGGCAGTAGACCGGCTTGTCGCCGCGGGGCTGGAACGGAACCTCGGCGACCTTGCCGCAACCGCTGCAGGTGGCCTGGAACATCTCGCGCTGCGGACGGCCGCCGCCGTAGCCGCCGCCCGAGTAGGAGCCGCCGCCGCCGCCCCCGCCACCGCGTTGGGCCTTGCGGGCCGCACGGCAATCCGGGCAACGGTTGGGCTTGTTCGTAAAGCCCTTGGCGGCGAAGAATTCCTGCTCGCCCGCTGAGAAGGTGAAGGGGGCGTTGCAGTCAGTGCAATTGAGGGTTTCGTCGGTGTACATCGGGGACTCCAGGCGTCGGCTGATTGAAGACGTGCGATGTACCTGGAATCAGACCACGGGACACGACTCGTACTCTCAGCCGGACGATGCGACGCCGCGAAACCGTCCGGCTCGCTGGTTATAACACAAGTCGCATCGATTTGGGTGCACGTCTGCGAAAAAAACTTGCGCTTTACAGGGCGAGTTCGGAGAACTGAGTACCGCTTGCCCGCTTTCCGGGCCGTAAGCGGGCGACGAGGGACTTCCTCCGCCCGCGCAGGAGAAGCGGCCTGGAAGCGGTTCCCGGCACCGGCGGGCGAGCCTTCGCTCGCCCTTCGCATCCGTTCGCGGCCTACCGGCGTCTTGGGACCGACCCTCATCGTCGTCTTTCGAAGGAGTCCTCATTCCCCCACCGCGCAAACGGGGCGGCGGCGGCAAGAAGCGCCGGCGTGAACCCCTCCAACCCGTCGTCAAAGAAGATACGCTGAGCCTGGTCGGGCGGGTCGTCGAGACGTTCCCCAGCTCCACGTTCAAGGTCGAGCTCGAGAACGGGCACACGATCCTAGCCAGCCTCGCGGGACGCTTGCGGCGCTTCCGCATCCGGATCACCCCGGGCGACGACGTCGACGTCGAGCTCTCGCCGTACGATCTCACGCGCGGGCGCATCACGTACCGGCGTCAGGGGCGTAACGCGACGTAGAAGGGTTCGCGGCAAGCGAACCTCCGCGGCGCGTCGAACGTTCGCACACCAAGATGCGAACGTCGCGCGTCCTCGCGCTGATCGTCTTGTTCGTGATCGCGGTCGGCGCGTCGTGGTGGTGGGTCCACCGCTCGACGCGGCCGGTCCTCGATACGATCACGGTCTACTACTCCAAGGTCGACGGGACGACGCTCGTCCCGTGGCAAGTCTCGCTGGGACCGGCGCGTGACCCGCACAGCGTCGCCTTCTACGCGGCGGTGCAATGCGTCAACGGCCCGCCGGCCGGTACCGACGCGATCCGCTTCCCCGCGGGAACGCGGGTGCGTGGCGTCGACGTTGACGGGAAAACGGTCGACGTCGATCTCTCCCACGAGATCAACGCCTCCGCGGAGGGCGGCTTCGCCGAGTCCGCGGAATTCAGAGCACTGGTCTGGACGCTGACGCAACCGTCGCTCGGATTCTCGTCGGTTCGCGTGCGCATCGACGGCGCGCGCGTGGCGACGCTCCCCGGAGGTCACCTCGAGCTCGATGAACCGCTCTCGCGTTCGAGTTTCTAGCCGCCTCGCGCTCGCGTTCGCGCTGGCGTTTCTCGGCTGCACGATCGGTGCGCGCGCGCAAGAGCGCGTTCCATTGCTTTGGTTCCAGGGTACGCGGCTGGTCCTCGACCACGCGGACCCCACCGGCGGCGACCTCGCCGTCTCGACCCGCGACGGCGGGCTGCACCGGTTCCTCGACAGGCTCGGCGCGACGCTCTCGTACGATCCGCGCCAGCGCTACGTCGTGGTCACGGCGCAGGACCGCCGCAGCATCGTCTTCGCGATCGGCGATCCCGGCTTCACGGTCGCGGGCGTGCGCTCGCGCGCTCCGTTCGCCCCGTTCCTGGACGGCGGCGATCCGGTGCTCCCGTTCTTCGCCCTCGCGCGCGCCCTCTATGTCGAGCCGGTCGCCGACGCCGGCGAGACCGTCCTGCAGCCGCGGATCGGCGCGCTCGACGTCCGCAGCGACGGTCCGCGCACGATCGTGACCGTCCGCGCCGCGATGCCGCTGGTGACGACGACGACGACCGACACGCCCGATCGGCTGCAGGTCGCGTTCGCGGGGCAAGGCTCCTCGCTGGCCTCGCAGCGCAGCGCGGGAGGCGCCTCGCTCCAGGAGATCGGCGTCGCCGTCGGCGGGTCGGCGCGCGTGCCGACCACGACGCTGACCCTCGCCGGTCCGCCCGGCACGACGCACCGCGTCGTCCCCGGCGGCTCCCCGGCGTCGTTCACGGTCGTCTTCGAGCCGCAGGCCAGCGCCTACGCCCCGCCGAGCGCACCGTCGCCGCAGGGCTACGCGTCCCCGGCCGCCACGCCGCCGAGCTACGCGCAGCCGGGACCCGCGCAGCCGGGGTACGCGCCGCCGGGGTACGGGCAGCCCGGCTCCGTCCCGCCCGGGTATCCGCAGCCCGGGACGGCGCCGACCGCGGCCCCACCGATCGTCGCCGGCCGCGCCACCGTGACGAACCTGACGATCGCGCCTGCCGATCAGGACGCGCTCGGCGTCGACGTCGCGCTGAGCGGCGCGGTGAGCTATCAATGGCACCGCCTCGCCGACCACCGCTGGTACGTCGACCTGCAGAACACGACGCTGACCGGGCCCGGCCGCGACGAGCGCCCACAGTTCGGAGCCGTGCAGTCCGTGCGCGTGCGCCAGATCGGGACCAGCGACGCGCCGGTCGTGCGCATCGCGTTCACCTTCGTCGGCGACCAGCGCGTCGACCTGAGCCCCACGCCGAGCGGGTTGACGATCACGGTCGGGACGGCGGAGACCACCGACCTGACGCGGATCGGCTTCGGCAACACCGGCGGGGCGCCGCTCGTCTCGAGCGCGGTCACCCCGGAGCCCGCGCCGACCGAAGGGCCGTGGAAGTTCGGCCCGGCGCCCGGCACGAACTCGCGGCTCATCGTCATCGACCCCGGGCACGGCGGCGACGACGCGGGCGCGATGCACAACGGCCTGGTCGAGAAGAATCTGACCTTCGACATCGCGCAGCGGCTGCGCGCGCTGCTGATCGCGCAAGGCTGGCAAGTGCTCATGACGCGCACGACCGACGTCGATCCGGTCTCGACGGTGAACCTCGCGAAGATGCATGCCGACGGCCGGCCGGATCCCGACGACCGCGCCTACCTGCAGACGCGCTGTGACGTCGCCAACCTTAACCATGCGCGGCTGTTCATCAGCATCCACATCAACAGCGCGCCGGTGGCGAGCGCGAGCGGGACGACCTTCTACTGGTACAAACCGCAAGACGCCCTCTTCGCGCAGGCGCTCGAGCGCGCGGTGATGCCGCTCGCGGGGACGCAAGACGACGGCACGCGACACGAGAACTTCTACGTCGTGCGCCATACGACGATGCCCGCGGTCTTGATCGAGACCGCGTTCCTCACCAATCCGGGCGACGTCGCGCTGCTGCGCGCGCCGTCGTTCCTCCAGAACGTCGCGCAGGGGATCGCCGACGGCGTCAAGGCCTACGCCGGCGCGGCACCGACGGGCCCGCTGAGCGGCGAGTGACGGAACGCTGACGGTGCTCGGACTCTACGATTCGGGACTGGGCGGGCTGACGGTCCTCGCCGCGCTGCGCGCCGCGGGGATCGACCAGGACGTCGTCTATTTCGCCGATCAGGCGCACGTGCCGTACGGCGACAAGAGCGAGGCACAGCTGCGCGGCTTTCTGTCCGAGAACCTTGCGCTGCTCGCGGAGCAACAGGTCGACGCGGTCGTGATGGCGTGCAACACGAGCTGCGCGGTCGCGCAACAGCTCGGATGGCCGCCGGCGCCGTTTCCCGTCCTCGACCTGATCGCGAACGCCGGCGCCGCGTTCGCCGGGACGCCGTATCGCCGCATCGCCGTCGTCGCGACCGCGGCGACCGTCCGCAGCGGCGCGTACGGTCGCGCGATCGCCGCGGCTTCGCCGCGGGCGAGCATCGTCGAGATCGCCGCACCCGCGCTCGTGCCGATCGTCGAGCGCGGCGAAGCCGAGACGGAACACGCGCGTGACGCCGTCGCCGAGATCGTCGCCGCTCTCCCGCGCGATTGCGATGCGCTCGTCTACGGCTGCACGCACTACCCGCTCCTCGACCGCTGGTTCGCCGGCGCGCTCGACGCGCGCGTCGCGCGGATCGATCCCGCGTTCGCGCAGGCGCGCGCGACCGCGGCGCTGATCGCGCGCAGCGGCCTCGCTCCCGGGAGCGGACGCACGACGTACTACACCAACGGCGACCCCGTCGCGTTCGAGACGGGCGTGCGCCGCTGGACGGGCGATCTGACCGGTCGCGTCGCGGCACTCGCCGTCCGCTAGGAAGAATTTTCGGGGAAGAAGTTTCGGCTTCGGCGGTGAAGCGGCGGCGGAACGTTCCGGCGTCCATGGAGGGTTTGACCGTTGCCGAACGCCCGTATCGTCATCGCCTTGTCGGCGGCGATCCTCATCCTCGACGGTTTGGACGCGCAGGTCGTCGGGTTCGTCGCTCCCGCGCTCGCGAAGGAGCTCGGCGTCGGACCGCAGGCGATCGCGCCCGTCTTCTCGCTCGGGTTGTTCGGGCTGATGCTCGGCGCGCTGCTGCTCGGCCCGCTCGCCGATCGCGTCGGCCGCAAGCCCGTGCTCGTCGGCTCGGTGCTCGCGTTCGGCGCGCTTTCCGCGCTGACGTTCTTCGCGCACAGCCTGACGGCGCTCGTCGTGCTGCGCTTCCTGACCGGGCTGGGCCTGGGCGGCGCGATGCCGAACGCGGTCGCGCTGACGGCGGAGTACGTCTCGGAACGACGCCGCTCGACCGCCGTGATGTCGATCTTCGCCGGGTTCTCGCTCGGCGCGGCGATCGGCGGCAGCATCGCGGCGCACATGATCCCCGCGTTCGGCTGGCGCTCCGTGTTCCTGCTCGGCGGCGCGCTCCCGCTCGTGCTCGCCCCGATGCTCATCGCGTGGCTCCCGGAATCGGCGCGCTGGCAGCTCCACCGCGGCGCTCCCGAGACGCCGCGCGTCCCGGTCGCGGGGCTCTTCGCGTCGGGCCGCACGGTCGTTACCGCGCTGCTCTGGGTCGCGTTCTTCACGAACCTGCTGGCGCTGTATTTCTGCTCGTCGTGGCTCCCGACGGTGCTCGTCAACGAAGGTTACACGCTGCCGGCCGCCGTCGCGGTCGCCGCGCTGTTCCAGTACGGCGGCGTCGCCGGCGCGCTACTCCTGGGCTGGCCCGCGGACCGCTATCATCCCTCGCTCGTGATCGGCTCGACGCTCGCCGCGGGTGTCGCGTTCGTGCTGCTGATCGGCCACGTCGCGGCGGGACCGCTCGTTCCGCTGCTCGTCACGCTGATGGGCTTCTGCATCGTCGGAGGCCAGAACGGCCTCAACGGCCTCGCGGCGCGCAGCTACCCGACGATCCTGCGCTCGACCGGCGTCGGCTGGTCGCTCGGGATCGGCCGCATCGGCTCGATCGTCGGCCCGCTCATCGGCGGCGCGCTGCTCGCGAACCACGCGACGATCGCCTCGATCTTCAGCGTCATCGCGATCCCGCTCGCGCTCTGCGCCGCCTCCGCCTACGGCGTCCGCCGCCCCGCCGGCGCCGACGAACCCGCCCTCGGAGCCGCCGCCGCGGTCAGCTGAGCGCGACGGGGTGGGTGACGCGATTCGCGTCTACACGACGTGAAAGACTCGGAAGAAGAGCAGGGTCGTCGCCAGCGCCAACAGCGTGCCGGCGACGACCTGCAGCACGGTGTGCGCGCGCAGGTAGACGCGTGACCAGCCGACGAGCGGGATGAGGACGTAGAACGGCGCGGGACGCGAGCCGAACAGCACGGTGAGCGCGACGAGCGGCGCGGTGATCCCGAGCGCGTGCGTCGAGATCTTCCAGTAGCGCGTGATCCATTGGACGATCAGCGAGCTGGCCGCGAAGCCGGCCATCGACGCCGTCATGATCGCGGGCGCGCGGATCAGCCACAGATCGAGGGCGCCCAGCGCGTAGAAGATGACGAAGGCGATGAAGACGCGCTCGCGCTCGGTGCGGATCGACATGTCGAGATCCGAGATGCGGTCGGTCGCGTAGAGCCAGAAGATGAACAGCATCGGCGCGATCGAGGTGAAGAACGCGCTGTTGAAGAGCAGCACCCAGAAGTCGGCCGACCCCTCCGAGCGGGCTCCCGCCAGGATCACGAACAGCGCGAGCGAGGTGAGGAAGGGGTTGCAGACCGTCGAGAGGATCCGGGCGACGTCGGTCCAGACGCGCTTGCGAAGGCGGAGCGACGTCGGCGAGGGGAGGGGTGCCTGCACCGGCACGGGCTTTCGGGCCCGCCTGTCGAAGGCCCCCCGAATGATCCTCGAGCGCATCTCGTCGCCGAACGACGTCAAGCGTCTCACCCGCCCCGAGCTCGACCAGCTGGCCCGTGAGATCCGTGAGACGTTGATTCGCGTCTGTGCCGCCAATGGCGGCCACCTGGCGCCCAATCTCGGCGTCGTCGAGCTGACGATCGCGTTGATGCGCGTCCTCGACCTTCCCAAAGACGTCATCTGCTGGGACGTCAGCCACCAGTGCTATGTCCACAAGCTCCTGACGGGCCGCTACGACCGCTTCGACACCCTCCGGCAAGCCGGCGGGATCAGCGGCTTCTCGATGCGCTCGGAGTCGGAGTACGACGCTTTCGGTGCCGGCCACGCCTCGACCGCGATCTCCGCGGCGTTGGGGATGGTGACGGCCCGCGACCTCGCCGGCCGCGCGGAGACGATCGTCGCGGTGATCGGTGACGGCGCGATGACCGGGGGTCTGGCCTATGAGGCGATCAACAACGCCGGTCTCTTGAAGACGAACTTCCTGGTCATCCTCAACGACAACGAGATGTCGATCGCCCCGAACGTCGGCTCGATCGCCTCGTATCTGGGGATGCTGCGCTCGAAGCCGCTGTTCACGAAGGGCCGCGAGTTCGTCAAGGGCGTTCTCGACCACGTCCCGCTCGGCGATACCGCGCGCCGCGCGCTGGCCAGCGCGGAGATGGCCGGGATGCGGTTCTCGCTCCCCGAGCACAAGGCGCCGGTGATCTTCGAGGAGATGGGCTTCCGCTACATCGGCCCGCTCGACGGGCACGACGTCGACTCGCTCGTCGACGTGATCTCGAACGCGCGCAAGATCCCGGGGCCGGTGCTGCTGCACGTCAAGACGACGAAGGGCAAGGGCTTCGACATCGCCGAGGGCGACAGCCGTACGTTCCACGGCGTCGGCCCCGGCGTCTACCATCCCGACGAAGGGAAGATCGAGAAGAAAGGCGCCTCGCGACCGACCCACAACCAGGCCTTCGCGGACGCGTTGATCGCCGCGGCGGAGCGCGATCCGCGCATCGTCGGGATCACCGCCGCGATGCCCGACGGTACGGGGTTGGCGAAGTTCGCGAAACGCTTCCCGGAGCGGTACTTCGACGTCGGGATCGCCGAGGCGCACGCGGTGTGCTTCGCCGCCGGCGCGTCGACGCGCGGGGTCAAGCCGGTCTGTGCGATCTACTCGACGTTCCTGCAGCGTGCCTACGACCAGGTGATCCACGACGTTGCGATCCAGCAGCTCCCGGTCGTGCTCGCGCTCGACCGCGCGGGCTTCGTCGGCGACGACGGCCCGACGCACATGGGGCTGTACGACATCGCCTACCTGCGCACGCTGCCGGGGATGACGATCATGGCGCCGCGCAACGAGCACGAGATCGGGCCGATGCTCGACCACGCGCTCGCGCTCGACGCGCCGGTCGCGCTGCGCTACCCGCGCGGCTCGACGAGCGGGAAGCACGACGAGCCGATCGCGCCGATCGTCCACGGCAAGGCCGAGGTGCTGCGCGACGGGAGCGACGTCGCGATCCTCGCGCTCGGCAACACCGTCGACGTCGCGCTCGACGCCTACGACCTGCTCGTCGCCCAAGGGCTGCACCCGACCGTCGTCAACGCGCGCTTCGTCGCGCCGCTCGACGAGACGCTGCTGCTCGGGCTGCCCGAGAAGCACCATCGCGTCATCACCCTCGAGGAGCACAGCCTCGCGGGCGGCTTCGGCTCGGCCGTGGTGGAGTTCGTCAGCGACCGCGGCCTCGCGCTGGCGGTCGAGCGGATCGGCGTCCCGAACGTCTTCGTCCAGCAGAACAGCCAGGCCGCGCAGCGGGCCCAGATCGGGCTCTCAGCCGAGAACATCGCGGCCCGGGTTCGGGTGTTGGCGCCGAGCCGCCGCTGAGCCCGAGACGCACCTCGAGCCCTTGGAAGCCAGGGGCGGAGCGCTTCGAAACCAAACCTACGCGCGCCGGGGAACCTCCCCGGCCGTTCTCCTCCCCGTAAGGAGCCCTACGATCGTGTTTCCCGCGCTGCTGGCGGCGGCGACTGCGGTGCCCGCCGCCAAGGCGACGACGCTCCCGTTGACCCTGCCTCCGAATTTTACGTTCGATACCACCCCGCACTCGAAGCTGGCAACGAATGCCCCGTGGCTGACCCACGGGTTCGCCGGACTCTTCATCATCGCGGGGATCCTGCTCGTCGCGCTCCTGGCGATCCAGACGACGAAACAGGAGGGGCTGAGCGGTACGCTCGGCGGCCGCGTCGAGTCCTCGACGCGCCGACTCGGGTTGGACGCGCAGATCGCGCGTGTCACCGGCACGGTCGCGGTCGCGTTCGTGGTCCTCGCCACCATCGTCAGTCTGACCGGAATCTAACCCTTGGCGCTCCTGGAGGTCAGGGACCTCAAGACGACGTTCCGCACCGAAGACGGCGTCGTCGCGGCGGTGAACGGGCTCTCGTTCGCGGTCGAGCCCGGTTCGACGCTCGGGATCGTCGGCGAATCCGGTTCCGGCAAGTCGGTCACCTCGCTCTCGATCATGCGGCTCCTCGCGCAGAACGGGAAGATCGAGCGAGGTCAGGTCCTCTTCAAAGGTGAGGACCTGCTCAAGAAGAGCGAAGCGCAGATGCGCAAGATCCGCGGTCGCGATATCGCGATGATCTTCCAGGACCCGATGACCTCGCTCAACCCGGTCCTGACGGTCGGCGACCAGATCGCCGAGGCGACGCGTCTGCATCTCGGGCTCTCGAAGAAAGACGCCTTCGACAAGGCGATCGAGATGCTGCGGCTCGTGCGCATCCCGGCGGCGGAGAAGCGCGTCAGGGATTATCCGCACCAGTTCTCCGGCGGGATGCGCCAGCGCGTGATGATCGCGATGGCGCTCTCGTGCGATCCGGCGGTGCTGATCGCCGACGAGCCGACGACCGCGCTCGACGTGACGATCCAAGCGCAGATCATCGAGCTGATGAACGAGATGCAGCAGCGCTTGGGCTCGGCGATCGTTCTCATCACGCACGATCTCGGCGTCGTCGCCGAAACGTGCGAGAACGTGCTCGTGATGTACGGCGGCAACATGGTCGAGTACGGCACGGCGAAAGAAATCTTCGAGAACCCGAAGATGCCGTACACGATGGGACTGCTCGAATCGCTCCCGCGGCTCGACCAGGCTGGGGACCGTCTGATCCCGATCGAGGGCCAGCCGCCGAACCTTCTGCGCATGCCGCCGGGCTGCGCGTTCGCGCCGCGCTGCCGCTATCGCATGCCGATCTGCGAGGAGCCCGTCTCGCTCTACGATTTCGGCGGCGGGCACGTCGCTCGCTGCTACCTCTACGATCAGCGCGCCGAAGGACAGAAACCGATCGAAGCCGAGAACGTCCCGACGATCGCGAACAGCGCCGTCGCGAAGACGCCGCAGGAACTGGCGTCGTGACGGCGGCCGACAATCTGATCGTCGTTCGCGATCTCCAGAAGTATTTTCCGATCCATGCCGGCGTGCTGCAGCGCCACGTCGGCGACGTGCGCGCCGTCGACGGGATCGATTTCGAGATCCGGCGCGGCGAGACGCTCGGGCTCGTCGGCGAGTCCGGGTCGGGGAAGACGACGGCCGGGCGGGTGATCCTGCGCCTCACCGAGGCGACGAAGGGAAGCATCTCGTTCGACGGCCGCGAGCTGGTCGGGCTCTCCCGCGGGGATCTGCGCCCCTTGCGTAAGGAGATGCAGATCATCTTCCAGGACCCGTACGCAAGTTTGAACCCCCGCATGACGGTCGGCTCGATCGTCCGCGAGCCGCTCGAGATCCACGGGATCGCGCGCGGCAAGGCCGCCGACGCGCGGGTTCAGGAGCTGCTGCGGCTCGTCGGACTGCAGCCGTACCATGCCAACCGGTATCCGCACGAGTTCTCCGGCGGACAGCGCCAGCGCATCGGGATCGCGCGCGCGCTCGCCGTGAACCCGAAGTTCATCGTTGCGGACGAGCCGGTCTCGGCGCTCGACGTCTCGATCCAGGCGCAGGTGATCAACCTGCTGCAGGATCTGCAGCAGCAGCTCGGGCTGACCTATCTCTTCATCGCCCACGACCTCTCGGTCGTGCGGCACATCTCGAACCGCGTCGCGGTGATGTACGTCGGCAAGATCGTCGAGATCGCCGACCGTGACCGTCTCTACGACAACCCGCTCCACCCGTATACGCAGGCGCTGCTCTCGGCGATCCCGATCCCCGATCCCGACGTCGAGCGCCGTCGTAAGCGCATCATCCTGAGCGGTGACATCCCCTCACCGGTGAATCCGCCGTCGGGATGCCGTTTTCACACGCGCTGCCCGGTCGCGTTCGACCGCTGCAAGGTCGAGGTGCCGGCGTTCAACGAGTACGAGCCCGGCCATCGTGCGGCGTGTCACTGGGTCGAGGAGCACGGCGGGAAGGCACCCGATCTCACCAGCGGGCCCGCGCTCATCGCGTAAGGGCGGTGTAAAGGGAGAAAAACATCGAGGAGCGGTCGCGAGACCGCTCCTCGGTGTTTCCGAACGTGTTCGGGATCAGGCTTTCTTGCGACGGGTCGTCTTGCGCGCACCCGTCTTGCGAGCGGTGGCCTTGCGCGCCCCGGTCGCCTTCTTGCGGCCACCCGCGGCCTTCTTGCGACCACCCGCGGCCTTCTTGCGTCCGCCGGCAGCCTTCTTACGACCACCCGCGGCTTTGCGCGCGCCGGTCGTCTTCTTGCGGCCTGCGGTCTTCTTGCGAGCGCCGGCAGCCTTCTTACGACCACCCGCAGCTTTGCGCGCGCCGGTCGTCTTCTTGCGGCCCGCGGTCTTCTTGCGAGCGCCGACGGCCTTCTTCCGGCCACCCGCGGCCTTCTTGCGTCCGCCGGTCGCCTTCTTGCGGCCGGCGGTCTTCTTGCGAGCGCCGGCGGCTTTACGCGCGCCGGCCTTTTTGCGGCCGGCGCCTTTACGCCGTCCGCCGCGGCGCGTGCCGCCCGTTTCTCCGGTCGTCGGTTCCGTCGAACCTTCGCCGTTGATCAGTTCCGAGTCCATTCAACCTCCTCGTCCGCGCGGACGGAGTGTCGTAACGGTGATGCATCGATGCGTCGACGCATTTAGTCGCAGAATACACAGATTTCGGAATTCGTGCAACTCGACGCTCGAAACGGCGGTTTCGCGCGCGCGCCCGGTGGGGCTTTGGAGCGGGTTGACGTGGGGGTTTATACTGTGGCCCGAAGCTCGTCCGGGACGAGCCGAGCCCTCTGGAGACCGTCGTGGCGAAGCCGCTGATCATCGTCGAATCGCCGACGAAAGCCAAAACCATCAAGAAATTCTTGCCTCCGCGCTACGTCGTGAAGGCATCGGTCGGCCATGTCCGTGACCTCCCGAAGTCGACGCTCGGCGTGGACGTGACCAACGGCTTTTCGCCCCGTTACCTGACCATCAAAGGGAAGGGTGACGTCATCAAAGAGCTCAAGGCGGCGGCCAAAACGGCGTCCGACGTCTACCTCGCGACCGACCCTGATCGTGAGGGCGAGGCGATCGCGTGGCACCTCGCCGAGCTCCTGAAGCTCGAAAATCCCAAGCGAATCGAGTTGCACGAGATCACGAAGGACGCGGCACTCGCGGCCTTGCGCGACCCGCATCCGATCGACATGCCGCGCGTCAACGCGCAGCAGGCTCGGCGAATTCTCGACCGGCTGGTCGGCTATAAGATCTCGCCGCTGCTCTGGGCCAAGGTGCGCGGCGGCCTCTCCGCCGGGCGCGTCCAGTCGGTCGCGGTGCGGCTGATCGTCGACCGCGAGCGCGAGATCCGCGCCTTCGTCCCGCGCGAGTACTGGACGATCACCGCGCAGCTGCTCGCCGACGGCTCGCCGATCGTCTTCCCCGCCGACCTGTTTCAGATCGACGGCGCGAAGGCGGAGATCGCGAACCAAGAGCAGGCCGACGCGATCATGGCGGCGCTCCGCGGCGCCGCGTTTCGTGTCGCTTCCGTTAAGACGCGTGAGACGCGCCGCAACGCCGCCGCGCCGTTCACGACCTCGACGCTCCAGCAAGAGGCGTCGCGCAAGCTCAAGTTCCGCGTCCGCAAGACGATGCAGCTCGCCCAGGCGCTCTACGAAGGGGTCGATCTGGGCGGCAGCGAGGGGACGCAGGGGCTCATCACCTACATGCGCACCGACTCGACGCGCATCGCCGATTCGGCGCGCGAGGCGGCACGGGACTACGTCGTCGGCCGCTTCGGTGAGGAGTACTCCGCGGCCGGCCGCCAGTTCAAGGTTCGCGAAGGCGCGCAGGACGCGCACGAAGCGATCCGGCCGACGTCGGTCTTCCGCACGCCCGAGTCGCTCGCCGGGATCCTCAAGCGCGACGAGCTGCGGCTCTACCAGTTGATCTGGGAGCGCTTCGTCGCCTCGCAGATGTCGCCCGCGATCTTTGACCAGACGACGGTCGACATCGCGGCAGCGGAGCGATTCACGTTCCGCGCGACCGGCAGCGTCCTGAAGTTCGCCGGCTTCACCGCGGTGTACGAAGAGGGGACCGACGATGCCGCGGCGCCCGCCGACGGCGGCGGCGCCGGTGCGACCGCCGGAAAGGGCAAGGCGCGGCCGATCCTGCCGAAGATGTCGCAGGGCGAACAGCTCGGCGTGAAGTCGATCGATCCGAAACAGCACTTCACCGAGCCGCCGCCGCGCTTCACCGAAGCGACGTTGGTCCGCGCGCTCGAGGAGAACGGGATCGGCCGCCCGTCGACCTACAGCGCGATCGTCGAGACGATCCAGGCGCGCGGGTACGTCGAGCAGATCGAACGCCGTTTCCACCCCACCGAGATCGGGGAGTCGGTCAACGATCTGCTCGCCGAGCACTTCCCCGACATCGTCGACCTGCAGTTCACCGCGTCGATGGAGGGCAAGCTCGACGCGCTGGCCGAGGGCGGGGGCGATTGGGAGGCGACCGCGCAGGTGCTCGGTGCGTTCTACGTCCCGTTCGAGAAAGAGTTGGAAGAGGCGGAGCGCAAGCTGCCCAAGTTCGAGCAGCGCGACGAGCCGACCGACGAGGTCTGCGTCAACTGCGGCAAGCCGATGGTGATCAAGACGGGCCGCTTCGGGCGCTTCATGTCGTGCACCGGCTACCCCGAGTGCAAGACGACGAAGCCGATCCTCAAGGACAGCGGCGCGAAGTGCCCCAAGTGCGGCGGGATGGTCGCCGAGCGCAAGTCGCGCAAGGGCCGTACGTTCTACGGCTGCGCCAACTACCCGGCCTGCGACTTCGTCTCGTGGGATCGCGTCGCGGCGGAGCGCTGCGCGGTCTGCGGCGACTACGTCGTCGAGAAGCCGCGCCGCGGCGGCAACGTCTCGTACATCTGCCATACCGACAAGACCCACGCTACGGGTCTGGGCAAGGCGGACGAGTCCGAGGACGAAGCCGAGCTGGAGCCCGCGTAAGATGAAGCCCGACGTCGTCGTGATCGGCGGAGGCCTCGCGGGGAGCGAGGCCGCGTGGCAGGCGGCGCGGCGCGGCGCGAAGGTCGCGCTCTACGAGATGCGGCCGACGAAGTTCGGCCCCGCGCACCATACCGCGATGCTCGCCGAGTTGGTCTGCTCGAACTCGCTGCGCGGCGCCGCGCTCGAGAACGCGGTCGGCCTGCTCAAAGAAGAGCTGGCCCGGCTCGACTCGCTGATCGTGACCTCGGCGCGCGAGGCCGCGGTCCCCGCGGGCGGCGCGCTGGCGGTCGACCGCGAGCGCTTCGGGGCGCTCGTCGAATCGCGCCTGACCGCGCTGCCGAACGTCGAGATCCGGCGCGAGGAGATCACGGCGATCCCCGAGGACGCGACGGTGATCGTCGCCTGCGGCCCGCTCCCCTCCGAGCCGCTCGCCGCCGCGATCGATGCGCTCTCGGGCGGGAGGATGCACTACTACGACGCGGCGGCACCGATCGTCGCGCTCGACTCGCTCGACACGTCGGTGATGTACCGCAAGTCGCGCTACGACAAGGGCGAGGGCGAGGACTACCTCAACATCCCGCTCGACCGCGAGACCTATCAGCGCTTCGTCGAGGACCTGCGCGCGCTCCCCAAGCACCAGCCCAAGGGCTTCGAGGTCGACGAAGCGAGCGGCGACATCCCGTACTTCGAGGGCTGTCTGCCGATCGAGGAGCTCGCCGCGCGCGGCGAGGACGCGCTGCGATTCGGTCCGCTCAAGCCGGTCGGTCTGCGCGATCCGCGCACCGGCAAGGCGCCTTACGCCGTCGTCCAGCTGCGCAACGAGAACGCCGACGGGACGGCGCTCAACCTGGTCGGGTTCCAGACGCGGTTGACGTGGCCGGCACAGAAAGAGGCGTTCGGCCGGCTTCCGGGGCTGGCGAACGCGGAGTGGCTGCGCCTGGGCGTGATGCACCGCAACACGTTCCTCGACGCGCCGCGTCTGCTCACCGCGGACCTGCGGCTGCGCGCGAACCCGCGGATCTTCTTCGCCGGTCAGATCACCGGTGCGGAAGGCTACGTCGAAGCCGCGGCGTGCGGCACGATCGCGGGGATCGCGGCGGCGCGCGAGCGGACGGGGCTCCCGCCGATCGCCGTGCCGTCCGACACCGCGCTCGGTGCGGTAGTCGCGCACCTGCAGAACACGACCACGCCGGACTTCCAGCCGGCGAACGTCACGTGGACGTTCTTCTCGCCGCTCGAGCCGCCGGTCCGCGACAAGCGCGAACGCCGCCGCCGCATGGCCGAGCGCGCGCTGGAACGGATCGACTACTTCGCCGCCGCGGTCGGTCCGCGCGATCGAGTGCTCGCCTGAGCAGGCTGCGCTTCACGGTGCAACCTCCCAGCCCCGGGTAGAGTAGCTAGTCCAGATGCGAATTCGATCGACGACCATTTGCGCCGTGCGCAGGGACGGGAAGATCGCCATGGCCGGTGATGGGCAGGTGACCGTCGACAAGACCGTCATGAAGCACGGGGCGCGCAAGGTGCGCACGATCGCCAACGGCAAGGTGCTCGCCGGCTTCGCCGGCAGCGCCGCCGACGGGATCACGCTTCTCGAGAAGTTCGAGGGGAAGATGAGCGCGTACAAGGACAACGTGCTGCGCGCCGCCGTCGAGCTGGCCAAGGACTGGCGCCAGGATCGCGCGCTGCGGCGCCTCGAGGCGCTGCTGATCGTCGGCACGCCTGAGCATCTCTTCGTGCTGAGCGGGACCGGCGACGTGATCGAGCCCGACGAGGGCGTCGCGGCGATCGGAAGCGGCGGCCCGTATGCGCAGGCGGCGGCGATGGCGCTCCTCGAGCACTCCGTTCTCGACGCGGCGCAGATCGCCAAAGAGGCGCTCCGCATAGCCGGGCGCATCGACATCTACACCAACGACAACGTCGAAGTATTGAGCTTATGACCGCGCTGCGTTCCCCGATCGACCCGAAGGACCTGACCCCGCGCGGCATCGTCGCGGAGCTCGACCGCTACATCGTCGGCCAAGGCGAGGCAAAGCGAGCGGTCGCCGTCGCGATGCGCAATCGCTACCGCCGTGAGCGCCTCCCCGAAGCCGTGCGCAAGGAGGTAGCGCCGAAGAACATCCTGATGATCGGCCCGACCGGCGTCGGCAAGACCGAGATCGCGCGGCGGCTCGCGCTGCTCGCCGGCGCGCCGTTCATCAAGGTCGAAGCGACGAAGTATACCGAGGTCGGCTACGTCGGCCGCGACGTCGAGTCGATGGTCCGCGATCTCGCCGAGGCGGCGGTACGGATGGTCTCCGAGGAGCGCAAGACCGAGGTGCGTGAGGCCGCGGACTCGGCCGCGATCGAGCGCGTCATCGATCTGCTGCACCCGGAGACGCGCGCGCCCGAGCCGCCTTCGGCCAACCCGTTCGCATCGCTCGGCTCGATCTTCGGCGGACCGTTCGGACAGCAGCAGCCGGCGCAGCCGGCACCGCCGCCGGCGGGCGCGCGCACGATGCACGGTGACGAGGCGGCGCGGGTACGCGCGAGCGCACGTGCCGACGTGGAGCGCGGCTTCTACGACGTGCGGCTCGTCGAGATCGAAGTCGAGGAGCAACCGCAGCTCCCGATCGGGATGATGGGCGGCGATCCTGGGATGATGGGCGGCGGCAACGACATGGGCGAGATGCTCGGCGGCCTGTTGCCCAAGAAGCGCGTGAAGAAGAAGGTCACCGTCGCAGAAGCGCGCCGCATCTTCGCGCAGCAGGAAGCCGACAAGCTGATCGACATGGATGCGGTCAAACGCGAGGCGCTCCGCCGCGCCGGCGAGCACGGGATCATCTTCATCGACGAAATCGACAAGGTCGCCGGGCGTGAAGGCTCACGCGGCCCCGACGTCTCGCGCGAAGGCGTGCAGCGCGACATCCTCCCGATCGTCGAGGGGAGCACCGTGCAGACGAAGTACGGTCCGCTCTCGACCGATCACGTGCTGTTCATCGCGGCGGGCGCGTTCCACGTCTCCAAGCCGTCCGACCTGATCCCTGAATTGCAGGGTCGCTTTCCGGTGCGCGTCGAGTTGGACTCGCTCACCGCGGCCGATTTCGAGACGATCCTCACGCAGCCGGAGAACGCGCTGATCGGGCAGTACAAGGCGCTGCTCGGCAGTGACGGCGTGGAGCTCGACGTGACGACCGATGCGATCGCGGAGATGGCGCGGATTGCGACGCGGGTGAACGAGGAGACGGAGAACATCGGGGCTCGGCGGTTGCATACGGTGCTCGAGCGGGTGTTGGACGAGATCGCGTTTCGGGCGCCGGAGGAGGCGGGGCGGGTGACGATCGACGCTTCGTACGTGCGTGCGCGGTTGGAGTCGGTGGCGGGGAATGCCGACTTGTCGAGCTACATTCTCTAGCTGACGGTTGGGGCGGCGCGCGGCGCGCGGCGCGCGCGCGGTCGCGGCGGGGACGCCCGCGATTTCCCATCCATGGGAAATCGCTACTGCCGCACATTGCGCTCTCGCCATCCTGGCTCCGCGCAATGCTGCGAGCCCCCGCCGCAACCGCGCGCCCGCCGCGCGCAGCCACGATGTCGGCGGGGCACGAACGATTCCCGCGCCGTCCCCCGCGCGTCGTGCCTCGCCTGTGTCATGCTGAGCTTGTCGAAGCATGGGCCACAATCTCGGCGGCGCGCTTGTGTCTCGCCCCCCTGGGTTTTGCGGGGTTTTCTTAGGTGGGGAGGGTGGAGAAGAGGGCGGCGGCGGCGAGGGCGTTGTTCAGGGCGTGGAGGCTGATCGGGACGACGAGGTTGCCCGTTGCGGCGTACGTCAGGGCGTTGATGAGGCCGAGGGCGGCTAGGGTTGGGAAGAGGACTGCGTCGCCGTGGACGAGGCCGAAGATCAGGGCACTGATGAGGGCGGCTGCGAGGATGCCGATGCGCGGGCTGAGCGCGCCGAAGAGGAGGCCGCGGAAGACCATCTCTTCGACGATCGGGGCGAGGATGACCAGGGTGAGGGCGGTGAGGATCGTCGTTGCCAGCGTCAGTGATGGGGTTCGGGTTGCTACGCTGAAGTGTTCGAAGCCGGATTGGACGTGCTTCGTCTGGTGGGTGAGGACCAGTTGGATCCCCGTCGCGATGTGGACGGCGAGGAGGGCCGCGATGCCCAGGAGGATCGTGCGCACGTCGTGGGCGGTCGGGAGGCGGAAGAAGGCGCGGTGCTGGCGTTGCAGCGCGGGGAGCGCGATCGCGCCGACGGCGGCGTAGAAGATGAGACCGAATGCTGCGCTCAGCGGGTGACCGGCGGCGGTGGAGGGTTCGTGGCCGGTGACGAGGACCGTGGCGAACAGGAGCAGCACGCCGGTTATCGTCGCGATCACCATCCCGATCGTGACCGCGCCGAACGCAGAGAGCAGTCCGCCCCAGAACGGAACGGCAACGCGTTCGGAGGACATCAGCGGTTCACGAGGATGCGTCGCACGGGCGCGCGCTTCAACGCTCGCGATGAGAATCGCTCCTGACACGCACCGGGCCGGCGATCGGTCGAGTCGTGCGCAAGACGTCGAGGCTGCAAGCGACCGCGCTGGTCATCGTCTGGGTATCTTACGAGAGCGCCGATTACTCGACGCTTACGAAACGGAGGATGCTGATCACTCATGGACTCATCCGACGACAAGCTTGCTCTCTCACGCGCGGCCGCGCTCAAGCACCTTGCGGCCGTTCCCGCCGTCGGCCTCGCGCTGGGCGCCTCGCTCTCCGCGGCCCAGGCCGCCGGGACCGCCCCGAAGAGTCAGTACAAGTACCAGGACAAGCCGAACGACGGCCACCAATGCTCGGGCTGCCAGCTCTTCATCCCGGGCTCGAGCCCGACGGCGAAGGGGACCTGCCAGCTCGTCGCGGGCGACATCAGCCCGACCGGCTGGTGCACCGCCTGGACGGCGAAGCACTAGGAAAGCGTCGCGGGCCGCAGCTCGGCCGGGCGGCCCGCTTGCGTTCCCGGGCATCTCGCCCCAGGGGGAACCGAAACGGGGCCTGTGCGGTTATACTGGGAGCACCGCCATGGCGTACATCCGCGAGATCCTCACCGAAGGCCACCCCACGCTGCGCAAGGTCGCGAAGAAGGTCGATCCGGCCGAGATCGCCGACCCGATCTTTCAGCAGCTTCTCGACGACATGTTCGAGACGATGTACGACGCGCCCGGAATCGGCCTCGCGGCGCCGCAGATCGCCGTCTCCAAGCGGATCTTCGTCGTCGACCTCCAGGATGAGGAAGAGGGCCACGGGCCGCTGGTGGTGATCAATCCGAAGTTCACAGTCACCGAGGGCGAGATCGAGGCGATCGAAGGCTGCCTGTCGGTCCCCGGCAAGGTCGGCGACGTGACGCGCTTCGAACGCGTGGTCTGCACCGGGCTCGACCGTCACGGCAAGAAGGTCAGCCTCGAGGGGAAGGGCCTGTTCGGGCGCTGCCTCCAGCACGAGATGGACCACCTCGACGGTGTGCTCTACATCGACAAGGCGAAGAACGTCCGCGAGGCGGCGACGGAAGAAGAAGTCGCGGAGGCCGAAGCGGTCGCCGCGGGCGCTCGCTGAAGATCGTCGTGTTCGGGACGAGCGAGTTCGCCGTCCCGACGCTCGAAGCGGCTGCCGACCGGTATGACGTCGTCGGCGTGGTGACGCAGCCCGACCGCCCGGCCGGGCGCGGGCACAAGCTCGTCGCGACGCCCGTCAAGCGCGCCGCGCTCGCGCGCGCCCTGCCGGTCTTCGAGCCCGAGCGGCTGCGGCCGTTCGTCGAGGAGCTGCGCGCGCTCGGCGCCGACGTGTTCGTCGTCGCCTCGTACGGCAAGATCGTCCCGCAGGCGCTGCTCGACCTGGTCCCGATCGCGTTCAACGTTCACCCCTCGCTCTTACCGCTCTACCGCGGCGCGACGCCGCTGCAAAGCGCGATCCGCGACGGCCGCGAAGAGACGGGGGTGACGATCATCGCGATGGACGCCGGGATGGACACCGGCGACGTGCTGCTCCAGGAGCGCACCCCGCTCGGTCCCGAGGAAACCTACGGCGAGCTGCACGACCGCTTGGCGGAGCGCGGCGCGGCGCTGCTCGTCGACGCGCTGGCGCGCCGGGAAGCCGGAACGCTCGCGCGCACGCCGCAGCGCGAAATCGCGCGCGAGCACGGGATCGACGAGGCGCAGATCGCGGCGTGCGCGACACGCCCGCTCCGCAAGGACGATCTCGTCGTCGACTGGGAGCGCGAACCGAAGCGGATCGTCGATCTCGTGCGTTCGCTCGCGCCGGCCCCGGCCGCGCGCGCGACCGTCGACGGTGAGACGGTGAAGCTGCTCGCGGCGCGCCTCGCCGCGCCCGGCGAGGCCGAGGGATCCGTCACGAGTGACGAGGGGTTCGTCCACCGCGGCGTCGCGCTGCTGCGCGTCGTGCCGCCGAACCGTGCCGCGATGAGCGCCGCCGCGTGGCGCCGTACGGCGGTGCGCGCGTGAGCGGCACCGCCGCGACCAGCGCGCGCGAGGTCGCGCTGCAGGTGCTGCGCGACGTCTTCGGCCCCTCGCCGCGCGGTGCGCGCGAGTCGCTCGACTACCGGCTGCGCAAGACCGCGCTCGCGCCGCGCGATCGCGCGTTCGCGACCGAGCTCGCGTACGGCGCGATCAAGATGCGGCGCTTCCTGGACTTCCAGCTCGCACCGTACGTCGGCGAGCGCGCCAACACGCTCCCTCAGCCGATCGCCGAGATCTTGCGCCTGGGCGCGTATCAGCTGCGCGCGATGCACGGCGTCGAGCCGTACGCGGCGGTCTCCGAGAGCGTCGGGCTCGCGCGCAAGTACGGGCACAAGGGAACGGCGGGGCTCGTCAACGCCGTGCTGCGCCGCGTCGCGAGCGAACCGGCGCGCGACGCCGATCTCGAGACGCGCGTCTCGCTCCCGAGCTGGGTCGTCGCGCACTGGCGCGAGCGTTTCGGCGCGGAACGGCTGACCGCGATCCTGGCCGGGATCAACGCCGCCGCCGCCGTCGGGCTCTCCGTCGACCTGCGCAACGCGACGCGTGAAGAAGCGCTCGATGCGCTCGCCGCAGCCGGGATCGCCGCGGCGCCGAGTCCCTTCGCGCTCGACGCGATCGTGCTGGACGGCTCGGCGCCGAGCGGCGACCTGGAGACGCTCGCGCAGGGTCGCTGGCACCTCCACGCCGAGGCCGCGTCGTTCCCCGTCGACATCCTCGACCCGCGGCCGGGGATGCGCGTCGTCGAGCTGTGCTGCGGGCGAGGGAACAAGACGCTGCAGCTCGCGAGCCGCACGGGCGACGAGGGCACGCTCTTGGCCGTCGACGACGACGCGCGCAAGACCGCCCAGACCGCCAAGCGGCTCGAGCAGGCCGGGATCGCTTCGGTCGCGCTCGTGACGGCCGACGCCGCCGCGATGCGCGCCGAGAACGACGCCGACGCGGTGCTGCTCGACGCGCCGTGCTCGGGCCTAGGGATCCTCGGCCGCCAGCCCGAGGCACGGTGGCGCAAATCGCCGGACGATCCGGCGCGGATGGCCGAGGTCCAGCGCAAGCTGATCGACGCGGCGGCGCGCAGCGTCAAGCCCGGCGGAACGCTGGTCTACGCCGTCTGTTCGACCGACCGGCGTGAGGCGGAGGACGTCGTCGACGGCTTCCTCGCCCGTACGCAGGAGTTCGCGCGCGATCCGATCCCCGCGCGGTACGCGCCCTTCCTCACCGAGGCCGGCGACGTGCTCGTCCCGCCCGGGATCGACGGCCGCGACGGGTTCTACGTCGCGCGGCTGGTGCGCCGGCCGCAGTGAACGTCTTCGCTCGGATCGAGTCCGCCTGCGCGCGCGTCGTCGAGGACGCGTTCGCACGGGTCTTTCCGAGCGCGCTGCAGCCCGAGCAGATAGGGCGCCGGCTGATCGCGACGGCACAGGCATCGGCGGGCGATCTGTATCTCGTCCGGGTCCATCCCAGCGACTACGTGCGGCTGGCCGCCGACCGCGACTTCCTCGAGGGGCGATGGAGCGCGATGCTGCGCGAGGTGCTGCCCAGCGGCGCGCAGGCGCGTGTCGTCCTCGACGAAGACCCGGAGATCGTCGCGGGTTCGCTCGCGATCCAGCCGGTCACCGACGAGCGCGCGCATGCGCTGGCGCTCGAACGTCCCGACGGCACGCGGATCGCGCTCGCCGACGGTCTGACGATCGGGCGCGCGCCCGACAACGCGATCGTCGTGCGCGATCCGCGCGTCTCGCGCCGGCACGCGCGCATCCTCGCCGAGCGTGACGGCTGGGCCGTCGAGGACGCAGGCTCGTCGAACGGGACCTTCGTCGAGGGCGCGCGGGTGCGGCGCGCCCGGCTCGAGCTGGGCCAGACGGTGACCGTCGGCGATACGCCGCTGCGAGTGACCGAGGGATGATCGATCCGCGTTTGGTCACCCTGGGGCTCTCGTGCGCGATGGTCGGCTACGTCGTCCTCGTGCGCGACCGTCGCGGCGCGCCGCCGGCGCGCGCGCTCGACGCGACGATTCCGACCGGGATCGAGCTGACCGTCGCACATCGGGGAACGATCAAGACGTACCGGTTCGGACGGCGCATCCTGGTGGGGCGCTCGCCGAGCGCGGACCTTCGGCTCGACGACCCGAGCGTCAGCCGCTTGCACGCGCGGATCGAAATGCGGGATGATGGGGTGTACGCAGAAGACCTGGGGAGCCGAAACGGAACGGCCGTCGGCGGCGAGCGGATCGGGGCACCGCGACGACTCGACGTGGACGACGAAGTGACGATCGGTTCGGCGGCCCTGGTCTTTCGGGGAGTCGGAGCATGGAGATAGCGGTCGGTTCACGACCCGGTGTCCCGCAGCGCGGAGGCGACGAAGCGTATGTCGCGGAGATCGTCGCGCCGGGGATCGTCCTGCTCGCCGTCGCGCACGGCTTCGGCCGCATCCGAGAACGGCCCGCGCCGATGGTCGCGGCGCACGCCGTCCGCGACAGCCTGCGCCGCCGCGTCCGCGGCGAGAAGCGCGATCCGCGCAGCGCCCTGGCCGCGGCGTTCAGCGCCGCGAACGCGCGCGTCTACGCACATTCCGGGAGCACCGACGACTACGTCGCCTCGGGGACCTCGCTGACGGCGGCGCTCATCGTCGGCGACCATGCCTTCGTGGGGCATGTCGGCGCGACGCGCGCGTACCTGGGTCGCGAAGGCGCGCTCAGCGCGCTGACGACCGACGACGCGCTAGGGGGCGAGGCGAACCTGCGCCTCTTGACGCGCTCGCTCGGGACGCAGCCGACGCTGACTCCCTCGCTCGACCACGTCCGCCTGATGCACGGCGATGCGCTGGTCCTCTCCAGCGGCGCGCTCCACGAGCTGCTCGACGACGACGAGATCGCCGACGCGCTGCGCGCTTCGGCGTCCTCCGAAGACGTGACGGCGCGGCTGCTCGCGATCGCGGGGATCCGCGGTGAGGGCGCCGGGACGGTGATCGTCGGCCGCGCGCTGACCGACTTCCCGAGCAGCCCCGCGGATCGTCGCCCGCCGGTGCGCGAGTGTCTGATCTGTCTGGCCGCGATGCTCGTGGCGACGATCGTCGCGATCGTGATGCTCCACGGGATGTTCACCGCGGCGTGAGCGCCGCGCTTCTCCGGCTCCGCGCGTGCGCCCCGATGGTGCTCGCGCTGCTGCTCGCCGCCCTGCTCCTGCGACTGGCCCCGGCCGGCGCGATGCTTCCCACGTGGCTGCCCTTCGGGTTGGGCGCGCTGGCGCTGATCTGGCCGGCGCTGCGCCCCGCCGACGTGACGCGGGACGACACGCTCCCGGCGCTGGCCGTCCTGCTCTCGGCGGTCGGTTTGGCGGTGGTCGCGCGGCTGCAGCCGGATTTGGCGCACCGGCAGATCATCTGGCTCGCGTTCTCGCTCGTGCTGGCGGTCGGAGCCGGGCCGGCGCTCACGCGCTTCCGCGTGCTGGCCGCGTACAAGTACATCTGGATCCTCGGCACGATCGTGCTGTTCGTCGCGCTGGCGCTGTTCGGCCAAGAGGTCAACGGTGCGCGGCTCTGGATTCGCCTTGGGCCGGTGCAGTTCGAGCCGGTCGAGGTGATCAAGCTGTTCGTCGTGCTGTTCATGGCGTCGTATCTCGCCGATACGGCTGATGTGATCGCGCGAACGAGGCCGTGGTCGTTGCGTGCCAACGCGAAGTATCTCGGGCCGCTGTTCCTGGGCTGGGGCGTCTCGATGGGGATCCTCGTCTTCGAGCGCGACCTCGGGATGGCGACGCTGCTGCTCACGACGTTCATCGCGATGCTCTACGTCGCGACGCGGCGGATCGATCTGGTCGTCGGCGCAAGCGCGATCTTCGGGGCGGCGGCGTGGTGGGCGGCGACGCACTACAGCTACGTCGAGCGCCGCATCGCGGTGTGGCACGACCCGTTCCGCGACCCGCTCGGCGCCGGGTACCAGGCGGTACAGTCGCTCTTCTCGCTTGCCAACGGAAGTCTGTTCGGGACGGGCTACGGGTACGGCCGTCCCGACTACATCCCCGACGTCGCGACCGATTACGTCTACGCTGCGTTCGGCGAGGAGTGGGGCGCGATCGGTTCGATCGCGCTGCTCGTCGTCTTCCTCGCCGTCGTCGTGCGCGCGCTGCGCGTCGCGCAGCGGCAGCCCGATCTCTACGCCAAGCTGCTCGCGACGGGGCTCGCCGCGGTCTTCGGGTTCCAGATCCTCATCATCGTCGGCGGTGTGCTGCGCCTCTTCCCGCTCACGGGGATCACGCTGCCGTTCGTCTCGTACGGCGGCAGTTCGCTCGTCACGAACTTCCTGCTCGTCGCGCTCGTATGGGCGATCTCCGGCGAGCGTCGCGCCCCCGCCCGCTGAACGGTGTCGCGAACGCGTTCTGGGCGCTCGTGCTGGCCGGGTCGCTGCTCGCGATCGCGGTCGGGTATGCCGGCGGCCATCGCTTCGGGACGACCGCGCTGCGCCCGGTGCCGCGCACGCGCGTCGTCGCCCTCCCGGAACCGATCGAGCCGCGCGACCTCCCGCGCGCGCTGCACGGCGCCGATTCGCTCGACGCCGCGGACGACGATCCCGACCCGTACGGAGACGCGGATCGCGCCGTCTCGGCCCGGCCCGGGGGCTGGGCGCCGCGTGCGTTCGACGCGCGGCACGAGGCGGCGCGGATCGCCGTCCTCGTCGTCGGCGGGGACCGTTCGGCGACCGAGCTCGCGCCGTTCGCCGGCGAGCCGTTTCCGCTCGCCGTCCTCGTCCCCGCGCAGACGGGGACCGAGACGCTGCGCATCGCGCGCGAGGCCGGGATGACGGCGCTCGTCGACTGCGCCGGCGCCGACCCTACGACGATCGCCGCGCTGCGAGGGCACGGCGCGGCGGGGATCGTCTGCTCGACCGACGACGCGGCGCGGGCACGCGCGCTCATCGCAGCCGATCGCGGCGGGATCGTCCTGGACGATCTGCTCGAGGACGACGCGCTCTACCGTGCGGCGCGAGCGGCCGGCGACGTCGCGCTGACGCGCGACGTGACCGCCGACGCGCGCGAAAACGCGCCGTACGTCGACTTCCTGCTCGGACAAGCGCTCGCGATCGCGCAGCGGACCGGCGTCGCGATCGTCGCCGTTCACGCGCGTCCCAGCTCGCTGCGCGCGTTGGAACGCTTCGCCGCTCGCGCGCGGCGTGACGGGGCGCGGCTCGTCTCGCTCGCCGGGATCGCCGCACACTCGTAAGTCTTCGCAATGAACCAAAGGAAGCGCTTCGGCGCAAAGGTGAACATGGATGCAGTTGAAAGGCCAGATGGACGACAACGATGAGACGCCCGAGGCGCCTCGGACGCCGCCGCAGGAGTACGACCGCCGTCGCGGCCCGCGACGGAGTTCGGGCGGCGTGCCGCCGGAGGGCGACCGACGCGGCGGCGATCGCCGCAAGGTCCCGGGGCTGAGCGCGCTGATCGACGCGATCCTCGGCGTACGGCGCGTCAAGCCGCCGGACGAGCCGAAGGACGAGTAAGGCGCGAAAAGCGCCCCGTCCCCAGGGTGTGGCCCGACAGACGTCGAGCCGTGGCCCGTGACCGTGTCTCAAATCGCCAATGGCGGAAGCGGCTCGGCGTCTTAGCATGGGAGCGTGGATATCGCCATCGCTCTGATCGCTTTCGCCGCCCATGTCGTCGCCTGGTTCATCCTGCCGGGCAGCCCGCGCCGCGCGCACGCGTCGGCCTTGGAGTCCACCGAAGGCTTGGCCTCCGCGGCCTAAGCCACGCTGCGGTCCGGCGGCGTGGAGCGTCTCCGCGCCGGAACGCTCGTCGCGCTCGCGATCCAGCATGTGCTGGTGATGTACGCGGGTGCGGTCGCGGTCCCGTTGATCGTCGGCGCCGCGTTCGGCCTGCCGAAGGATCAGCTCGCCTCCCTCATCGACGCCGATCTGTTCGCCTGCGGTCTGGCGACGATCGTGCAGTCGCTCGGCATCGGCCCGTTCGGGATCCGGCTGCCGGTGATGATGGGCGCGAGCTTCGTGTGCGTCGCGCCGATCCTGGCGGCGGCGCATACCCCGGGCACCCGGCTCGGGGAGGTGTTCGGGGGAATCATCGTCGCGGGCGTCTTCGGCTTGGTGGTCACCCCGCTCGCCGGGAGGATCGTGCGGCTGTTTCCGCCGGTCGTCACGGGCTCGGTGATCACCGTCATCGGGCTCTCGCTGATGACGGTCGCCGTCGGCTGGGCCGGCGGCGGCGTCGGCGCGCGTGATTTCGGCGCGCTCAAGTACCTGGGCGTCGGGACGTTCGTCCTGATCGTCATCCTGGTGCTCCTCGCGCGCACGCGCGGCTTCGTGCAGAACGTCGCCGTGCTGCTCGGGATCGTCGCGGGGTACGCCGTCACGGTCGCGCTCGGATGGCCGTCGTTTACCGGCCTCGAGCACGAGCCATGGGTCGCGCTGGTCGTTCCGTTCCAGTTCGGTCCGCCGGTCTTCACGCTGGGAACGTCGCTCGCGATGTGCCTGGTGATGTTGGTGACGATGATCGAGTCGACCGGGATGTTCCTCGCGCTCGGCGAGCTGACGGGACGTTCGGTCGACGACGACCGCCTGCGCCGCGGCCTGCGCGCCGACGCGCTCGGGACGCTCCTGGGCGGCTTGTTCAACGCGTTTCCGTACACGTCGTACTCGCAGAACGTCGGCTTGGTCGGGATCACGGGCGTGCGCTCGCGCTGGGTCTGCGTCGGCGGCGGCGTGCTGCTCCTCGCGCTCGGCGTGCTCCCGAAGCTCAGCTTCGTCGTCGCCTCGATCCCGCCGTGCGTGCTGGGCGGCGCCGGCTTCATCATGTTCGGGATGGTCGCGGCGACCGGGATCCGCATCCTCTCCGCCGTCGACTACGCCAACCGGCACAATCTCGTGCTCGTCGCGCTCGCGGTCGGGATCGGGATGGTGCCGACCCTCGCGCCGACGTTCTTCGCCGCGATGCCGGCGAGCGTGGGCCCGATCTTCAACGACGGGATCGTCCTCGCCGCGCTCGTCGCCGTACTGCTCAACCAATTCTTCTCGCGCTTCGCGCTGCTCGGAACGCCGCAGCCCGAATCCGCCGCGTAAAGCAACCGCGCAGATCTCCGAGAGGGCGCTCGGCGCGCGCTTGCATCGCTCGCGAAAGCATGCTACGTGTCGTTCATGAGAGCCGTGGCGCTTCTTGCGATGAGCGTCCTTCTGTTATGCGCGTCCCCGGCGTCCGCGATGCCGCCGGTCAGCACCTTGCGCCCGCAATTGCAGGCCACGATCGATGCGTATCTGCGCAAGCGCGCGAAGCCCGAGCACATCTCGGCGGTCTCGCTGAGCATCAGCTTTCCGGCACGTACCGAGAACCTGAACGTCGTCACGGGACGCACCTCGCTCCGACCCGAGGGCGTGCCGATCACGCCGGAGAGCCTCTTTCAGATCGGCAGCATCACCAAGTCGTTCACCGCGGCGGCGATCCTCCAGCTCGAAGCCGAAGGCGCACTCTCGATCGACCAAACCGTCGGATACTGGCTGCCGCAATATCCCGCCTGGCGCGACGTCACCATCCGGCGGCTGCTCAACATGACGAGCAACATCTACGGTTACGACAACGTCCCGGCGATGATGCGCGCAGAGGTCGCGACGATCCACCGCCGCTGGACGCCGCCGATCCTGATCGGGATGGTCGATCCGACCTACGGCCACGCGCCGCCGCCTCCGACCGGCTGGTACTATTCGAACACGAACTATCTGCTCGCCGGGATGATCATCGAGCGCGTCACCGGGCGCAGCTACGCCGAGGAGATCCAGCGCCGTTTCCTCGGGGCGAGCCTGGGTTTGGAAGAGACGTACTACAGCCCCAACGTCTATCCGCGCGCGGTGCTCGATCGCCTCGTCTCAGGCTACTACTTCAATCCCGATCCGAAGCAGCCGTGGCTCGGGCCGCTGATCGGCGCCGACGTGCGGACCGGCGACCTCTCCTGGGCCGGCGCCGCCGGCGGGATCATCGCGCGGCCGCAAGACGTGACGCACTGGGTGCGCGCGCTCTACGAGGGTGACCTCCTCCCGCCGCGCCAGCGCGAGGAACTGCTCACGATCGTCTCGATGCGCACCGGGAAGCCGATCCCGCGCACCAGCGAGAAGGATCCGCGCGGTTTCGGCCTAGGCGTGGGGCAGATTTGGAGCCGCGACGGCACGATCGCATGGTTCTACCAAGGCGAGACGCTCGGCTATCGCGTGCTCTACGGCTGGTTCCCGAAGGACGACGTCGTCATCGCGATCGGCACCAACAGTCAGCCGCCGGGCGACGAGAATCACCTCGGCGCGCTGATGGCGCAGGTGCACGGGCTGATCGTCAAACCGGAGACCCCGCCCGTCACCGTCACGACGCCGACGGCTCGCTGAGCGCGCCCGGCGCGGCGAGGTCGTGCGCGAAGAGCGACTCCAGAATCGCCGCCATCGCGGGGTCGAGCGCACGCAGGCGCGCGCGCGTCGCGCGCGGCCACGGTGAGCGCGGATCGTTCGCCTCGACCCACGCGCGGACCGACTCGGCGAA
>DATJHK010000057.1:0-14475 GCA_035493875.1 Candidatus Limnocylindria bacterium
CTCGTTCAACATCGGCAACAACACGCGATTCGAAACGAACCCCGGAAAGTCCCGAACCTCAACCGGCGTCTTGTCGAGCGAAAGCGCAAGATCACGCACGTACGCAAACGTCGCATCGGAAGTCGCAATCCCACGAATCACTTCAACGAGCTTCATCACCGGCACGGGATTCATGAAATGCATCCCGACCACCCGATCCGGCTTCGAAGTGACCGCCCCCAACGTCGTAATCGAGATCGAGGACGTATTCGAAGCCAGCACCGCCTCCGGCGGCGTATTGCGATCAAGGTTTCGAAACAACCCCAGCTTCGTCTCCAAATCTTCCGACGCAGCCTCGATCGCCAAATGAATGTCGAGATCATGGAAATGCGGCCGAGCATCGATATGCGTGAGCACCTCCCCGCGCATCTCCGCCGTCATCCGCCCCTTCTCGACTTCCCGATCCAGCCGCTTCGCGATCCCGTCGATCCCCCGCCGAATCCGCCCCTCGTCAACATCGTTGAGCAGCACCTCATGCCCACGCATCGCAAGCACCTGAGCGATCCCGCCGCCCATCTGCCCAGCACCCACCACTAAAATCCGCACGAGAACACGTCCCCCTTCACCCCAATCCCGCAAAACCAAAGCCTGCACGTCCACGCCCCGATCGTGGCCCATGCTTCGACAAGCTCAGCATGACATTCGCGCTACGAGACCTTGACGAGCAGAGCATCCCCCTGCCCCCCGCCGGAACAAATCGCCGCAATCCCATATCCGCCACCACGCCGCCGCAACTGCTGCACGACGGCCCCGACGATCCGCGCCCCCGAAGCCCCGATCGGATGCCCGAGCGCCACCGCCCCACCTTGGACGTTGACGACCTCCGGATCCAGCCCGAGCCGCGTCGCGGCGGTCAACGCCACCGCAGCGAAGGCCTCGTTGATCTCCCACACCGCGATGTCGCGCGCCGACATCCCATGCTTGTCGAGCAGCTTCTGCGCCGCCATCGCGGGCGTGAGCGCGAGGTACGGCGGGTCCCACGCCACCCCGGCGTGATCGACGATCTCCGCGATCGGCGCGGCGCCGATTCCGCGCGCGTACTCGTGCGAGGAGAGGACGACCGCCGCGGCGCCGTCGTTGACGCCCGGCGCGTTCCCGGCCGTGATCGTCCCGCCGGCGTCGAGCGGCTTGAGCTTCGCCATCGCCTCGAGCGAGGCGTCGGCGCGCACCGGCTCGTCGCGATCGACGCGCGTGAACGGCACCTCGCCGCTCACGTAGGGCGAGTACTGCGCCGGATCGGCGACCATCGAAGCGGGCGGAACGTGCTGCCACACCGACGCCGCGCCGTTCCCGCCGGCGAGCGCCGGGACGCGCGCACGCGCCTGCTCCGGCACCGCGTCCACGACGATCTTCCCCTTCGCCTTCGTCGCCACGTTGAGCGGGACGAGCTCGGCGTCGAGGTGTCCGGCTTCGTGAGCGGCGTGCGCGCGCTGATGGCTGCGGTACGCGAACTCGTCCTGGACGGCGCGAGTGACCCCCAGCTCCGCGGCGACCTTCGCGCCCTGCGCCGCCATCGCTTCGTCGAAGTATGCGTCCCACAGGCCGTCGCGGATCATCGCGTCGACCAGGACGCCGTCGCCGTAGCGGTACCCCGCGCGCGCCCCCGGGAGCAGGTAGGGAGCGTTCGACATCGACTCCATCCCGCCGGCGACGACGACCCGCGCGTCGCCGTCGGCGACGTAGCGTGCGCCGTAGGCGACGGCGAGGAGCCCGGACGCGCAGACCTTGTTGACGGTCTCCGCCGTCGTCGTCTTGGCCAGGCCGCCCTTGAAGGCGGCTTGACGCGCCGGCGCCTGCCCCGCGCCGGCCTGGATCACCTGCCCCATGATGACGTGGTCGACGTCGGCGGGCGGGACGCCGGCGCGCAACAGGGCGCTGCGGATCGCCTCCGCGCCGAGCGTGGTCGCGGCGAGCGAGGAGAGCGCACCGCCGAGGCGCCCGAAGGGCGTCCGAGCGGTGGCGAGGACGACGGTTCCGGACTTCATAGCCGGGGCGACTTCGCGGCCTAGGAAACAGATTCCCGAGGGGGCCGGACGCCCGCTTGGCTGCAAATGATCGTGGTGTCCGGTTCGCAGCTTTCGCACTCGAACTGGACCGTGACGTGCGTGATGTCGAAGTCCTCGCGCATCGCGGCGTCGATCGAGCGCAGGATCCCGCCGGCTTCGCTGAGCTTGCGGTCGTCGAGCAGCACGTGCGCGGAGAGGGCGTGGCTCCCCGAGCCGATCGTCCAAACGTGCAAGTCGTGGACCTCCACGACCCCTTCGACCGTGCGGATCCGTTCGCGGACCGACTCGACGTCGGCGTGGCCCGGCGCGCTCTCCAGCAGCACCCCCGTCGCCTCGCGGACGATCCCGAAGACCCCCGCTACGATGATCCCGGCGACGAGAAGCGAGAGGAGCGGGTCGACCCAGGCCGCGCCGGTCAGCGCGATGATCCCGCCGCCGATGATGACGGCGAGCGCGCCCAGCGCGTCGCCCGCGACGTGCAGCACCGCCGCCCGCAGGTTGAGGTCGTGGTGGTGCTCGCGGGCGAGCATCAGGCCGACCGCGACGTTGACGACCAGGCCGATCGCCGCGACGCCGATCATGATCGCGCCTTCCGGCAGCTCGGGCTGTGCGAAGCGGCGCGCCGCCTCGACGACGATCAGGACCGTGACGGCGGTCAGCAAGCCCCCGTTGGCGAGCGCGGCGAGGATCTCGTAGCGCGCGAAGCCGTAGGTTTGGCGTGCCGTCGCGGGCCGCTTCGCCTGCACGGCGGCCGCAAGGGCGATCGCCAGCGCGACGGCATCCATCGCGACGTGTGCCGAGTCGGAGAGCAGGGCCAGTGAGCCGGACCGCAAGCCGCCGGCCGCCTCGAGCACGGCGACGGCGGCGGTCGCGACGAGCGCGATCCGCAGCCGGCCCGTCGAGGCGCCGGCGGCATGGCTCACGTGCGCAGCGCCTTGAGCGCGAGAGCTGCGAGCATCGCGCCGAAAGTCACGAAGGTCCGCGATTCCGCTCGTCCGATCACTTCCGGATCGTACGACCCTTGCTGGGGCTCCGACGGTTCCAGGCGCGGCAGCACGCGCGGCACCCGGCGCGTGTATTCGTCGAACGGCTCGCCGAAGGTTTCGCGCAGGTACCCCTCTTCGTGCGGGACGATGACCGCGTAGACCGCGAGCATCGCGGCGAGCGAGGTGCCAACCAGCGCGGCGCGCGCGGCGGGCGTGTTCTTCCCGGTGAAGGCGATCGCGAAGCCGGCGGCCGTCACGAAGTTGCCGACGTAGAGCGGGTTGCGCACGTGCGCGTACGGCCCCGCCGTGACGAGCGCGGGCGCCGTCACCGTGTCGCCGCGCGTCGTGACGCCGCTGTAGCCGACGGCCCACATCCGCACCGCCTCGCCGACGAATGCGAGCGGCAGCCCGGCGGCGATCGAGAACGCGCTCGGTTTGCCGAAGGCGGCGAGAACGACGGCGGGGATCGCGAGGAGCGTGCCGCGCCGGCCGAAGATGAAGCTGGAAAGGTCGTCGTTCACCGGGTCACCTGTACGCGCTCGCGCGCGTCGTCGTAGACGGCGCGCAGCGCGGCCGCCAGGGAGATGCGGGGATTCCACCCCGTCGCGTCCCGCAGCTTCGACGCGTCACCGACGCTCACCGGGATATCGGCGGGGCGCATGCGCGCGGGGTCTTCGCGAATCTCGACCGGGACGTGCGCGATCTCGACGAGCCGCCGCAGGATCTCCGCGAGCGAGGTCGCCGTCCCGCTGGCGATGTTGTAGAGCTCACCGGCCTCGCCGGCGCCTTCAAGGAGCGCGACGTACGCCGCGCAGACGTCGCGTACGTCGAGGAAATCGCGCGCCGCTTCGAGGTTGCCGACCGAGAGCACGGGTGCGATCCCCGCGGCGACGCGTGCAAGCTGCAGCGCGAAGCCGGCGACCGCGAACCGTTCGTCCTGCCCCGGGCCGATGTGGTTGAACGCGCGCGTCACGACGACGTCGAGGCCGTACGAGCGCGCGTACGCGACGGCGAGCGCTTCGGCGGCGATCTTGCTCGCGGCGTACGGGTTGGCGGGCCGCGGCGCCGTCGTCTCGCGCAACGGATACGCGTCCGGCGGCTGGAGCCCGTAGACGTCGGCGCTACTCACGACCACGATGCGGGGATGAGGTCCACCGTCGCCCGCGCCCGCGCGCACCGCCTCGAGGAGGTGCAGCGTGCCGAGCGCGTTGATCGCGAACGTCCCTTGCGGGTCGGCGGTCGAGGCCGGCACGAACGCCTGCGCCGCGAGGTGCGCGATCGCGTCGGGCCGCGCCAGCTCGACGGCGCCGCGCACCGCGTGCGGATCGCCGACGTCGATCGGGAGCGCCTCATCGTGCGGGACGTGGTCGGCTTGGACGACGGCGTGACCGCGCTCGCGCAGCGCGGCCACGAGGTGCCGGCCGACGAACCCGCGCGCACCCGTGACGAGGACGCGCACCTAAACGGTGGTGAGCGTGCTGAGGCGCTGCAGGTCCGCGCGAACCATCCGCTCGACGAGCGCCTCGAAGCTGATCTCGGGTTCCCAGCCGAGCACGGTGCGCGCCTTGGCCGGATCGCCGACGAGCAGATCGACCTCGGCCGGACGGTAGAAGCGCGGATCGACGACGACGTACGGCTCCCAGTCCAGATCCGCGGCGGCGAACGCGAGCCGCACGAACTCGCGCACCGCGTGCGTGCGGCCGGTCGCGACGACGTAGTCGTCCGGACGGTCCTGCTGCAGCATCAGCCACATCGCGCGCACGTAGTCGCCCGCGAACCCCCAGTCACGCTGCGCATCGAGATTGCCGAGCCGCAGCTCCTTCTGCAACCCGAGCTTGATCCGCGCGACGCCGTCGGTGATCTTGCGCGTCACGAACTCCTTGCCGCGCCGTTCCGACTCGTGGTTGAAGAGGATCCCGCTGACCGCGAAGAGGTCGTAGGACTCGCGGTAGTTGACGGTGATCCAGTGCCCGTAGACCTTCGCGACGCCGTAGGGCGAACGCGGGTAGAACGACGTCTCCTCGTTCTGCGGCACCGCCTGAACCTTGCCGAACATCTCCGAGCTGGACGCTTGGTAGAAGCGAATCTTCGGATCGACGCTGCGGACCGCTTCGAGGACGCGTGTGACGCCCAGGGCGGTGAACTCGCCGGTGAGGACCGGCTGGTGCCACGAGGTGGGGACGAACGACTGGGCTGCGAGGTTGTAGATCTCGTCCGGCTTGACGGCCGCGACGATCGAGCTGATCGAGCTCTGGTCGAGCAGGTCACCCGAGACGAACTCGATCTCGTCGACGATGTGCTGGATGCGCTCGTGCACGTCGGTCGAGGAACGGCGCGTCATCCCGACGACGCGGTAGCCCTTCTCCAGGAGCAGCTCCGCGAGGAACGATCCGTCCTGCCCGGTGATGCCGGTGATCAGCGCGGTTTTCTTGGACACCAGTGGCCTTTCAGTTGAGGATCTGGACGTTATGGCCGCCCTCGTCGAAGACGAAGCGCGTCTCGAACATCTCGTCGCTCTCGACACCGACCACCTTCGACTGGATCACGAGCCGGTGCATGAGCTTGTCGTTGTGCCGGACGATGCCGGAATAGAAATACTGCACGAGCGGTGTGACCTTCTCGTCGAGCGCCGCCAAGCGGCGGCGCTCGACGAGCATCCGCAGCAGCCGGTTCTGCAGCTCCTTCGGAAGCAGCCGTGCGGTGTCGTCCGGCGTCATCCGCACGGCGGTCAGCTCGTCCTGCGCCTTGTTCGCCTCCGCGACCGGACGATCCGTCGTGTAGCGAATGATCGCATCCCAGTCATCGGCCGGGATCCCCGTGAAGCGCATCCCGTAGCGGAAGACGCGCCGTCCCTGGTGCTGGACGTTGTCCTTCCAGACGACCTTCGCGCGCATGCGGACCTGGCGCTCGTCGATCTGCGCGCGGACCTCGAACTCCTCGCTCTCGACCTGCTCCTGCGTGAGGATGCAGATCCCGCCGCCGCTGATGTCCAGGCCGATCGCGGCGCGCTGCGGCCGTCCGTCGACGCTGTACGCGGCGCGGTACGGCTTCTTCTTACGCGGAAACTTTCGCCGGTTCTGTTCCTTGCCGGTGAACCACGCCAAGAGCTCGGGCAGCATGATCTGTGGGCCCTTGCTTGGACCAATCCCCGGCGAACTCCCGGGGAGGCAGTCCTAACGGCTGAAGCAAGCTTCGGCCGTCGAGGACCGCCCTTCCGAGCGACTGGTCAGAACTTCGTCGAGAGGTACAGCTGGAACTCGCGCTGGTACTGGTCCGGCGCGTAGTAGTAGAGGGTGTTCGGCACCGAGCCCGGTCCGTACGTCGCGAGGTCCGGATTCGACTTGCCCGTCCCGTAGTTGCCGTTCGTCGCCGGGTAGACGTCGCCCTGAACGTTGTCGAACAGGTTGCGGACGTTCAGACCGAGCGTCACGACGTGGCCCCGCACCTTGACGACGTCGTAGCCGATGTCGAGCGCGGTCCACCAGTTCGCGCGCGCGAAGTGCACCGTCGAGTCGAGCAGATTCGCCGGGCACTTGGCCAAGGTGTAGGACTGGTTCTCGCAGGTGCCGGCGACGTTGTACGGCGCGCCGACCTGGTAGATCACGTACGGATCGGCATGGAACCGATCCTTACGGTAGTCGCCGGTGAACGAGACGCTCCACGGCGGCTGCGAGGGATTGCGGTACATCGTCCCCGTCGTCAGGAACGACGTGAGGTACGAGCTGGAGGACGTGATCGCGCCGTAGGGCGTCGATCCGGTGGCGAGCGTCGCTGCCGTGAGCGAGCCCCAGTAGTTGACGTACGTGCCGTCGAGGTACCAGGAGAAGCCGTCGTGCTTGAGCGCGTGGCTGAAGGCGAGCTCCACGCCGGTCGCGCGGTTCTCGATCCCGGTGCGGAAGTACGAGGGCCCGGTGAACGTCACCGCGTTCGTCCCCGGCGCGACGGTGTAGGTCTTGACCTGCTCGAGCTTGTTGGTGGCGTGGCGGTAGAACGGCGTCACGCGGAACGAGTCGACGCCGTCCTTGAGCTCCTGCTCGTACGAGAGGTCGACGTTGTAGTTACGCTGGGGAACGACGCCGCTCCCCGGGTAGTAGACGTCGACGACGCGGGAGTCCTGAGCCGTCAGACCGTTCGGCGAGTCGTTGTAGACGTAGGCCGCCGGCACGAACGTCGAGGTGACGCCGTACGATCCGCGGATCGCGGAGTACGCGTTGGGCGCCCAGGTGAACGCGAAGCGCGGCTCCCACGCCTCGGTCCCGTACGCTCCGTACGCATAGCTCTTGGTGATCGAGCCGTCCGGATTGACGATGTCGGGCCGATTGGGGATGTCGTAGGTCTCGGAGTCGTAGCGGATCGATGGCTCGACGGTGAGCTTGCCGAAGGTTTGGCGCGTGTCGAGATACGCGCTCGGCAGGATCAGCGGGTAATCGACGTTGAGGAACAGGTTCGGGTACGATCCGTTCATGTTGAACGGCGATCCGCTCGTCGCGTCGTCACAGCCGCAGTAGTCGTAGTACCGTTCCGCGTCGTTGTCGCGTTCGTAGCTCACGCCGCCGGTCCAACTGCTGTGCGCGTTCGGCGTGTACGTCGCGTCGAAGCTGCCGATGTACATCTGCGAGCGCCGGTCGGAGTACTCGTCCTGGTAGCCGATGCCGTTCGCGGCCGGCGTTCCCGGCGGCGTGTAGCCGGTGATCCCGGCCGGCGCACCTGGCGTCGTCACGCCGTTGATCGTCGTCAGGTCGAACGGCTGGTAGAAGATGTACTGGTTGAAGTTCTCGGCGACGCGCAGCGTCGTGAAGAGCTTGTCGTTGATGACGTGATTCCACTCCACCTTGCCGATGTTCGACCAGTGGTACCAGACGTTGGCGTTGGTCTGGTTGAGCGCGTAGTACTGGAGCCCGGTGTTCTTCGTCGTCGTGACCCCGTTCGTCGTGGTCGTGACGGTGCACGGGATCCCGGTGTCGCTGACGCCCGGATTCGTCACGGTGCGCGACCCGGGCTGCACGACGACGCCGTTGCATTCCTTGATCCCCAGGATGGGGGCGCCATTCAGGCCGACGTTCCACGGCAGACGCTGATTGCCGGTTTGCAGCAGCACCTGGACGTCGTCGTTCCCCGACGGCCGCCAGTGGAAGTTCCCCAGCAGGTCGCGCGTCGTCGTCAACGACTGCGTGTCGTCGCGCGCGGTGAGGGCCTGCGAGTTGATGTACGGCTGGTAGCCGTTCGCGAACTGCGTCGAGGAGTCGACGCGGTCGAACGCCATGTACCAGGACAGCTTCCCGTCCGGCGTCGCGCCGCCGTACTCGCCGATCAGATCGTGCTCGCCTACTGGAGACTGGTCGGTGTAGGTGAGCGACCCGAATCCCGGATTCGTCCCGCGCTTGACGACGGAGTTGATCACGCCGGCCGCGGCGTTGCCGTACTGCGCGCTGTAGCCGCCGGTGTAGACCTCGAGGTTCTGCGTGCCGATCAGCGAGAGGTTCGTAGTGAACAGGCCGGTGAGACGATCGTTGATCGGGATGCCGTCGAGCTCGTACGCGACGTCGCCGACGTCGCTGCCGCGGATACGCGGACGCCCCGCGACGCCCGTCGCCGTCACGCCGGCCGAGGTCTGCATCACGTCGTAGAGGGTGCGAAAGCCGCCCTGACCGGCCGCGGCGCCGAGCTGCTGCGCGCCGACGTTATAGACGTCCGCGGTCTGCTGCTGCTGCACGAGGCTCGACGCGGCGCGCGTCGTGACCCGGCCGATCGACTGCAGCGTCTTCACCAGACCCTGGTCGACGTGCTGAACCTGGTCTTGCAGCACGGTCACGCCGGAGATGTTGACCGGTTCGTATCCCGGGATGCCGATCGCGATCGCGTACGTATCCGGAGCGAGGTTCTGGATCGCGTAGAAGCCGTTGGCATCCGTCCGCGCGGTCCCGCGCCCGCTCGGCGCGGCGGCGGTCACGACCGCGCCCGCGACGGGTTTCTTCGTCACGGCGTCCGTGACGGTGCCTTCGATCGCACCCGCCGTGAGGCTTTGCGCGAACGCCGGGACGCGGAGCGTCGCGGCGATCATGAGCACGACGAGTACGAAGCAAGACCAGCGCGCGAACTTCGCGCGAAGGTGAGGTCGCATGATTCCTCCTGTCGCCGCGGCGCCCCAGCCCCCCGCGCATCGGTGTCTCGGCCGACGAAACTCCAAAAAGAAAAGCGAGCGGCGCAGGAAAGCGCTCGTTCGCTGATCTTAAGGTTACTCTAAGGTTGAGGGAGTTCCCTCTCCCCTGCGGGGTCGGTTACCAGGCGGTGTGCGCGATCGCACCCCACTGGTCCGGCGCGGTCCCCGTCCAGTCGTAGAAGATCACCCCGATCGCACCCGCGCGGCGCGCGCTCTCGACGCTCGCGGTGAGCTCGTCGGCCGGCGGTGCGCCCAAGCGTGAGAGCGGACGCGTCTGCGCCCCGATCTCGATCGGGAGCGGTCGACCGGCGAAACGCCGCAGCAGCATCGCGCTGCCCGCGACGACCTGCCGCACCTTGGGGACGGAATCCCACGGCCCGAGCATCCGCCAGTACGTCATCGGCTGCAGCACGTCGGCCGGCGCCGCGATCTCGGCGTACGGATACGCGCGCTCGTCGAGGTGCTCGAGGAACGGGTCCTCGACGGTCGCGACGAGCAGGACGTGCGGGCCGACCGCCTCGCGCAAAACGCGCAGGTAGCCGCTCATCCCGGCACGTCCGAGCGGGTCGGCGCCCATGAACTCTCCGCCGCGCTCGAGGTCGACGGCCAAGCCCGTGATCCCGTGTCCGCTCGGCGTGCGGTAGCGCGCGACCGCGACGTTCTCGGCGAGATCGTCGAAGGCGAGCTCGCGCGGAACGGTCCAGCCGACGACCGCGATCCCGGCCTCGTCGAGCCCGTCGATCAGCCGGTCGATCGTCGTACGCGCGGCGGGCGTGATCTGGTCGAACGCACCGTAGGCCAGACGCAGCTCGACGTACCGCAGCCCGGCCGCTTTCGCGGTCGCGACGATCTGATCGATGTCGAGCTTGTCGTAACCGTCGTCGTCGCGCGCGTCACCGGAGAAGGCGAGCCAAGCGCCCTTGCCGCGCACCGCATCGATCCCGCTGCGCGGCAGCTCCGGGGGAACCGCGACGTCGAGCGCCGTGCGCACGCCGCCCGCGCGCTCCACGACGTAGTGCGCCGTCGTCCCCGGCGTGACGCCGTCGTCGTCCCAGCTCGACGCAGCCGCGGAGACGAGCGCCGCGCGCCCCTCGTGCACGATGCGCACCGTGCCGCCCGGCGCGCGCGGGAACCAGCCGATCCGCACGAGGTGCGGCCCGAGCGCCTCGCCGACGACCTGCGGCGTGCCCGGCACGAGCGGCACGTAGCGCACCGTGTGCTCGCCCAAGGCTGCCGGGCGGTTCGCGATGACGCGCACCGTCACCGGCGCCGCGTCGCGCACCGAGACGATCGCGGCCGGACCGCCGTAGCGCAGCCGCGTCTGCCACTGCGCCTCGCCCCGATCGACGTCGAAGTCGAAATCGCCCCCGCCGCGGAGCTGCGTCGGATGGCCGCCCGCGTCGCGCAGCACGACGCGCACCAGCGCACGCGCCGCGCCGTCCGGCGAGACGCCGAGCGCGGTGACCTGCACCGCGAACGACGCGGCCGGCGCGCCTTGCCAGGCGATCGTCGGCCGCGGCGCGGGTGCGGTGGTCGGGAGCGGTGTCGGCCACGCGAACGACGCCGCCAGCAGCGCGAACCCGCCGGCGGCGAAGCGCATCATGCTAGCCGCCTTTCACCGTGAGGAACAGTTCCACCATCCGGGGGGTCTGGCTGTAGTTCTCCCAGATGTACTGGTTCGGCTGCCCGTTCACGCCGGAGCCCGGTCCGCTGTACGGGTTGCACCCCGTACCTTGCGCGTTGTTCAAGCACGGCGTGGTGTCGTGAAGATTGTTGGTCAGGTTCGTCACGTACAGGCCGAGCGTGGCGTTGCGGTTCAGGTGCTTGAGCAAGGTGGCGTTCGCGACCCAATGACCACCCGCGATCATCTCGGGCTGCGTGATCTGCGTCTGCGCCGTGTTCAGGATGCCGACGTTGTAGAACGTGTCGACCTGGTAGGTGACGAGCGGGAGAAACGACCACGACCCCGCGTGCGCGTCCATCGTCAGGGTGGCGTTGAGCATCGGATCGGCGGTCGAGCGAATCATCACGCCGCTGTTGACGATATTCGCCGGAAGCTGGGAAGCGCCGTACGAGCCGGTCAGCGTGGAGATCGCCGTCGTCCAATAGTTCTCATAGTCGGCACCGAGGAACCACGACAGCCCGACGCTGTGGTTGTCGACGTGATTGGCGCCCAGCTCGAGCCCGAACACGCGATTCGCGCCCGCGTTCGTCGGCGAAGTCGGTCCGAAGGTCGGGTTACCCGCTGTATTATACCCCAAGAACGGTCGGTAGAGCGCGAAGTAGTTCGACGTGCTGCGCATCCAAGGCCCGAAACGGAATGAGGTGCTGGGGTTGAGCGCATGCTCCCACATTACTTCGGCCGAATGGTTGAGCTGTGGATCGTAGCTCGAGTCGGTGGCGCCGGGGTTGTACGTCGTGCTGTTCTGCCGATAGACGTACAGCGTGCCGACGTAGTTCGAGGTGTCCGCGTACGAGTAGCGCAGCACGTTCCTAGGATTGATTCGGTACGTCCCCGAGAACGTCGGCGTAAGCATCGTGATCGGATGCGAGCCGGGGAATTCATAGAGCCCTTCCGAGTAGCGCAGACCCGGATCGAGCGTAAAGCGGCCCGCGTTGATCGCGGTGTCGACGTAGGCGTACGGGAAATGGGTCGGCACGACGGAGAGGCCGGTGATCTCGGGGTAGGTTCCGTTCGCATTGAACGCCGAGGGATCCCACTCGACGAACATGTTGTTGTCGTACTCTTGGCCGATCCCGGCCTTGAGCGTCACGTTTTCGTTGAGCGTGTTCGTGTAGTCGGCCGAGCCGAAGTACATGTTCGAGCGCCGGTCTTCGTAGAAGTTCTCGACCCCCGCGGAGCAGAGCGCGCCGCCGGACATGGTGACGGGCGAATTCGGCGTGTACGGATACGCGGGGCACCCCTTGACGCCCGTCGACATCCCGGGCGTGTTCACGTCCGTGATCGGCTGGTCGAAGATGTACTGATTGAAGTTCTCGGCCAGCCGGAACGTGATCCCGGAGGTGTCGTTGATGATGTGGTTCCACTGCAGCTTGCCGATCCCGCTGTAGTGATACCAGGTGTTCCCCGTATTCGGCGCAAGCGCGCGGTAGTACAACCCGTTCGGGCAGGGCTGGCCGTTCGGCGCGGTCCCGCCGGCTCCACCGGACTCGCCCGGGCACGCGGTCACCGCGAGATGGGTGCCGGTCTCGGGGCCGAGCATGTAGTCGTAGTCGAAGACCCCGTAACCGTTCTGGATCAGGAACTGGATATCGTTGTTCTGATTGGGCCGGTAGTGGAAGTTCCCCATGAGGTCACGGGTGTACGTCGGCCCCGGTCCGTCGGCGCCCTGATACAGCACGTTCGGAAACGATACGTTGCCGTAGTCGAAAGCGTTGTTCGAGTTCGCGATGTCCGCGGAGATGTAGTACGAGAAGCGGCCGTTCTGCGACGCACCGCCTTTCTCGAAGGTCAGGTAGTTGTTCATCTCCTGTGCCGTCACTCCGACCGAGACGTTGGTGAACCCCGGAGCGGTCCCGGACTTAACGACGGTGTTGATGATCCCGGTGCCGTTCCCGGCGTTCTCCGCGCTCAGGCCGCCGGTGTAGACCTCGACGTTCTGGAACCCGATGCTGCTCAGGTTCGACGTGAAGAGACCGGTGATGCGTTCGCGCACCGGGATGCCGTCCAACTCGTACCCTGTATCGGTCGCGGTGCCGCCGCGGATACGCGGGAGCCCCGGAAAACCGTTGGTCGTGACGCCCGGCGCGGTCGCGATGTACTGATAGAGCGTCTTATGGAGATCGTCGCCGCCAGAGGCGGCGTTCAGCTGCTGACCCGAGATGCTGTAGACGTCGGTCCCTTCGGTTCCTTTGACCAGATTTTGCGCCGACGTCGCGCTCACGCCTCCGATGCTCCGGAGTTGGTGCGCCAGGCCCTCGTTCAACGCCGTCGTGATGTCCTGCTGGACCGTGATGCCCTGGACGACGTACGTCTCGTAGCCGCTCGTCGTGTAGGAGACGACGTAGGTGTCGGGGTTGAGGTTCTGCAGGACATAGAAGCCCTGCGCGTTGGTGGTCGTGTGCTCGCTCTGCGTAGGTGACGCGGCATCGACCGTTACGCCCGCGAGCGGCTTCCCGGTCGTGAGATCGGTGACCGTCCCGCTGATGGTGCCGGTCGTCCCGGCCCACGCGGGCGCGATCATCGAGCTGATACAGAGCACGAGTGCGAGCAGCGCCGTCAACCGCTGTCTCGTGAAGCGATGGGTCAAATCTGGCGTTCCCCCGGGACAAAAGAAAAGCGAGCGGCGTCGGACGACGCGCGTTCGCTAGTCCTTAAACTATGGATAAGGCGGGGGTCGTTACCTGCGTGCCATTGGTCCAAACGAGCGCATCGTGACGCTACACCACGTACTTCCTCAGCCCGCGAGGGGAATCGGACTCGACGTAGTTCGCGCGTCCGAGACTCAGCGCGAGATATTGTCCCGCGACGAGCCACGCGAGCGTGTTGAATGCTTCACCGCTCGCCGGACCGAGCAGCGGAATCTCACCGCTGCGCGCGCCGATCACGTAGCGCGCCGCCTCCGCTTCGGCGGCTTCGGCGAGCGGGCGATGCACGATGTCGCGTGAGGCGTCGTCGACGATCCCGATGATCGCCGAGGAGGCGTCGAGGATCGCCGAGCTCCCATGGCGGAACTCGCCGGCCGCGAATCCCTCGGCGTGGATGTAGCTCGCTTCTTTGATCTTCAACGCGAGCTCGTACGCGGCCGGCACGCCGTAGCCCGCACCGACGATCACGACGCTGCGGCGTCGCGCGAGACGCTGTGCCGCCGCGACGACGTCGTCAACCCCGGGGCCGTCGAGCCAGGCGCCCACGTCGTCTGCCGCCGCTTCGAGCGACGCGGCCGTGCGGTTCTTCTTCCCGCCGGTCAGCGCCGCCGCCCACAAGAGGATCGCGGCCATCGAGGTGACGCTCTTGCTCGCCGGGACCGCGAGCTCGGGACCGGCGAGACAGTCGATGACGATCTCGGCGCGCTCGCCGAGCGGCGAGGTGATGTCGTTGGTGATCGCGACCAGACGCGAGGGCGCGAGCCGGTCGATCGCATCGAGCAAGTCGGTCGAGCGGCCGCTCTGCGAGAGCGCGACGACGCAGGCGTCGCGGTAGGCGTTCGCGTCGAAGCGTGCCTCCGTCGCGGCGAGCGCCGCCGCGCGCACGCCGCGACGCCGAAACGCCAGCGCGCCGAGCATCCCGACGAAGAGCGAGCTTCCGCTGCCCAGGAAGAGC
>DATJHK010000058.1:0-59247 GCA_035493875.1 Candidatus Limnocylindria bacterium
TCCGGCGGAGCGGCGCGCGCTGCGCGGGGAGTTTCGCGGTGAGCTGCTCGCGGGCGAAGGCTGGTGGCTCGAACCCGACCTCGACGATCTCGCCGCGACGCTGCGCCACGTCGTCGCGCACCGCGAGGAGGCGCGGGAAAAAGGGCTGCGCGGCGCGCAGCGCGCCCGCGAGCGCTGGACGTGGGACCACGCAGCGGCGATCGCCGCGCATCGGCTGCGCGCGCTGCGTGCAGGGGCGTGATCTCCGCGTCGCGCATGCCCCGTCCATGCGATTGACGGACCGATCGACGACATCCACCACCAAAGGAACGATGCGCGCAGCGTTCTCGCTCGCGCTTGCGTTCGCCGCCGTGACGCCTGCGAGCGCAGCCGTCGAACTGCACGTGCTCAGCGCGGGGGCGGTGCAGCAGCCCGTCACGCAGGTCGTGTCGGCGTTCGAGCAGCGGACCGGCGATCGCGTCGACCTGAGCTTCAACCAAGTCGGGAAGGTGCGTCGCGCGTTCGCAGCGGGTCAGCCCGCCGACGTCATCATTCTGTCGGCTCCGGCGCTGCGCAGCTTCGAGCAACGCGGGGCGATCGTACGCGGGAGCGCGGTCGCGCTCGGCGAGACCTCCGTCGGCGTCGGCGTGCGACGCGGCGCGCCGCTCCCCGACATCTCGACGCCGGCCGCGTTCCGCCGCACGCTGCTCGCGGCGCGCTCGATCACGTACACCGATCCGGCGACGGGCTCGAGCGGCGCGCAGGTGTACCGGATGCTCCGGCAACTCGGCCTGGTCGACGCGCTCAAGCACAAGACGGTGCTGACCTACAGCGGCTTCGGCGGAACGCAGGTCGTCAACGGGCGCGCCGACATGGTCATCCAGAACATCAGCGAGATCAAAGCCGTCCCGGGCGTCACGTTGGTCGGCCCGCTCCCGGCCGCGCTGCAGAGCCACAACACGTACGTCGCCGCCGTCTCGGCGCACGCGGCGCATCCGCGCGAGGCGCAGGCGTTGATCGACGCGCTCACCCGTCCCGGTGAACGAGCGCGCTGGCGCGACGACGGGTTCCTCCCGACCACGTACTGACCCCCGGCGCACCGGACCTCGGCGGCAGGCGGAGGGTTTTCTCCCCTCTGCTCAGTAACTGAAATACCGATTATCGTAACTGGGAGGGACGATGGGGAAGAAGCGCTCGGCGGTCTACGAGGCCCCGGAATACCGCTCCGCCGATCCGGAGATCGCGCGGTTCGCCGACCAGTACCTCGCGCTGCGCGGGACGACGCCGCGCACGCGCGAGGCGTATCAGCGCGACCTCGAGCACTACGGCGCGTTCCTCAAGGCGCGCGCGCTCGGGGCGCCGCTCGACGAACGCCAGCCGCCGCCCTACGACCGGATCGCGGGCGCCGCCTACGCCGACATCCTTGCCTACCAAACCCACCTGGCCGGCTCACGCCGCTACGCACCGCGCTCGATGCGCCGCAAGATCGCGACGCTGCGCACGTTCTACAAGCACCTGCGGCACGCGGGCCGGCGCGAGGACAACCCGGCCGCCGACGCGATCCTGCCCAAGATCGGCAAGCCGCTCCCCAAGGCGATGCGCTCCGACGAGGTCGCCAAGGTCTTCGCCGTCAAGCCGCTCGCGGGTTTGAGCGATCTGCAGCGGCGCCGCGACCGGGCGATCCTGCAGTGCCTGTGGTCATCCGGCGTCCGCCGCGCCGAGCTCGTCGGCCTCGACCTGAACGACGTCGATCTGGACGGCCGGCAACTGCGGGTCGTCAAGGGCAAGGGCAACAAGGACCGTTACGTCCCGATGACCCCGGAAGCCGCGGCGGCGATGCGCGCGTACCTCGACGTGCGCCCGAAGGTCAGCGTCCCGGCGTTCTTCGTCGGCCGCGGCGACCGGCGGCTGAGCTCGGCGGCGGTCTACAAGATCGTCCGCACGTACATGACGCTCGCCGGGATCACCGACCACGCCTCGCCGCACACCTGGCGCCACACCGTTGCGACGCTGATGCGCGAACGCGGCGCCGACCTGCTGTTCCTCAAAGAGTTCCTCGGCCACGAATCGACCGCGACGACCGAGATCTACACGAAGCTCGCCCGCGAGCGGCTCCGGACCGAGTTCGACGAATTCCACCCGCGCGACGACGTGTAGCCGACGTGTAGTTCGCGTAGTTCGCGTGTGTGACGGCCGTCGCCAAGCGCCGGCCTGTGACGCCCATCGCGGACCAGAACGACCGCTCGGCTGTACGATCCCCTCGTTATGACGCCCGGATTGGCGACGCTCATCGACCAGGTCGGCCCCGCGGCGATCCGCGGCCACGAGGATGCCCTCTGGCGCCTGATCTACACGCGCGGCTACGTCGATGTCGACGCCGCGCGTCCGACGCTCGACCGCGTCCATTCCGGGATGCTCGTCTACGCGGCGCCGCTGCACGACGGCCGCACGCTGCTCGTCGTCGACACCGCGCAGCGGCTGATCGGCGCGGCGGGACGCTTCGCCGCCGTCCCGCCGGTCGGAAGCGCGGTGCGCCTCACCGGCTTCTTCGACGGTCAGGCGAGCTGGAAGCTCCTCATCGACGAGACGCTCCGGTTCGACGGAACCGTCGACTTCGCGCCGGCCGCGGGCGTCTCGGATCAGGGCTGGATCGCGACGTTGCGCACGGGGCTCGACGAGATCACCGCGCACGAAGCGCGGCGCCGCGAGGCGATCGCCGAGCGCCGCCGCGCGATCCCGGCGCTCGGCGACGCCGAACCGGCGGCGCATCCGGCGATCTACACCGCCCTGGAACGACTCGAATCGGCGCACGCCGAGAGCCGCGCGCGCAGCGCCGCGGCATTCAGCGCGCTCGCCGCGCTCGAGACGCTCGCCGGCGCGCCATTCCGGATCGACGGCGTGCGGGCCCCGCTCGCCGGTCTCGAGGACCCGCGCCGCGCACACGACGTGCTGCGCGCGATCGCGTTGCTGCAGCGCGCCCTGCCGCGCGGGCGCGAGCGCGTCGCGGTCTGATAGCTGTAGCGCCTTGGGTCCCTTCGCGGGGCCGCGCGCTCAGGCGCCGGGGCGCGCCACCCGCCGGGCCGAGCCGACGGTGATGACGTCGACCCCGGCCGGCGGCTTCTCGTTTCGCTCGCGCAGGGTGCGTCCGCGCGCGATGAGCGAAGCCAGCCGCGGCGTGCTCTCCGGGCTCAGCCCGGTCGTATCGAGCACCTCGCTCAGCGCCTCGCCGTCGTAGCCGCCCTGGATGATCGAGCCCGAGCGCAGCGCCCGCATCGAGATCAGCTTCGCATCGATCCCGGCGAGCGCGCAGCGGCGCTTCACGATGCGCAGCAGCATCGAGGGCGTGATCGCGTCGCGGCCGAGTTTGCCGTCCTTCTGAATCGGGCGAAAGACCGCGCCCGTCCGATCGTCGCCCGCGAGATCCGCCTGCCGCAGCCACGCGCCGAGCGCTTCGACCGGGCAGTAGCGGCCGCGCTGAAACTTGATCGTCGTGAGCCGCGGCTTGCCGAACGCATCGGGCGAGCGCTGCACGCGCACCGCGAGACCGTCCTCACTGCGCACGATCTCCTCGGTGCGCAACGAATGGACCTCGCGCGCCGTCAGCCGTGCACTGCTCGCGAGCACGAGGATCAGCGCCCGATCGCGCACCGCCGCGAGCCGTTGTGCCGCAGGTGCGAACCGTCCGAGCGTTCCGAGCTCCGTATCGATCGCATCGACGACCGCCTCGACCGAGCGCCGCCAGACCGCGTACGTGATCGGCGGCTCATGCGAGTCCGCGTCGATGAGGATCCCCTTCCATACCTCGCCGACCGCGGGATCGCGGCCCGGATCGAGATGTCCCGCGAGCTTGTGATAGTGGCGGATCGCGGCCTTGTGCTGCTTGATCGTACTGACGGAGAAGGCCCGCACCGTGTAGAGATAGGTCAGGTACTCCGCGACGGCACGCGGACTCGCCGGCATGCGCCGGTACGCGCGCCGCGCGTCGCCGCAGAACTCCGAGAACGTCTGCCACGCGATTTTGTACGCGCTCGCGGTGTTGCGCGGCGTCGCGCGCGTGCGCAGCGCAAGCGCTTGCTGTGCCAAGTCGACGTCGGTTTCGACGGTTGCGAACAGCCTCGGCTGCGTTCTCGCGTACGGCGTGAGATCGCTCGCCGTACGCTGCTCGGTGATGCGAACACGCGTCTTCATTGTGCTCATCATCGCGCATCATCGTGCCATACGTATGCCACACTCCTGCGCGCGTTCACGCGCATCTTTCCATTCACATAACTCCCGCCCCGGCACCGCCGCGAACGCGCGGATGCTGCTTCTCTCAGCAGATCGTCGCACGCGCGCGCGGAAGCGCGGAACGTTCGACGGAACGGTGAGGGACGGGAACGGGGCGTGCGAGCGGTGACGCAGACGCCGGAGTTATGTGAACGTATTCGAGGAAATGACGGTAGTGTTTGCGCTGGAGTTATGTGAACTGAAAGGGCCGTGGATGCGGTGCTACGGCCGCTTCGTTTACCGGCCGCCTCGCGCGACGCACCCGAGCGCGGCTTGGCCAAGACTCAAACCGCCGTCGTTCGGCGGGACGCTCCGGTGCAGCCAGAGCCGCGGTCCGAGCTCGCGCGCGAGCAGTTCGACCAGCAGCGCGTTTTGAAACACCCCGCCCGAGACGACGACGGGGTGCAGCGGATAGTCCATGCTCACCGCGACGATCGCCGCCGCGAGCGCGGCGTGAAAGGCGTACGCGATCGCGGGGACCGCGCGGCCGGCGATCCGGTCGGCGAGGATCGCGCGCAGCAGCGGGCGCTGGTCCAGCTCGTCGCCGTGCAGCGGAAACGGATATGCGGGGACGCGGCGACTCGTGCGCGCGGCATGCTCGAGCCAGATCGCCGCTTGTCCCTCGAAGCTCTGCTCGCGCGTGAAGCCGAGCAACGCGGCGACGGTGTCGAACAACCGGCCGACCGACGTCGTCTCGAACGTGCGCACCTTCTTCTCGATCAGCGCGAGCGCGCGCTCGTATCGCTCGCCGAAGCCGAACGGCGGCGCGCGCAGATCGATCCCGCCGGCGAGCTCGGCCAGAAACCCCGCCGCGGCTTGCACCGGAAAGCGCGCCGCCGCGTCGCCGCCGGCGAGCGCCGCCGCACGCAGGTGCGCGACGCGGGCAAGCCCGCCGCGCACGGACCCGGCGAAGACCTCGCCGCCCCAGATCGTCCCGTCCTCGCCGTAGCCGGTACCGTCGAAGGCGAACCCGACGACCTGCGTCTCCCACGCACCCCGTTCGGCCAGCACGCTCGCGACGTGCGCGCGATGATGCTGCACGCCCAAGCGCGGGCCGGGAAACGTCTGCGCGATCTCGGTCGAGCGGTAGCCCGGATGGAGATCGTGGACCACGGCGAGCGTCTCGCGCTCGACCTCGTACATCGCGCACAGATCGTCGAGCGTCGCGGTGAAAGCCTCGACGTTCGTGAGGTGCTCGAGGTCGCCGATGTGCTGGCCGACGAATGCCTGCCCCTCGACCACCAGCGTCGGCGCGTTCTTCAAATCGGCGCCGAGCGCGAGCAGCGGTCCCTCACAGGGGATGCTCGCGACGGCGCGCGGCGCGTACCCACGCGAGCGGCGCAGCATCGCCGGCCCCCCAGGACCGACGCGCACCACGGAGTCCTCGACGCGCCGCGCGATCGGGCGCTCACCGATCAGAAACGCGTCGGCGATCCCGGCCAGCTCGACGATCGCGTCTTCGTCCCGATACGCGATCGGCTCGCTCGAACGGTTCGCGCTCGTCATCACGAGCCACGGCGGCGCGCCTTTTGCGAAGAGCAGGTGGTGCAGCGGCGCGTACGGGAGCATCACGCCGAGCTCGCGATTCTCGGGCGCGACACCCTCGAATACGCGGCGTGCCGGAGCCAGGACGATCGGTCGTTCGACCGAGGACAGCAACGCCTCCGCATGCGCGTCCAACGCGATCGCCTGGCGCGCCGCCGCGAGGTCGCACGCCATCAGCGCGAACGGCCGTTCCTTGCGGTATTTTCGCTCGCGCACGGCGGCGACCGCGCCCGCGTCGCTCGCGTCGCACGCGAGGTGATAGCCGCCGACCCCTTTGATCGCCACGATCGCGCCGCTCGCGAGCAGCAGCGCCGTGCGCGCGATCGCGTCCTCGCCGCTCGCCGGCGCGCCGCCGTCGCGCAGCCGGTACGTCGGCCCGCAGACGGCGCAGGCGACGGGCTGCGCGTGGAATCGGCGGTCCAGCGGATCCTCGTACTCGCGGCGGCAGTCGGCGCAGAGCGGCCACGCGCGCATCGTCGTGCGCGCGCGATCGTAGGGCAGACCGAGTACGATGCTGTAGCGCGGTCCGCAGTTCGTGCAATTGATGTACGGATAGCCGTAGCGGCGGTCGGACGGATCGAACAGCTCGCGCAGGCAGGCTTCGCAGACCGGCAAGTCGGGCGAGACGCGGACCGTCGGGTGCTCGCCGCCGACGCTCTCGCGAATCTCGAACGTCCGCAAGCCTTGGGCCGGCGCGGCCGTCGCGGTGAACGACGCGATGCGCGCGACCGGCGGCGGTTCGCTGCGCAGCGCGTCGACGAACCCCGCCAGCGACTCCGCGCGCCCCTCCGCCCAGACGTGGACGCCGTCCTCGCCGTTGAGGACCCAGCCGGCGATCCCGCGTTCGCGCGCCAGCCGGTACACGAACGGCCGAAACCCGACGCCTTGCACGACGCCGGTGATCCGCACGCGGACGGCGCACGCGCCTTCGGCGCTCACCGCGCGCTGCGCCCGACGTAACACCCGCGCCCCTGCCACCCGCTGGAGACGAGCGCGCCGTCCTCGACGAGCACCGGGACGAGCGCGTGCTCTCCGGCGAGCGCGAGCAGGCGCGCGCGCGCGGCCGCGTCGTCCTCGACGTCGTACTCGACGAACGCGCGACCGTCCCAGAGGAGCTGCTCGCGCAGCTCCGCGCAGGACGCGCACCCGCGCGTTACGTACAGCTCAAGCGCCATCGCAGAGGCGTCCGAGCCCTTCGCGCATGACGTGGTAGATCGAGCCCTGCGCCTCCTGGATCCGTGGGATATCCTCGCTGCGCACGACGATCGCGTGATCGGCGAGGCCGCGCCGCGCGATCTCGCCGCCGTCGTAGCCGAGCAGCGCGACGGTCAGCAAGCCGCGTTTGCGCGCCTCTTCCAGCGCGGCGACGACGTTCTTCGAGCCGCCGCTCGTGGAGAACGCGAACGCGACGTCCGCGGGCCGGCTCTGCGCGATGATCTGGCGCAGGAAGACGACCTCGATCCCGACGTCGTTGCCGATCGCGGAGAGCACCGCCGGTTCGCACGCGAGCGAGAGCGCGGGGACCGCCGGCATCCCGGCCGGCGGCTCGACGCAATCGAGCGCGAAATCGGTCGCGTCGGTCGCCGATCCGCCGTTGCCGAAGGCCAGGATCCGTCCCCCGCGGGCGAGGCGTTCGCCGATCGCCGCGGTCGCGCGCGCGATCGCCTCGGACTGTCCCGCGGCGACGGCCTCGCGCAGCCGCTCGCTCATGTGCACCTTCGCGAGGATCGACGCGGTGACGTCGGCGAGGATCCCTTCGGTATCCTGCTGTTCGGTTCCGAGGTACGGATAGAGAAACGCCGACGCGCCGACGTCGTGTCCGAGCGTGCGGTGTTCGAAGAAGACGTGCACGCTCTCGTACAGCGTGTGGCCGAGCAGCTCGAAGACCTCCTGATGCACGTGCGCGTCGGCGCACGGCGCGGCGAACGCGAAGTCGGCCTCGGTCCCTGGAAGGGCGAACGTGAGCGCGCCGGCATCCCGCGCGCGCTCGAGGACCGCGAGCAGCTCCGCGTCGCCTTCGGGCGGCCCGAACGCGAGCGCGATGTCGTTCGGGCCGATCAGCGCGTCGACCCAGGCCTGCGGCGCCGCGCTGATGTCGAGCGCGGGGAGCGCGCGTTTTCCGACGATGACCGGATGGACGAACTCGACCGCGACGTGGGCCGCGTCGGTCGCGTACGGACCCCGCCCGAACGCGTAGAGGCGGCCGCCGCGCTCAAAGCGCTCCGCCACCGCGCGGCACGCGCGCGCCAGACGCGCCGCCTCGCGCGCGAAGTACTCGTGCGTCTGCGGATTTCTGGCCCGCAGCCGAGTCGCCGTGAGCGACGCGAGCAGCGACACGGACCCCTCGTTCAGCATATCCGCGGCAGCGGATCGCCGACGAGCATGTCGATCACCCGGGTCCCTCCGTACGGCGTGATCCCGACGACCGTCCGCGCGGGTGCCTCGCGCACCTCGCCGATCAGCGCGGCTCCCTCACCTCCGACGACGGCGCGCACGGCGGCGAGCGCGCGCTCCGCGTCGGCCGCGGCGACGACCGCGAGGAGCTGCCCCTCGTTCGCGATGTGCAGCGGGTCCAAGCCGAGCAGCTCGCACGCTCCCCGCACCTCGGCACGGAGCGGAACCTCCTCCTCCCGCAGCGCGATCGCAAGACCGCTCTCGCGGACCAGCTCGTTGAGCGCCGTCGCGACGCCCCCGCGCGTCGGATCGCGCATCCAGCGCACCGCGTGGGGGCACGTTTCGAGCAGCGCGGCGACGAACGGCCACACCGAGCGCGTGTCGGAGCGCAGCTCGGCCTCCAGCTCCAGATCGCCGCGCGCGAGCAGGATCGTGATCCCGTGATCGCCGATCGGCCCGCTCACGAGCACCCGGTCGCCGGCGCGAACGGCTCGTGGGTCGAGCGCGAACCGCCCGTCGAGCGCACCGACGCCGAACGTGGTGACGAACATCGCGTCGCACGAACCGTGCTCGACGACCTTCGTGTCGCCGCCGACGATCGCGACGCCGGTACGCGCCGCGGCGCCCGCCATCGCCTCCAGCTCCGCGCGCAGCACCTCCGTCGGCAGCCCGGCCTCGAGGATCAGCGAGACCATCAGCGTGTGCGCGCGGGCACCGGAGACGGCCAGGTCGTTGACGGTTCCGTTGACGGCCAACTCGCCGATCGAGCCGCCGGGGAAACGCAGCGGCCGCACGACGTAGCCGTCCGCCGTCGTCGCGACGCGCGCCCCGTCGACCGGGACGATCGCGGCGTCGGCGAGCGGCGCGAGGATCGGGTTTGCGAAGATCGGCGCGATCAGGCCTTCGACCAGCCGCCGCGAGGCCTTCCCACCGGCGCCGTGAGCCATCTCGATCTGCGGGTCGGTGAACCGGATCGCGCCGTTCGCCGCGCGCTCGAGGATCGTCACGCCTGCCTCACGCGGTGACCGGCTCGCCGTGGTGGACGTAGCGGTAGTACGCGGCGCACGCGCCCTCGCTCGAGACCATCAACGCGCCGATCGGATGCTCGGGATTGCACTCCTTGCCGAACAGCTTGCACTGCGGCGGCTTGAGGACGCCTTTGAGGACCTCGCCGCATTGCGCCGCCTTCGGATCGGTGACGCGAACGCCGGGCAGCTCGAACTGTACCTCCGCGTCCCACGGGGCGAACGCGGCCTTGAGCTTGAGCGCCGACTGCGAGATGAAGCCCAGCCCTCGCCACTCGAAGTACGGACGCAGCTCGAAGACCTGCGCCATCGCGCGCAGCGCGGCGGCGTTGCCGTCCCACGGGACGATCCGGCGGTACTGGTTTTCGACGCGCGCCTCGCCGGCCGCCAGCTGCGCCAGGATCCGCGCGATCGCCTCGAGGATGTCGAGCGGCTCGAAGCCCGCGACGACGACGGGCTTGCCGTAGTCGCGCACGACGAATGCGTACGGGCGGCAGCCGGTGATCGTCGAGACGTGCCCTGGACCGACGAAGCCGTCGATCCGCATGTCGGGCGAGTCGAGGATCGCGCGCATCGCCGGGACGATCGTGACGTGGTTGCAGAACACCGAGAAGTTCCGCACGCCGAGCGCCTTCGCGCGCAGCAGCGTCAGCGCCGTCGACGGCGCCGTGGTCTCGAAGCCGATCGCGAAGAAGCACACGTGCGTGCGCGGGTTCTCGGTCGCGATTCGCAGTGCGTCGAGCGGCGAGTAGACCATCCGGATGTCGGCGCCGCGCGCCTTGCGCTCGAGCGGGGTGCCCTGCGTCCCCGGAACCCGCATCATGTCGCCGAAGCACGTCAGGATCGTCTCGGGCTGCGCCGCGATCGCCAGACCGTCGTCGACGCGCCCCGTCGGCAGCACGCAGACCGGACAGCCCGGCCCGTGCACCAGCTCGATGTTCTCCGGCAGCACGTCGCGCAGCCCGTGGCGGTAGATCGCGTGCGTGTGCCCGCCGCAGACCTCCATGATGCGATAGTGCCGCGCGGGGTCGGCGCGGCGCGCGATCTCGCGCGCGACGCGCGCGATGAGGTCCGGATCGCGGAACTCGTCGACGTACTTCATCGTCTCATCCACCACGCTCGTCCGCGAACGTGTAGCCGCGGACTTCCTCGATCGCCAGCTCGTCCTCGCCCATCGCGCGCAGCATCCGCAGCTGGTCCTCCGCCTCGTCGGCACCGATCTTGCTCAGCGCGAACCCGACGTGGATCAGCAGCCAGTCCCCGACCGCGACCTGCCCGTCCTCGAGCAGGCCGACGTTGACGTTGCGACGCACGCCGCCGACGTCGACCTTCGCGAGCAGCGGCTGGTCGTCGAGCAGTGCCACGACACGCCCCGGGATCGCCAAGCACATCAGCGCGTCTCCTCGCCGCTCACATGCTCCTCATGCGCGCGTAGCGCAAGGCGTCGGAGCGGATGCTGCGCAGCAGTCCGCTCCGCACGCGCAGTGCGCGCAGCGCGTGCCGCAGCATCGTCACCAGCAGCGGCGGTTCGTCCGACATCGCGTTCAGACGGTCGTAATGGGCGAGGTCCTTGCCGATGCTCGCGAACTGCCGTCCCAGGGCGAGGGACGCCGCCAGCGCGACGCCGCCGAAGACCAGTGGCCGTGTCATACGCGCTCCTTCCGCTTTTCGTCGCGACGCCGCGCGCTCGTCGCGCGCGTGCTGAGCAAGCGCCGCACCAGCGCGGCGGCCTGTTCGACGGCCGCTGCGACGGGCGGCGAGAGCCCGATCCCTTCGTCGATCGCGGCGGGCTCGCAGCCGACGATCGTGACGGGCGGCGGCGAGCCGCCCAGGGCGTACGCGAAGGCGAAGACGTGCCCGAGATCCATCCCGTGCGGGTCGGGCGCGCCCGCCGGGGCGCGACCGTCGGGCTCGATCACGTAGAGCGTCCCGGGCGCGCCGCCGCGCGGAACCGCATCGATGATGAACGCGTGCTCGTAGCCCGCGAGCAGCTCGTACGCCAGATGGATCCCCGCCACGCCGAAGTCCGCCACCTTCGCCTGGACGATCGGCGCGCGCGCCAGTTCGCGCGCGACCGCGCAGCCGAAGCCGTCGTCGCCGAAAAAGATGTTGCCGACGCCCGCGACCAGGAACCTCACAGCGGTTCGACCTCGTCGGGCGAGAAAAAGAACGATCGCCCGTACCAGTCGTGCAGCTCGCTCGCCGGATCGTCGTCGACCGTGACCGCCACGTACACCTGGTCCTCGAAATCCTGATGGACGGCTCGCACGGTCGCAACGCGATCGACCAGGAAGGTGTCCCACACGTCCGCGCGCCGCTTGGGATGGAGGCGCACGTGCGAGCCGGGGCCGATCGACTTCCCCGCGACGACGACGTGTTCGGCGCTCGGCCCGTCGTCCCGGAGCGCGCCGAGATGGACGCGCGCAAGCTCCTCGGGGCCGAAGCGCTCGGCGCGCTCGATGATCGCGCGGGCGCGCGGGTCGGTCGCGCGCGCCTCGTCGCGTTCGGCTTGCGGGAGGCTGAGCACGCTCAGCGTGAGCAGCTCGTCGATCTCGGTGGCGTCGAAGGCATCGGCTTGCGTCTGCGCGGCGACCTGCGGAAAGTCCGAAAGGATGATCGGCGCGGAAAGGACGATGGCGGCGCCGTGCGGGTCGTCGCCGGCGTCGCCGATCAAGACCGGCCAGGCATGCCGGTTGACGAGCGCCGCGGCCGCGTCGCGCGCGGCCGGCGGCGGATCGACCGCGGAGAGAAATCGCCCGCCGCGCACCGCGAGGAGCGTGTGCGCGGAGATCAATGCGCTGCGCAGCGCGTCCTCGCGCGCGACGCCCGCCCCTTCGCCCTCGTTCTCCAGGCGCACCCGAAACGTGCGCAGCGCGGAGCCGGCGACCGGCTCGCACCGGACCGTCAGCGACGCGCGCAGCGGCCGGCGCACGCGCACGATCCGTCCGCGCAGCGTCCCCGCGGCGTCGCACAGTTCTTCGCTCTCCTCGCTCGCCGTGAAGGCGACCGGGACGCGGTTCTCGCTGCGCTCGCCCGCGCGCAGCGACGCTCGCACCTCGCGCTCGACCCCCTCCTCGAACGTCAGATGCGTCGCTGCATCGACGGTGAGCGCGTGGACCGGCGCGAACTCCGCGCCGTCGAACGCCTCGACCCGGCGTTCCTCGAGCTGCAGAAAGCGCAGCAGCACCTCGATCTCGGCGTCGTCGCGCGCATCGAGCAGCACCTCCGTCTGCTGCTCGGCGCTCTCACCGCTGCCGGCACGCGCGTACGCGCGCGGCATGACGACGCCGAACTGCCAGCGCAGCCGATTCTTGCGCGCCGAGGCGGTGTACGGATAGAGCAAGTAGCCCTCATAGAGGACCGCATCGGCGAGCGTGCGCGCCGTTGCGAAGCTCACGGCGCGGTCCTCGCCGTCTCGCAGAGCCGCGCGAGCGCCGCGTCCCACGTCGCCAGGCCGTGCGCGTTCTTGAAGCGCGAGAGCTCGTCGAAGAGCGCGCGGTCGATGCGGATCCACGCCGTACCCGGGAAACACACGTCGATCGCCTCGCGCCAGACGGCGACGGGGAGACGGTAGCGGGCCTCGCAGCTCCACGGCACGAGCTCGGACCACACGCCGTGCTCGCCCTGCACGAACACCATCCCGCTGAAGAGCAGCGCGAGCGGGATCTCGCCGTCCCGCAGCGCGGCGAGATACTTGTGCGCCGCGACCTCGAAATCGTAGCTGAGCGGGAGCGTGAGGTCCGCCTCGGTCGTTCCGTCGAACGCCGGGACCGTCTGCGAGACCGACGTCCAGAGCAGCGGCCGCAGCGTCTGCCCGTAGCGCTCGGGGGCGCCGAACAGCTCGACCAGCCGGCTCGACTCCTCGGCGTCGTAACGCCGCCGCTGCGGTTCGAGCTGCACCTGCGCGCGCAGCGCGATCGCCTGCACGTGCTCGCCGGCCGCCTCCGTGATCCGCAACCGTAGCACGAGCGTCGGCACCGCCGCGAAGCGCTCGGCGCGCGCGCCGGCGACCGCGAACGAAAGGGCGCTCACGTGACCGGCTCCGTCACGCGCCCCGCGCTGCGCTCGCGCAGCGTGGCGAAGAACGCCTCGATCCGCCGCCACGCCTCCTCGCCGCCGGCAAACCCGTGCCATGCGGTACGGATCAGCCCGACCAGCTCGTACGCCGCGTCGATCGGTACGATGAAGCAGCGCGTCCCCTCCTCCCGGCGTTGGATCAGGATCGCTTCGACGTCCGGCTCCAGCGTGGCGAAGGCGGGAGCGCGCGCCGCGATCTCGCTCCACGTCTCGAGCGGGAGGAGCGACTCGGTCGCGCCGGCCGGCCCGGGATAGAAGGCGACCATCTTCTTCTCCAGCGAGTTGTAGAAGAAGAACGCGAGCGCGATCGGGAGCTGCAGCGCATCCCACTCCTGCGCGCCGACGGCGAGCGCCTCGATCTCCACGTAGCGCGACGGGACCGCCTTGTAGCGGCCGCGGGCGGCGCCCTGCGGCTCCATCACGAGATAGCACGGCCGGCAAGCGCACAGGATGCGCCGCGCTTCCAGATCGATCAAGTGGCCGTGCGCGGTGCCGAGCGCGACTGCGCAGAAATCGCAGCGCTCCCCCGGCGCGGCAGGCGGCCTCTTCTTCAGCAGCGTGCGCAGCGCGGCGAACCCTTCCGCATCCTGCCGTTCCACGCGCTTACACCCCTTCGCTCACGATTCGCAGCGTGACCAGCGACGGCTCCGTGACGTTCTCCACCCGCACCTCCGTGATCTCGGGGACCTGCTCGAGGATCGCGCGTTCGACGGCGAGCTTCACCGTCGCGGTCGACGAGGGACAGCCCTCGCAGCTTCCCTCCAGATGCAGCACCGCGACGCCGCCGGAGACCTCGACGAGCGTGATCCCGCCGGCGTGCGACTTCAGATACGGCCGCACGCGATCGAGCGCGCGCTGCACCCGCTCTTCGATCGGGACCGGATGCAAGCCGTGCAGCGAGAGCAAGCTCTCGACGAACGGATCTTCGCAGAGCCGCGCGAAGACGGCGTCGCCGCGCTCGCCAGCCGCGTCCGCGACGATCGTCAGCACGCGCGCGAGCCCCTCGCCGTACAACCCGACGAGCGCGCGCGTCAACTCCTCCGCCTGCTCGCGCGCCTGCCGCGGTGTCGAGACCGTCTCGAAGCCGGCGAGGAGCGTCTCGACGCGCGCCGCCGTCGTTTGGACGTCGGTCACGCCGATTCAGCCGAACGGCGCGAGCGGGGAATGGACCGTCTCGATCGTCCTGCCGTCACCCAGGTACATGTGCACGCCGCAGGGCAGACACGGGTCGAAGCTGCGCACCGCGCGCATGATGTCGATCCCGCGGAAACTCTCCGGCCCGTGCTCTTCGAAGATCGGCGAGTTCTGCACCGCGTCCTCGTACGGCCCCGGGGTCCCGTAGATGTCGCGCGGGTTCCCGTTCCAGGGCGTCGGCGGCCACGGGTGATAGTTCGCGATCTTCCCGTCGCGAATCACCATGTGGTGCGAGAGCACGCCGCGCACCGCCTCGGTGAACCCGCAGCCGAAGCCTTCCTGCGGCACGGTGAACGGCTCCCACGTCCGCGTGCGACCGGCGTGCAGCTCCTCGAACGCCTTGTCGAGGAAGTGCAGCGCCGCGGCGGCGGCATAGGCCTGGAAGTACGTGCGCGCGCGGTCGCGCTCGATCGCGTTCGACCACGTCGGCGTCTTCCACTCGAACGTCACCGGGCCGGAAAGCGCGCTCTTGGGCAGGTTGATGACGACGCTGTTGCCGGTCGATTTGACGTACCCGATGTCGACCAGCCCCGCGAGCGCGGTCGCCCAGAGCCGGGCGAGCGCCCCGCCGCCGGTGTCGAGCGCGAGATGATCCTTCCCGTCGAACCAGCGCGGCGACATCACCCAGCTGTACTGCCCCGTGAAGTCGCGCTTCTTCGGCCGCGGCATCGTGTGCATGTTCCAGGGATGGCGGCGGTCGACCGGGTTCCCGAGCGGATCCTGCGGGACGAACGTCTCCTCACCTTCCCAGTCCTCGTAATAGGAGTGACCGAGCAGGATGCGGATCCCGAGGTTGATCTGCACGAGATCGGTCGTCACGAGCTTCCCGTCGACGATGACTCCGGGCGTGACGAACATCTTGCGGCCCCACTCCGTCATGTTGCGGTAGGTGAAGTCGCAATAGTCGGGGTTCTGGAACGCGCCCCAGCAGCCGAGCAGGATGCGCCGTTCGCCGACGTGCTCGTACCCGGGCAGCGCCTCGTAGAAGAAATCGAAGAGGTCGTCGTGCAGCGGGACGCAGACCTTCATGTACTCGACGTAGCGCATCAACCGCGAATAGTAGTCGGTGAAGAGCTGCGAGGTGGCGACCGTCCCCGGCCCGCCCGCGTAGAGCGTCGAGGGGTGGACGTGGCGCCCTTCCATGAGGGAGAACATCTCGCGCGTGTAGCGGCTGATCTGCAGCGCCTGCCGGTAGAATTCGCCGGAGAACGGGTTGAGCGCCGTCATGATGTCGGCGATCGTGCGGTACCCGTGGACGTCGGCATGGGGCGCGGCCGTCGTCTTCGCCTTCTCCCACACCGAGGGGTTCGTCTGGCGGACCATCTGCTCGCAGAAGTCGACGCCGACGAGGTTCTCCTGGAAGATGTTGTGGTCGAACATGTACTCGGCGGCCTCGCCGAGGTTCATGATCCACTCGCCCATGTGCGGCGGCCGCACGCCGAAGGCCATGTTCTGCGTGTACACCGAGCAGACGCAGTGGTTGTCGCCGCAGATGCCGCAGATACGCGAGGTGATGAAGTGCGCGTCGCGAGGGTCTTTGCCTTTCATGAAGATGCTGTAGCCGCGGAAGATCGACGAGGTGGCATGGCACTCGGCGACCTTGCGTTGCTGGAAGTCGATCTTCGTGTAGATCCCCAAGCTTCCGACGATCCGCGTGATCGGATCCCACGACATCTCGACGAGTCGCGAGGGTTGGGACTCCTTCGAAGCGCCGGGCAGGTCCTTGATCGCCATGTGGCTTCCCCCGTTCCGCGACGCACGCGGACGACGAAGACGATTACGGGCGGGCTTGGTATCCGCTGGTCAACTGGCTTCCCTTCCGCCGCCACTTCGGTTCCTGATCGACGGTGTGCTCGGTGAAACCGCGCAGCGTGCGGACGATCCCGCCGTACACGCCGCTCACCGTCGAGGAGACGCGGGCACCCGGCGGCTCGTCCATGAACGGCATGAACTTGTCGGGGAACCCCGGCATCGTGCAACCGATGCAGATCCCGCCGACGTTGGGGCAACCGCCGACGCCGCCGGTCCAGCCGCGCTTGGGGACGTTGCACTTCACGACCGGTCCCCAGCAGCCGAGTTTCACCAAGCACGTCGGCGAATCGTAGGCGTTCGCGAATTCGCCCTGTTCGTAGTATCCGGCGCGATCGCAGCCTTCGTGCACCGTCGCGCCGAACAGCCACGTCGGCCGTCCGGCCTCGTCGAGCGGGATCATCGGCGCTTTGCCCGCGGCCTGCCAGAGCAGATACAAGATCGTCTCGGAGAGATTGTCGGGCTGCGTCGGGCATCCAGGGACACAGACGATCGGGACGCCGGCGCTCGACTTCCAATTCCAGCCCAGATAGTCGAGGATCCCCATCGCGCCGGTCGGATTCCCGGCCATCGCATGGATCCCGCCGTACGTCGCGCACGTCCCGGCGGCAAGCACCGCCCACGCCTTGGGCGCGAGCCGATCGATCCACTCGGTCGTCGTCATCGGCTGATCGGTCCCGGGCTTGTTGCCGAATCCGGACCAGTAGCCTTCGCTCTTGATCGCCTCGTTGGGAATCGAGCCTTCGACGACGAGGACGAACGGATCGCGTTCGCCGCGTTCGGCGGCGAAAAACGCTTCGAGAAACTCGCCGCCGCCCAAGCTCGCGTCGATCAGCGGCCAATGGAAGCGCACCTGCGGGAGCCCAGGCAGCGCGCCGAGCGCGATCTCTTCGATCGTCGGCTGCATCGCGGAGGTCAATGCGACGGAATCGCCGTCGCAGCCGAGACCCGCATTGATCCACAGGACGGTCACGAGCGTATCCGCCATAGCCTCGCCCCTTTGCGCACGCGTGCGGCGCCGCACCCCGACTGTACGTCGGCGAAATCGCCAAAGTCAACCGAACGGCGGCGAGGCGGAGTATACTGGCGAGAGAAGCCGCACGCACGCGGAGACGTGGGGGACGTTTTCATGCACGAGCTCTCGGTCGCTCTTTCGTTGCTCGAGGGCGTCGACGAAGAGGCTGCTCGCGCGGGCATCGAGCGAGTACGCGCCGTGCACGTGCGTGTCGGTGCGCTCAGCGGGATCGCGTGCGACGCGCTGCGCTTCTCGTGGGAACTGGCGAGCAGCGACACGGTCGCGGAAGGCAGCGAGCTGCGAATCGAGCAGGTGCCGCTCGTCGTGCACTGTGAGCGCTGCCGAAGCGACCAGGAACCGGTACCGGGGACGGGGCTCGTCTGCCCGCGCTGTCACGAAGCAGCGCCGACGATCGTGCACGGACGCGAGCTGCACCTCGTCGCGATGGAGGTTCCGGCATGAAGCTGCGCGTCCTCGAGATCGAACGAAGCATCCTGCGCAAGAACGACACGCTCGCCGCGGAGCTGCGCGCGCGCTTCGCCGCGAGCGGAACGTTCGTCGTCAATCTGCTCTCGAGTCCCGGCTCGGGGAAGACGACGCTGCTCGAGGAGACGTTGCGCCGCTTGCGGCCGCGGCTGCGCGCGGGCGCGCTCGTCGGCGATCAGGCGACGGAACACGACGCTTCGCGCCTCGCGCGCAGCGGCGTCCCCGTGCGGCAGATCACCACCGCCGCGGAGTGCCGGCTCGACGCCGCGATGATCGCCGACGCGTTGACCGGCTGGGAGACGGGTGCGCTCGACGCGCTCTTCGTCGAGAACGTCGGCAACCTGATCTGTCCGGCCGAGTACGATCTCGGCGAGGATCTGCGGGTCGTGCTCTTCTCCGTCACCGAAGGCGAGGACAAGCCGCTCAAGTATCCCCTCGCGTTCAACACCGCGCAGGTCGCGCTGATCACGAAGATCGACCTCGCCGGCGCCGTCGGCTTCGATCGCGACGCCGCGTACGCGAGCTTGCACCAGGTGAACCCGTCGCTCACCATCCTCGAGATCTCGACGCGCGAGGGCACGGGCTTCGATGCGTGGATTGCGCTCGTCGAAGCCCGCATCCGCGCGAAGTCACTCGCGCCGGCGACCTGAAGGGAACTCCGCGGAGGTCAGATGCGGTGGCCCGGGATCCAGCGGCGGCCGTTCGGTCCGTACACCCAGTGCCCGGGAACCCACGGTCCGCGGACCTCGTAGCCCGGGATCCAGACCCAGCGCACACCGTTCCAACGATAGTGACCGGGCTCCCAGCCGTAACCCGCGCGGACCGCGTGCCGCTCGTAGCGCGGCGGCGGCGGCGTGCCGGGCCACCATTGCGCCGACGCGGTTCCCACGGTCGCGAACAAGGCGGTCCCCGCCAGCGCGAGCGCGGCGGCCGCGCGGCCGAATCGGTTTGCGAACATCATCGTGTGACGAATCTCCTGACGAACGACAAGTGCGATGTCAGGAGAACGCGCCGACCGTGCCGGCGTGTGCCGCCGGCGCGCGGTTCTCACCAGCCCCTAAAAGAGGCCGGCTCCGTCAGCGCCCGACCGACTCGCGGGCTTTCATCAGTGCGGTCAGGGTCTCGTTGTACGGCGTCGGGACGGCGGCGCGGCGGCCCGCCGCGACGACGGCGCCGTTGACGAACTCGATCTCCGTCGGCGCCCCCGAACGCAGGTCGTTGAGCATCGAGTTGTCCATCTCCGCAGTCTGCTCGACGATCGAGCGCACGTACGACCACGGGTCGGTGAACGGCAGCGGGATGCGCATCGCGTTGGCGACCGTCGCGGCCTCCTGCGCGAGCGAGCGCGCGACCTCCCCGGCGTGCTCGTCGTGCAGCACGACGCCGTTCGGACGCCCGAGCAGCGCAGCAACGGGATTGATCGCGGCGTTCGCGATCAACTTGCCCCAGAGGTGCGGCCGGATGTCGTACGCGGCGCTGGCGCGGAAACCGGCGTCGACCAGCAGCCGCGCGATGCGATTGCACGTCTCGGGCGAGGCTCCGGCGCTCCCCAGCACCGTCGTCCCCTCACCGATGCGCCGCACCTCGCCGGGACCGACGATCAGCGCCGACTCCGTCGTCGCGCCGACGACGAGCGGGATCATGCTTCCCAGCGCCGTCTTGATCGCCTCCTCGTTTCCGAGCCCGTTCTGGAGCGAGACGATCACCGTCGAAGGGCTCAGGTGCGTCGCGAACGGCCGCAGCGCGCGCAGCGTATCCGTCGCGCGCACGAAGACGAACAGCACCTGCACGTCGAACAGGTCGCGCGGCTCGGTCGTCGCGCGCGCCGCGCGCGCCTCGCCGTCGACGCGCAGCCCGGCGCGGCCGATCGCCTCGACGATCTCGCGCTTGCGTTCGAGCAAGATCACCTCGTTCTGCGCCGCCAGGCGTTCTCCGAACAGGGTCCCCAGGCCCCCGGCGCCGACGATCCCGATCTTGAGGCTCACGCGTATCTCCTCGTCCTTCCCTTCATCAAGCCGATCAGCAGCACGCCAGCGCAGAAGCCGCCGATGTGGGCGAAATACGCGGTGCCGCCTTGCGACTCCGCCGCGCGCGCGTTCAGGGCGCCGAAGCCGGTCACGAACTGCGCCAGCGCCCACAGGCCGATCACCAGCAGCGCCGGCAGCCGCAAGAACAGAGGAAAGCAGCCGATCGGGACGATCGTGCGGATCCGCGCGAGCGGGAAGTTGACCAGATACCCGCCCAGCACGCCGGCGATCGCGCCGGAGGCGCCGATCGTCGGCACGTGGCTCCCGGGACCGACGATGATCATCGCGATCCCGCCGGCGATCCCGCAGAGCAGATAGTAGACGAGGAACCGCACGTGCCCGCACAGCGCCTCGACCTGCGGCCCGAAGACGAACAGGAAGAGCATGTTGAAGCCGATGTGCAGCAGCCCGCCGTGAAGGAACATCGACGTCACGAGCGTCAGCGCCGGGAGCGGCGGCGAGGGCGTCGCGAGCACGACGTTCTGCGTGACGTCGTACGGGATCTCCGCGAACGCGTCGAGGAAACGGTTGAGATCGGGCGCGTGCAGCTCCTGCACGAACACCCAGACGTTGAGCGCGATCAACCCGTAGACGACGAGCGGGAATCCTCGTCCCCGCCCGTCGTCGCCGATCGGTATCACGTCGCGCTTGCGCTTTAGAAGCTCTGCTGGATCCCGAAGACCGTCCGGCGATCGTCGTGCGTGATGTCGCGCTCGCCGCCGAAGATCGACAGGCCCGTACCGCCCAACTTGACGTTCATGTACCCGTCGAGGGTCGGGTGGCGGGGATCGTAGAGCAGTCCCTCCAGGCCGAACCCGTAGCCGCTCGCGCTCGGCGTATAGAGCGTCCGCAGCCCCAAGCGCGAGTAGAGGACGCCGCCGCCGAGCTGGAACCCGTGCGAGATCCGCTCCATCGCGGCGAAGTTGACGGTCGTCGGCGAGTCCGGGGCGCCGATGTTGTTCACCCCGGTGTACAGATACGTCTTCCCGTAGGGGAGCATGAGCAGGTTGATGTCCGTCTGCGGCCCGCGGTCCTGGGTCAAGAGCGGCGACGTGTTCCCGGTCGTCACGCTCTGCGGGTTGAGCTCGGAGACGCGGATCTGCAGCGCGACGAGCCGGTGCACGAGCGCGCCGACCTTGTTCTTGAGATTGCCCTCGGTGGTCGGTCCGTGCGAGGGCGCCGGCGACGCTCCCGGCGCCGGTGTCGCGGCGCGCGGCGCGCCCGACGCCGTCGGCGCGGGCGTCGCACCGGCATCGATCCCGTACACGCTCGACTTGCCGCCGAACTGCGCGAAGATCGAGTTGGCCTTCTGCGCGGCGGCGTCGATGTTCGCCACGGTGTCGCGCAGCTGCGCCTTGGTCTGCGGGTTCCCCGTGACGTCGTGCAGATCGCTCGTAATCGCGGCGAACTGCGTCGCCGTCTCGGCCAGACCGCGCGTCGTCTCCAGGATGTTGTCCTTCAGGCGCGGATCGCCGGCGAGCGATTTGATCTGGTCGGCCGTCGAGTTCAAGTCGCGTGCCGACGCGTCGAGCGCCGCGATCATCGAGTCGAAGTGGCCGGTGTTGCGCCGCACGGTGGAATCGAGCTGGGCGCTGACGTCGGTCAGGTTCGCGCTCCCCTGTTCGATGGCGAGCTGCAGCGTGTCGCCCAGGGTGTCGATCCGCTTCGAGAGCTTCTGGAACGACTGGTTCGCGGTACCGGTCAGCTCGTTGCCGTTCTTCAGCAGCGATTGGACCTGCGCGAGCAGCTGCGGCTCGCTCTTCTCGAGCTGCGCGAGCATCACGTCGAGGCGGCGGATCTCGCCCTGCCCTTGGTCGAGCAGGTCCTGGACCGTCGCCGGGTTCGTCCCCTTCGGCTGCTGGTCGAGCGGGAGCACTTCGTGCGGGAGGACGGCGACGGCTTTCGGCGCGCCGCCGGCCCCCGCAGCAGCGCCCGGCGGCGCCGCGGGGGGAACGATCTCGAGGGTCGAGTCGCCGGTGAGCGGCGCCTGGATGATGAAGCGCGCGGTGCGCGGGACGTCGACGTTGTTGTTGATCGCGAGGATGACGTCGACCGTGAAGTCGTCCGGCAGGAGCTCCGTCGATTCGACGACGCCGACGACGACGCCGCTTTCGTAAACCAGCGCGCCTTTGTGCAGACCGGACGCCGATTTGAAATGCACGCCGATCCGGTAGCGCCCCTGCGTGCCGAAGTTGGCGAGCTCCAAGAAGATCGCGAAGAGCCCGACCAAGCCCAGGATGGTGAAGAGTCCGACGACCGCTTGTCTGTTCATTGGTTCGATTAGATCGGGATCGGCCCGACTTCGCTCCCCTGCAAGAACTGTTGAACGATGGGATTCGGCGAGCGTTTGATCTCGTCGACGGTGCCGTACGCGACGATCGCGCCTTCGAACAGGAGCGCGATGTAGTCGGCCATCGTGTAGATGCTTTCCAAGTCGTGCGAGACGACGACCGCCGTTCCGTCGATCCGTTCGCGCAGCTTGACGATCAGATCGGTCAGCACGTGCGTGATGATCGGGTCCAGGCCCGTCGTGGGTTCGTCGTACAGCACGGCCTGCGGGTTCGTAACGACGGCGCGCGCGAACCCGGCGCGCTTGACCATCCCGCCCGAGAGCTCGGCGGGGTACCGGCTCTCGACGTGTCCGAGGCCGACCGCGTCGAGGTTCGCCGCGACGATCCGCGCGATCTCGCCCTCCGACATCTTCGTGTGCTCGCGCAGCGGCAGCGCGACGTTGTCGCCGATCGTCAGCGAGTCGAAGAGCGCCGCGAACTGGAACGAGAACCCGATCGACCGCCGCAGGTCGATCAGCTCGCGGTCCGTCATCGTCGTGATGTCGCGGCCCTTGATGTAGACGTGCCCGCTGTCCGGGCGCTTGAGCCCGTTGAGCAGCCGGAGGATCGTCGACTTGCCGGCGCCTGAGAGCCCGATGATGCAGGTGATCGCCCCCTCGACGATGTCGAGCGAGAGGTTCTGCATCACGATCTTCGGCCCGTAGCGGACGCAGATGTCCTCGAGGCGAGCCCAGACGGCCATCGTCTCAACTCCCCCCGAAGATCAGGTACGAGAGCGCGAAATTGAAGATGAAGATCAAGATGATGGCGATGACGACCGCTCCGGTCGTCGACTTCCCGACGCCCGCGGCGCCGCCACGCGTGCGCAGCCCCTGGTACGCGCCGACGATCGCGATGATCACCGCGAAGACGACCGACTTGATGAGCCCCCTGAGCACGTCGCCGAACCCGACCGCCTGCCGCGTCGAGGCCATGAACGACTCGTTCGAGATGTGCGCGTAGATGTTGGCGACCCACATCCCGCCCAGGATCGAGACGATGTCGGCGAAGACCGTCAGCAGCGGGAGCATGATCACCAGCGCGACGAGCCGCGGGACGACGAGCATCCGCGTCGGCGAGAGGCCCAGCGAGAGGAGTGCCTCGATCTGCTCCGTGACGACCATCGAGCCCAGCTCGGCCGCGATCGCGGCACCGGTCCGGCCGGCGACGACGACCGCCGAGAGCATCGGCCCGAGCTCCCGGAAGGTCGCGAACGCGACCGCGCCGCCCACCAGGTTGCCGAAACCGTAGCTGACGGCTTGGACCGCGCTCTCGAGCGAGATGACCATCCCGGTGAAGAGTGAGGTCAACAAGACGATCGGCCACGATTGGACCCCGAGCAGGTAGGCCTGGTCGAGCGTCTCGCGCGCGCGGATCCGGAACGCGACGATGTAGCGGACGGCATCCGCGAGCAACTCGGCGACACCGCCGGCGTAGCCGAACAACCCCGTCGTTCCGCGGCCGACCTCGTCGAGGACCTTCATCCGGCGTCGTGTTCCGCGACGGCTTCGAGGACGCCTCGCACGGCTTCGACCCGCTTGGCCACCACGCCGCGTTCGGCGGTCAAGTTGTACTGGAGCTGGTAGAGCCGCTCCAGCTCCCGGTCGACGTGGCGCAACTGGCCGCGCGCCTCGCGCTCGTAGGGCTCGAAGTAACGCCGCACCGCCTCGAGGTACGTGCGGACGGCACGCTCGTCGGCGGCCCCCGCGGCGAGCGCGGTTTCGATCGCCTCCTGCGCCCGGCGCATCGCGCGGTCGGTGAGGTGGAACGCGCCGACCGTCGCGACGAGCGCTGCGAGCCGCTGCGCGTCAGGCACGGCCGAGAGCGTCGCGCTGGTGGACGAAGAGCTCGCCGATCCCGGCTTGCGCGAGGCCGAGCAGCGCGTCGAGCTGGTCGCGGCTGAACGGCTCGCGCTCGGCCGTCCCCTGCAGCTCGACGAATCCGCCGGCGTCGGTCATCGCGACGTTCATGTCGACCTCGGCCCGGCTGTCCTCCTCATAGGGAAGGTCGAGCACTGGGGCGCCGCCGACGATCCCGACCGAGACGGCGGCGATCTGTCCGAGCAGCGGCCACTTCTGCTTCTGCTGCGGGTCGAAGTGCTTGCGCAGCGCGAGCGCCAGGGCGACCCACGCGCCGGTGATCGAGGCGGTGCGCGTCCCGCCGTCGGCGCCGATCACGTCGCAGTCGACGATGACGGTGCGTTCCCCGAGCTTCCCCATGTCGACGACCGAGCGCAGCGCCCGGCCGATCAGCCGCTGAATCTCGTGCGTCCGCCCGCCGAGGCGGCCCTTCGCCGCCTCGCGCTGGTTCCGTTCCGGCGTCGCGCGTGGGAGCATCGCGTACTCGGCGGTGATCCAGCCGGTGCCGCGCCCACGCATCCACGGCGGGACCTTGTCCTCGATCGTGGCGGCGCAGATCACGCGCGTATTCCCGAGCGAGATCAGGACGCTGCCGTCGGCGAAGGTGAGATACCCCGGCTCGATCGTCACGGGGCGAAGATGTTGTGGGGCACGACCGTCGGAACGCACGACCGACGAGGTTTCTGCTCCGCCCGCGCCGATCCGCTTTTCGACGGCCGCCGGCTATTCGACCGTGACGGTCTTCGCGAGATTGCGCGGCTGGTCGACGTCCTTGCCGTCGATGTCCGCGATGTGGTACGCGAGCAGCTGGAGCGGGATCACGTTGACGATCGGCGAGAGCATCTCGTCGACGCGCGGGACCCACAGCACGTGGTCGGCGAGCGCGGCCGCCTCTTCGTCGCCGTGGTTCGCGACCAGCACGATCGGCGCTTCGCGCGCCTTCGCCTCGGCGATGTTGGAGAGGATCTTCTCCCGCACGCGCCCTTCGGTGACGATCCCGATCACCGGCGTCTTGCTGTCGAGCAGCGCGATCGGGCCGTGCTTCATCTCGCCGGCGGCGTAGCCCTCGGCGTGGATGTAGCTGATCTCCTTGAGCTTGAGCGCGCCTTCGAGCGCGGTCGGATAGTTGACGTACCGCCCGAGGAAGAGCACCGAGCGCGCGCGCCGGACCTTCTTCGCGACCTTCTTGATCTCGTCGGAGGTGTTGAGGACGACGTCGACCGCCGCCGGAAGCAGCTTCGTCCCCTCCGCGATCTCGCGCAGCCGCGCCAGCGGCGCCGACTTGCGCACGCGCGCGAGGTAGAGCGCGAGCAGCGTCGCGGCGATCGCCTGGGAAACGTACGTCTTGGTCGCCGCGACCGAGATCTCCGGGCCGCCGCGCGTGTAGAGCGTCGCGTCGGCGAGGCGGGTGAGGTGCGAGCCGACGACGTTGGAGATCCCGATGATCGGCGCGCCGGCTTCCTTGGCGATCTTGACGGCCTCGATCGTATCGGCGGTCTCGCCCGACTGCGACATCGCGATCGTCAGCGTGCGCGGGTCCATGAAGCGGTCGCCGTAGCGGAACTCGCTGGCCAGCTCCATCTCGACGGGGAGCTTGCAGAGCGCGCGCATCAGGTACATCCCGACCATCCCGGCGTGGAACGCGGTCCCGCAGCCGGTGATCGAGATCTTCGTCATCGCGCGCAGCACGATCTCGTCGATCTTCAGCTCGGCGCCGAGCTGGACGTCGTGGCTTTCGTCGATCCGGCCCGCCAGCGTCTCCTTGATGACGTTCGGCTGCTCGAAGATCTCCTTGAGCATGAAGTGCTTGAAGCCGGACTTCTCGGCCGAGGTCGCGTCCCAGGTGACTTGCTGGACCTCGCGCTCGATCGGCGCGCCGTCGAACGCGGTCAGCGTGTAGCCGTCGCGACCGACGTCGACGACCTCGCCTTCCTGCAGCACGACGATCTTGCGCGTGTACTGCAGCATCGCGGGGATGTCGGAGGCGACGAACATCTCGCCCTCGCCCAACCCGACGATCAGCGGCGTCGCGCCGTTGCGCGCGAAGATCAGGTGCTCGGGGGTGTCGGAGGAGATCACGCCGAGCGCGAACGCGCCGCGCACTTGTTCGAGGGTCCGGCGCACCGCGGCGACGAGGTCGCCGTCATAGTGCGTCTCGATCAGGTGCGCGAGGACCTCGGTGTCGGTCTCGCTCTTGAAGACGTGGCCCTTCGCGAGCAGCTGCGCGCGCAGCGTCGCGTAGTTCTCGATGATCCCGTTGTGGACGACCGCGAAGCGGCCGCTGCAGTCCATGTGCGGGTGCGCGTTCGCGTCCGACGGACGGCCGTGGGTCGCCCAGCGCGTGTGGCCGACGCCGGTCGAGCCGTGCAGCGGCTCACCGTTCTGCAAGCGCGCGGCGAGATTCCCGAGCTTCCCCTCGGCCTTCGAGCCGGCGAGCGCTCCCTCGGCATCGATCACGGCGATACCGGCCGAGTCGTAGCCGCGGTACTCCAAGCGCCGCAGCGAGTCCAGGATGATCGGAACGCTGTCGCGCTCCCCCACGTACCCAACGATGCCGCACATGAGCTAAGCGGCGCTTCCGAGGCGAACAGCGACCATCATCCTGAATTCCGGGCAGGTGCTACTTGATCCCCTCACGCGTGCGCTTGTAGGGGATCTTGCCGAGGCGCACTTCGTTGAACGCCGTCGAGACCGGCTTGTTGGGGTTGACTCGGTCGGTGAGCGGTTCCGCGCCGTTGTTCAGCTGCTTGGCGCGCTTCGTCACCACGTTGACCAGGGAGAACTTCGAGTCGACGTGCCGCAGCAGGCCGTCGAGATCGCCGAATACGCTGTCGCTCATGGGTTAGCTGTCTTCCAGTTCTTTGAGGCGGGTTTCGGGGTAGCGATGGATGCGGTACCGCTCCGCCCGCACGATCGCTTCGAGATCGTCGACCGCTCGCTGCGGCCGCGCCTCTTCGTTGATGACCAGGTAGTCGAACCGCCGCACGAAGGTGAACTCGTCGTGGGCGATCTCCAGCCGCGCAGCGATCTGCTCGTTGGTCTCGGTGCGGCGCGCCTCGAGGCGTGAGCGCAAGTGCGAGAACTTGTCCGGAACGATGAAGACGAGAACCGCGTCGGGGAAGCGCGCCTGGATGGCGAGCGCACCGTTGACCTCGGGCTTCATCACGATGTCGTACCCGGCGCGGAGCGCCTCGTCGATGAACGAGCGCGGCGTACCGTAGAGATTCCCGTTGTACTCCCGCCACTCCAGGAAACCGCCCGCCTCGCGCCGGCGCTCGAACTCTTCCCTCGCGAGAAAGAAGTAGTCGATGCCGTCGCGCTCACCCGGCCGCGGATCACGCGTCGTCGCTGAAACGGAGTAGAGTAGGCGCTCGTGGCGGGCCTTGAGGCCTTCCACGAGCGTGTCCTTTCCCGCGCCGGAAGGACCCGATACCACGAATAAGAGACCGGGCCCGGACAGGGCGAGTTCCTCCTCCAATGGGCTCAAACACGGATAAATACGCACTGGGCGGGAAAGGCCCTGCTTCCCCTTCGACAGGCTCAGGATGACGATGGTAACGGACTGGATCTTGATGCGCCGCGCGGCGGCGGAGCTGGAGCGCGCGCTGCGCGGGGGCCGCGTCACCGACGCGGGGCTGCTCGACGACGGGCGGGTCGGCCTGCGCTTCGGCGGGATGAAGGGGCGCGGCCCGGCGACGCTGGCGATCGACGCCTTCGGCTCGCCGCCGCTCGTCACGCTCGAGGATCGCGAGCTGGCGCTCGCCGTCGATCCGGGTTGGCTGCGCACCGCCGCGACCGCGCTGCGCGGGATGCGCCTGGGCGCCGTCCAGGCGCGCCGCGGCGACCGCGTCCTCGTCCTGAGCTTCGGGACGGCCTCGCGCTTCGGGGTCGAGAGCGGGTACCGGCTCGTCCTCGAGCTGGTTCCCCGCTACGGGAACGTCGTGCTCTTGCGCGAGCGCATCGTCGTCGCGGCGGCCAAGCAATTCTCGCCCGCCGAGAACGAGGCGCGCGCCGTGCAGGTCGGGCTGCCGTACGAGCCCCCGCCGCTCCCCGCGGCGCGCGTCGACTTCGCCGGATTCACCGCGGCGCTCGAGGGCGCCGACCGGCGCGGCCGGACACGGGCGCTCGGCGGCTCGGTCCCCGAGCTGCCGCGCCTGCTCGCAGAGTCGCTCGCCGCGCAGAGCGAGGCCGAGGACTGGCCCTCGGCGGCGCGCCTCGCGATCTGGCTCGAGGAACGCGCCCGGATGCTGCTCGCCGCCGCCCAGACCGCGGCCGACGAAACCGAACCGCTGCACGTCTACCGTGACGCGTCCGGCGCGCTCGTCGCCGCGCACCTCGTCCCGCTGGCGCAGTACGCGGCGCTCACGCACGAGACGGCCCCGGCGCTCCTCGACCTCTTCGCGCAGGCGCGCACCGGCACGCTTCGCTCTCGCAACGGCGATGCCGCCGAACGCCGGCGCGCGGCGCTGGTCGCCCGCATCGCGAAGCGCGCCGCGTCGACCGACGACGAGCTGGCCGCGGCCGGTGCGCGGCTCGACGACGCCGGCGAACGCGAGCGGCTGCGCTTGTGCGGCGACGCGCTCTACACGCACGCCCACGAGGTCCCCGCCGGCGCGAGCGCGTTCGTGCCGCCGACGAACCTCACGCTGACGATCCCGCTCGACCCGGAGCTGGATGCGAAGGAGAATGCGCGCCGCTACTACGCGCGCTACCGGAAGGCGACGGACGCGCTTCCGCACCTCGAACGCCGCCGCGCAGCGCTGCTCGCGCGGCGCGAGGCGCTCGACGAGCTGGCGTTCGAAGCGGAGCGCGCCGAGCCCGCGACGCTCCCCGAGCTCGAATCCGCGCTCGACGAGCTCGAGGGACGGCCGGTCCAGCGCGCCGCCTCGCCGCTGCGCCCGCGCGCGCCGATGCGCGTCGAGCGTCCCTCGGGCGCGCGCATCTACGTCGGGCGCTCGCCGCGCGAGAACGTCGAGGTCACGTTCCGCATCGCGCGCCCGGACGATCTGTGGTTCCACGCGCGCGGTATCCCGGGCTCGCACGTCGTGCTGCAGCCGGCGCCCGGCACGGCGCCGCACGACGACGATCTCGCGGCCGCCGCCGATCTCGCGGCGACGCACAGCAAGGCCCGCAACGCGCCGCGCGTCGACATCGACTACACCGAACGCAAGTACGTGCGCAAGCAGCGCGACGCCGCGCCGGGGCTGGTGTGGTACACCAACGCCCGCACGCGCCTGGGAATCCCTGCGGCGCCCGTCTACCCGAGCGAGCGGCGGTAGTCGCGCACGCGCTCGGAGAGCAGCGCGTAGGCATCGTCGATCGCCGCCACGCGTGCGCCGGCGTCGGCCAGATCGCCTGCGCGCGCATGCTCTTCGAGCTCGGCGGCAAGCCGCGCGACCTGTCCCGCGCCGATGTTTCCGGCGCTTCCCTTGATCGAGTGCGCGGCGCGCGCGACGACGTTCGCGTCGCCGGCCGCGAGCCCGTCGACAAGCGTACGCCGATGTTTCGCGCCGGTCTCGAGGGCCATCTCGAGCAGCTCCGCGATCCCACCCGTGTCGTCCTCGAACGCCTCTTCGAGACGCCCGAGGTCGAGGATCTCCTTATCCGGCAACACTGACTCCGCTGGTGTAACGATCGATCACCGCGCGCAGCGCGGAGAGTTGGACGGGTTTCGGGAGGTAGCCGTCCATTCCCGCGGCGAGGCACGCGTCGCGATCGCCCTCCAGCGTGTTCGCCGTCATCGCGACGATCGGGATGTGACCGCCGTCGCGCTCCTCGATGCGGCGGATCTCGCGCGTCGCCTCGAACCCGTCGACCTCCGGCATCTGGCAATCCATCAAGATCAGATCATAGCTGCCGCCGGCGCGGAACGCCTCGATCGCCTCGCGTCCGTCGGCGACCGCGTGCGCACCGTACCCGAGCTTCTTGAGCTGCTGCAGCGCCAGCTTGCGATTCACCGGATTGTCCTCGGCGACGAGCACGGTGACGCTGCTGCGCTGTTCGATCAGCGTATCGGCCGCGACGTGCGTCGGACGCGGCGGACGCTGCATGACGGGACCGCGGATCGCGGTGACGACGACGTCGTGGGTCGCACTCTGGCGGATCGGCTTGCGCAGCACGCCGGCGAATCCGCGCGTCCGCGCTTCCTGCGTCGTGATTCGTTCCTCGCCGCCGCTGAGCAGCACGAGGGGCGTCCGCGCGAGGGCGGGTTCACCGTGCAGCCGCGTTGCGAACGCGAAGCCGTCGCCGCCCGCGCGGCGGTCGATGACGATCGCGTCGAACGGGTTTCCGCGCGCGGTGGCAGCCTTCGCGAGCTCGAGACCGTGCGGAGCGTTCCCCGTGCTCGACGCGATCGCGCCCCACGCGAGCAGGTATTGGTCGAGCACGCCGCGCGCGACCGCGTCCTCGTCGATGACGAGGACCCGCGCGCCGCGCAGCCCCTCGGCGTCGTCGAGCTCCGCCTCTTCTTCCGCGCGGTTGAAGGGAATCGTGAACCAGAACGTCGCGCCGCGGCCCGGGCTGCTGTCGAACCCGATCCGGCCGCCCATAAGCTCGACGATCCGGCGTGAGATCGAGAGCCCCAGGCCCGTGCCGCCGAAACGTCGGCTCGTCGACTGATCGGCCTGCCGGAACGGCTCGAACAGATACTCCGAGACCTCCGGCGCGATCCCGGGGCCGGTGTCGGTCACCGAGAAACGTACGACGCTGCGCTCGCCTTCGATGCGCTCGACGACCGCACGCACCGTCACGCTCCCATGCGCGGTAAACTTCACCGCGTTGCCGATCAAGTTCAGCAGCACCTGACGCAGCCGGTCCGCATCGCCGAGGACGCGGCGCGGGACCTCGGGCGCGACGTACGTCGAGAGTGAGAGGCCTTTCTTCCGCGCCGCCGCGGCAAGGATGTCGGTCGCGTTCTCGACCGCGACGATCGGCGAGAACGGGACGTCCTCCAGCTCCATCCGGCCGGCTTCGATCTTCGAGAAATCCAGGATGTCGTTGACGACGACGAGCAGCGACTCGGCCGAGTCGCGGACGGTCACCGCGTACTCGCGCGCCTCCTCGGAGAGCGCGGTCTGCAGCAACAGCTCCGACATGCCGACCACCGCGTTGATCGGCGTGCGGATCTCGTGACTCATCGTCGCGAGGAACTGCGCCTTGACGTTGACTGCTTCGATCGCGCGGTCGTGCGCGGCGCGGATCGCCTCCTCGGCGTGCTTGCGCTGCGTGATGTCGCGCAGGATCAGAATCGTCTCGCCGCGATCGCGCGCGGCGTCGCGCCCGCGCGCCAGCTCGATCGGGAAGTGCGCGCCGCCGGCGTCCCGCGCCGTCGTCTCGGCGACGACCCCTTCGTGATCGAGCGCGATGCGCGTGAAGTCGGGGAGGATTCGCGTGACCGCCGTGCCGATCAGATCGACCGTGACGAACCCGAAGAGCGAGGCCGCGGCCGGGTTGACGGACGCGATCAGTCCGCGCTCGTCGACGACGATCAGCGCGTCGGCGACGCCGTTGACGATCCCGCGCAGCCGTCGCTCGTTCGCCGCGAGAACGTGCGCGAGCCGATTCGTCTCGCCGAGGAGCGCGATGACGAGGAACGAGGTCGCGACCAGGATGTCGACGCGCGCGAGATACCAGCCGGCGCTGTAGACCTTCCCGCCGAGCGCGTTGATCAGCGACTCGAACAGGAACGCCGCCGTCGGGACGGTGAGCCACGCGTCGATGATGGTCCCTTCGGCGCGGCGCAGCAAGAGGATCAGCGCGCACCCCGCGGCGAGCCCGTCCAGCCACATCACCGTGTAGACGCCGGCGGAGTAGTGACCGCGCGCGGAGTCGTGGCCGCCTGAGCTCAGCCACGGAAGGACCCCGTCGAGCGCGAACACGAGGTGGATCGCCGCGTACGCCGCGACGACGCTCGCGATCACGATCGCCGTCGCGCTGCCCCGCTTGACCTCGCCCACGCGGCGGCGGGCCTCGATCAACGGGTACGCGAGAAAGGCGAACGGAAGCGCGGTGTGCCAGACCGTCCACAGATAGGTCGAGGTGTCGGGCATCGCGCCCAGGAGCCGGTCCGTCCCGATCCCCGGAAACGCGAAGATGTACGGGACGAAGACGATCGTCGCGAACAGCGTCGCGCAGGAGAGCATCAGCAGCGAGGGCCGGTGCGCGACCGCGTATTGCCCGAACAGGATCGTCGTCGTGATCGCGAGGCCCATCATGACGGCGCCGCCGTACAGCGTGACGAAGCCCGGGAACGTCCCGAGCACGTCGCTCGCGAAGGGCGCGGTCACAAGGGTGATCGCACCCAGCGCTGCGATCACCATGAGGGCGGCTCGCCGCTGCTGGGGTGAGGCCGACAGCGTGGCGAGATCCAGAGCCGGGGAATTCACCGTTCCCTTCCTTTCTCGCCCGACGCGGTCGGCGCCCGTCCGCCCTCGCGGACCAGATGTCAAGACTTCGTAGAATCCACCGTGCCGCGCGCCGACGGCGCGATCTCGACGAACATCGCGTCGCCGAAGGAGAAAAAGCGGTAGCCGCGCGCGATCGCCGCGGCGTACGCGCGGCGGAGCCGTGCATACTCGCCGAAAGCGCTTACGAGAACGAGCAGGGTCGAGCGCGGCAGGTGGAAGTTCGTCAGCAGCGCGTCGACGACGCGGAAGCGGAATCCCGGCGTCACGAACAGATCCGTCTCGCCCTCCCCGGCCTCGAGGACGCCCCGCGACGCGACGGCACCTTCCAGCGCGCGCAAGACGGTCGTCCCCGCGGCGACGACCCGCCGTCCCTCACGCTTGGCCTGCACGATCGCGGCGGCCGTTTCGGCCGGCACCGCGTAGCGCTCCGCATGCATGACGTGCTCGTCGATCGTCGCGCCGCTCATCGGGCGGAACGTCCCGATCCCGACGTCGAGGACGAGGGGGACGAGAATGACGCCGCGCGCGCGCAGCTCGGCGAGGATTTCCTGCGTGAAGTGCAGCGAGGCGGTGGGTGCGGCGACGCTCCCGGGGACGCGCGCGAACACCGTCTGATACCGCGCGGCACGCTCCTCCTTCTTCGCGTCATCCTGCGCTTGTCGAAGAGCGACGTACGGCGGGAGCGGGACCTCGCCGTGCGACTCGAGGAGATCGCCGACGTCGACGCCCTCGTCGAAGCGCACGACGCGCGGCCCGTCGGCCAGCACGTCGACGACCTGCGCGCTCGTGGTCCCGAACGTCACGCGCGCGCCGGCGCGCAGCTTGCGGCCCGGCCGCGCGAGCGCGAGCCATTCGCGCGCCGTCGGGTCGAACGCGGCTTGCGCACGCGGGCGCAGCAGCAGCAGCTCGGCGCTCCCGCCGCCCTCGCGCGTCCCGAGCAGCCGCGCGCGCACGACGCGGGTCTCGTTGAGGACCAGAACGTCGCCCTTGCGCAGCAGCTCCGGGAACCCGGCGAAGGTTCGGTCCTCGAGCGCGTCGCCGGCACCGACGACGAGCAGGCGCGCGTGCTCGCGGCGCGCGGCGGGCTCGCGCGCGATCAGCGCTTCGGGAAGCTCGTAGTCGTAGGCCGCGACCTCGCGCGGTCCGTCACTCACGAGGTCGGGACACGTGCGCGTTCGATCTCGAGGAACGTGTGGAGGCGGCGCCGGTCGGCGTCGGCCACGTCGACGAAGAGGACGCCGAGCTGAAACGTGTCGCGTTCGAACGGACGCACCCAGCGCACCTCGCCGCGCACGGTCAGAAACGGGGAGCGCTTGAAGGTGAACGTGTACCGCGTCCCCTTCGGCAGATACTGTTCCGAGATCACGCGCATCCCCGTCTCGGAGACGTCGGCGACCACGGCTCGGAAGAGCGTGAACGAGCGCGCGTCCTCGACGACGACCTCGATGAACTTGCGCAGGCGCACCGCGCCCGCGGCGCGCTTCTCCTCTTCTTCAGCCACCGCTCACCGACGTTCCCGGGAAGTAGAAGGCGAGGATCTGCGCCGCCGACGCGCCGGCGGCCGCGAAAAAACGTGAGCCCCACTGGCACAGACCGACACCGTGTCCACGTCCGCAGCCTTCGATCACCAACCGCGGGCCGGCCTGCGCCGGTTCGATTCGCATGCTGCGCAGCCAGGTGCTCCGAACGATATCGTACCCGATCGCGCGGCGGAACTCGGGGACCGGGACGCTCGCGACGACGGCGCCGCTGAGCGTCACGTTGCGCGGGCGGCCGATCGGGTCGGGATCGGCGAGCGCCGCACCGGTCAGCGTCCCGCCGGTGCGCGAGCCGAAGGCGGCCAGGACCCGTTCGCACGGGACGTCGCGCTGCCAGCGGAAGTCCGGCGCCGGCGCGCAGTGCGGGTCGTCGACGCCGCGCAGGTAGGGGATCGGCGCACCGCCCCAGGCCTCGACGACATCCTCGGTGTGCCCGCCGCAGCACGCGGAGTAGAACACGTCGGCCGGGCCGCCGCCGAACGTGAGCGTGAGGCCGCGGGTCGCCTGGACCGCCGCGCTCGCGGCGGGCGTCTCGGCGGCGACCCCGCCCCAGTGCTGATCGGCATCGTCGGCCAGGACGTCGTACGGCCGCGAGAGCGTCCGCCGCGCCAACGCGAACGTCCGTGCGACGATCGCCTGCGCCTGAAGCGCCGCGGGCGGCCAGGACGACGGCGACTCGAGCGGGACCACCCCTAGGAGGTAGGCGTCGACGTCGATCGTCGTGACGAGCGCGAGACGGCGGCCGGGTGCGTCGACCGTCGAGGGCGCTCCGCGCCAGCGCTTCCCGCCGAACACGAATGTCCCGTCCGGCCAGACCTGGGGCATCTCGCCGCGCGTATCGGTCGCGACGAGCACCCGGATCTGCTGCCCGACGGGGTCCCAGACGTCGAGCCCCCCGGTCGCGACGGTCGCCGCTGCCGCCACGCCTTTGAGGAAGAGCGCTCGGCCGATCACCACAGCCGCGGCGGGCCGGCGTCCGGGGCGGGGAGGCCGAGGTGGTTCAGCGCGGCGAGGGTCGTCTTACGGCCGCTCGCGGTGCGCTGGACGAAGCCGCTCTTGAGCAGGAACGGCTCGACGACGTCCTCGAGGGTCTCGACGTCCTCGGTCAGCGTCGCCGCGATCGCGCCGATCCCGACCGGGCCGCCTTCGTACTGCCGCGCGATCGTCTCGAGGTACGCGCGGTCGAGCCGGTCGAGCCCGAGGCCGTCGACCCCTTCGCGGCGCAGCGCCTCGTCGGCGACCTCGGCGGTGATCACGCCGCCGGCGCGCACCTCGGCGAAGTCGCGGACGCGCCGCAGCAGGCGGTTCGCGATGCGCGGCGTGCCGCGGCTTCGCGCCGCGATCGTACTCGCGCCGTCCGGTTCGATCGCGATGTTGAGCACGCGCGCGCTGCGCTCGACGATGCGCTGCAGATCGGCCGCCTCGTAGTACTCGAGGTGGTGCACGATCCCGAAGCGGTCGCGCAGCGGCGCCGAGAGCATCCCCGCGCGCGTCGTCGCGCCGACGAGCGTGAAGCGCTTGAGCGGGAGCTTGAGCGTCTTCGCATAGGCCCCCCGGTCGACGACGAAGTCGATCTGGAAATCTTCCATCGCCGGATAGAGGTACTCTTCGACGACGGTGCCGAGCCGATGGATCTCGTCGATGAAGAGCACGTCGCCGGGTTCGAGCGCGGTGAGGATCCCGACGAGATCCTTCGGCTTCTCGAGCGTCGGCCCGGAGGTCGGTCGCAGCGTCCCGCCGGTCGCGCGCGCGATCAGGTTCGCGAGCGTCGTCTTGCCCAGCCCCGGCGGCCCGGAGAACAGGACGTGCTCGAGCGGCTCGCCGCGCCGCGCGGCGGCGTCGATCGCGATGCGCAGGTTCTCGACGAGCTGCGACTGCCCGACGTAGTCCTCGAACGTGCGCGGGCGCAGCGTCGCTCCGTAGACCTCGTCCTCGAGCGTCGCCTCGCCGCCGACGACGCGCGGCTCGCCCTCGCGCAGCAGCTCCGCAACATCGTCCTCGGCGCCGACGGACTCCGGGCCGACGATCTTCTTGCGCACCGAGTCGCTCATTTATACGGCGCTCCGCCCCAGGCTGCGCGCCCCCCACGCTGCGCGTGGGGCCCCCATGAAGCGCGCGCGCTCGCGATGGTGATCAGGGCACGATTCCCCGAGGGCGCGCGCAACAGCATGCTGCCGTTTTCCACGTTATGCGGGGACCTTCTCGTTGCGCTGGCGGTAGATCTCGGCGAGCAGCGTTTCGGCGTCGCGGACGTGCGGCGCGCGCTCGAGCGTCTGCGCGATCATCGCCTCGGCCTCGACGCGCTTGTACGCGAGCTGCAGGAGCACGGCGAGCGCCTCGGTCGCGAACTCCGGGATCGGCGGCGTCTCCGGCGCGCTCTTGCGCGGCGCGTCCTGAATCAACAGGAAGCGCGCGACCTTCCCCTGCAGCTTGGCGACGATGTCGCGCGCCTTCTGCTGGCCGATCCCGGGCAGCGTCTTGAGGAACGCGAGATCGCCCTCGTCGATCGCGCGCGCGATCCGCGCCATCGGCGCCGAGAACGCGCGCGCCGCCGACTTCGGCCCGATCGACGCGACCGAGAGCAGCGCCTCGAAGAACTCGCGCTCGATCGCGTTCGTGAAGCCGAAGAAGCTGAACCGCCCGGCGTTGCCGTCGAGCGCGAAGTGCGGATGGATCTCGAGCGTCACCGCGCCGCTCGCCGACAGCTTGTCGGCGACGCTCGGCGGGACGACCACGTCGTAGACGAGCCCCGCGACGTCGATGCGCACGACGTCGCCGGCCAGCTCGATCACCTCACCGGAGATGCGCGTGAACATCAGGGCCTGGCCAACTTCGAGGGACGGGTACGGCGCTGCGACATCACCACGCCCCGTTCGGCGAAGCGGTCGCGTTGTGCTTCCACGTGCGAAAAGGCGATCGCCAGCGCGAGCGCGTCGCTGACGTCGTTCGGCTGCGGCGGCGCGGAGAGGCCGAGCAGCTGCACGACCATCGCGTTGACCTGATCCTTGCGCGCCGCGCCGCTCCCCGCCAGCGCGCGTTTGACGAGCGCGTGCTGCAGATGCTGCACGGCGATCCCGTTCGCGCCCGCCGCGAGCGCGATGACGCCGCGCGCGTGTCCCATCAGCACCGCGGTCTGCGGGTGCTCGTAGGACGTCCAAAGCTCCTCGATCACCATGCAGTCCGGACGCGTGGCGCGCACGACCTCGACCATCGCGTCATGGAGCTGTACGAGCCGCTGCTCGAGCGCGAGCGACGGGTTCGGCTGCAGCACGCCGCCCTCGATCAGTCGCAGCGATCCCGGACGCACTTCGATCACGCCGTAGCCGGTCGTGCGCAGCCCGGGATCGACGCCCAGAATCCGCCGCGAGCTCACGGCGGCGGCGTCCCCTCCACCTGGATGTTGACCGACTCGCCCGGGCTGGTGTTCGTGTTCGCCGCCGGCTCGGTCTGCACGACGGTCCCGTCGGGGACGCCGGCCTGCTGCGTGTAGACGATGTTGCCGACCTCGTAGCCGGCCGCCGAGAGCGCCTTCTTCGCCGCGTCGAGCGTCTGGCCCGAGACGTCGGGGATCGAGCCCGGGACCGGGATCGTCAGCGTGACGGTCGAGCCCTTGGGCACCTTCTGCCCCGCGGCCGGAACCTGCTGGATCACGGTCTGCGCCGCGTTCGCGGCGTCGATCGCCCAGTTCATCTTCGGGGTGAACCCGGCGCCGGTCAGCGCGGCGCGGGCGTCGTCCGCCGACTTTCCGCTGACGTCGGGGACCGGGACGGACGCCGAGCCGGTGCTCACGACGACGGTCACCGTGCTGTTCGGCGCCAGCGAAGCTCCCGCTTGAGGATCCTGCGAGGCGACCGTGTTGGCGGGGATCGTGTCGCTCTGGGTCTGCTGTCCGACCGTCAGCGTCAGTCCACGCCCGCGCAGACGCGAGCGCGCTTCGTCGAGCGAGACCCCGACCAGATTCGGCACCGTCACCGGCTTGACGCCCTTCGAGACGGTCAGCGCGATCGTCGTCCCCTCGCGAACCGAGGTGCCGACGCCCGGATTCAGGTCGATCACCTGACCGGCCGGAACGTTGGCGCTGTAGACGGAGACGATCTTGCTCTTGAGCTTCGCGTCGCTCAGGCGCCGCTGCGCGTCGGCAGCGGCGTACCCGCCGACGTCCGGAACGTCGACGCGCGGCAAGCCGCTCGAGACGACCAGCGCGACGAGATCGCCCTTGCCGAGCTTCGTCCCCGAGACGGGGTCCTGGCGCAGCACGCGGTCCTGCGGAACCGTCTCGCTCGCCTCCTCGTTGACGTTCGAACGCAGACCGAGCTGGAAGAGGGCCTGCTGCGCCTGCACCGCGTTCTTGTCGACGAGATCGGGGACCGGGATGTCCTTCGAGGGGCCGATCGCGCGCAGCGCGTAGAAGCCGACCGCGACGGCGAGAACGAGCAGCAGCGGCATCAGCGCCCAGCGCACGTCGAACCCGCGCCGCGGCGCGACCTCGACGAGATCCTCGGCGGTGCCGTTGAGGCTCGGCTCGTCGGGCCGATCGGGCGCGACCGAGCGGCGCGGCGGGGGCTTCGGGCCCGGGACGGCGCCGAAGCGCATCGTCGGAGCCCCGGAGAAGTCGTCGGGCTGCGTCACGTTCGGCCGCTCGCGCGCCTCGCGCAGCGCGCTGGCCAGCTCGGTCGCCGAGGCGAACCGTTCGGTGGGATCCTTGCGCAAGAGGCGCGCGACGATCTGCGCGACCGCCGGGCTCACCCCGCTCGTCGCGGGATCGATCGGCGGTGGCGCCTCGGAGACGTGCTTGAGCGCGACCGCGACCGGCGTCTCGCCGCCGAACGGCAGCGCCCCCGTCAGCATCTGGTAGAGGACGACGCCGACCGAGTAGAGGTCGCTGCGCTCGTCGAGCTCCTTCCCCTGCGCCTGCTCCGGCGAGATGTAGGCGACGCTCCCCATCACCATCCCGGGCTGCGTCACGCCGAGCGTGTGTTCCGAGACGGCGCGCGCGATCCCGAAATCGCTGAGCTTGACGACGTCGTCTTGCGTGACCAGGATGTTCGCCGGCTTGACGTCCCGATGGAGCAGTCCTTGGCGATGCGCGTACGCCAGGCCGCTCGCGATCTGGATCGCATAGTCGACGGCGACGGGCTCGGGGAGCACGCGATCGTCGGCGAGCAGCTCGCCGAGCGTCGAGCCCTCGACGAGCTCCATCACGATGTAGTAGGCGTGATCTTCCTGGCCGAAATCGTAGACGTTGACGACGTTGGGATGCGAGAGCTTCGCGGCCGACTGCGCCTCGAAGAAGAATCGTTTGACGAAGTCGTCGTCGGAGGCGTACTGGTCGCGCAGCACCTTGATCGCGACGCGCCGCCGCAGGAGCGTGTCGGTCCCCACGTAGACGAGCGCCATCCCGCCGTTGCCCAAGAGGCCATCGACCCGGTACCGATTGTTGAGGACCTGCGACTTTTGCACGTGGGAGCTATGTTCTCCGGCGGGCGAGCGCGACCCTCAGCACGTCGCGGGCGATCGGCGCGGCGTAGGTTCCGCCGTAGCCGACGTTCTCGACGACGATCGCGACGGCGACGCGCGGCGCCTGCGCGGGTGCGAAGGCGACGAACCATGCGTGCGAGCGGCCGTGCGGGTTCGTCGCGGTTCCGGTCTTCCCGGCCACCGTCACACCGGGAAGCTGAGCGGCCGTCCCGGTCCCGTGCGCGACGGCGCGGACCATCAGGTCGCGTACGGCGTGCGCCGTCTCGGCGCTGATCGGCTGCGCGAGCGTCTCCGGGCGTGTCGCAAGCGCGGTTTCGCTTCCGGCGATGCGGCGCACGAGATAGGGTCGCGGCGTGGTCCCGTCGTGCGCGATCGTCGCGCCGACGAGCGCCATGCGCAGCGGGGTCACGAGCAGTGAGGCCTGACCGAATCCGAGCTGCGCGAGCACCCCGTCCGAGGCGTCGGCGCGCGCCGGGATCCGGTCGTGCTCGACCGGCAGGTCGAACTCGGCCGACTTCCCGAGGCCCCAGCGCGAAGCGTAGTCGTACCAGCGGTCGACGCCGATCCGCAGCGCGATCTGCGCGAAGTCGACGTTCGACGAAAGCGCGAACGCACCGCCGAGATCGGTGGTTCCGGTGACTTCGTCCTCGTCGTTGTGGATCGTGAAGTTGCCGACGCGCAGACCGCCCGCGTCGGTGAAGCGAGACTGCGGCGTGACGACCCCGGCGTCGAGCGCGTCGGAGGCCGTGACGATCTTGAAGGTCGAGCCCGGCGGATACAGGCCGCTCGTCGCGCGGTCGAGCAGCGGCGAGGCGGGATCGCTCAGCAGCGCCGACCAGTGCGCGTCGAGCCGGTTCGGATCGTACGCCGGGATCGACGCGAGCGCGAGGACCGCGCCGGTGCGCGGATCGAGCACGACGCCGGCGGCACGCGAGTAGCGCGAGAGATCGGCGACGAGCGTCCGCTGCACGGCGAGATCGATCGTCGTGACGACGTCGGCTCCGCGCGGGTCGCCGCGCGAACCGCCGACGATCTCGCGCAGCTGCGTGAGCGGGTCGTTCCGCGCCGCGTGCGCGCTCAGCACCCCGTCGAACGCATCCTCGAGCCCAGCCGTACCGAAGCGCGGGTCGGCGTAGCCGACCGTCTGCGCGAGGAGCGAGCCCTCGGGGTAGACGCGCGTCGCGCCGTGCGAGACCGCGAGCGGCGTGCCGTCGGAGGCGAGGATCGATCCGCGCCCGACCGCGAGCGCCGCATGGCGCGGGTTGTGCGGGTCCGCCGCGATCGAGGGACCCTGCACGACCTGCACCCAGAGCTGGCGGACGGCGAGCAGCGCGAAGAGCGCGACGAACAATGCGCCCAGCCGCGCGATCGCGCGGTCGGTCAGGGGTTCTCTCCCGCCGTGCCTCGCTCGCGCAGCAGCGTGTAGCCGCCGCGGGTTCGCACCGCGATGTGCGCATGCTCCGGCTCAGCGGCCATCACGTCGTGCAGCACGCGGCGCGCGAGCGCGTCGTCGACGCCGTCGAGCGCCAGGATCGCGTCGACGCCGACGTCGTCGAGCAGCGGAGCGGCGATGTACTCGGCGCGCGGCAGCGTCTCGTAGTGATGCTCCTCGTAGGTGCCGTCGCGCCACGGACCGCGCTTCCCGAAGACGGTCGCGTGGTAGTCCCAGGCGCACAGGCGCCGCTCGTTCCACACGAAGTGATCGCGCACGCACGTGCGGCGGCAGATCGCGCACTGCGTGAGCGACTCGGGCGCGTGCGAGAACGCGTCGAGCATATCCTCGGGGACGTCGTCGGGGTTGATCAGCACGTCCTCGCCGAGCACCTCGGGGACCGCCGCGCTCCAGCCGACCCGCAGCAGCAGCTCGAGGTCGCGCAGCGAGGTCACGAACGATCGCTCGTCGGAGGGGTCGAAGGTCTGGTCGGTCCAGCTCGCCAGGTTGTCGGCGGCGATGCCGACGCGCTGCCACGCCTCACCGAGCACGACGCCGATCGGGGTCCACGCCACCGGAACCAACCAAGCCGTCACCTGATTGCTCTCGGGGACGAGGCTCGAGGTGAAGGCGAGCGTGCTGGCGTTCCCGCCCAAAACATACGCGCGCGGGTCGCTTGCACGGTCTTGCATCTCGTCGCCGTAGCTACGGGACCCGCCGAGAATCATCCCGCTAGTGGGTTCAGCTGCGCTGAACCCATCGCGTTCGGCCTGCGGCCGATCCGCCCGTTCTCTCCACCACCTGCTCTTTACGGTACCTGCTTTTTACGGTGCGGGACCTTCGGCGAGGAGGGCGCGCACGTAGGGATCGTCGACCTGCGCGAGCGCCGCGGTCGGCCCGTCGTGCACGACGCGCCCGCCGCGCAGCACGAACGACCGCGCGCACAGCGCGAGCGCGTCGGCGTACGACGAGGTCGCGACGAGGAGCGCGCATCCGGTCCGCGCGGCGTAGTCGCGCACCAACGCGCGCAGCGCCGGCCGGCCGTCGGCGTCGACGTTGGCGAACGGCTCGTCCAGGAAGAGCGCGTGCGGCTCGACGACGAGCGCGCGAGCGAGCGCGAGCCGCTGGCGCTGCCCGGTCGAGAGCGTGCGTGCCTCACGCTCCGCGGCGTGGCGCAGGTCGACCGCGTCCAGCGCGTCGGCGGCACGCTTCTCCGCTTCGGCGCGCTCGACACCCAGCACGCTGCGCGCGACCGCTGTGAGATTCCAGCGCGCCGAGCCGCGCAGCACCGCCGGCCGCGCGAACACGGCGGCGCAGCGATCCGGCCGCGCGCACGTTCCCTCCGCCCGGAGCAGTCCTTGCAGCGCGAGCAGCAGCGTCGTCTTCCCCGCGCCGTTCGGCCCGAGCACCGCGGTCCCCGCGGCGTCGGCCGCGCAGCCCTCGACCTGCAGGGTGAAGCCGTCGCGCCGCACGAGCAGCGCCCGTACGCTCACCTCCATCGGCGTTGCAGGACCAGCGCGACGGCGGCCGCGACGAGCATCAGGCCGAGCAGCACCGCGACGTCGGCGAACGCGCCGGAGAAGTCGCCGCGCCCGACCGCGAGCATCGTCGCGGTCGTCAGCACGCGCGTCTGCCCTTCGATGTTCCCGCCGGTCATCTGCGCCGCGCCGACCTCGGCGATCGCGCGGCCGAACCCGGCCAGCGCCGCGGCGGCGAGCCCCGGCGCGGCCTCGCGTGCGAGCAGCGCGAAGCGCGCGCTCGGCGGGACGCCGACCCCGGCGAGCTGCATCGCGAGCGACGGATCGGCGCCGCGGAGCGCGATCACCGCGAGCGTGCCGATCAGCGGGATGACGATGATCGTCTGCGCGAGCACCATCGCGGCCGGCGTGTAGAGCAGATCGAACGATCCCAGCGGACCGCTGCGCCAGAACGAGAACGCGATCGCCAGCCCCACCGCGACCGGCGGCAGCCCGAGCCCGGCGTTGTACGCGCCGAGCAGGAGCGCGCGCGCGCGCGAGCGGCCGTGGACGATCCAGAGCGCGCCCGGGAGGGCGATCACGGCGGCGAGCATCGTGGCGATCGTCGAGACCGCGACGGACAGCGCCGCGATCCCGAGCACTTACGCGCCTTTGCCGGCGTCCGCGGTGAAGAGCGGGCGGCCGAAGCGCTCGCGACCGTACGTCGCGATGATCTGCTGCCCCGCGGGCGAGACGACGAACGCCGCGAACGCCTCGCCGCCGGATTCGTTGCCGACGTGTCCGGCGATCGGCTTGACGACGATCACGTGATAGATGTTACGCAGGTCCTTCGCATCCTCGACGACCGGCACGAGGCTCAGCGTCGCGCGCTGCGAGAGATACGTCCCGTCGTCGGTCAACGTATAGGCGCCCTTCTGCGAGGCGACGTGCAGCGTGTCGCCCATCCCGCTCCCGGTCTTGAGATACCACGCGCCGGCGGGCGTGACGTTCGCAGCCTTCCAGAGCGCCAGTTCCTTGATGTTCGTCCCCGAGTCGTCGCCGCGCGAGACGAACGATGCCTGCGCGCTTGCGATCCGCGCGAAGCCCTCCTGCGCGCTCGGCGCGCCCTTCACGTGCGCGGGATCGGCGGCCGGCCCGACGACGATGAACGCGTTGTGCATGACCAGCGCGCGCGAGAGCCCGCGGCCGTGCTCCATGTACGTGCGCTCCGCGCTCGGTGCGTGGACGAGCAGCACGTCGGCATCACCGCGCTCGCCCATCGCGAGCGCGGCGCCCGTGCCGACCGCGATCGTCTTGACCTGATATCCGCTGCTCTTCTCGAAGGCGGGAACGAGCACGTCGAGCAGCCCGGTGTCCTGCGTGCTCGTCGTCGTCGCGAGCACGACCGACGGTGCAGCCGACACGGCCGCCGGCAGCACGGCGAACACGGCCGCGAACAACAGCGAACGCAATCTCAGCATGGATGGCGAGGTTTGCGCACCAGCGGCCGTCCTCCCCCGTTGTCACCCTGCGCGCGTCGAAGGGCGCTGCGCTCAGATGCCGTGGACCAGCTTTCGGCCGCGCAGTTCGGGGACGAAGTGTTCGCCGCGCAGCACCTCGACGTCGGAGATCATCACGACGCCGGAACGATCCCCGAGCATCGGGAGCAGCGCATCGACGATCGGATCGAAGTGTTCGCGCGTCACGACCGTGAGCACGAGGATCATCTCGCGCTCGCGCAGGCCGTGGTGTCCGTAGCCGGTGACGTCGTGGACGATCGTGTAACCGGTGGCGTGGTCGTCGAGCAACCGCCTGACCGCGGTGAGCTGGGCGCACTCGAGGACGATCTCGAGCCGCTTCATCGAGTTGAGGACGCGCCGTCGAGCCATGTTGCTCGCTTCCCTATGCGAGGCGACGAATCCGGCCGCACGGGGAGAGCGGCGCGTCCCACCGAACCCCGCCGGCGTGGGGGAAACGACGCTCGCCGGACGTCGCGAGCTGCGGCGTTACAGCCGCCATCTGATCATCCCCGAGGTCGGTCTGGCCGGTCAGGAACGGCTGCGGGCGGCACGGGTGCTGTGCGTCGGCGCGGGCGGGCTCGGCTCCCCGATCATCGCCTACCTGGCCGCGGCCGGTGTCGGTCGCATCGGGATCGTCGACGACGATGTCGTCGACGAGACGAACCTGCAGCGCCAGATCCTCTTCGCCGACGCCGACGTCGGCCGCCCGAAGGCGGAGGTCGCGGCGGAGCGTGCGCTCGCGATGAACCCCTACGTCGCCGTCGACCCGATCCGCGTCCGGCTCGACCACACGAACGCGCGCGAGCTGGTGCGGCTCTACGACGTCGTCGTCGACGGCACCGACAACTTCTCCAGCCGTTACCTCATCAACGACGCGTGCGTCCTGGAAGGGAAGCCCGACGTCTTCGGCTCGATGTTCCGTTTCGACGGCCAGGTCTCGATCTTCCACAGCCCGCAGGGCCCGTGCTACCGCTGCCTGTTCCCGCAGCGCCCACCGGCCGGGAGCGTCCCGAGCTGCGCCGAGGGCGGCGTCTTGGGCGTCCTTCCCGGGATCGTCGGGACGCTGCAGGCGAACGAGGCGCTCAAGCTGATCCTCGGGATCGGGACGCCGCTGATCGGGACGCTTGCGCTCGTCGACGCGCTCGACACGCGCGTGCGTCACGTGCGGGTCGAGCGCGATCCGCGCTGCGCGATCTGCGGCGATCATCCCACCATCCTGGACCTGCAGGCCGACACCGACGACGAGGAAGAGCACGACGAGGACGACGTCGATCCGGCGACGCTCGACGCGCTCCTCGAAGCCCGCCCCGACGTGCGCGTCCTCGACGTGCGCGATCCGCACGAGCGCGTCTTGGGTACGATCCCGAACGCGATCACGATCCCCAGCGGCGAGCTGGAGGCGCGCCTACACGAGCTCGACAGCGCGACGACGTACGTCGTCGCCTGCCGCGTCGGTGCGAAGTCGCTCTGGGCCGCGCGCCGCCTGCGCGATGCCGGTTTCCGCCGCGTCCGCCATCTGCGCGGCGGGCTCCTCCGCTACGCGGCCTACGACCAGGAATTCGACGTCTTCTGAACGCCGCCGTCCCCATATCGCTACCGACGGCCGGACCTTGTCATGCTGAGCTTGTCGAAGCATCGTTTCGCGATGACAGGCTGGTGAGGGCGGTGACGGCGGCGTCGAATGCGGTGCCGGGATCTTTCGAGTACGGCACGCGCGCGAGCGGGATACCCGTCGGCTCGAGAACGCGCCGCACGTCGCCCGGATAGGTCGGCTCCACCGGCCAGCGTTCGCACAGGACGATCCCGCGCACGCGCACGTCGCGGCGCGCGAGGTATTCGAGCGTCAGCAAGGCGTGGTTCAGACAGCCCAGCCGCAAACCGACGACGAGCAGTGCCTCCAGCCCGCAGCGGGACGCGACGTCGGTGATCGACTCCGTTTCGTTCAGCGGGACGGCCGCGCCGCCGGAGCCTTCGACGACGAGCGGCCCGGCGATCGCGGCGATCGCCTGTGCCGCCTCGGCTACGCGAAGCGGTGGACGGCCCGCATCGCGCGCCGCGGTCCATGCGTCGGCCGGTTTCGGGAACCGCACCACTTCACGCCAGTCGCAGCCGGCGAGCGTCGCCGCCAGCTCCGCGTCGCCGCGCTCTTCGTGCGTCAGACCGGTCTGCGCGATCTTCACGATCGTTGCGAAGCCGTGCCGCTCGCGCAGTACGCGTGCCGCCGCGGCGGTGACGACGGTCTTGCCGACGTCGGTATCGGTACCGGTGACGTAGAATCGCGGCGTCACGCGGGGACACCGTCGAACGCTTCGGCGAGCGCGGCGGCGAGCCGGTCGATCTCGATCTCGCTGTGGTCGGCGCGCAGCGTCACGCGTAGCCGCGAGGTCCCGGGCGGGACGGTCGGCGGACGGATCGCGGGGACGTAGAGCCCGTACGCGCGCAGACGCTGGGCGATCGCGACGGTCCGGCGCGCGTCGCCGACGAGGATCGGAACGATCGGCGCGCGCACCTCCGCGACCAGACCGAGCGGGTGCAAGACGCGCTCGGCATGCGCCATCCGCGCGGCGAGCGCCGAGCGCAAGTCGTCGCCCGCGGCGATGCGACGCAGCGCCGCCCGTGCGGCACGCACGACCGGCGGGGGCAAGCTCGTGTCGAAGATGAAGCTACGCGCAGTGCTGATCAGCAGCTCGATGAACGCCGCCGGCCCGGCGACGAAGCCGCCGACGCAGCCGAACGCCTTCGAGAGCGTCCCGAGCACGACGATTCGCGGATCCTCGTGCGGGCGCGCGAACCCACCGCCGTTCGGCCCGAACACGCCGAGCGCGTGCGCCTCGTCGACAAGCAGCACGTCGTCCTCACGCAGCCGCGCGAGGATCGCGCCGAGATCCTCACGCTCGCCCGTCATCCCGAAGAGCGATTCGGTCGCGAACAGCGCCGCACCGGCTCCCGTCCGTACCGCAGAGAGCTCGCCGTGCGGGACGACGTGCCGTTCCAAGCGCGTCAAGCGCAGTCCGTCGATGACGCACGCATGATTCAGCGCGTCGGAGTACGCCGTCTCGACGACCTGCGCGAGGCCGTGGATCGCGCCGAGCGCCGCGAGGTACCCCGATGAGAACAAGAGGCAGCGCTCGCGCCCGACGAACGCCGCCAGCTCCTCCTCGAGCGCCGTGTGCTCGGGATGCGCGCCGCTGAGCAGGCGCGCCCCGCTCGCACCGACGCGCGGCGCGTTCCGCAGCGCGCCGACGATCTCCGGCGCGGCGGCGAGCCCGAGATAGTCGTTGGAAGCGAAGTCCGCCAGACCGTCGTTCCGCGGGATCGCGCGCCGCAGGCCCTCTTCCTCGAGCCGCGCGAGGACGAGCCGCGCGCGATCCGCCAACGTCACGCGAGCGTCTCCAGCAGCGTGTCGACGAACCGGTCAAGCTCACCGAGCGTCGCCGTCAGCGGCGGGACGAGCTGGAGCACGTCGCCGATCGGACGCGTGAAGTGTCCGCGCGCGTACATCGCGTCGGCGACGCCCCACGCCGGCGTGACGCCCGCACCTTCCGCGAGCGCCGCGCTCTCCAGTTCGATCCCGCACATCAGCCCGGCTTGGCGGATGTCGCGCACGCGCGGGTGCGCGCGCAGCGGCGCGAGCCGCGCGGCGAGGTGCGCGGCGGCCGCCGCGGCGTGATCGAGCGTCGCCTCGCGCTCGAACACCTCGAGCGAGGCGAGCGCCGCGGCGCACGCGATCGGATTCGCGGCGTACGAGTGGCCATGAAAGAGATGCCGCAGCGCGAGCGGCGAGTCGGCGAGGAACGCCGCGAAGACGCGCTCGCTCGCGAGCGTCGCAGAGAGCGCGAGCCCGCCGCCGGTGATCCCCTTCCCCACGCAGAGCAGGTCGGGCCGCAGCCCCAGTTGCCGGAACGCGAAGAGCGTCCCGGTACGCCCGAACCCGGTCGCGATCTCGTCGACGATGAGCAGCGGCTCGTGTGTGCTCTGCAGCGGTGCGTAGGTCGCCGGCGGAACGATCCGCATCCCCGCGGCGGCCTGCACGATCGGCTCGACGATCACCGCCGCGACATCCTCGCGCGCGAGCACCGTGCCGAGTGCGTCGTACGGCAGCGTCTCGAAGCAGAGCGCGGCGAAGTTCCGCCGGAACACCTCGATGTCGGAGACGCTCATCGCGCCGATCGTGTCGCCGTGATACGACGAGGTGAGGTGCACGAAACGCGTCCGCTGGGGCGCGCCGACGTTGCGCCAGTATTGTAGGGCGATCTTGAGCGCCGCCTCGATCGCGCTCGCGCCGTCGCTCGCGAAGAACGACCACGGCAGCCCGGTGAGCGCGGCGAGCCGTTCGGCGAGCTGTTCGGCGACGGGATTCGTCGCGCCGAGAGCGGTCGCGTGATCGAGCATGCCGGCCTGCCGCGCGATCGCGGCGGTGATGTGCGGGTGGCAATGCCCGTGGATCGTCGTCCAAACCGACGAGATCGCGTCGAACACCGCGTTTCCGCGCGCATCGACGAGCGTCGTCCCGCTCCCGCGCACGAACGTCCGCTGCGCCGGGTCGAACGCGCCCATCTGGGTGAAGGGCAGCCAGACCGCCATCAGAACGTGCGCTTCGTGTCGACGAGGATCGTCACGGGTCCGTCGTTGACCAGCTCGACCGCCATCTCGGCCCCGAACCGGCCCGTGGCGACCGGGATCCCGCTCTCACACAGGCGCGCCGCGACGCGCTCGTAGAGCCGCTCCGCATCCGCGCCCCGCGCCGCGGTGATGAACGAGGGCCGGCGGCCCTTGCGCACGTCGCCGTGCAAGGTGAACTGCGAGACGACGAGCACCGCGCCGCCGACGTCGGCCAGCGCGAGGTTCATCGCGTCGTCGGCGTCGGCGAAGACGCGCAGGCCCGCGACCTTCTGCGCGAGCGCGTCGGCGTCGCGCTCGTCGTCGTCGACCGCCACGCCGACCAGGACGAGGAAGCCGCGCTCGATCGCGCCGACCGTTTCGTCCCCGACGCGCACCGCCGCGCGGGTGACGCGTTGCACGACCGCGCGCATCAGCGCGCCGCGCCGCGGCGCGCGAGGAGGTCTTCGAGGGCGTCGGCGATCCGCCGCACAGCCGGCTCCCGGTAGGGGAACAGGTCGCGCCGGTCGTGGGCGTGGACGAGCATCGCCGCGTCCGCTTCGTAGACGAGCACCTGGCCTCCCGGCGTGCGCGCGCAATCGATCCCGAAATAATCGAGGCCGATCGCACGGCCGAGCGCGGCGAAGGTCGTCTCCCAGTGCGGAAAGACCGCCCGCGGCTCGCACAGGAACTGCTCTTCTTCCTCCCGCATCCAGGCGTGCTCCGTCATCGCGCTCGACCAGTAGTGGACGATCCACGACGACGAGATCGCTAGGTGATACGGGTAGGCGACGCCGTCGACGAAGACGACGCGATACTTGCGATACCACCCGTCGGGATCGCGGGTGTCGACGAACGCCGTCAGGTCGAACCGCTCCGCCGGCGAGGTGTCGAGGTAGCACCGCAGCGCGTCCGCGTCGTCGACGCGCTCCAAGCCGCGCCCCCCGTGCGCGTCGACCGGCCGCACGGCGAGCGGGAAAGGAACCTCGCGCTGCGTCTCCGCCTCCTCGCGCGTCAGACGACGCGTCAGCGGCACGACGCAGCCTGGGACGTCGCGCAAGGCGGCGGCGAGCACCGGGCGCGCCGTCGCGCCGAGCTTCTCCGGCGGGTTGATCACGGGGCGCTGCTGTGCGTCCGCGAACCGCCGCGCAGCGGCGATCGCGGGTGCGAGCTGCTCGTACTCGCTCACCGCGTTGAAGACGACGTCGTACCGGAGTCCGTCGAGCGCGGGCGGAGCGCTGGGGTCGAGGAACACGCGGTGCAGCGCGTCGCGCTCGTGGTCGACGAGCAGATCGAGCGCGACGTTGACCGGCCACGGACCGTCGGCGTAGAGCACGAGGACGTCGCGCTTGCTCCCGTCGTGCGGCTCCGGATAGACGCGGCCGCGCGCCAGCGCGTCGGCGCGATGACGTGCCCACGCGTCGCGATCGCCGAGCACGTACGCCAGCTCTCCCGCGGCGAGATGGTACGCGCCCTCGTCGACGTCGAGCGCGATCGCCCGGCGATAGGCCGCGAGCGCGTCGGCGAAGCGCTCCTCGCGCGTCAGCACGTTCCCCAGCGATGCGTGCGCCGCGGCGAGCGAGGGATCGCCGTGCAGCGCGAGCTCGAGCGACGCGCGTACCTCCTCCATCCCCGCGAACGGCCGCAGCGAGCCGGGATGCCGATGGTGCAGCGCGATCTGCGGCGCGCGCCGGAGGGCCGCGGCGTACGCCGCGTGCGCGCTCGGTGGATCCGGCAGCGCGGTGAGCGCCCGCGCGAGGTCCGCCCGTGCGCGCGCGTCGTCGGGCGCGCCGCGCAGCGCGGCGCGGTACAGACCGATCGCCGCGGCGAGATCGCCGCCGCCCGCGCAGAGCCGTCCGAGCAGGTTCAGCGCGACGGGATCGTCGGGGACCGCTTCGAGCCGCGCGCGCACGAGCCGCAGCGCGTCGAGAAACCGCCCCTCCGCCTCGGCGGCAAGCGCGTCGTCGAGCGGCACGGCGGCTACCAGTACGCGGCGGCCGCGGTGAAGAGCCCCGTGAGATCCTCGCGCGCGACCGGACGCGGCGCGTTCGCGAGGAGCCGCTGCTGCGCGAACGCACCCTCGACGAGCTCGGGGACGTCGGCCTCGCCGTATCCAAGCGCGCGCAGCCCGCTCGGCATCCCCGTCGCCCGCATCAACCGCGCCAGCGCGGCGGCGAGCGTATCGCCGACCTCGTCCTCGTGCCGCGTGCGCTCCGCGCCCAGGAGCTGCGCGACGTAGCGATGCTTGTGCGGCGACGACGGCGCGGTGAAGCGCGCGACCGCGGGCGCGCTGACGATCACCGACATCCCGTGCGGCACCATCGCGTGATCGGCGCCGTAGTCGCGCGGGACGAACTCGCGCACGCGTCCGGCGACGGCATACGCCATCCCGTGCGGAACGTGCACGCCCGCGTTGCCGAACCCGATCCCGGCGAGCGTCGCGGCGTACATCACGTGCTCGCGCGCCTCGTCGTCGTCGGCGTCGTCGACGGCGCGCTGCAGATAGCTCCCCAGCAGCCGCAGCGCCTCGACGCAGGCCAGATCGCTGTACGGGTTCGCGCCCTGCGAGAGCGGGCGCGCGAGCGGCGTCGCCGGACGCAGGCGCTGCGTGTACGGCTTCGCCGTGAACGACTCGAAGGCGTGCGCGAGGACGTCGAACCCGGTCGAGGCGACGACCGTCGCGGGGAGCGTGCGCGTCGCGTCGGGGTCGACGATCCCGAGGGTCGGGCGCAGGAGGCGCGAGGCGATCCCGGTCTTCACGCCCTGCGCGACGAAGTCGAAGATCGCGATCCCCGTGCACTCGCTCCCCGTCCCCGAGGTGGTGGGGCATGCGATGTGCGGCGCGAGGGGCCCCGGGACCGGTGCGCCTTCGCCGAGCGGCGCGTTGACGTAGCGCTCGAACGGCGCCGGGTACGTCGCGTACAGGTTCGCCGCCTTCGCCGTATCGATCACGGATCCGCCGCCTACCGAGACGTACCCGTCGACGCGCGCCGCGGCGGCGAACGCGGCGGCCTCGCGCAGCGAAGCGTCCGTCGGCTCGATCCGCACGTCCGCGAACTCCGCCGCGTCGACACCGGCCTCGCGCAGCGAGCGGCGCGCCCGCTCGACGAACGCCGAGTCCCGGAGATGCCGGTCGGTGAAGAGCGCGACCCGCCGCAGCCCGAGCGCCGCCGCGCGCGCCCCGACCTCGCCGATCGCCCCGCGGCCGAAGGCGACGCGCGGCGCCTCGATCTCCAGGACCGTCTCGTGCGGCTCCTCGTGCATCGAAGGGAGAGTCCCGCCCGCGGGCGAGACCCTCCTCCTGACGAGAAATGAGCTAGAGGCTCGTGGTCGGGAGGTTCACCGGGCCGCCGGGGCCGACGCTGCGCTGCAGCTGGATGTAGAGCGTCCGCGGCTGCACGTAGAACAGCGTCGTGTAGCTCGGGGTCCCGGCCAGCGACTGGAACGTGTAGCCGCCGTCGTAGATGCCGCCGGCTTTGTAGTTGTCGTGATCGAAGACGTTCGTCGCTCCGATGTTCAACACGAGCCCGTGCGCGAGCGGCGTGCGAATCTCGCTGTCGAACTCCGTGAAGCCGGATTGACCGAACGCGTTGTTCGCACCGTACGAGGTGCTGCTGAACCGCGCTTGCAGCCCCGAACGGAACGTGTAGAACAGATCGTTCTGGATCTTGCTGTACGGATATTGCGGCAGCTGGACGTAGTTCCCGGGCGTTGCGCTGAAGATGCTGTTGATCTTGACCCCGGTCGACGCCTGGTCGTAGGCGTAGTCGCGCAGCAGGTCGACGGCCGAGTGGAATCCCAAACCCACGCGCGGCTCGTGCATGAACTGGAACTCCAGCCCCTCCTCGCGCACGACGGCCTGGTTGCCCTCCTGCGTCTCCTGGCTGTACTGCTTACCGTTGAACGTCCCCGACTGCTGCGCCGTGATCGCCGCATAACGGTTGAACACGTTCGTCAGGTAGAGGTCGGTCGAGATGAGGTTGTCGCGCCCGAGCTTCACGTCGCTGCCGACGTCGTACCCGGACGATGTCTCCGGCTTGAACTGCCCGGTCGCGAGTTCCAGCGTCCCCGAGGAGACGTACGACTGCGGGTTGATGATGCTGTAGTACGGCGCCACGTACGCGCTGCCGTAGGAGGCGCGGACCGCCGCATCGGGGTTCACGCGGTACACGAAGCCCCCGCGCGGGTCGAAGCGCGTCCCGACGTAGCTGGTGTTCGAGAGATACTCGCCGCTCTCGAAGAGCAGCTTCGGCGTGAGCTGGAGGTCGTCGCGGATGCTGTACGCGATGCTCTGGACGTTGAGGCCCTGCGTGAACGTCGGCGGACCCAGCGTCGGATCGTACTCACCGAACGTGGCCGTGTCGACGTGGCGATCGAAGCCGAGCGTCACCGTGTCGGCTCCGAACGGCACCGAATACTGCGCGTCGAACCCATGCAGCACGTCGATCGTGTCTTCGACGTACGGCTCGCCGTAGTACGCGGCGGAGCTGTACGTCGGCGGGCTGGTATTGAAGTTGTCGCCGTTCGGGCAGGCCGGCGTCGCGCACGGGATCACGGCAACCGGTGAGTAGGTTTGCGTGATCACGCGGTCGATCGTACCCGTATAGTAGCGCGCGAGCAGCGAACCAGGACCGACGACCGTGCGGAACTCGGCCGAATAGATCGGCTCGTTGTCGAACTCCGAGGTGTCGGGATACGGCGCGTATTTGTTGATCGGGACGACCTGGCCGATCAGCCCTTGATTCGCCGTCGACGTGTAGTTGCTGCACGGCGTCCCCAGGCACGGGACGATCGTCGCGTACACGTCCTGGAGGTTCGTGCCGGTCTCGTCGTTGAGCGTCTGCGTCGAGTACTGCGTGAAGAGCAGCGAGGTGTGCGGCGAGAAGTTATACGAGAGCTTCGCGAGCTGCGACTGGCTGCTGAAGTCCTGTGTCGCGCGATACCCGAAGTCGACCACGCCGATGTGCGGGTCGTACGCGGTCCCGGCGGTCACCGTCGGCGACACGTTGCCGCCGTAGACGGTCTGCGGCGTGAGGTATCCCGGCGTCGTGTTTCCGGCGATCCCGACGAGCAGGCCGAGCTTGCCGAACGTGTCCGATGCCCGCAGGCCGAAGTAGTTGCCGTTGAACGAGTCGTAGCCGGCAACGGCGGTTCCCGTCGGGCCGGCGGTGATCGAGGGGGTCTCGAAGTTCAAGGAACCGCCGACCGCGTCTTCGATCGTGTTCGGCATGTTGCCGGGACCCTTGTTCACCTGGACGTTGCCGAGCAGCAGCGAGTTGATGAACGTCGAGTTGAAGCCGGCCGCGCCGTTCGCCGACGAGACGACCGGGTGACCGTCGATGAGGATCTGCGACTCGTACGGTTCCGCACCCCGAATCGAGATCGCCGAGTTCGCGCCCGGCGCGTTCGACGACATGCGGTTGATCTCGACGCCGGGGATCTGGTCGAGAACGTTCATGACCTGGTTCTGTCCCTGATCGAGAAACGTCTGGCTGGAGACGGTGTTGTTCGCCGCCGACGACGTATTGATCGAGGTCGAGGTCCGTCCCGTGCTGCCGATCGACTGGAGCGTCGCGTTCGCGAGGGTGAACGCGAACGACTCATTCTGACCCGGGACGACGAAGACGTTGTCGTTCCGCGAGCTTTGGAAGCCGGCGGACGAGACGGTGATACTGTACGCTCCCGGCGGGAGCGAGACGGAGAAGCGCCCGTCGGGTCCGCTCTCCGAGGTTCGGGAGCCGTTCGCACCGGTCACCGTGACCCGTGCGTCGCCGAGCGGCTTTCCGGCCGTGTCCGTCACCGTCACCGTCACGCTGCCAGCCGACTGGGCCAGCGCCGCGACGGGAAAGGACACGACGGTCGAGACGATCCCGAGCGCAAGGCAAAAGACGACCGAGAGACTGCGCAACTGCAAATCGATGGCCTCGTGTGAAACAAGAAAAGGCGGACCCGCCCGCCACGCGCTACTCTCGCACCGTCACGTTAAGGCCGAATAAAGCGTGACGCCGTTTCTACCCCGCACATCGCACGCAGCGCCTCGCCGAGCCGCACAAGAAGGCGTCACTTCGCTCGGCTGGAAGTCCCGAGCGTGGCCGAGCCGATTCTTTCGACGCGCGAGGTCGTCAAAGTCTTCGCGGGATTCACGGCGCTCGACGGCGTCTCGCTCGACGTCGCGCCGGGAGGCATCCACGCGATCATCGGCCCGAACGGCGCCGGAAAGACGACGTTCTTCAACGTCCTCTCGGGGTTCACGCGGGCGACACGCGGGAGCGTACGGTTCGCGGGGCAGGAGATCGCGCGCCTCGACCCCGCGGCGATTGCCCGCATGGGGATGGTGCGCAGCTTCCAGATCAACAGCGTCTTCCCGCACCTGAGCGTGCTCGACAACGTCAAAATCGCGCTGCAGGCGCGCACCGCGCTCTCGCGCCGCCTCGTCGCCTCGCCGAAGACGACCGCCGTGCTCGACGAGCCGGCGCGCGAAGCGCTCGCGGCAGTGGGGCTCGACGCCGAAGAACGCGTCCTCGCGACGCACCTTCCCTACGGCAAGAAGCGTTCGCTCGAGCTCGCCATCGCGCTCTCGCAGGACCCGCAGGTGCTGCTGCTCGACGAGCCGACGGCGGGGATGGGCGCGGAAGACGTCGATCGGACCGTCGCGCTGATCGGCCGCATCGCGGCGGGTCGCACGATCGTGCTCGTCGAGCACAACCTGCGCGTCGTCGCCGACCTCGCCGAGCGCGTCACGGTGCTGCAGCGCGGCCGCGTCCTCGTCTCGGGGAGCTACGACGAGGTGCGCGCCGACGCGCGTGTCGTCACGGCCTATCTCGGCGGAGGAACGCACTGACGATGCTCGAGCTGCGCGACGTCCACGCCTACTACGGCGAATCGCACGTCCTGCACGGGCTCTCGCTGACCGTGCGCACCGGCGAGGTCGCGACGCTCGTTGGCCGCAACGGCGTCGGCAAGACGACGACGCTGCGCGCGATCATGGGGATCGTCCCGCCGAGCCGCGGCGAGGTCACGCTCGACGGCGTCTCGCTCGTCGGGCTCTCGTCCGATCGCATCGCGCGCCGCGGACTCGGCTACGTCCCCGAGGAGCGCGGGATCCTCAGCTCGCTCAGCGTCGAGGAGAATCTTCTCCTGCCGCCGGTCGTCGGCTCCGCCGGCTGGCCGCTCGCGCGGATCTACGAGATGTTCCCGAACCTCGCCGAGCGCGCTCGCGCCGGGGGGACGACGCTCTCCGGCGGCGAGCAGCAGATGCTCGCAATCGCGCGCGTCCTGCGCTCGGGCGCGCGCACGATCTTGCTCGACGAGCCGACCGAAGGGCTCGCCCCGGTGATCGTCGAGCGCATCGGCGAGCTGATCCTCGCGATGAAGCGCGACGGGATGACGGTGCTGCTCGTCGAGCAGAACGTCCGATTCGCGACCGGCGTCGCCGATCGCCACCACATCGTCGTCCACGGTCGCGTCGCGCAAACGCTCGACAACGCCGAGGTCGTCGCGCGGGAGCGCGAGCTGCTCGATCTCTTGGGAGTGTAGACGTCATGGCAAAGATCGCGGTGACCGGTGCGGCGGGGACGATCGGCCGGCCCCTGTGCGCCGATCTCGCGCGGGATCACGAGATCGTGCGCATCGATCTGCGCGACGCCGACGTGATCGTCGACGTGCGCGACGTCGAAGCGCTCGCGCGCGCCTTCGCGGGCTGCGAGACCGTCGTGCACCTGGCGGGAGTCGTCAGCGTCGACGCGAGCTGGGACGAGGTGTACGGAACGAACATCGGCGGGACGTACGCCGCCTTCGAAGCGGCGCGCCGCGCCGGCGTGAAGCGCGTTGTCTTCGCCAGCTCGAATCACGCCGTCGGACGCTACGAGGTCGAGAACACCCCGGCACTCTACGAGCCGGCCTTCGGTCTGGTCGTCGGAACCGACGAGCCATACCGCCCCGACTCGCTTTACGGTGTCTGGAAGGCCTTCGGAGAGTCGCTCGGGCGTTACTACAGCGAAGCCCACGGACTGCAGGTGACGTGCGTGCGGATCGGCTCGATCCTCCCCGCCGATTCCCCGACCGATCCGAGCGTCGAGAACGGCTCGACGTGGCTCCCGCTCAGCACCGAACAGAAGTACAAACGGCTCGCCGCGACCTGGATGTCGCAGCGCGACTTCGTACGGCTCGTCCGCGCGATCCTCGCGCGCGACGTCCCGTACGCCGTCGTCTACGGCGTCGGCGACAACGCGACGCGTTTCTGGGATCTCGAGCCCGGCCGCGCGATCTTCGGCTTCTGGCCCCTCGACGGCACGAAACCGAAGGACGCCTAAGGTCTTGCGCGCGCGGGACTCGGTATCCGTGATGTTCGCTCAGGTGCAGCACGAGTACTATCCGGGGATCAGGTCATGCACGCAACTTCCGGGCGGGCTCGGCGACCGGCGTGCCGGCCTCGGCCTGACGCAGGGCCGCCGCGATCTGTTCGGGGGAGAGGAGGCATTTCGTCGATTGGTCGTTTTCCCGAGGCTCTTTGGGTAGTTTTGGCGCGCGGGCTGTTGTCAGATCGCGCTCGCCAGGATGTTACCGATAACCTTCGTGCCGTGTCGTACGCCGTTCGATCGCGTTGCGCCGATTCGTATCATTCTGAGCGACATGCGGAGTGACGTTCATCGATCGCAGGTCTTCAACGAACTCGACCGTGTCATAGCCTTTGTCGGCACCACAATGCCTGTAAAACCAAGGCCCAACTCGTTCGTGTTTCCGCATCCTGCTAGGCTTCTAGCGTTCTGACGTTCTGACGTTCTAGCGCTCTGAGGCGGCAGGATGAAAACGTTTCCGTGTCGCCATCGATCCACGAAAGACAGAGAGCTCGGCTTACACCGAGCTCTCTTGCGCTTTGCATCCGCGAGCCGACAGTTACACGATCGTTGACCCGGCTGAATCGCTGGGGAGAACGAGTTTATGGACTGGTCGAGTGAACCCCGGACGCCCCGACTGGACCGCACTAGAGGCTCAGGCGATCACGCGTCCGGCCCTTCGACGTAGAGTTCCCAACGATAACCGTCACGATCGTGAAACCATAAGCCGACGCTAGTGGAGCCTGGGGCGACAGGCCCAATTTCGTTGCCCGGATCTTCAAGATCGACGCCGTTGGCGCGAAGCGCGTCGCGCGCGACTTCGAGCGCCCCGATGTCGCTCGTGCGAAATCCCAAGTGGTCGAGCACTCCGGACACCGGGCTTCCCTTGACGAGCCCGATCATAATCGCATCGTTTCCGAGCAGGATCCCGCTATCGGAGCGCCCCCATTCGTCGAGATCGAAATTCGAGAGCCACCAGGCCGCACTTGCGTCGGGGTCGTCGACGGCAATATTGAAGTGCGAAACGGTGCCAAGCTGAACGCGCATCAGATGGCCGACAAGCCGCCGTCGACAGACAACTCCACCCCATTCACGAAGCTCGAATCGTCTGAAGCAAGAAACAGCGCGACCGACGCAATTTCCTCAGGACGACCCATCTTTCCACGCGGGATCTGTGATTCGAACATCCGCTTCGCCTCCTCGTCGAGAACTTGGTCCTGCATCGGTGTGGCGATCGGCCCTGGGCTCAGCACGTTGACCCGGATATTCCTGTCCTTCAGTTCGTTGAGCCACGTGCGTGCGAATGAACGCAACGCCGCCTTGCTCGCCGCATAAACGCCGTAACCCGGATAGCCTTTCACCGAAGCAACTGACCCGGTCATGAAGATCGATCCGCCGTCGTTGAACAGCGGCAGCGCCTTCTGAACCGCAAACACCGTTCCGCGCGTATTCAGGCCGAAGGCTGCATCGAAGTGCTGCTCGGTAATCTCGCCCAGTTTGACGCCTTCGCCCGTGCCGGCGCTCGCAAACAGGACGTCGATCTTGCCCTTCTCCCGCTTGACGGTGGCGAACAGCCGGTCGAGGTCGTCGAGCTTGGCCGCGTCGCCGCGCACGCCGGTCACGTTGCGGCCAATCAGCCTGACGGCCTCGTCGAGCGCCTCCTGCCGTCGGCCCGTGATGAACACATAGGCGCCTTCCTCAACGAACCGCTTGGCGCTCGCCAGCGCCATGCCGCTCGATCCCCCCGTGACGACGGCAACCTTGCCCTCAAGCTTTCCCATGACTTCTCCCGTGATATACTCTTGTGGAACACTGATCCGGTTCCCGAACCGGATATTCGGATCACTGTTCCGAAAATACGGATCACCGATCCATTTGTCAAGGGGCCCGATGCGAGCCGACGCTAGAAAAAATTACAGCCACCTACTTGCGGTCGCGCGTGACGTCGTCACCGAGCATGGTGCCGACGCGTCCATGCGAGATATCGCCCGCCGGGCCGACGTCGGGTTGGCCACACTGTTTCGTCATTTCCCGACGCGAGAGGCATTGTTCGAAGCGCTGCTGCGTACGAATCTGGACGCACTGACGCAGAGCGCAGGTGAACTCGAAGCGTCGAATCCACCTGACGAAGCGCTCTTGTCTTGGTTTCGCGAAGTTGTGGCATTCGTCCAAAGCTATCGGGGCGTTGTCGCCCTGATGGCGGCCGCCCATACGGACCCGGACTCCCCCCTTTATGCTTCATGCGCAGCGGTGCACTCAGCAGGCGCGCGACTACTGCTCCGTGCTCAGGCCGAAGGAACGGCGCGCACCGATATAGATGGGGACGACCTGTTCGCCCTGGTCTCGGCGCTCGGCTGGCTCGTCGGCCAACCCTCATTCACGCCACGGGCCGATCATCTCTTAAATGTTATCGCGAGTGCCATCCTGACAAATTTGTCGAGCAGCAATGTCGAGAAGCAACGTGCTGAATCAGATC
>DATJHK010000059.1:0-194343 GCA_035493875.1 Candidatus Limnocylindria bacterium
GGCAAACCGGGCGTGGATCTCGGCGTCGAGCACGCCGACCGGCTCGACCCGCCGCCACGAGCACCGCTTCACGCGCTCCCCGGAGTCCCATCCGGGTCGGCACAGCGATGCCATGCCGAGCGCGGTCAGATCCGAGGTTTCGGCGACGTCGACCGGACAGCCGAGCGCGTCGGCGAGAAATTGCACGAAGTACGGATTACGGCTCATCCCGCCGTCGATCGAGATCCGTGCGAGCGTTCCGAGCGCGGTCTCGAACGCGCCTACGAGCTGCGCGGCGCGCAGCGCGACGCCCTCGAGCACGGCGCGGCAGAGATCGGCGCGCGAGGTCTCGAGGCCGATCCCGATCCAGAGACCTTGGGCGGAGCGGTCGCAATACGGACCGCCCAGACCCGCGTGCGCCGGGACGAACATCAGACCGCGGCTCGCCGCGGTCGGCCCGACGAAGGTCGCGATCTCCTCGAACGCATCGAAGAGCCCGACCCCGCGCAGCCAGTCGACGGCGGCCGCCGCGGTGTAGACGCCGCCGTCGAGCGCGTACTGCGTCGCGTCGTCGGCGATGCGCCAAGCGCACGTCGGGACGAGACTCGCGTCGCCCGTGCGCAGCGGAACGGCTCCGGTGAGCGCCAGCGCGAAGGCGCCGGTGCCGAACGTGATCTTGAGGTCGCCGCGATCTCGGCAGCCGTGCCCGAAGAGCGAGGCTTGCTGATCGACGGCACTGGCGGCGACGTGAGCGCCGCCCGGGAGCGCACCGAAGTCGCCTGCGGTCGGCCTGATCTCGGGCAGGCACTCGCGCGGCACGCCGAACGCGGCACACAGATCCTCGTCCCACCGCAGCGACGTCAGGTCGAGCAGACTCGTGCGCGAGGCGGTCGAGACATCGGTCGCGTGCGTCCCCGTCAGCACGTCGAGGAGATAGGCGTCGCTCGTGCCGAGGCGGAGCCGGCCCTGCGCGAGCAGCGCGCGCGCGTCCTGGGCGTGATCGAGCAGCCACCGCATCTTCCCCGCCGAGAAGTACGGGTCGAGGCGTAAGCCCGCGCGTTCGAGCGTGAGGGCTTCGACCCCCGCGGCGCGCAGCTCGTCGATGCGCTCGCCGGTGCGAACGTCCTGCCAGCCGATCGCGGGGTGGAGCGGCCGTTTCGTGCGCGCGTCCCACGCCACGACCGTCTCGCCCTGGTTCGCCAACCCGAGCGCGTCGAACGGCCCAGCCGTTGTGATCAGCTCCCGGACCGCCTCGACGACCTCCAGGGGATCGAACTCGACCCAGCCCGGGTGCGGGTAGTGCTGGCGATGGCGGCGGCTGCCGACGTGCGCGAGGGAACCGTCGTCGAACAGCCGGTAGCCCTTCGTCGAGGTCGTCCCTTGGTCGATCGCCAGGATGGTCATCGTTCGTCGAGGACCGCCTCGAGTTTGCTGCTGCCGATCACGCGCTCGGCCGGGAGGGTCAGCGTGAGACGCCGCTCCGGCGCGACGGTGCCGCGCCGCTCGGCGACCACCACCCCATCGGCAAGGAGCCGGAAAACGCCGCGGCACGGGCGTGCGGCGCGCGCGAACAGCCGCAGCGACGTCCCCGCCTCCGGCACAACCCGTTGCGGATAGGCATAGCGCAGCCCGGCGCCGGCCTCGAGCGGGATCGCTCGCACCGACTCCGGCAGCGAGCCGCGCAGCGCGCGCAGGATCGCGAGCGCCGCCAGACGGCCCTCCGTGCTCACCATCCCGGCGTGCTCGACGGCGCGCAGGACGTTGCCCGCGGCGAAGAAGGCGGGGTCGGAGCAGCGGAAGTTGCTGTCGATCGCCGGCCCGCCCGTCGAGGGGTCGATCGTGAGATGGCTCGTGCGGACGAGCGCCGCTTCCGGAACGAAGCGGCCCGAGAAGATCACGGCGTCGCAGGGGAGCACCGTGCGCGTTCCATGCCGTTCGACGACGACGCTCTCGACGTGCTCGTCGCCACGGATCTCGGCGAGCCGTGCGCCGGTGAGAAGAGGGACGCCGAACAACGCCCGCGTGATCAGCCCGGAGGGCCCGCGCGCCGCGATGCGATCGGCTTCCTCGATCATCGCGACCGGGGAGATCCGCGCGTGGCGGGCGGTGAGCAGCGCCGAAAAGGAGACGAGTTCCGAGCCGACGACGATCGGGCGCGCGAAGGGTCTCATCCCCCCGGCGTACACCATCTCTTGGAAGGCGCCGGTCGTCGTCACGCCCCACGGTCGGCTCCCCGAGATGAGGCGCGCGCTGCGGGGCGTTTCGCGCGCGCCGGTCGCGAGGAGGACCGCCTGCGCTTCGAGGGTCTCGAGACCGGCGGACGTGCTGACCCGAACGCGCCCGCCCGGTTCGAGCCCGAGCACCGTGGCCCCGGTCGTGATCGAGGTCCCTCGCGTCGCTTCGACCAAGCGGCGCGCGTAGTCGGGACCGCTCCAGATTCGTTGAAAGTCGATCAGGCCGAAGCCCGGGTGTCCGCAGTAGCGCGGAACGCCGCCGGCCTCGCGATCGCGCTCGAGGACGAGCACGTCGGCGATCCCGCCTTCCCGGAGGACGCGCGCGGCGGTGAGTCCGGCCGGTCCGCCCCCGATGATGATGACGGACCGCCTCATCGGCCGGCCGTCTCGAGCTCGAGCCCCGCGATGCGGCCCCGAACGAGCTCCGCGATGCGCCGCGAGCAGAAAAATCCCTGGCAGCGGCCCATCATGCACCGCGTGCGCCGCTTGAGCCCGCCGAGCGTCGCGGCGGGCAAGGCACCCTCGATCGCCCCTTCGATCTCCTCGCGCGTGACCAGCTCGCAATGGCAGACGATCTCGCTTCGTCCCGGCGCGGCGTACGGCCGCGGGCGCTCCTCGGTCAGGTTCGGAACCGGGGTCCACGCGGGGGCGACGAGATCGCCCAGCGGACCGAAGTGGAGCTCGTGGAGCTCACGCAGGTGCCGCGCGATCCCGAGCGCGCCCGTGAGGCCGGTCGAACGGATCCCGCCCACGGTGATCCAGCGTCGGTTTTCGACCGCTTCGATCTGGTAGTCCGAGAACTCGGTCGCCGGCCGGAGGCCGGCAAAGGTCGCCGTGACCGGATGCTCGGCCAGGCTCGGGATCATCCGCGTCGCCTGGTCGAGGAGATGTTCGAGAACCGGCCGCTCGATGGTCGCTACGCGGCGCTCGTCCTGATCCTCCGCGGTCGGACCGACCAGGATGTTCCCGAACGCCGTGCGGGTGATCACGACGCCCTTGGTGCGCTCGGTCGGGACCGGGAGGATCACCGCGCGGAGCAGGGGGTACGCCGACTTGTCGAAGACGACGTACTGCCCTTTGCGCGGCTTGATGCGGAACGGGCTCGGCCGCGCGATCGCCTCGACGAGATCGCCGAAGTTCCCGGCGCAGTTGATCACGACGCGCGCCGCGATCGCGCCGGCGCTGGTCGCGAGCCGCCAGAGCCCGCCTTCGAGCGTCCCGGAGGTGACCTCGGCGCCGAGCAGTACCCGCCCGCCGTTCGCGATCGCCTGCTGAGCGTAGGCGAGCGGCGCCGACCACGGATCGATCACGCTCTCGCCGGGGACGAGCACCGCCCCCGCGACGCCGGCGGCGAGGTTCGGCTCCCGCGCGAGCACCTCGCGTGCGCTCAGGAGGCACGCGTCGGTCACCCCGTTCGCCGCCGCGCGTTCGAGGATCGCGGGCAGGCGCGCGAGCTGCTCGGCGTTCCACGCGACGACGAGCGCCGAGGTTTCGATGAGCGGCAGGTTCAGCCGCTCGCGGATGCGCCGGTACTCCGCGTAGCCGCTCTGCACGCAGCGGGCTTCGAGGCTTCCGGGGACCGCGTCGAAGCCGGTGTGCAGGATCGCGCTGTTCCCTTTGCTCGCGCCGTTGATGATGTCGCGGTCGCGCTCGACGAGCACCGTTCGCGCGCCGGCGAGGCTGAACTCGCGGAAGGCCGCGCAGCCCACGACCCCGGCGCCGATGATCGCGACATCGAAGGTGCTGGCGTACGCTCGCTCGGCCGGACGCATCATGCTGCCATCGTTCTCCCAGCTTCTTGTGGTATCGGTCATCACGATAGCCCGAATGATGACCGAATGCAACCTCGCTTCGGGACCGACGATGGGATGATCCTGAGGGGTCGGGCATCATCACGTTGCCCGCACGTCAAAGAGAAAGGCCCCATGTTACCAGAGCAGCGACGCAAAGAGATCCTCGGCCTGGCGAACGATCAGGTCGAGCTCACGGTCGAGGAGATCGCGCAGCGTTTCGGCGTCTCCCGCGAGACGGCGCGGCGCGACCTCGTCCACCTCGACGCTCGCGGGCTCTTACGACGCATCCACGGCGGTGCGCTGAAGTCGCAAGCCGCCTCCGAACCGACGCTCAGCGACCGGATGACCGAGAACGCGGAGGCGAAGCGGCGCATCGCGCGCGTCGCCGCGCGCTGCTTCGAAGAGAACGACACGCTGATGATCGACACCGGGTCGACGACGGCGTTTTTCGCCGAAGAGCTAGCGAATTTTTGCCGCGTGACCGTGATCACGAACTCGCTCGCCGTCGCGACGCGGCTGTGGTCCGGTACGGCGCGGCACCGGGTGTACCTCATCGGCGGCGAGTTCAACGGCGAGCGCGGCGAGACGCTGGGTTCGGTGAGCCTCGATCAGCTCAGCGGCTTTCGCGCCGACCACGCCGTCATCACCGTCGGTGCGATCGACGCGGTCGGCGGCTTCATGGACTACGATCTCGAGGAGGCGATGATCGCGCGCACGATGATCCAGCAAGCACGCAGCGTCACCGTGATCGCCGATCGTTCGAAGTTCGACCACGTCGCGATGGCGCAGGTGTGTGAGCTCTCCGCCGTCGCTCGCCTGATCACCGATCAGGCTCCCCCCGGACCGCTCACCGAGGCGTTACGGGCGGCCGGAGTCGAGGTTTTGTGGCCCGACGTTTGACCATTAGCGACCGATTCTACAGAAATACACAACGTCACATGCCTGATCGGTCATGTACCATCCCCTCACGCCGGCGCATGAGGCCGGCCTTCCGCACAGGGGCGCATGATGAGCGATCAGTCTGTCGACGACGTAGGCGGCGCAACGTCGCCGTTCGAGGCCACCGAAAAGCACCGCACGTCACGTCGTAATTTCTTGGTCGGCGCGACCGCCGGTGCAGCGTCGATCGCGGCACTGAACGTGCCGCTGATCGGCATGGCCGCGAACCGGCGCGCGAAGACCGTCGTGTTCGCGTCGGCGGCCGCGGTCACGGGGAACTGGGACCCGACCTCGCATACCGTGGTCGGTCAGATCGATTTCGAGGGGTTCGTGTTCGGGCGCCTCACGCGCTGTCCGATGCGCCCCGAGAAGCCGGACGAGATCCAGCCGGACCTCGCGACGAGCTGGAAGCTCGTCGACAAGTACACGCTCGAGTACACGCTGCGCAAAGGCGTGACGTTCCACAACGGCGCGCCGTTCGGCGCCGAGGACGTGAAGGCGACGTTCGAGTACGCCTCGCAGCCGTCGCGCCCGGCGGGATCCTGGTATCCGGGCCCGGTCGACGTGCAGATCGTCGACTCGCACACCGTTCGGCTGAGCACGAAGAAGTACGGCTACCCGGCCGCCGCCTACTGGTACGTCGTCAGCTTTCTGCCGATCATGTCGGCGCGCGACGTCGCGCACCCGAAGACGCTGCAACAGCGCCCCAACGGGACGGGCCCGTTCCGGTACGTCTCGACCAACGGCGACCAGAGCATCCTGGAGGCGTTCGAGCACTACCACGGCGGCCGTCCGAAGATCGATCAGGTCGTCTACGCGTACGTCCCCGATCCCAATACGCGCGTCCTGGGACTGCTCAACGGGCAGTATCAGATCATCGAGCGGCTCGAGCCCGAGCAGTACCAGACGCTCTCCGGCAACCCGTCGGTGCGTCTGACCAAGACGCTCTCGACCGAGAACAAATACCTCCACTTCCGCTGCAACAAGCCGCCCTTCGACAATCCGCAGGTGCGGATGGCGGCGTGCCACGCGATCGACCGCACGCAGATCGACGCGATCCTCGGCGTTGCCGGACAGGCCTCGAACTCGTACCTCTCGCCGCTCAAGTTCGGCTACGTCGACATCCCCGGATACCCGGCCTTCAACGCGGACATGTGCCAGAGTCTGCTCGCGCAAGCCGGATTCCCCAGAGGTCGCGGTCTCCCCGACCTGGAGTACATCGTCTCCGTCGGGTTCTACCCGAAGACGAAGGAGTACGCGGAGCTCGTCGCCGGGATGCTGCAGCAGCAGGGATTCCCGGTGAAGGTGACCACGCTCGAGCCCGCGGCCTGGGAGGATCAGATCTACCGCCGCTCCGACGGCCAAGGCGCCGGGCACATGTGCGACGTCGGTTGGCTGACGGGATCGCCGGAGCCTGATCTCGTGCTGCGCCCCAACTGGTACTCCAAGGCGGCACTGATCACGGGCGTGCACGACCCCGAGATCGACGCGGCGCTCGCGCACGAGCGCGGTGCCGGCACGACGCAGGAGCGCCAAAAGATCATCCAGGGACTCACGCTCCCGACGTTGGCAAAGAAGGTGCCCAGCCTCTCGCTCTTCTCCGCCGTGTACTTCCACGCGATGGCGAAGAACTTGCGCGGCGAGTACTTCTTCCCGAACGGGCCGATCGATCTCTCGAAAGCCACGCTGGCATAGGCGATGGTCTTCGCGCTCGACTTCTTCGCCCGTCGCCTCGGACAGGGCGCCGTGATCGTGCTCCTCGTCGCCTTCCTGATCTTCACGCTGCTGCGGATCGTCCCGGGCGATCCGGTCCGCATCATCCTGGGTCCGATGACCCCGCCCTCCGTCATGGAGCAGACGGCGCGCGAACTGGGCCTGCGGGATCCGATCCCGGTGCAATTCTTCGGCTACCTCGGCCACGTGCTGCGCGGCGATCTCGGACACTCGTTCATCCGCAGCGCGCAGGGCGGCAACACGGGCGGATCGCGCGGCGATACGACGCACGAGAATCAGAATCGCGCCTCGGTGGCCGGCCTGATCCTCCACACCTTGCCGTACACGCTGCAGCTCGCGGGGATGGGGGTCCTGTTCGCTCTGCTGATCGCCTTTCCGCTCGGCCTCGCGGCCGGCCTGAACGCCGGACGATGGCCGGACAAGATCGCCCTCTACGCAAGCTCCGTCATGGTCTCGCTTCCGAACATCTGGCTCGGCGTCGTCTTCATCCTCCTCTTCTCGGCGAAGACCGGCTGGCTCCCGGCGATCGGATACAAAGGCTTTGCCTACACGATCCTTCCCGCGCTCGTCCTCGCGATCGAGCTGGCGCCGGTGATGATGCGCTCGATCGCGGTCTCGGTCGCCGGTAACGTGCTCGAGAACTACGTCGACGTGGGTGAGGTGCGCGGGCTTTCGCGCTGGATGATCGTGACGCGGCACGTGATCCGCAACGCGGCGATCCCGCTGCTCAACCTCTTCGGCGTCCAGCTGATCGGGATGCTGCTCGGCGGACTCTTCGTCGTCGAATACATCTTCAGCTATCCGGGACTCGGCCTGTTGACGATCAACTCGGTCTTCCAGCGCGACTTCCCCGTCATCCAAGCCGTGGCGATCCTCGCCAGCTGCATCCTCGTCGCGATCAACATGCTGGTCGATTTCGCGGCGACCAACATCGACCGGAGACTGCAGTACTGATGGTCGCGGAGATCGCCCTCACCAGCGCGCCTTCGCGCGGCGCGGCGAAAGGCGGGCTCACCGCCGCGATGCTCCAGATGGCCTGGCGCGCCGTCGAGTTCCGCATCGCCCTGTTCGTCTTCGCCGCGCTGGTCCTGCTCTCGCTCGTCGGGCCGTTCGTGTTCCACGTCTCGGCGACGGACTTCAACATCATGCAGCGCTTTCTGCCGCCGATGCCGCTGGGCGGTTCGAGCTGGCCGCACGTCCTCGGGACCGACCAGCTCGGGCGCGACCTCTTCGTGCGGTCGTTGATCGGCTTGCGGAACGCGCTCTTCATCGGCATCACGAGCGTCGTCGGGATGTTCGTGGTCGGCAGCGCGATCGGCCTGACGGCGGGCTACATGGGACGGTGGGCGGACCTCGTCCTGATGCGGATCACCGACGCCCAGATGTCGATCCCGGTCGTCATCCTGGCGATCACGATCCTCGGCGTGTCACGGCCGACGCCGGCCTCGATCATCGCCGTTCTCATCCTCGCCGGCTGGCCGGCGTACGCGCGCGTGACGCGCAGCGTCACCCTCGCCGAGCGGCAGAAGGAGTACGTCCGCGCGGCCAAGATCCTCGGCGCTTCGGACCTGCGCATCGTCGTGCTGCATATCGCGCCGAACATCTTGCCGCCCGCGGCGTTCGTCGCCGTGCTCGACGTCGCGCGCATGATGATCTTCGAGGCGATCTTCGGATTCATCGGAATCGGGATCCAGCCGCCGACGCCGACCTTCGGCACGATCATCGCCGACGGGACGCAGTATCTGCTCAACGCGTGGTGGATCACGACCGCCCCCGGCCTGCTCCTCGCGATCACGCTCGCAAGCATCAACATCATGGGCGGGACCCTCGAGCGGGCGCGCAACAAGATCTTACAGGGGATCGGCTAGCATGGCTTCGCCTTTACTCAGCGTCCGCGGCCTGTCGGTCGCCCTGACGAACCGCGGGCCGGATCGATCGCTGGTCAGCGACGTCTCCTTCGATCTGCACGAGCGCGAGGTGCTCGGCATCATCGGCGAGAGCGGATCCGGAAAGACCGTGCTCTCCCGCGCGCTCGTGAATTGGATCAAGCCGCCGCTGCGCATCTCGGCGGGCTCCGTGCTCTATCGCGGCCGGGATCTGCTGCAGCTCCCGCCGCGGGAGATGCAGCGCCTGCACGGGCGCGAGATCGGCTACGTCGGCGCGAATCCCGGCGTCGCGCTCGACCCGACGCTCCCGGTCGGACACCAGATCGTGGAGAAGCTGCGGGCGGTCGAGCCGGAGGTCTCCGACCGCGAGGCCAAGGAGCGCGTCCTCAAGCTGCTCGACGCGGTCCGCATCCCCTCGGCTCGGCGCCGGTTCGACGAGTTTCCGTTCCAGTTCAGCGGCGGGATGATGCAACGCGCATTGATCGTCGATGCGCTCGTCTCGAACCCGGCCTTCCTGGTCGCGGACAACATCACGCAGCCGCTCGACGTAACCGTCGCGGCGCAGACGCTGCGCCTTCTGCGCGATCTGCAGAAGGACTTCAAGACGGCCGTCATCTTCATCTCGTCCTCCCTCGGCACGATCCACGAGATCGCCGACGACGTACTCGTCCTCGAAGCGGGACGGGCCGTGGAGCACCAACGGCTCGACGCGCTGCTGCGGACCCCCGAGCATCCCTATACCCGACGGCTGATCGAGAAGGTTCCGCGGATCTGGGACGCGGCGATGCAGGGGTCGCAGGTGCCGCACGAGAGCGAGCCGATCTTGCGCGTGCGCGACATCGCCAAGACCTATCACGTCCGCGATCGCCGCTCGTTGTTCGCGAAGCGCAGCGTGCAGGCCGTGCGCGGCGTCTCCTTCGATGTGATGCGCGGCGAGAACTTCGGGATCGTCGGCGAGTCCGGGTGCGGCAAGTCCACCCTCTCGCGGTTGCTCAGCCGCATCGAGGCGCCCGACGAGGGGGAGATCCGCTTCAAGGGCAAGGACGTCGCGCATCTGTCCTCGCGCGAGATGCTTTCGCTGCGCAAGGGCTTTCAGCTCATCCTCCAAGACCCGTTCAACGCGATCCCGAATCATTTCCCGATCGGGCGCACGATCGCCGAGCCGCTGCTGATCCACGGGATGAAGGGCAAGCGCGAGGTTCGTGAGCGGGTCTTGAGCGCGATGGACGAAGCCGGGCTCGGGCGCTCGCTCTACGACAGTCTGCCGGTCGGCTTGAGCGCCGGACAGCGCCAACGCGTCAACATCGCGCGCGCGATGGTCCTCGAGCCCGAGCTGCTGATTCTCGACGAGACGCTCTCCGCGCTCGATGCCGTCGAACAGGCGAAGCTGCTCGATCTGTTCGAGAACCTGCAGGCCAAGCACCGAATCACCTACATCTACATCTCGCACGATCTCGCGATGGTGCGGCGGGTCTGCACGCGCATCGCCGTCATGTACCTCGGCCGCGTCGTCGAGCTCGCCGACAACCGGACGATGTTCTTCGACCCTGGACATCCCTACACGCGAGCGCTGCTCAGCGCGGTGCCGGCGATCGAGGAGCGCCCCTACGCCGCCGAGCGGTATCTGCTCGAAGGCGAGCCGCCCGATCCGGTCGACATCCCTGCGGGCTGCACGTTCCGCAGCCGCTGCCCCTTCGCGTTCGAGCGCTGCGAGCGCGAGGATCCTCGGCTCTATCAGCGCGACGCGGCAAATCTCAGCGCCTGTCACCTCGTCGATCCCGCGGACCGCCGCGCCGATCTCGCCTTCGCCATCTCCGCCAGGAGCGTCTCTTGACCACATCCTCATTGGAGCTTTCCCGCTCCGAGATCGCGGCCGCGATCGAGGAGTTTCGCCGCAAGCCCGTCGGCCAACATTCCGCGACCCTCCAGCACATCATCAACATCATGCGCGGGGAACCGATCGAGGGTAAGTACGTGCTCTTGTGCACGAAGCCGCATCGCGAATGGGTGCTGGCCCAGATGAACGGCCGCGCCAAGCCGATCACGGTGTTCGACGACGTGGTCTTCCACGATCTCCACACCGCCGAGCTCGCGATCTTCCGGCTGCGCTGGAAGCGCCACTTCGGCGAGCTTCCCCCCGAACTGCTGGACGACGAGAAAACCCTGCTTCCCCCGCCCGCCCCGGAGGCTCGCTGACGAGCATGCTCAAGATCACCGGATACGCCGATCGCGTCAGCGTCTTCCCCGGCGAGACGATCCAGTTCATGGTGAACTGCGAAGCGGCGGCGTATGAGGCGGACATCGTCCGCGTCGTTCACGGCGACACCGCGCCCGCGGGCCCCGGGCTTAAGCTCGTGCCGATCCCGAGCTTCCCGGCCGCGACCTATCCCGGGCGCCCGCAGCGGATCCACGCCGGTTCGTTCGGCGTCGTTCCCGACGGCCCCGAGCTTTCCGCGCTCGCGAGCGTCTCCGTGCAGGCGATGATCCAGCCGACGACGCCGGCGAAGGGGGAGCAGGGCATCATCACGCGTTGGGACCCCGTGCGCGGTGCGGGCTTCGCCCTCGTCATCGACGAGAACGGCGCGCTCGCGCTGCGCGTCGGCGACGGTCTGGGCGGCGAAGCGACGGTGTCGACGGGCCGCGCGATGCACGCCGGGACGTGGTACTTCGTCGGCGCGTCGTTCGACGCGGCCAGCGGCGAGATCGTCGTGCGGCAGGAGCCGCTGCGGACGTTCCCCGGCCGCGACGACACGGGGTCCGCAAGCGCGACGGTGAGCGTGCGATCGATCGCGCACGCCGGTGCGCCGCTCCTCTTCGCGGCCCTCTTCGCGCGCGAGGAGCGCGGGCGGATCATCGCCGGCGCGCACTACAACGGGCGGATCGAAGCGCCGCGCCTGTGCGCCGTCGCGGTCGACCGGGCCGCGATGGAACAGCTCAAGACGCCGCCGCTGCCTCCGCTCGTCTCGTCCCCGCTGCTCGCCGCATGGGACTTCTCGAAGGACATCAGCGGCGTGAGCCTGGTCGACGTCGGGCCGAGCCGTCTCGACGGCTACGTCGTCAACATGCCCGCGCGCGGGGTGGTCGGCCACCTGCACCAGGTCGACGTCCACGACTGGAAGAGCGCGCCGGAACAATGGGGCGCGATCCATTTCCACGACGACGACGTCTACGACGCCGGCTGGGAGGCCGACTTCGCCTGGAAGGTTCCGGATGATCTGCCGAGCGGCGTGTACGCGGCGCGGCTGCGGATCGAAGGCCAGCAACAGCACGTCACGTTCGTCGTGCGCGCGCCGCGCGGGAAGGCGGGCTCGAAGCTCTTGTACATCTTCCCGCTCGCGACGTACTTGGCGTACGCCAACGAGCACTTCGGGACGAACTCGGCGCTCGTCGAGATGCACCTGAACCGCGCCACGGTGCTTCACCCGCACCAAGTCTTCCTCAACGAGCACCGTGAGTACGGCCACTCGCTCTACGACACGCATACCGACGGCAGCCCGGTCTACTACAGCTCGCGCTTTCGCCCGATCCTCAACATGCAGCCGACGATCGAGGCGAACCATGGTGCGCGGCCCTCGAATCTGTGGCTGTTCAACGCGGACACGCACATCACGGACTGGCTCGAGGAGAACGGGTTCGACTTCGACGTCGCGACCGACGAGGATCTCCACAACGAGGGGCTCGGACTGCTGCGCTCTTACCGGACGGTGATGACGTCGACCCATCCCGAGTACTACTCGCGGCAAATGTGGGACGGGCTCTTCGCCTTCACCGAGTCGGGCGGACGGCTCATGTACATGGGCGGCAACGGCTTCTACTGGCGGGTCGCCTTCCATCAAACGGTGCCGGGCGTCATGGAAGTCCGGCGCGCGGAGGCCGGAAGCCGGTCCTGGGAAGCGCCGACGGGCGAGTACTATCACAGCTTCACCGGCGAATACGGCGGGCTGTGGCGCCGTCAAGGCGGGCGCGCGCCGAACGTCATGTGCGGGGTCGGCTTCATCGCGCAGGGCTTCGACGAGTCGAGCTACTACGTTCGCAAGCCGGGAAGCGAGGATCCGCGCGCGGCCTTCATCTTGGAGGGTGTCGGCGCCGACGAGCGCATCGGGGACTTCGGTCTGATCGGCGGCGGCGCGGCCGGGATGGAGGTCGATTGTCACAATCCCGCGCTGGGATCACCGCCGCACGCGCTCGTGCTGGCGAGCTCGGAACGACACAGCGAGGCGCATTGCCTGGTCGTCGAGGAGATGCTCTACAACTTCATGGGCTCGACCGGCGACGTGTGTCCCCAGGTCCACGCCGACCTCGTCTTCTACGAGACGCTCGGCGGAGGCGCCGTGTTCAGCGTCGGTTCGATCGCGTGGGCAGGCTCGCTCTCGCACAACGGATACGACAACAACGTCTCGCTGATCACCAAGAACGTCTTGGACCGATTCCTCGACGAAACGCCGTTCGAGGTTGCCGTGCGCGAAGCGTCGCTTTCGCGCTGAGCGCCCGCTGAGGTTTCGGCGGGGCGAAACCTCCTTTCTTTCACGATCACGAGTGGTAGGTCCCAAACCCGCGTCGACGCGACGCATACGGGTGTGTTTTTCTGCGTGCCTTTTTACGAACGACGGAGAACCTCATGTGGTACCGAGCCTTTGCAGCCGGAGTCGCCGGCATCGCGTTCGCCCTCACGTCCCTCCCGAGGATCGCAGCGGCCGATCCCAAGCTGCCGACGCTCGATCTCGAGCCCATCTTGACGCGCGCGACGGGCGGCGACGAGCTAGCGCAGCCGGGGAACCCCTTCATCAGTGGGAACCTCCAGATCCAGGGCTCGCTGACGGAGCCGCTCGGCAACAACGTGAGCGTCTCGTACGATCACCTCAACGCGGGCGGATTGGCGACGACGATCGGCCGAAACATCGCGCCGAACGGGTCGACGATCGTGAACGGAAGCATCCATGACATCGTCGACCAATTTCGCGTCGACGCGTTCTCCAACGGGTTTTCGGCCGAGACCGGATATTTCTACCGGCAGCGGGCTTGCTGCCCCGCGACCACCGATCCGACGAACCTCGCGCCGGCCGTGTGGCATGAGACGTATCTGACGCTGGGGTACACGACGCGGCCGTTCCTCGCGCTGCACCGAACGACGTTCAGCTACGGAATCACGGGACATCTCGTCCCTCACCATGTCACCGCCGCCTATCTCGCGACGCTCCCCTCGGGATATACGGATTTCAACCGCGTCGAGACCGGGATCTCGCCGAGCCTCGGTTTCCAGACGCCCATCGACGCTCGCGGGACTCTCTCGTTCTTCGGAAGCTACGGGTGGGGCACGATGGACTATTTCGATAACTCGCCGATCCCGTTCGCCTACACCTACCTCGACTTCCGCGTGCGGAAAGTGGTGAACAAGTATCTGAGCTTCTCTGCCCAGACCAACAATCTCGCGCAGCGGAATCAGGGTTATCCGTTCGCCAGCCCGCAGGGGATCCACAGAGCGTACATGACGCTCTCCGCCGACGTGAAGATCGGGCCCTAAACCCGGCCTGCGAGCTGAACCGGCCGACGCGCAGCTGGTCGCGCGCCGGCCTTTTCTTCTCATGGAAGAGCCTCTCGCGTGCTGATCTGGGCCGACGGATACGCGCGCACGATCGGCTTCGCGCCGGAGGACGTCGTCTTCCTGAGCGACGTCGACGCTGAGCTGGACGCCGCGCGCGCGGCGGGGATGCGGACCGTGCGGCTCGTGCGCCCCGCCGACACGCCGCCGTAAGCGACCGGCTCGCTGGTCCGCCGGCCTCGGCGACGAAGCGGCCGTGATGAAGAAGCGCGTCGCGATGGCGACGGCGGCCGCGGCGTTCGGTGCTGTCGCCGTCGGATCGATCGCCCTGGGGGCGGTCGCGATCGGCCGCGTCGCCGTGCGGCGCGTGGGGATCAACGAGCTGCGGGTGCGCGAGCTGCACGTCGAGCGGCTCGTGATCGATTCGCGCGAAGAGCCCGACGCGGGCACCGAGCCCGTCTAGGTCGCACGCGTCAGCGGCGCTCGGCGCGCACCGTGCGCGAGGCAGCGAGGCCCAGCGCGATCGCGAGAGAGCCGAAACTTGAGATCGCCATCGTCGGCCGAACGCCGACGTGATCGGCGAGCCAGCCGCCCAGGATCGAGCCGGGGAAGATCCCGCCGAGCACGATGAGGCGGATGACGCCGAAGACGCGGCCCACGAGTTCCTCGGGGATCACGCGCATCCGCCACGAGACGATCGTCGTGACGCCGTAGCCGGCGCAGGCGCTCGAGATGGTGATTCCGGCGACCGCGAGCGGGAGCGAGTGCGTCCACGGCAGCGGCAGCCAGCCGATACCGTCGAGCACGTACGTGAGGACCAGTCCGCGCGCGAACGGCAGATGCGTGCGTCCCGCGATCACCGAGCCGAGCGCCGCGCCCGCCGCGAAGCACCCGAAGGCGATACCGACGACGTGATCGCCGGAGTCGAAGGCGCGCTTGAAGTACGGGACCAGCGACACGAATCCGATCGTCCCGACGAGGTTGAAGAGCGCGCTGAAGACGGAAAGCGTGGCGAGCGCGTGATCGGCCCACAGGAAGCGCCAGCCGACGGCGACGTCGCTCGCGATCTCGCGCGGCGAGGGGAGCCCGCTGGGCTTCTCCGGCCCGAAGGTGGGGACCGATGCGATCGATGCCTGCGAGGCCAGATAGGTGAGCGCGTTGACGATCAGCGCCGGAAGCGGCCCGACGATCCCGAAGATCGCACCGCCGACCGGCGGAGCGATCAGGTTGACGCTCTGCTCCGTCGCCTGCAGCGCCGCGACCGCGCCCTTCGCGCGATCCTTGCCGAGCAGGAACGGGATCGACGAGGACTGCGCGCCCAGGAAGATCGACCCGCCGATCGCGAGCACCACGACGCCGGCGTAGATCATCCCGAGCGTCAGCCTGCCGGTCGCGAAGGCGAGCGAGAAAAGTACCATCACGACGAAGCGCAGCGCATCGCACGTGAGCATCAGCCGCCGCCGGTCGACGCGGTCGGCGAGCGAGCCGCCGATCACGCTGACCACCGCGTACGGCAGCAGCTCGAGCCCCCACGCCCAGCCGATCGCGACGCCGGAGCCGGTCAGACGAAAGACGAGAAGCGGGATTGCAAGCGTGCGCAGGCCGTCCCCGAGATAGCTCAGAGCCTGACCGGCGTAAAATCGCGCGAACGGGGACGAGCGCAAGACGCTCGCGGCGCGAGCGGTGAGGGTGGCCATACGTGATTCCCAAGACGTGCGAGGAGGAGTGGAGGCACGATAGGCGCCGGTGAACGGCGCGGGGGGAATCGCGTTAAAGCATGGCTCGCTTCCGTTACTTGATCCGCTGACGAAATCCTCGCGCAGCTGAGCGGGAATTCTGCCAGGCGAGGAGAATCGTGGCGAGTCGGTCCCGGATAGCTCAGTTGGTAGAGCAGCTGACTGTTAATCAGCGGGTCGTTGGTTCGAGTCCAACTCCGGGAGCCACGTCGAGACGAGGCTGCATGAAATGCAGCCTCGTCTTTCTTTCGTATCGTGGAGCGTCCATCCGATCGTCCGTTGAGGCGGCGCACGAGGGGTGGTAGTCTTGGTGGGATGGATAGGCAGCGCGACACGGTGACCGCGGCAATGTCGCGGGGCGTCGGCGCTCTCGTGTGCGCGGTGCTCGTTCTTTGCGCCGGGCGAATCGCGTTCGCCTCGCCGTCGGCGACGGACCCTTCGGTGCGCGCCGCGATCGTCTCGGCCGTCGAGAAGGAGCGCATGCGATATGGGGGCGGCCGCGGACCGCTCCCCGCCGTGCTCGTCGGTGTCTGGGACGATTCCGGCAGGGAGTACGTCCGCACGTTCGGGCCCGCCGATCTTGCGACGCGCAGACCGCTGACCGCTGCCGATTCCTTCCGCATCGGGAGCAACACGAAGACCTTCGTGATCAGCGTCCTGCTGCAGCTCGTCGACGAAGGAAAGCTGAGGCTCGACGATCCGTTGAGCCGCTTCGCGCTCGGAGTGACGATCCCCAACGCGCGCAACATCACGGTGCGCGAGCTTTGCGAGATGCGCAGCGGCCTGTTCGAGGCGTACGACACACCGCAGATCGACGAGATGAAGATCAAGCCGAACGACACGTTCGATTCGCGCACGCTCGTGCGCTACGCGGTGCAGCACAAGCCGTATTTCGCGCCGGGGAAAGGCTACCGCTACAGCAACACCAACTATCTGCTCCTCGGGCTCATCATCGAGTCGGTCACGAAGGACTCGATTGCGAATCAAATTCGCAAACGGCTGCTCGTCCCGTTCGCGCTCACCCATACGAGCTATCCGTCGACGCAGGCGATGCCTGCCCCCTGGGCGCACGGGTACGGGCTGAACCGGAAGCGCACGTGGGAGGACGTCAGCGGGACGGTTCCCGTCTCGCTGATGGGTGCGGCCGGTGCGATGGTCTCCGACATGGCCGACATGAAGCGGTGGGTGCGCCTCTACGTTACCGGCAAGACCAACGGTCCTGCGACGCAGCGCGCGCGGCTGCACTGCGTGTGGACCGGCGTGGGCAATCTCTCGTTCGGCCTGGGGATCGGATGCAGCGCAGGGTGGTACGGCTACACGGGCGGCCTTCCCGGCTACAACACCGCGGGCTACTACTTCCCCTCGACGCGGACGACGATCGTCGCGTTCGTGATGATGCAGTCGGAGACGCCGTTCCCAGGCGTCGCGAACTCGATCTTCCGCGCGATCGCGACGATCATGACTCCGGCGAACGTCCCCTTCGTCAAGGGCGACAAGGACTCGGGGCGTTCGGGCCTGTGACGCGCGCCCGAGCGGAAACCTAAGGCGAGGTCTTCGACGCTGACGGGACGCGCGAAGGCGATGGCGTGCAGAAAGCCGCCGTCGTGGGAGCGGTGGTAAACGGTAACAAAGCGTGCGCGAGGAGCCCCGCCAGACCGGCACTTTTGGGATAACGCGCACTTCGGGCGGATGGTACACTTTGAGAGGAATCGCTAGGCAAGTGGCGGAGTGGAGCGCGCCTTCTTCGCTCTCATCTGACGCTGACCGTCGTGCACAGCGCTGCGCCTTCCGCCGAAGGAGATCATGAGTGTGAAGCGCTTTCTGTCAGTAGTCGTGGGCTTCGCTATCGCTGCGCTCACGAGCACCGCGGCGCAAGCCGCACCGCCGGATCTCACCGGGACGTGGAACCTTCAGCAGACCGGCCTGAACGGAACCACGACGGCAACGATCACCATCACGCAGTCGGGCGACGGCATCGTCGGCAACAGTCCCACGACGGCAAACGGATATACCGGCACGTTCGTGAGTGACTCGCAGATCAACGGCAAGTGGCACGGTCCGGGCGGCGCGGGATGGTTGACGATCTATGCCACCCCCAACGGTCACAGCTTCAACGGCACCTGGGGCTACAACGGCCGCAAAGCGAACGGGACGTTCGTCGGCAACAAGGTCCTGCCGCCGTCTCCGGTGACCGCCGCCGGGAAATGGAACGTGACCGTCGCGGGAACGAGGCAGGGTTCGTTCGTCGGGCCGATGGTCTGCACGCAATCCGGTCCGTCGACGGTGTGCCACATCCAGGACGTCGTCATCAACGGGAAGTTCCGCACGAAGGACAAGGTCCGGGCGAAGTGGACCCGCGGTGCCCAGAGCGGCTGGTTCTCGTTCTGGTTCAACGGCGACAACAACAGCTTCAACGGTACGTGGGGCTACGGAGCGGATACGTCGCCGCCGATCGGGCGCGTCATCGGTCAGCGCTCGCTCTCCGGGTGAGGGCGCGCGCCTTCGAGCGCGGCTTTCGAATTCATCGATGCATTGGAGGCCGAGGGTCGCGTGGGCATCGCTCGCGGTGCTCACCGTACTCGCGGCCTCCCTGCTCACGCACTGGGTAACGAGCGTTCACCCCAATGTCGAGCCGACGGTTCGGGTCGTGTTCGATGAGCAGCCGCCGGTCGTCCTGAGGGTCGGGAACGTTGCGCCCGCGGAGCTCAAAGCGGCCCGCTATCGCATCCCGGCGATCCTCTTTGCAGCGGAAGATACGGTCGTGTTCATCGTGGGGCCGCCGACGCGATCGGTGGCGTTCGAGAATCTCGACCCGCGCGACGTGACGTGTCGCGTCGACGAACGCGCCTTCACGTCGGAGTCGTTCATGTCCATTGCCCAAAAGGCGCAACGTGACCGGATAACGGTGCTGCCCGTCTCGGCGACTGAACAAGGCGGTGTGCGCATCGCCGTTCCTGACGCGCTGCACGCAGCGATCGCAGCTACGCGGAATGGGCAGGGCGCGATCGTCTGCACGTTCGCGCGTCCGCCGGTCGCGGCGCCGACGTTCACCGAGCGGGCGGTCACGGTCATGGCCAGGAACGGCGCCGGTGCGGTGGTCGTCGACGTCTCGGTCCTCGAGAACGTCGAGAACCTGAGCTTTTCCGGCGGGATCATCGTGCCGTTCGCCGGCGAACGGGTCCGTCTGCTCGCCGGAGCCGACGACGTGCTTTCCCTCGCCTGGGTGAACGTCGCGGCGCAGGAGCAGCGCGACGTCGTCCTGGTGCTCGTCGGCGGCCTTGCCGCGATCGCCGCCGCGATGGCGATCGAGGCGGTCCGGCCGTTCATCGAACGTTAGCGTGGGAACGCTGCCGGCATGAGCATGATGCGATCGGTTCTGGTGGGTACGGCCGCGGGGGCGGTCGGCACGGCGGCGCTCAACATCGTGACCTACGGTGACATGGCGCTGCGCGGGCGTCCTTCGAGCGACGTCCCCTCGACGCTGGTGAAGAATCTCGCGACGTCGGCGCGGATCGAGCCGCTGACCGCGGACGACGAGACGGGGCAAAATCGCCGTTCCGGCGTGGCCGCGCTCCTCGGATACGTCGACGGCTTAGGGGTCGGCGTGCTGTACGGCGCGGTGCGTCCGGTCGTGCGGCGTCGGATCCCGGTCGCACTCGGTGCTCTCGTCGCGGGCGCCGCGGCGATGGCGATGAGCGACGTGCTCGCCGTCCGATCCGGCGCGACCGATCCCAAGACGTGGGGCGCTTCCGGTTGGGTCGCCGACATCGTACCGCACGCGATCTTCGGGCTCGCCGTCGCGCTGACGTTCGACGTCCTGGACGACGGGAAACGACGGGAAGCGGCAAGCCGCAGCGTACCGCTCCTGGAGGACGTCATGGAACTGAGCGCCCGCAATCAGCTCACCGGCCGCGTCACCGGCGTGAAGACCGGGGCGATCATGGCCGAGGTCGCCGTCGACATCGAGCCCGCACCGGTCACCGCGACGATCACGCGTGCGTCCGTCGAGCGGCTCGGTCTCAAGGACGGCGATCGCGTCACCGTGATCATCAAGTCCACCGAGGTGATGATCGGGAAGCAACAGCAAGCAGCCCCTTTGTAGGTGAAGGAACGCGAAGGCGGGGGAACGGTTTCCGCATGGGCGAAAGAGATTTCTCTCTCCAGATGTAGTATTTGAACTATTTTTCCAGCATCGCGTCCGGAAGAAGGTGTATTGATGAACGGACGGTGGTCCTCGCTCATCGGAGCCGCGCTCTTCGTCGTGGGGTTGACAGCGTGTGGCGGAGCCGGCTCGACCAGCGGCAACATCACGCCGCCCGCGGGGAGCAGCTTCGGGAGCAGCAACCTGCAGCTCAAGACGCAGGTAATTCTCCCGAATCTCGGGGCTGGCAGCACGCCGGCATTCTCGTACGATATCGGCGCCGTGGATCCGACCCTCCATCGCTACTACCTCGCCGATCGGACGAACAAGGCGCTCGACGTCATCGACACGCGCACCAACGCGCTACGCGTGATCCCGGGGCCGTATGCCGGGATCCAGTCGTCGAACGACATCTCCGGGCCTGACGGCGTCGTCTCCATCCCGGGGAACCCCGACGTGTACGTCGGCGACGTCGACAGCGTCAAGGTCGTCGACACGAACGCGGGGACGGTCGTGAAGATCATCGCGACCGGGACGGCCGGGAAGCGGACCGATGAAGGCTGCTACGACAAGGACGACAACCTCGTCATGTTCGCGAATCCGGCCGACTCGCCGCCCTACGCCTCCTGGATCAACGCCTCCACGAACGCGGTGGTCGCGGTCTTCCCGTTCAACGGCTCCGCCGGGCTCGAGGCCTGTGTCTACGATCCCGGGACGAAGAGTTTCTTCATCAACAATGATGGGACGGCGGCGAACCCCTCCGGCGAGCTCGACGTGTTCCCGGCCGCGTCGGTCGTCGCCGGCGCCCCCGCGATTGCGAACGCGTATCCCGAGGGGAACTGCGGACCCGCCGGGATCGACCTGGGCCCGAATCACCAGCTGGTCGTGGGTTGCGACGCGCCCGCCGGCGATCCGCAGATCACGCTGATCATGAACACCAGCGGCGCGATCGTGAAGACGATCACGCAGGTGGGCGGCGAGGACGAAGTCGCCTACGATTCGTTCGCCAACCGCTACTACACCGCGTCGCGTGATTGGACGGCCAACGGCATCTCGCAAACGGGCAACGCCAACGCGACGTTCGTCCCGGTGCTCGGCGTCATCGACGCCGCGACGAACACGTGGATCCAGAACGTGCCGACCGGAAGGGGCTCCCACTCGGTCGCGGCGGACGCCAACACGGGCCACGTCTTCGTTCCGGTCCCCTCCACGGCGACCGCGAACGGCGGCGTCAACGTCTACGGCCTCGCCGGATCGCCCTGACGCGGATCTCGCCGCATCGCGAACGAGCGGCTTCCTGATCCAGAGAGCCGACAACCACGCCCTCGCAGCGTCGCTCAACGAAAAGCCTCCGTGATACGTCGCGGGGGCTTTTTGCTGTGCGTGCGCTCTCATGAGACGCGCACGCGTCGCGCTACCCGTGTCGCCGTGTCGCCCGCTGGGTAGGAAGCGCCGCAGTGGTGTGCCGCTTCTAAAAGCATGGGAAGATGAAGAACAGCCAAATGAGCGTCGTTCAACTCTTCGAAGAGTATGACGTCGCTCCGAATTCCGCGTCGTTCGCGATCTCACAGGTCCGCCAGCACGGGACGCCGTTCGTTCTCATCGTGAGCCCGGATGGCTGGATCCGCGGTGCCGACCGAAGGCAGGGTTGGCGAGAGCTGCTCGAGACGGTCGCGCCGCTGCGCGAAAACCGTTTGCCTGAACGACTCGCGGCCGTCGTCGCGCGTCATTGGATGAGCCCGCCGCCCGACCATGCGGCCACGGTCACACTCGTGGGCGAGGACGCTGTGGCGAGCGTTACGGGCCTGGAAGGATGCAAAGACCTCTTCGCGTGCTCGATCTGGCATCTGCGTCGGGATCGCGCACTCGAGGCGGCGCGTCGACGCTATTCGCTGACGAACCGTGAATGCGAGTTGCTCGATCGCGTGCTGCACGGCGAGTCGTCGGCGGAGATCGCGCGCGTGTTGTCGATCTCACTTGCGACCGTCGAGTGGCATACGAAACGGCTGCTGCTCAAGACCGACTCACAAAATCGCACGCAGATGGCGACGCGCGTCTTGGGGTGGCTTCCTGATCCGGCCTGACGGCCAAGAAAAAACACCGTGCGAGGGCCGTTCGTTACATGACGGCGCGCACAAAAAACACGCGTCATGCGTGGAGAAAACTTGCGGCGATACTCGCCCGATGTGCAAGCGGCAGACCCACCAATTGCGGTGGTTCTTCCCGGACACCGAACAGGTATCGTCACGGCACCGCACCATCACTGCGAGGAGGACGATGCGCTTTCAACGCGCTGCACTCGTGGCCGCAGCCGTCGCCTTCACCGGATTCACCGGCGCCCAGGCTGACGCCGCGTTGCATCCGGGCGACAAGATCGACGTTACGGTCTACAACCATCCGGAGCTGTCGGGCCCACATACGCTCGACGCGTCCGGCAACGTCGCATTGCCGATCGTCGGAACCATCTCGGCGCTGAACGTCGAGCCGAACGATCTGGCGGAACGACTCAAAGTCCGGCTGGCGCCGTACGTGCGCCAAGTCGCCGTCGACGTTCAGCTCGACGCACAGAGCGCTTCCGTTTTCGTCGCGGGTGGTCCGAACGGCGTGCTCCGCTATCAACCCGGTATGACGTTGACTAGCGTCGTCGACCAGCTCCAGTCGCGGAACCCCGCGCCTGCGGTCGACGAAGCCGACGCCACCTCGGTTTCGGCGCACGACGTGGTCAACGGACCGTTGGATCTCATCAACGGTCCGATCGATTTTCACAAGGTTACGATCCAGCGCGAAAACAGGGTGCTCGGCCCGTACGACCTGCTCGCGTTGCGCGCGAAGGGGGAGGCGGGGCCGACCCTGGTCCCCGACGACACGATCCAACTCGTCGACAAGCCGGTCATGGTCTCGGTCCAAGGCGACGTCGAGAAGCCCGGCACGGCGTACCTGAGCAACAACGAGCCGTTGATGCAAGCGATCGTGCAGGTCGGCGGCACCGCGTCGACGTCCTCGCAAGCCGCGATCACACTGGAGCGTGGCGGCCAGAGTCAGGTGATCTCGATGGGGAATCCCCTGTTCTCGCAGCCGGCGCAGAACGGGGACCGCATCCTCGTGCCGCGCGCTCCGCGCGTCGACGTGCTCGGCAACGTCGTGAAGCCCGGCGAGACGATGTTGCGCGGCAACACCACGCTGGTCAGCGCGATCTATTACGCCGGCGGTCCGGCGCAGTACGCCAATCTCAAATCGGTCGAGGTCATGCACAACGGGGAACGCAAGGTTTACAACCTGGCACGAATTCAGAGCGGTCACACGGGTGACAATCCGGATCTCGTCGACGGCGACGTCGTGATGGTTCCGCAGGGAAGCAAGTTCCAGTGGAGCGACGTCTGGTCGGCGCTCGGATCGCTCGGTCTGTTCGGGGTGCGGCTCTGATCATGGCGCCCCGCATCGCCTTCCGCGAGGACGCGCTGTATCGCAGGCGCCAGCGGATCTTCGATCTCGCCATCGCTTCCCTCGCGCTCGCCGCGGCCTCGCCCGTGTTGGCGCTCGCCGCTCTCGCGATCCGGCTCGAGGATCGCGGGCCCATCCTCTTTCGGCAAAAGCGTGTCGGCCAGTTCGGCCGTCTCTTCACGATCTACAAGCTGCGGACGATGCGCGTCACCGATTGCGGCGACGCGCTTTCTCCGGATAAACCCGGCGACGCTCGGATCACGCGTGTCGGCCGGCTGTTGCGGAAGGCCTCGATCGATGAGCTTCCCCAGCTGGTCAACGTCCTGCGCGGCGAGATGTCGATCGTCGGGCCTCGTCCGGAGATGCCGTTCGTGGTCGAGCGGTACCAGCCGTGGCAGAACCTGCGGCATCTCGCCAAGCCCGGCGTGACCGGGCTTTGGCAGATCAAAGCCCGCTCGCGGATCCCGCTGCATCGTCCTGAGGCGACGCAGATCGACCTTGAATACATCCGAACGGCATCGGTTCGCACCGACGGGAGGATCGTGTTGCACACGTTTCGCGCGCTGCTGTTCGCGCAAGGCGCATATTAGGAGTCGACCGGTGGATAATAAGAAGAACGTCTGCATCGTGGGGACCGGCTATGTCGGCATGGCGAGCGCCATCGGCTTTGCCGAGCTGGGTCACCGCGTCACCGGCTACGACATCATCACCGAGCGCGTGCGTGCCTTGCAGCGCGGCGTGACGCCGTACCGCGAAGCCGGGATCGACGAACCGCTCCAGCGGCATCTCGCCTCGGGTCAGATCGTGTTCCACGAGCAGCTCCTGCCGGCGGTCGCCGACGCGGACTACATCGTGATCGCGGTCGGCACGCCGGCCCAGGTCAACGGCGCCGCCGACGTCTCGGCGGTCGAAGCCGCCGTCGCGGCATGCGCCGCGCTGATGAAGAGCCACGCGGTCCTCGTGCTGCGCTCGACCGTCCCGGCCGGGACGACGGAGCGTCTGGCGAACGAGCACGGCGTCTCCTTCGTCTATGCGCCGGAGTTCCTGCGCGAAGGCACAGCCGTCGGCGACTTCCTCAATCCGGACCGCGTCGTCGTCGGCGCGACCTCGCCCGAGCTGGCTGCGGGATACGCGGACCTGCTCAGCTCGCTCGAGCGCCCCGTCGTCGTGACCTCGTACCGCAACGCCGAGCTGATCAAGGCGTTCTCGAACGCGTTCCTGGCGCTCAAGATCAGCTTCGCGAACGAGGTCGCCAACCTGTGCGACGCGCTGGACGCCGACGCGCAAGCCGTGCTGTACGGCGTCGGCACCGACCGGCGCATCGGCAAGGCATTCCTGGCGCCGGGGATCGGCTTCGGCGGACCCTGCTTCGAAAAGGACGTCAAGGCGCTGCACCACCTCGCCGGCCAGCACGGCACGCGCCGCGAGCTGCTCGCCGCGACGCTGCGCGTCAACGACGCGCAGCCGCGCCACATCGTCGACGTGCTCGCCGACGAGCTCGGCGGCCTCGCGGGCAAGCACATCGGGATCTGGGGCTTGGCCTTCAAGGCCGGCACCGACGACGTGCGCGATTCGCTCGCGGTGCGCATCGTCGACGATCTGATCGCGCGCGGCGCGTTGCCGGTCGCCTTCGATCCCGCGATCAACGAGCCGCGTCCCGAGGTGCGCTGCGAGCTGGCGAGCTCCGCGCTCGGGGCGCTGGACGGCGCCCACGCGCTGCTCGTGCTCACCGAGTGGCCCGAGTTCGGTGAGATCTCACCCTGGGCGATCGCCACGCGTCTGCGCGGCGACGTCGTCGTGGACGGTCGCAACGTCCTCGATCCGGATGCCGTCGCCGCGGCGGGCCTCCGGTATCGGGGGGTTGGACGGAAGCCGGCGTCGGGTATCCGACTGGCAGCCGCGAGCTAACGAGGACAAGGAACTATGGACTTCGAGAACGTCTTCCAGACACTCTGGCGCCAGAAAGTGGTCGTCGGGGCGGTCATTCTGATCGGGCTGGTCGCCTTCGGCTTCGCGATCACGAAGGGCCGCAAGTACAGCGCCACGTCGACGATCCTGGCCGTGTCGGCGCCGCAGAGCAACAGCGCCGTCCTCGATCCGCAGCAGGACCCGACGCACTCGGCGATCAGCCCCTCCGATCTGCCGAGCCTGCTGCACAGTTCGGTGCTGCTCAAGCGCGTCGCGTCCGACCTGCACCTCACCGCGAAAGAGACGGAGAAGCTCGGGGCGAAGATCAAGGCGAAGACCTCGCTCGCTTCGGACGTCATCCCGATCACGGTCACCGACTCGGACCAGAGCCTCACCGTGAAGGAAGCGAACACGGTCTCGCGTGAGCTGCAGAAATACGAGCAGCAGATCGCGATGTCGCGCTACGACCTCTTGATCCGCGATCTGCAGACGCAGCTGGCGTCCCGCCGCGCGGCCCTGCACCAGATCGACGGGCAGATCGCGACGCTCTCGGCGGCCGATCCGTACATCACCGCCGATCAGGGGACGAACGCGATCAATCAGCGTCTCGTCACGCTCGAGCAGCAGCGTGAAACGTTGCGCACGACGATGACGGGCGACGCGTCGGCCGCGGCGATCGCGGCGCAGCGCCCCGGCGTCGCACGCGATCTGGCGAGCAAGGAGATCGTGCAGAACGATCCGGTCTTCCAGAACCTGCGCGGGCAGCTCGGTAAGGACCTCGCACAGCTGAACCTCGAGAAGGCCGGCTATACCGAGAAGTTCTCGGGCCTCGCCGGTCTGCAGGATCAGGTCAGTCGTGAGACCGCGAGCCTGAACGCCGCGACGGCGAAGGCGACCGCCGATCCTCGCAAGAGCGAGACGTACGTCTCCGCGCTGCTCGACAAGAACAAGGCCGATGCCGCGTTCGCGAGCGACCGCGCCCAGCTCGCCTCGCTCGACCAAGCGATCGCCGGGATGACGCAGCACCTCGCGTCGAGCCGCGGCGAGGGGCTCTCGATCGCCGCACTCCGCCGCGATCGTGAGGCCGGCGACCAGGCCTACGCGCAGCTCTCCGACCGCCTCGCGGTCGCGATCGCCGACCGTTCGCAGGCCGGCGCGATCAACTCGATCGTGCTCCTGGACGAAGCGACGGGCGCCGCCCCGACGCTGCTCTCCCGTCCGCCGGTCCTCGCGGCCGCGCTCGGGATCGTGTTCTTGTGGCTCGCGATCACGCTGGCGTTCGTCGCCGACGGGTCGGACAAACGCCTGCGCACCCGCACCACCATCGAAGAACTGTACGGCAGCCCTGTGCTGACGTCGGTCGGTTAAGGAGACCGGAGTCTCATATGCGCCCTCTCGAGGAGAACTTTCGAATTCTGCGTGTCCGCGTGGAGGCTCAGACGAAATTCCCCGCCCTCCTCGTCGTCAGCTCCGCCAAGCGCAGCGACGGCGTGACGTTCGTCGCCTGCGGTCTGGCGCGCGCGTTCGCGGAGAACGGTCAGCGGACGCTGCTGGTCGACGCGAACACCGCCAACCCCGGCGTCGCGCGTGAGTTGGCGCTCGACCCGATCCGCCCGGGACGCACCACGACCGAACTGAGCCCGCAGAACGGCGAGATCCCGCGGCTCTCCGTCGCCTCGCTCGTCACGCCCGGCGAGGGCGGGGTCGTCGGCGACGGCCGTCTCGAAGACTTGTTCGACGAGATGCGCAAGACGTACGCCGTGACGGTCGTCGACGCGGCGACGCTGCCGACGTCGAGCACGGCGCTGCAGCTCGCTCATGCGGCGGACGGCGTGCTTTTCGCGGTGCGGCTCGGCCGGCGCGTCGAAGCGGCGGACTACGAGCTGCGCCGGATCGCGACCGATCAGTCGGCGCGCGTGATCGGCGTCGTCCCCACGAAGGCGAAAGTGCGTCGCGAGGCCCGTGCGCGGGCCGCGCTGCCGATCGCCGCACCGTCCGAGGCGCGTCCGCGCCTCGGCACGGCCGTCGAGGCGGGGCGCTAGCCGTGGCCGTTCTCGTCACCGGCGGCGCCGGCTTCGTCGGCAGCCACCTCGTCGACCGTCTCGTCGCGGAGGGCGAGCACGTCATCGTGTGCGACGACCTCTCCACGGGGCGTCTCGCCAACCTCGCGCAACCCCTCGGCGCCGGGAAGGTCACCTTCGTCTACCTCGACGTCGCGGCGCCGCTCGCGGCGATCAACGAGGCGCTCGCGGGCGCGACGAAGGAGCGGATCACCAGCATCTACCACCTCGCCTCGCCGGCGAGCCCCGAGGCGTACGGGGCGCACCCGTGGGAAACGCTCGCGGTCAACGGTCTGGGGACGATGTCGCTGATCGACCTGGCGCGCGAGCGCGGCGCGTCGATGCTCTACTGCTCCACCTCGGAGACGTACGGCGACCCGCTCGTGCACCCGCAGCCGGAGAGCTACTTCGGCAACGTCAATCCCGTCGGTCCGCGCGCATGCTACGACGAAGGGAAGCGTTTCGGCGAGGCCGCGATGTCGGTCGCGATCCGTGAGCGCGGGCTCGACGGCCGCATCGTGCGCATCTTCAACTGCTACGGTCCGCGCATGGACATCGGCGACGGCCGTCTGATCCCGTCGTTCCTGGGCGCGGTTCAGCGCGGCGAACCGCTGCCGATCCACGGGAACGGTCGCCAGACGCGCTCGATGACCTACGTCGACGATCTCGTCGACGGACTGCGCGTCGTGATGAACACGAAGTTCTCGACCGTGCAGCCGGTCAACCTCGGCAGCGAGGAGGAGAACAGCGTGAACGAGATCGCCGAAGCGGTCGAGCAGATGCTGGGCACGCCGCTCGCACGGGTGGAGCTTCCGGCGCGTCCCGAGGACCCGCAGCGCCGGCGTCCCGACATCACGCTCGCGCGCAGTCTGGGATGGGCGCCGCGCACGCCGCTCGCCGAAGGGCTGCGCCGCACCTACGATTGGCTGACGAGCGACGCACTGTTGTATGTCTGAGTCGTACGAAGGGCGGAGCGAGACGCGGTGATCCTCGCCGAACGGTTCCCCAGGGCGCGCGGGTGGTCGGTACGCGGAAGCGTCGCCTGGCTGCGCGAACGCCCCTGGATCGCGGTCCAGGTCGTGATCTTGACCTGGGCCCTGATCCCGGAAGTGCGGCGTCTGATCGACTGGAAGGTCGGGTTCAACTCGATCTCGGTCGTCAGCGTGCTGCCGCTGCTGGTGCTCGTCCCGTTCGCGCTCCCGTTCATCTACGGGAAGCGGCTGACGAAGCTTCCCTTCCCGATGCTCGTTCTCGGCTGGATCTGGTTCGGAGGCTTCACCTTCTCGCTCGCGGTCTCGGTGACGACGGGGAACACGTTCGCCGCGCTCTACTCGTTCGCGCAGTTCTGCTTGCCGGCGATCTTCGGCTTCTGGGTGTCGAGCCTCTCGATCTCCGTCCGCGACCTCTTCGAGCGGGTCGCGATCTTCATGCTGTGGCTGGCGACGCCGCTGGCGCTCTATGGCGCGCTGCAGTTTGCCTCGCCGCCGCCCTGGGACGTTACCTGGATGCTCTACGCGAAGATCACGAGCATCGGTGTCCCGCTCCCCTTTCAGCTGCGGCCGTTCAGTACGCTCAACAGCCCAGGGATCTTCGCGGACTTCCTCGTCATGACGATCATGTTCAACCTCCCGCGGCTGCGCACGATGAAGCCGCTGGCGATGGGACAGCTTGCGTTCTGCATGGCGGTGCTGATCCTCACGATGGTGCGCAGCGACTGGATCGCGCTCGTCATCGGGGTCGTGGCCTACATCATCATGAGCCCGCAGCGCGCGAAGAACTTGACGATCATGGCCGGCGTCGTCGGGGTCATCGCCGTGTTGGTGATGAACGTCTCGGCGCTGCTCGGCAGCTCCTCGGCCGGTAGCGATCTCTCGACCCGTATCGACACCTTCAGCAACCTCGACAACGACGTGTCTTACAACGAACGCTCGCGCTACTGGGGCGAGCCGCTGATGGAAGCCTTGGAGTCGCCGCTGGGCCAGGGCCTGGGCGTCCTCGGCACCGCGGCGAAGCTCGGCAACTCCGGCACGACGCACGACTTCGACAACGGCTACGTCGCGCGCTTCACGGAGATGGGATACTTCGGCACGCTCTGCTACGCCGCGGCGCTCCTGGGCGCGCTCTGGCTCGTCCTCAAGCGGCACCGGAGGTTCTCGCGCGCGGGAAAGATCGAGTTCGCGGCGATCGGGGCCTCGGTCGCGGCAGTGCAGTTCTCGCTGCTGATGCTCGACGTCTCGTCGGACCACCACAACGAGCTCTCAGGACTGTTCTTCTGGCTCTCGCTCGCGATGATCCTCGGGCGCGACGCATCACAGCAGGCGAACCTCCTCGAATCGGCGGCGTAGCGCGATGGCGCTTTCCTTTGCTCCCCAGGCCCCCGAGCGCGCCGTTGCGGAGCGGCTCGTCATCTTCGTCCCGCACGCCTCGGATCTGCTGACCGATCACCACCCGCATGGTGACGGCCTGGTCGCGTTCGAGGTCGCCTCGCGGCTGGCGCGCGCCGGCCACGAGGTGCACGTCGCTGCGCCGCGGATCGACGTCGCCGGCGAGCTTCCCGCCGGACTCCATCTGTACGAGTTGCGCGTCCCGGGCGAAACCGGCGGGCTCGGACGCTTTCGTTACATGCTCGAGGTGCGCCGGCTGTTCGAGCGTTTGCGTCGTACGCGCGCGATCGACGTCGTGCACCAGCTCAACCCGGTCTTCACCGGGATCAGCTTGGCGCTCACCGGCGCGCGCGTTCCCATCGTGCTCGGGAGCTTCGTCGGCGATTGGCCGCAGAACAGCGAGCGGCGCGCGCAGGCGCAGGGCGCGTTCACGCCCTTCGCGCGCGGCGTCAAACGCGGGATCGCCGCGCTGCAGCAGCGGCAGGCCGACGCGCTGCTCGTCACGACCCCCGCGGCGCGCAGCCGCATCGTCGATGCGAAGCGCGAGGAGAAGAAGATCGTGACGATCCCGCACGGGATCGACCCGGAGCGCTATCCGGTCGCGCCCGCGCGCACGGACGGTCCGCCCTCGATCCTGTTCCTGGGCGGGATCGAGCAGCGCAAGGGGATCTTCACGCTGCTCGACGCGTTCCGCCGCGTCCATGCCGAGTTCCCCGACTGCCGTTTGGTCGTCGGCGGCACGGGCTGGCAGTGGGGTGAGATGTTCGACGTCGTCAAGGCGATGCCGGAGCGTCCGCAGATCGAATTGCTCGGCCGCGTGACGCGCGCCGACGTCCCCGGGCTGCTCTCCGCCTGCACGGTGTTCTGCATGCCCTCGTTCGGCGAGCCGTTCGGGATGTCGCTGCTCGAGGCGATGTCGACGGGCAAGCCGGTCGTCGTCACCGACGCCGGCGGCGCTGGTCATCTGGTCGACGAACGCGGTGGGCGCAAGGTCGCGCCCGGCGACGCCGCCGGATTGGCGCGCGCGCTCGCCGAGATCCTCGCCTCGCCCGAGCTGCAGGCGCGGATGGGCGCGCACAACCGCGCGATGATCGAGGACGTGTACAGCTGGGACCGCGTGATCGCGCGGCTCCAAGACGTTTATCGCGCCCTCGTGCGCAAGGCGCGGGTGTGAGCGGGGTGGCGGGCGTTACCGTGGTGCGCAGCCGCGCGATGCAGATCCTCACCAACGCCGTGAGCGGCGCGGGCCGGCGCATCGCCGCGATGGTGATCGGCTTCGGCCTCACGCCGTTCATCGTCCACGCGCTCGGGCTGCAGCAGTTCGGTTTGTGGGCCGTCATCGGCTCGCTCGCCGGCTACCTCGGCCTGCTCGATTTCGGCCTGGGCGGCGCATTCGTCAAGTTCATCACCGAGTACGTCGAACAGAACCGCCGCGACCGCGCGCGGCAGGTCATCTCGTTCGGGATGCTCTTCTACGCGGGATTCGGCCTGGTGCTCGCGATCCCGGTGTGGATCTTCTCGCCGTACATCGTGCACCTGTTCAAGATGCCGGCGAACCAGATGGGCAACGCGGTGGTGCTGTTCCACTGGCTGTACGCGCTGCTGATCGCGAACATGGTCCTCGGTCTGCCGGGCACCGCGGTCGTCGCGATGCAGCGAATGGATCTCGCCAGCCGCAACAACTTCACGGGCTACCTCGCCTACGCGGGGACGACGGTCCTGTTCGTGAAGCTGGGCTGGGGGATCTGGGGGATCGTCGGGGCGCAGGGTGTGCAGGCCGCCGTCAGCGCGGGGCTGCAGTACGTCACCGCGCGCAAGCTCTTCGGGCCGATCTGGCACAACCCGGCGCGCTTCGAGCGTGCGATCCTCGGCCGGATGTTCAGCTTCGGCGCGTGGACGCAGCTCAACTCGCTGCTCACGATCGTCAGCCTCGACGTCGGCCGCTTCATCTCGGCCGGGATCGTGAGCGTGCTCAGCGTCTCGTACTACGAGCTGGGCAGCAAGATCGGGTTCTTCTCGCGCTCGATGCCCGCGTATCTGCTCGACGCGATCATGCCGGCCGCGGCCGCCGCCGACGCCCGGGGCGACGAAGCGGGGCTCGATCGCATGTACCGGCGCGGGACGCTCTACAACATGTTCGCAACGCTCGCGATCGGCGGGTGTCTGGTCGGCGTCGCCGACCCGCTGATGCGCGTCTGGATGGGTCAGCACTACCCGTACGTCCCGGCGGTGATCCTCTGGCTGACGGTCGGCTACACCGCGGCCGGGCTCACCGGTGTCGGCGCGACGATCCTGCGCGCGCAAGGGACGCCGCGCTACGAGACCTACCTCACCGGCGTCAGCGCGGCGGTGAACCTGCTCGCGACGGTGCTGCTCGCGCCGCACTTCGGGATCGTCGGTGTCGCGATGGGGACGGCGATCGGCTGGTGCGCGGGGACCGCGTACTTCATCGTGACGTACCATCGCCTGCGCCCGTCGCCGTGGTGGTCGACGGTCGGCTCGCCGGTCGCGCGGCTGACCTTCGCCGCGGTCGTCGCGACGGTGCTGCTGCACCTCGCGGTCGACGTGCCGTTCGTCAGCGCCCTGTTCGGAAACCGCATCCTGGGCCTCGCGGCGCTGGCCGTCGCGGGAACGCTCTATCTCGCCGTCTTCTCCGGGCTCGCGTGGGTCTGCGGCGCGTTCCGCTTCGAGCGCGACGACCTCGCGCGCCGCGTGACCGTGATCGGCGGGAAGCTCTCCGCGCGTCTGGGGCGTCAGGCCGCATGAGCAAACTCTCGCTGCTGCAGATCGGGCTGATCGCATCGGGGAAGCAAACCTCGGGCTCGGATCGCTATTACTTCAGCTTGCTGCGCGAGCTGGCGCCGCTCGACGTCGACGTGCACGGGGTCGTGCTCGGCGATCCGGATTCGGTCGAAGACCCCGTCCCGGGGGTCGCAAGCTTCGCGCCCGAGGGGAGCCGGATGTTCGCGCGCTGGATGGGTTTGCGACGTACGGTGCGCCCGCTCTTGCGCGGCCGTGACGTCGTCGTCTCGCACTTCGCGCCGCACGCGTTCCCGGTGCTCGACCAGATCCGCACGCGCCCGCTCGTCGTGCACTTCCACAACCCGTGGTCGCTCGAAGGACGCGCCGCCGGGATCGACGGGAAGCGGCAGGCGCTGCGCTGGCTTCAGGAACGCGCGGTCTACGGCAGCGCTTCGCGTTTCGTCGTGCTCTCGCAGGCGAACGCGCAGGTGCTCGAGCGCGAGTATCGCGTGCCGAAGGCGAAGATCCGCATCATCCCGGGCGCCGTCGACCTGCGGCGCTTCGCGCCCACGGCGACGCGTCGCGCGGCGCGCGAGCGCCTCGGCTGGCCGGTCGATCGTCCGCTGGTCCTCGTGACGGCACGGCTCGTCCCCGCGAAGGGCGTCGACAACCTGATCGCGGCGATGCAGGACGTGCGTCGCGCCGTCCCGGACGCGCTGCTCGTGATCGTCGGCGACGGTCCGCAGGCCGGCGACCTGCACGCGCAGGTGCGCACGCTCGGGCTCGACGACGCGGTGCTGTTCGGCGGCTATCTCACCGACGATCTCCCGCTCGCGTATCGCGCAGCCGATCTCGCCGTCGTCCCGTCGGTCGCGTTCGAGAGCTTCGGTCTCGTGGCGGCTGAGGCGCTGGCGTGCGGGACGCCGGTGTTGGTGACCCCGCTGCTCGGCTTGCCCGAGGTCGTGCGCGATCTCGAGCCGGCGCTCGTCCTCGCGGGCTTCGGTCCCGAGCAGATCGCGGACGGCGTGCGCGGCGCGCTCACCGGCGCGCTGCCGATCCCGAGCGAGGACGCGTGCGTGCGCTACGCGCAGCGCTTCGCCTGGCCGTCGATCGCACGGCGTATCCGTGACGTCTACGCGGAGGTCGCGTGAGTCTCTCGACGCTGCAGCTCGGCTTCATCGTCTCGGGAAAACCCGAGCCGGCGAGCGGCTCCGAGCGCTACTACTGGGACCTGGTGCGTTCGCTCAAGCCGCTCGGCGTGCGCGTGCGGGGTCTGGTCGTCGGGGATCCGACGGTCGCGCGTGATCCCGTCCCGGAGATCGAGAGCTTCGCGCCCGAAGGCGGCGGCGCGCTCACGCGGCTGATGAACCTGCGCCGTGAGGTCGCGCGCAGCGTGCGCCAGAGCGACGTCGTCGCCTCGCACAACGCGCGCCACGCGATGCCGGTCCTCGACGTGATCCGCAATCGCCCGCTCGTCGTGCACTTCCACGGCCCGCTCGTCCTCGAAGGCCGCGCCGAAGGCGTCAGCCGGAAGAACCTCTTCATGCGCGGCCTCGCCGAGTCGACCGTCTACCGCCGCGCGAAGCGGCTCGTCGTCCTCTCGCGCGCGTTCGGCGAGATCCTCAGCCATGAGTACGCGATCCCGTTCGAGCGCATCCGCGTCGTCCCGGGCGGCGTCGATCTGCAGCGCTTCCGCGCCGTCGGCTCGCGCGCCGACGCGCGCCGCGCGCTGGGCTTGCCGCTCGATCGCCCGATCGTCGCGACGGTGCGTCGCCTCGCGCACACCAAAGGGCTCGAGGAGCTGATCGACGCGGTCGATCTCGTGCGCAGCGCCGTCCCCGACGTGCTCGTCGTCCTCGCCGGCGCCGGACCACTCGAGGCGGACCTGCGCGCGCGCGTCGCCGAGCGCGGCCTCGAGCGCTGGATCCACTTCGCCGGCCGCGTTTCGGACGAATTGCTGCCGGCGGTCTATCGCGCCGCCGACCTGTTCGTCGTGCCGACCGTCGCGCTCGAAGGATTCGGTCTGGTCGTCCTCGAGGCGCTGGCCTGCGGGACGCCGGCGCTCGTCACGCCGGTCGCGGGGCTGCCCGAGGTCGTCGCCGATCTCGACCCGGCGCTGATCATGGGCGGCGCGAACGCCGCGGCGATCGCCGCCGCGCTCGCCGATGCACTCACCGGACGCCTTCCGCTCCCCGACGAGGCGGCGTGCGTCGCGTACGTGCAGCGCTTCGACTGGCCCGCGATCGCCGCGCGCGTGCGCGACGTCTACGACGAGGTCGCGTGAGCCCAGACCCCGTTCGCGTCCTCTCGGTGCAGACGACCCTGCTCGGCAACCGCACCTACGCGGAGCTGCTGCGCGCCCTCTTCGCGGGTTCGGAACGGATCGCGTTCGACGCGCGCTGGAGCCCGGAGCAGCGCGAGCTGCGCATCCCCGGGCTCAAGCGCCTCTTCTGGACGCGCAACCCGCTGCGCTGGGTGCGTGAACGGAACCTGGACTTCTACACGACGCGCTACGAGGTCGGGACCTCGCTGTTGGTGCGCCGGCTGCTCGAGCGCGAGCTCGCCGGCCGCGCGCCCGAAGTCGTGCACCTGCACACGCAAAACCTCGCGCTGCTGGCCGGCGACCTGATGCGCCGCGTCCCGACCGTCGTCACCGCCGACATGACGATGATGCAGACGACCGAGCAGCACGCCAAGCGCGGCTGGGAATGGACGTACGCGCCGAGCCGGCGGCTCGAACAGGCCGCGTTACGCAACGCCGCGGCGGTCGTCACGTTCTCGGCGTGGGCGGCGCGTTCGATGATCGACGGTCACGGCCTGGCGCCGGAGCGCGTCCACGCGGTCCCGCCCGGCGTCGATCCCGAGCACTTCGCCGAGCTGGACACCGCACGGCGCGGTGAGGGCGGCCTCCGACGCGTGCTGTTCGTCGGCGGCGAGTTCGCGCGCAAGGGCGGGCCGACGCTCGTCGACGTCTTCCTGACGCACTTCGCCCAGGAACCGATCGAGCTGCACGTCGTCACCAGCCCCGAGTCGTCGGTCCCCGCGCACCCGCGGATCGTCGTGCACCACGGCGTGAAACCGTTCTCGCCGGAATGGCGGGACCTCTACGAACACGCCGACCTCTTCGTGATGCCGACGCGCGGCGACGCCGCGCCGTTCGTCTTCGTCGAAGCGATGGCGGCCGGGATCCCCGTCATTGGTACGACGGTCGGCGCGGTCCCCGAGATGGTCGCCGACGGCGAAACCGGATACATCGTCCAGCCCGACGACCGCTACGCGCTCGCCGAACGGATGCGCGCGCTGCTCGACGACGAATCTCTACGGCGCCGTCTGGGCGAGAACGGCCGCCGCCGCGTCGCCGCCCACTACGACGCGCGCCGCAACGCCGCGCGCCTGGAGCAGATCTTCATCGACGTCGCACGCCGCCCAACCTCGCCCCGAGTACCGGAACTCGCACCAATCCCCTGACGGCGTCCCAAGCATGAGCCACGATCGTGCCGTCACGATCGTGCCGTGCGGATGCTTTGACAAGCTCAGCAGGACGATACTGATATCGTCAGCCTAAGTGCGCGTCGAGGCGGTCGAGGACGGCGGCGTCGACGCGCTCGTCGAACTTGCGGCCGAAGTATTTCCCTGAGGCGAGGACGGCGTCGAGGTCGACGGCGCGCAGGGTCACGGGGCTCGGCGCTTCCGGCGGCTCCCAGCGCACGAAGCGGCCGTCGTCGTTGCGCAGGCGGAAGATCCCGGCGTTGAACAGGATCGTCTGGAAGAACGACTCGTCGGGCATCAGCGTGCGGCGGCGGTACCAGTCGACGAACGAGGGATTGTCGCGTACGTACGTGCGCACGTAGTCGATGCAGCGGCGCGAAAGGGTCCACCACGTCGTGCCCTTGTACGGGCGCAGCGTCGCGCCGAACGGCGAGCGTGCCGTGCGCACGCCGATCTGGCAGCCGACGCGGCCGCTGACGAAGCGCACGAACGGTTGGCGCGCGTTGAAGCGCGAGAGGCGGGAGAAGAGCGCGTTCGTGATGCGGTTCTCGAGCCATCTCGGGAGGCGGTGCCAGCTCAGCACGTAGCGATCGAGCAGCGCGGTCTGTTCCTCGTAGGCGATCGCGCCGTCGCCGAGGCGCGCGAGGTCGGTCTCGAACTCCGCGATCGGCCGGATCGGGTAGTCCTGTCCGGAGAGCAGCACGACCCAGTCGAAGTCGCGGCCCGTGGCGAGCAGCGCGTCGATCCCGCGCAGAACGAGCTCGACCTGCGAGAACTGCCCCCATTCGACCGCAACCGACTCCGGCATGACGACGACGTTCGCGTCGCCGGCGAAGCGTTCGGCTCCGAGATGCGACTGCGACTCGTCGTGGTGGATCAGGACCAGCGCGTTCGGGCTGTCGCGCCTGAGACGCCGTACCAAACGTGCGACCTGATCGGGGTTCGTGTGCGAGGCGATGAAGTAGACGACGGTCGGACGCGCGTGCTCGGTCACGGGATGCTACGCGCGCTCCGCCGCGATCTCGGGGGCGACGAGCTCGGCGGGCAGCAGCTCGCCGCTGACGACTTCGAGCGCGTGGACCGGCGCGAGACGCCGCGCGGCGGCATACCGTTCGCGCAGCGCGCCGACGACGCGGTCGACGAAGACCTGCGCGGCGAGGGCGACGACGACCGTTGCGATCAGCGTGATCCCCACGATCGCGAGCGCGTACTCCGCCGAGCCGCTGTGCGAGGCCAGACGTGCGCCGACGACGTCGACCGCCGCCATCAGCACCGGCCAGTGGAAGAGGTAGAACGGGTAGGAGACGAGCGCGACGAAGCTGATCACCGACCCGGCGCCGATGCGGCGGCGCGGCTTCGCCTCGGCGGCGGCCGGTGCGGTGCGCGCGGCGAACCGCTGCCCGGCGGAGGCGCCGTAGAGCGCGAACGCGACGGCGAGCGCGGCGAAGAAGTCGTAGCTGACCTGGACCGGGACGAGCGAGCTCGTGTCCAGGCCCGTCGGCGCGAGCGCGAGCCCGATGAGGATCCCGACGGCGATCGAAGCCGCGCCGACGAGCCGGCTCGGCGGCGGCGTCGTCGCACGCAGCAGCGCGATCCCCGCGCCGAAGGCGAACGCGCTCGCCATCCCGAGCGCGTTGCGCGCGTAGACGGCGGCGGCGGCGAAGCTGTGCATCGTGAGCGGGATGTGCGTGTAGGCGAACGTCCGCAGCGCCAGCCCCGCGACCGTCACCGTGACGAGCGTCGCGACGAGCGCGCGGATGCGCGTCGTGCGGTCGTGGTCGCGCAGCGCGTAGGCGAGCGCCGCGGCGACGAGCGGGAGGGCCAGGTAGAACTGCACGTCGACCGCCATCGTCCAGAGCGGACCGTCCTGGATCGCGTTGACGTAATGGACGGAGAAGCCGTGCAGGAACGTCAGGTGCGTCGCCAGGTAGCGCAGCGGGAGCGGCTGATGGCGGTGGAGCATCGGCGCGATCGCGCTGAGCACGACCGCCAGCGCGTACAGCGGATAGATGCGGAAGAAGCGGCGCGTCGCGAAGTCGCGCGCCGACGGCAGCGGACGATCGGGATCGATCAGCGCTTCGACGTACGGACGCGAGAGCAAAAAACCGCTCAGCACGAAGAAACAGTCGACGCCGCAGATGCCGAACGACGTCAGCAAGGCGACGATCACCGCTCGCCCCTGCAGGGTCAGCGAACTGAACATGACCAGATGGCCGGTGACGATCGCGATCGCGGCGAGCGCACGGAAGCCGTCGGCGGCCGCAAGCCGCCCGCTCTGCGGACGAGGATGAGCCAGTTCGCCTACCTGCACGTTTCCTTCTCGCTTGGCCGAGGTCACTCCATTGGTAGCAGGTGCGGCCCGGGGACGCGCCACCCGTCCTGATGGGGGGCTTGCAGGCGCTCGTAGCCGCTCAGCACGATGTCGCGCAGCGTGTCGATGAAGCGTTCCTGCGAGAAGCGTTGCGCGTGCTCGCGGATCCGCTGCGGATCGAGCTGCATCTGCTCGAGACGCTGGATCGCCTCGGCGAACGCGTGCGGCGTCTGCTTGTGCGCGAACGTACCGGTGACGCCCTCCACCACCGTTTCCAGCGCGCCGCCGGCCGCGTACGCGACGACGGGGCGTCCGCATGCCATCATCTCGACGGGCGCCATCCCGAAGTCCTCGAACGCGGGGAAGATCATCGCGCGCGCCCCGCGCATCAGCGCGAGCAGCTCGGCGTCGCTGACGTGTCCGCGATAGTCGACGTGGGGCGCCTGCACGTCGCGCAGCCCGGGCCCTGCGCCGACGACGACCAGCTTCCGGCCGAGCTTCGCGGTCGCCGCGACGGCGAGATCGACGCGCTTGTAGGGGACCAGGCGCGAGGCGACCAGATAGTAGTCGCCTTCGACCCCCGGCCCGGGAGAGAAGCGCGAGACGTCGATCGGCGGGTGGACGACGCGGCTCGTGCGGCCGTAGTGCTTGGCGATCCGCGTGCGCGTCGTCTCGCTGTTGGCGATGAACTCATCGACGCGCGCCGCCGTGACGTAGTCCCAGACGCGCAGCTTGCTGAGCATCCCCGCCGCGAGCGGACGCGCCGGCGCGGGCAGGCTGCGCACCTCGTCGAACGGGCGCTCCCAGAGCGCGCGCATCGGCGTGTGGCAGTAGCAGATGTGGTGCTGGCGCGCGCTGCGCACGATCCCCTTCGCCGCGGTGTGATGCGAGGAGAGGATCACGTCGTAGTCGGCCAGGTCGAAGCTTTCGACCGCGCCGGGATAGAGCGGGAGCAGCCACCGATGGCGGCGCGTCCCACCCGGGATCTTGCCGAGCGGCGAGACGGTGACGCGGTTCGCGATCGACGCCGGGCCGGTCTGCGGCGAATAGAGGACCGCGAAGATCGGCGCGTTCGGGAACGTGCGTGCGAACACTTCGACGCAGCGTTCGGCGCCGCCGCGCTGGACGAGCGGGTCGGAGACGATCGCGACCCGCGGTGCGCGCGGGCTCATGCCGCCGCGCGCAGGATGACGTGCGCCATCTCGTCCGCGATGCGTCCGGCGTCGAAGCGCGCCGCGGCGCCGCGCGCCGCCTTGCGCGCTTCGAGCAGGACCGCCGGATCGCGCAGATAGTCGAGGATCGCGCTCGCGAACGCCGCCTCGTCGCCGGCGCGCACGGCCCGGCCCGTCACGCCGTCGATCACCGTCTCGGCGGCGCCGCTGTCGTCGAAGCAGACCGTCGGGACGCCGGCCGCCGCGGCTTCGACCACCGTGCGGCCGAAGGGCTCTTGGGTCGAGCAGTTGCAGTTGACGTCGGTCGCGGCGTACGCGACGCGCACGTCGTCGAGCCACGGCACGAAGCTGACGCGCCCCTGCAGCGGCGGCTCGGCGGCACGCGCCTGCAGCTCCGGGAGGAAGTCGGCGTCGCGGAAGATCGGCGCGCCGACGATGACGAAGCGCGCCGGGATCTCGGCGTTCACGCGCGCGGCGATGCGCAAGAAGCGGTCGTGTCCTTTCCAGCGATTGATGCGCCCGACGATCGTGACGACGGGGAGGCCGTCGTCGGGAAGCTGCAGCGCGGCGCGCGCGGCTGCGCGATCGGGGAGCGCGTCGTACGCGGCGAGTTCGAGCGGCGCGTAGATCACCCGCGTCGGCGCCAGGCCGATCCGTTCGCTCACCAGGCGCGAGCACGCGATACGCTCGCGCGAGCCCAGGCGCGCCGCCGAGCGCAGCGCGGTGCGCGCCGCGCCGTCGACGACGTCGTGGAAGTGCATCACGCACCGCACGCCCGCCAGCCGCGCCGCGAGGGCGCCGATCAGATGGGCCTTCATCGAGTTCGTGTAGAGCAGCTCGGCGCGCCGCGCACGCAGCACGCGCGCGACCTTCACCGCGACGGCCGGGATCCGCAGCGCGCCGCCGATGCGCATCCGTTCCCGCGTCGAGCCGCCGATCGCGCCGGGGATCGGGATGATGTCGACCGGCAGCCCCAGGCCCCGCAACCGGTCGGCGAACGGACCGTCCTCGAAGAGGACGACGTTCGGCGCGATCCCCGCCGGGACGTGTTCGAGGAACGTCGCGAGCGTCTGTTCGGCACCCCCCGGCGCGACGCCGACCTGGTCGAGGAACGCGACGCGCAGCTGTCTCACGCCGCCGCCTCGCGGTAGACGGTACGCACCTGCTCGGCGATCACCGGCCAGTCGAACCGTCGCGCGTACTGCAGGCACGCCTCCTCCGCGGGGAGCGGAAGACGGCCGCTCATCGCGTCGCACATCCCCTGCGCGAGCTCGCGCGCGCCGGCACCCGGGAGCACCAGGCGCGGATCGAGCGGCGCGACGACCTCGGGCAACCCGCCGATCGGTGTGACGAGGGCAGGGGTGCCACAAGCCAACGCCTCGACGACGACCAGGCCGAAGCCCTCCAGCGCGACGGTCGGGACGACCATCAGGTCGGCGGCACGGTAGACGACCGGCAGGTCGTCCTCGGCGACGTGGCCCGCGAAGCGCACCGTCTCACGCAGGCCGAGGTCGTCGACGCGGCGCTGCAGCTCGGCGGCGAGCGGGCCGGTGCCGACGATCACGATCAGGGCGTCGGGGATCTCCCGCCGCACGGCGGCGGCGGCTTCGACGAGGTTCTCGAGGCCTTTGGTCGGGACGAGACGGCGTACCGTGACGAAGGTCGGGCGGTCCACCGGCCAACCGAGTCGCTCGCGTGCCTCGCGGCGGGTGAGCGAGGCGCCGAAGCGGCGCAGGTCGACGCCGCCGGGGACGATGCGGATCGCGGCGGGATCGGCGCCGTACTCGCGCTCGAGGATCTCGCCGAAGGCGCGCGAGAGGACGATGAAGCGGCGGCCGCGCCCGTAGACCGAGCGCTCCTGGAAGCGCCGGATCGCGACCTTCGCCGGGCCGATCCCGTCGGCGCGGCCTTCGAGCGCCCAGGGGCCGTGGAAGTGGACGACCAACGGACGGCGCGCGATCGCGTCGAGCGCCGGGAATGCGTGCGGGGCGCCGTGCGAGACGACCAGGTCCGCGCCGGCCAGACCGCGCGCGACGGCGCGCCGCAGGCCGCTCCAGCGGCGCCAGCGGCTCGCGCCTTCGGGCGCGAAGCTCTCGACGCCCGGGACGGGATCGTCGAGACCGGCCGGATCGCCGAGGACGACGCCGCGCACCCCGACCCCGAGGGTCGGCAGCGCGCGCAGCAGCGAGAGGTAGTAGCGGTCGGTCCCCGAGATGTGGCGGCGCGAGGCCGTCATCCCGATCTGCAGCGTCGTGAGCACGCGCTAGGCGACCTCGCGGTAGACGTCGCGGACGCGCGCCGCGATCGCGGGCCAGTCGAAGCGCCCGGCGTACGCGATGCAGGCCTCCTCGGAGGGCATGACGTGCGTGCCGGTCAGCGCGCCGGTGACGCCGCTTGCGATCTCGCGCGGGCTCGTGCCGCTCAGGATCAGCGAGGGATCGAGGTCGCGCACGACCTCGGGGAGGCCGGCGATCGGCGTCACGAGCACGGGCGTGCCGCAGGCCAGCGCCTCGACGACGACCAGGCCGAAGCCTTCGAGGGCGATCGTCGGGACGACGAACAGATCGGCGGCGCGGTAGACCGACGGGAGATCATCCTCCGACACGTACCCCGCAAACCGTACCGTCTGTTCGAGACCTAGCTCACGAACGCGGCGCTGCAGGTCGGCGGCGAGCGGCCCGGTCCCCACGATCACGACCTGGACGTCGGGGACGGCGGCGCGCACCTGCTGCGTCGCGTCGATCAGGTTCTCCAGCCCTTTGGCGTGGACGAGCCGGCGCACGGTGACGACGGTCGGGCGATCGACCTCCCAGCCGAGCGCGCGGCGTGCGTCGGCGCGGGAGCCGACGCCGCGGAAGCGCGCGACGTCGACTCCGCCCGGGACGATCCGGATGCGGTCTTCACGTACGCCGTACTCGCTGGAGAGGATCGTCGCGAACGCGCGCGAGAGCACGATGAAGCGCGCCGCGCGCCGGTAGACGACGTGTTCGAGGGCGCGCTTCGCCGCGACGGCCATCCGGCCGGCGCCTTCGACCGCGCTCTCGAGCGCCCACGGTCCGTGGAAGTGGACGACCAGCGGGCGGTTGCGCACGCGGTCGAGGACGGGGAACGCGTACGGCGCGAAGTGCGAGACGGTCAGATCGGTGCGGCCGACGTCCGCGACGGCGCCGCGCAGGGCCGACCAGCGGCGAAGCATCCCCGCGCCTTCCGGCGCGAACACGGAGACGCCGTCGGAAGCCGCGGTCACCGCGGGATCGCCGACGACCAACCCGCGCACCCCGACGCCGAGCTCCGGCAGCTCGCGCAGCAAACTGAAGTAATACCGGTCGACGCCGCCACCGCGCGTCTTCGCCGCGGTCATCCCGAGCTGGAGCGTGATCACGCCGGACGTCCCGCGGGGGTCAGCTCGACGACGCTGACCTGATCGGTCACCGTGAGGTGCAGCACCGGTCCGGTGGGCAACCGCGTCGAGCGCAAGTGCTCGTCGTCGTCGTAGCGGTAGAGCGTCGCGCTGCTGACCGGACCGGCGAGCTGCAGCGTGACGTCCTGCGAGCGCACGGACAGCCGCGCCCGCGTGTCGGAGTTGAAGCCCATCCTCTCGACCCACAGCAGCAGGTAGAGCTGCCCGTCGCGCTTGGCGAGCAGCGTGTGATGGACCGCCGCGGTGTCGCCGCCGAGCGCGTAGCGCAGGGTGCCGCTCGCCGCGTCGGCGCCGCGGCCGTCGTCGCGCAGCAGCGAGATCAGGCTCGCGAGCGCCGTGTAGGCGGGTTTCGGCGTGAGTGCGCCGGTGACCAAACCGAAGTGGCCGAACGGCGGACCGCCTTCGTCGACCAGCTCGTATTCGTACGTGCGCGCGACGCCCGCGTTGAAATGCTCGAGGAAGAGCCGCGGCACGTATTTCGCCTGCGTCGCATCATCGAGGCCGGTGTGCGTCACCTCGGTCGCAAAGCCCGTCTCGGTCGCCTCGATCGGTTTGTTTCCGTCGACGATTCGCGCTGCCGAGATGTTGTACGGGATCGAGCCGTAGCCGTTGGCGCCCCAGCCGGGCGTCCCCGGATCGTGGCCCGCGCTGTAGTCGTGCATGTTGCCGGCGTCGACGTACGAGGACAGGTCGCCGACGGAGCGATACGCCTGCGGCGAGGTCAGCGAGGGCGCGACGACCGTGAGGTGCGCGAGCGCCGGCGTGCCCTTCACCGAGTTGTAGAGCGTCTTTTGCACGATCTGGTCGGTCGCCGCCCAGTCCGCGTCGCTCGCGGGATGACTGATGTCGTACTCGTTGAGCCCCTCGTACGCTTCGATCGAGGGACCGACGCAGTTCGCCCAGTCGGTCAGGATCTGGGGCGTCGGCTTCGCCGGCGTGATATAGGTGAACCGCATCCCCGCCGCGTTCAGCGCGCGGTCTTCGCGGCAGACGTCGGTCTGACCACTCGAGACGCCGTCGCGGACGTGCCGCACGCCGAGATTTTTCAGCAGCGACTCGATCGCGGGAAAGTTTCCATACGGTCCGTCGTGGTACGAGAGGTGGATGTTGACTCCGATGGAGTCGACGAAACTCTGCGCACCGCGAGCCTGCTCGGTCCGCAGCACGTTCGCGGTCTGAGCCGCGGCCGGGCTGCAACCGCCGAGCACCGCGGAAGCGGCGCCACACAGCAGCACTGCGATGGCGGCTCGTCCGTAGCTGTGCACACGCGGATGATACCGCCAGCGTGCCCGAGCCACGCCCCCCGAAAGCAGGGGGCGAGCGCTCGGGGACGCGCAGAGCGGCTAAGGTGTGATGTCGACGATGGTCACGTTGTCACTGACGGTGAGCGTGGCGCTGTTGGCGGTCACGGCGAGCGGCGCCGTCGAGACATTGCCCGTGTCGTTGAATGTGGTCGCCGTCACGCTGTGCGGCGTGTTGGTGAACTGCAGCGTCGCGGTCGCCGTCGCGACCGGCAGCGCGGTGTCGGTATCGGGATCCCAGTCCGGTTCCTCGACCCAGATGACCAACGCGTACGAACCGTTACGCCGCTCCAGTAGCGTGTGGTGCACCGAGGACGGCACCGTCAGCGTGTACGCGAGCGGCGTCGGCGAGAACGACGCGCCCGGATCGGCGAGGTGCGCGATCAGGTTCTTCATCGCGGTGTAGGCCGGCTTCGGGTTGCCGCTCTGATCGGTGATTCCGTAGCTCACGTAGCTGTCGTCGCTCTCGTCCACCAGCTCGTATGTGTACGTGCGCACGACGCCCGCGTTCCAGTCTTCGAGGAACGTGCGGATGGTGTAGCGCGCTTTGGTCGCCGGCGAGACGGCGTCGAGGAGACCGGCTTGGTCGGCATACCCGGTCTCGGTTGCGTAGATCGGTTTCGAACCCGTGTCCTGGCGCGCCAGCGCCATGTTCCACGGCAGCGAACCATAGGTCCCGAACGCGTCGGTCCCGCCCCAGCCGGGCGTCCCGGGATTCCGTCCCGCGAAGTAGTTGTGCATGTTGGCGTCGTCCGCGTCGCCGGAGAGGTTGCCGACCGACGCGTACGCGGTCTGCGTCGTGAGCGCCGGCGCGAGCACCGTCATGCCGCTCGATGTGCCTTTCACGCCCGTGTAGAGCGCTTGCTGGAACGTGTCGAGCGACCCCGTCCAGTTGCTGTCGGTGGATGGATGCGAGAGATCGTATTCGTTCGGGCCCTCCATCGCCTCGATCGCCGAGCCGACGCACGAGGCCCAGGGATCGAGCACGGCGGCCGTCTCGCCGATCGCGCTGACGAAGTCGAAATGAATGCCTTGGCTTGCGAGCGTTTTGTCCTCGCTGCAGATCGTGGGCTGATTGAGCGCGATGCCGTCACGCACGTGACGGACTCCGAGTCCGCTGAGCAACGACTGCACGGCTGGAAAATCATTGACGTACATCGTGCCGTACGCGCCCAGGTGAATGTTGATGCCGATCGAGTCGACGAACGCGTCGGCCTGTCGAGGCAGCTCGTTTTGAATCGTCTGCACGACGTCCTTGACGGAACGTGATGACGATGATGACGACGACGAGGATGAGGAGGGCAACACCGACCCCCCGCGGCCTGCGCACCCGGTCATCAGAACCGCTGCCGACAAGAGACAAGTGAACGTGGATGCAACCGAATATCGGCGCACGCCCATGAAATCGAATCCTCCAAAGAAAGCCGCACGCGAGCGGCTCCTCGGAGTATCGGAGGGCGGAAAAGCATCACGTACTCGCACGCCGAACTGCACGCACGGACGGTCGGCTCCCTTTCTCGGCGTTCAGTCATGCGTAAAGGTGCTCGTTTGAGGGTACAGGTTCGCGGATTCGTGCAAGAACGCGGCGTTATAAGGTAAGCTCGCCGCGAGATGAGAGGTGACCGTTCCAGAATGGCAGCGACTTCTGACGATCTCGGGTGGCGGCTGAGCTCCCCGCTCGAGGTCTCGATGGTGCCGGGTGCGCGCATCGAGCGCAATACCGATATGAGCGAGGTCACAAGCACCTCGCTCGACGATCCGGCGCATCGTCGCCGTCTTCTCGCCTGGGTTTTCGTGTGGGCGGTGCTGCTCGGCGCGGCGCTCGCGGCGGTGACGCTTCCGATCCGTCACCAGCCGCCGCTCGATGCGAAGATACTGCTCGCCGTCAACGCGGCAGCGGCGAAGATCCCCGGAATCGCGATCGCCGTCACGATCCTCGACGCGAACGGTGCCGAGCTGATCCTCGCGACCGGCATCGTCGCACTGTGGTTCTTGTCACAGGGGCCCGACGCGCAGGTGATGCGGCGCCGCGCGCTACTCACGGTCCTCGCGTTCTTTCCGACGTACGGGATCGCGCGCGTCCTGCAGGGGATCGATCATCGCACGCGGCCGATCTTGAGCGGCGTGCACATGCAGGCGCTCGCCGATCCGACTACGTGGCACCAGATGCGGATCAACTTCACCAATTGGGGCTCGTTCCCGAGCGATCACGCGGCGCTCATCGCGATCCTGCTCGTCGCGGCGTGGTCGATCAGTCGCCGGGCGGGGATCGTGATGCTGCTTTTGGGCGTCGTGGTCGGATTGTTCCGCGTCGCCGTCGGATACCACTGGCCTTCCGACATCCTGGGCGGAACGCTGCTCGGCCTGGTGGTGGCCGCCGTGCTGTTCGCGCTCGAAGGGAAGCTTCGTCCGGCACTCGACGCGATGCTCGTGTCGATCGCGCGGCGACGCGCGGTCTCGTACGCGCTCGCCTTCATCGTTCTCTCCGACATCGCGCACGGTTTCGCGACCGCGCGGCTTCTCGCGCATACGGCGTTCCACACGCACCTGTTCCACTGACCGCAAGGAGCAAGGATCGCCTGCGGCGATCCTCTAGCTCCGTGGATTTGGGGCTTCGCGGACGCCGGGCGCTGGTGACCGCCTCGACCAAGGGATTGGGGCGCGCCTGCGCCGAGGCGCTGATCGCCGAAGGGGTGCGCGTCTGCGTCGCCTCGCGCGATGCCGCGGAGCTGGAGCGCGTCGCGAGCGAGATCGGCGCCGCCGCGCATCACGCCGCCGACGTCGCGCGCGCCGAGGACGTGAAGCGTCTGGTCGCGGCGGCGGTCGCGGACCTCGGCGGCCTCGACATCCTCGTCGTCAACGCCGGCGGACCGCCGCCCGGGAACTTCGCGGAGACGACCGAGGACGGCTGGGAGCGCGCCTTCCACCTCACCCTGATGAGCGCGGTCAATCTGGCCCGCGAGGCGCTGCCGGCGTTGCGCGCCTCGGATCAAGGGCGAATCGTCAACATCACCTCGTCGTCGGTCCGCGAGCCGATCCCGAATTTGATCCTCTCCAACGCCTTGCGCGGCGCGGTGGCCGGGATGGCGAAGACGCTCGCGACGGAGATGGCGCCGCACGGCGTCACGGTCAACAACCTCGCGCCGGGGCGCTTCCTCACCGAGCGCATGCGCGGCAACGACGCGCTCACGGCAAAGAAAGCCGGGATCTCGCTCGAGGAGCAACTGGCGCGCTCCGCCGCCGCGATCCCCACCGGCCGGTTCGGTGAGCCGGCCGAGTTCGCCGCCGCCTGCGCGTTCTTGTGCTCGCGTCAGGCGGCCTACATCACCGGCCAGACGCTCGGGGTCGACGGCGGCCTGGCGCGCGGGGTCTACTGAACGCGCGAGGCCGGGTGGTGCGTACGGCGCGCGAGCCGTGCCGACCACAGGCCGAACACCAGCACGAGCGCGCCGATCACCCACAGCTGGAGGCGCTCGATCGGGACCCCCTCGGCCCAGAACGGCGTCGCGATGAGCCAGCAGCCCAAGAGCGCGTTCAGGTACTCGGGGAGGGGATTGTGCTGCCGGGCGAGCGCCCAGAGGGTGAGCGCGAAAAGCAAACCGCCGGTCAGCTGCGCGTTGATCTGGCTGATCGGGGCCGCGACGTCGCCGTTGAACCAGGGTGTAATGACGACCCAAACGCTCATCGCGAGCATCAGCACGTCCTGACAGCGCCGCTCGTCCGGTTCTCTGTGCTGGGCCGGCGACCCGTATCCCGTCATCGCCATCGTGGTACCTCCGTGTCGCGGTCGCGACGCCTTCATGGTACTCGTTTTCTCAGGGCGTTGCCAGGGTTCGGCGGCGTTGCGCCTGGTCGCTTGTGCGGCGGGCGGTGGAAGCGCCGAGTTGACAGTGCCGCGCCGATGCGGCCATGATGAACGATAACGCGTGACCGCGGGAGGTCGCATCAGATCGAACGATGTCCGTCACCGTGAAGAACCGGGCCGCGTCGCGCCGACTCCCCGACACATACGACCCGTATTCGGCGATCGCAAACGGCGATTTCGAAGAGGCCGCCGAGCAGGCGGCGCGGACCCCGGGCCGTGCATCGCGGCTGCTGTTGGCCGACCTCGCATTGCGTGAGCGGCGGCCCGAGGACGCGATCGACCTTCTCTCGCGCTGGCGCGCCCACGGCGATGAAGAAACCGACGCACGCCGCAATCTGCTGCTCGCGACCGCCTTCGAACGCGTCGGGCTCCACGAACGCGCCGAAGAGCTCTACGCGCTGACCTTGCCGCGTACCGGAGGTTGGGCGCTCGAGAACCAACGGCTGCACTTTCGCGCGCTTGGGGCCTGGATTCGCGGTGAGCACGATCGGGCCAAGGAACTCCTGGAAGAGCAACGGCAAGATCGGCACCTCGCGTACGGGCTCGGTCGCGATCTCCTGGCTTGGATCGACGTCGCCGCGCGCAAGTATGACGACGCGGCGGACCGCTTCGTCGAGGCGTTGGATGCGTTCGAGTCGATGGAGGTCCCCGATCAGAGCGCACGCTCCAACTCCGTGCTGGGGCTCGCGGTGATCGTCGTCGAGACGATCGATCTTCGCTACAGCGAGCGACTGCGTGTAGAGTGCGATCGGCTGCCGTGGAACGAGGGTACGCGTCGTCGTCTCTTCCACGCCGGCCACTATCTGGTTCGGCTCGATGCGCTCGTCGGGAACGACGACGACGCGTTCACGCGCGCGACGAATCTCTTACGCTCCTCGCAGCGCGATGGCGAGCTGCTCATGTCGCACGTGACGCTGGCCGAGTTCTTTCGCGTCCGCGGCGACCGCGTATCGCCCCCGTTTCATCTTCGCTCCGCGCGTGACGCCTTGCGCTCGGAGCGGTGGTCGAGTACCGACGTCGACGATGCGATGGCTGCACTCCTGTTCGCCGTCGAGGCGTCGCACGTCGATCAGCCCGCCGCGGCCGAGGCGCTGACCCGCGTCCTTTCATCGAGCGGCAGAACCGACGCGATGCTCGCCTTCGAGCATGATTCGCGGGCGCGAGCCCTTGCGTTCTTCGCTCGCGGCAGGGTGGCGATCGCACAGGGGCACGATCGTGACGGAGAGGAACTCGTCGGACGCGCACGCGGCCTCTGGGCCGACCATGGGTACCGCTACCGGGTGGCGCTCGCGGATCTCGAACTGGCCGACACGTTCGAGAACCGCGCGGCCCTCGAGGCATCGCGCGCGACGCTCGCGGACGTTCCGCGCTCGTGGCTCGCGAAGCGCGCCGAGTCGGTGCAGCGACGGTTGACGTCCGGACTAGCCGACCTCTCACCGGCGGAGCGCCGCGTGCTGCGAGAGCTACGCGCCGGGAAGACCAATCGCGAGATCGCCGAGACCCTGCAGAAAAGCGAGTCGACGATCCGCAATCAAACCCAGCACATCTTCGACGTGCTGGGAATCAACTCTCGCGCGGCGCTCGTTGCGCGCCTGAGCGAGCTCTACGGCTGAAGACGACGTCACCGTGAGGCGCATGCTCATGCATGAGCTCCCTGCGGGAAGAAAACGTCGACGGCGCGCTTGATGCGTTCGCGTGCGTCTGCGGCGAGCTCGTAGTACGCCCACGTCCCGCGCCGGTTGACGCGCAGGAGACCCGCGTCGCGAAGGACCCGCAGGTGGTGCGAGACGGTCGGTTGCGAGACGCCGAGCAGTTCGGTGAAGTCGCACACGCAGACCGGACATCCGGCCCGCGCCAGCACCGAGAGGGCCGCCGCGCGATGCGGATCGGCGATCGCGCGGAGCAGTTCGATCTCGTGCGTTCGGTCGACGGCGTCCGCCGGCGGCGGAGTACAGCACCGCTTTATCGACATGTGCCGATCCAATCAGAAGCATCGACCAATGTCAATATAGTTAAGACTTCCTTAATCGACGTTTGCCGATCAAGAAGAGTAGCATCGTCTCGCGTCGATCCGACGCCTCGCCGCCGATGCTCCGGAGGACCGTCGTGCCGATCTTGCGTTCTCGTTTCATGCTCGGAGCCGTGGCCCTCGCCGGGACCACGTTCGCGGGACCCGCACTCGCCGCGACGCAGCTCACCGGAGCCGGCTCCACCTTCGTCTATCCGTTCTTCTCGAAGGCCTTTTACGCGTATAGCGATTCGCACAAGGACATCGCGGTCAACTACCAGTCGATCGGCTCCGGCGGCGGCATCCAGCAGTTCATCGCCAAGACGGTCGATTTCGGCGCGTCGGACGTGCCGATGGACAAGAACGAGCTCCAGCGCGCCGGTGCTCCCGTCGTCCAAGTCCCCGTCGCACTCGGCGGCGAGGCGATCACGTACAATCTCCCGACCGCGATTCCGGGCGGACTGCGGCTGAGCCGACAAGTGCTCGCCGACATCTACCTTGGAAAGATCGGCCGGTGGAACGATCCCCAGTTGGCCAAGCTGAATCCCGGCGTTTCGCTGCCGGACGTACCGATCATCGTCGTACACCGGTCGGACGGTTCGGGAACGACGTACATCTTCACCGACTTCCTCTCGTCCGCATCGAACGAATGGAAGCAAAAGGTCGGTATCGGGAAGAGCGTGCAGTGGCCGGCGCAATCGTCGGTCGGCGGGAAGGGCAACGAGGGGGTCGCGGGATCGGTGCGCCAGACGCCGGGTGCGATCGGATACGTCGAGCTGGCCTATGTGATCGAAAACAAGCTTCCTGCCGCGCAGCTCGAAAACCGCGCGGGACGCTGGGTTTCTTGCACCGCAGCGACCGTCGCCGCCGCCGCCGCGACCAAGCCGAATATCTCGGCGACCGATTTCTCCATCGTCGACCGTGACGGCGGATCGGCCTACCCGATCGCGGGCTACACGTGGGCGATGATCTACCAGCAGCCGCAAGACAAGTCGCGCGGGAAGATGGTCAAGGACGTGTTGGGGTGGATCGTCGGAGAGGACGCGCAGCGGATCGCGGGTTCGCTGAACTACGTTCCCCTGCCGAGTAACGTGCAGGGCACGGCCCGCAAGGCGATCGCGCAGATTCAGGCCTGATGGCAGCTTCGGCGAACGGTTTGGGGGATGCGCCGCGCTCGTACGCGACGCGTCCCCACATCTTCCTCTTGGACCGGTCCTTCGCGATCGCGGTGAACGCGGCTGCCGGTATCTTCGTCGTGCTCGTGCTCGGACTATTTGCGATGTTGGTCCACGGTTCGTGGGAATCGCTGCATGCCTTCGGACTACGGTTCTTGGTAAGCTCGACGTGGAATCCGGTGACGAGCACCTTCGGTGCGTTGCCCTTCGTCTACGGAACCGTCGTCAGTTCGCTCATCGCTCTCCTGATCGCGGGAATCCTCGGCGTGCTGGCCGCCGCATATTTAGCGGAGTTCGCCCCACGTTTCATCGCAGCGCCGCTCTCGTTTCTCATCGAGATGCTCGCTGCTGTCCCGAGCGTGGTTTTCGGTCTGTGGGGACTCTTCGTGCTCGCGCCGTTCCTTCGGACATACGTCGCTCCTCCGCTGCAGGCGCACCTCGGGTGGCTGCCGATCTTCGCGGGACCCTATTACGGCGTCGGGCTCTTCACGGCGGGGATCCTGCTCGCCATCATGATCTTCCCGACCGTCGCCGCGATCACGCGTGATCTCATTCGCGCCGTCCCGAGCGAGATGCGCGAAGGGAGTTATGCCCTCGGCGCGACGCGCTGGGAGACCGTCAGGCGCGTCGTCCTGCCGGCTGCCGGTTCGGGGATCTTCGGCGCTTGCGTCCTGGCGCTGGGGCGCGCGCTCGGCGAGACGATCGCGGTAACGATGGTCATCGGGAATCGTGCGGTGATCGCGGCCTCTCTGTTCGCCCCGTCCTACACGCTCTCCAGCGTCGTCGCGAACGAGTTCACCGAGGCGACCACCTCGGTATATCTGAGCGCTCTGGTCGAGCTCGGACTGATCCTGTTCCTGATCAGCGTGGTCGTCAACGGACTGGCGCGCCTGCTGATCTGGAAACCCCAGCTGCTCGCCAACGGAAGCCGCGTGCTGACGTGGACGCTGCGACGCCGCGCCGGCGCGTGACCCCGTTCGGTCTGCGTCGCCGGCGATTCGTCGGCGCGCTGGGTCAGGTGATCACCGCGCTGTGTGCGTCACTGGCCGCGGGAACGCTCGTCGTCATCCTGCTGTACGTCTTCATGCAGGGCGTCCATGCCCTGAATCCCGCATTCGTGACGCAGCTGCCGCGACCCGTGGGCATGGCCGGCGGCGGCGTTGCGAACGGTATTCTCGGCAGCATCGTGATCGTCGGCATCGCGGCGCTGCTCGCCGTGCCGATGGGCGTCCTCGTCGGCGTGTATCTCGCGTTCTACGGACGCGGGCCGTTCCCCGAAGGGATCCGGTACCTGGGCGAGGTGCTTTCCGGAGTGCCCAGTATCGCGATCGGGCTCTTTGCGTACACGCTGCTCGTCCAGCCGCTCGGACACTTTTCCGCATTCTCCGCGTCGGTCGCCTTCGCGATGCTGATGCTTCCGCTCGTGATCCGGACCAGTGACGAGGCGCTCCGTGCCGTCCCGGTATCCGTACGCGAAGGGGCCCTGGCGCTGGGGATCCCCACCTATGCGGCCGTCACGCACGTCGTGCTGCCCGCGGCACGCCCCTTGATCACGACCGGCGTTCTGCTCGCCGTCGCGCGCATCACCGGTGAGACGGCGCCGCTCCTCTTCACGGCGTTCGGGTCGCAATTCTGGGAGTACAACCCCTTCAACCCGATGGCTGAGCTCTCGCTGCAGATCTTCACGTATGCCATCTCCCCGTATACCGAATGGCACGAGCAGGCATGGGCTGGGGCGCTCGTGCTTATCGCGGCCGTCTTCGTGCTGAACGTCCTCGCCCGGATCTCCCTGCGGGGCGCGCGAAGATGAGTCTGCCGCTCGAGAGCGCAACCGCCACGTTGCGCACGAAGAACCTGCGCGCATGGTACGGGAAGCGGCTTGCGATCAGCGAGATCGACATCGCCGTACGCGGGCGTGAGATCACCGCGATCATCGGCCCGAGCGGATGCGGAAAGTCGACGCTCCTACGCTGCCTCAACCGCATTCACGAGACGGTCAGCGGTGCGTACGCGCAAGGCGAGGTGTTGCTCGACGGTGAGAACGTCTACAAGCGCGAGATCGACGTGATCGCGTTGCGCCGACGCGTCGGCATGGTGTTCCAACGGCCGTCCCCGTTCCCGACGATGTCGATCGCGGAGAACGTCTTGGCCGGCCCCCGGTATGCCGGCTTGCGCCTCGGACGGCTGCACGAGAAGGAGGTGCTCGAGCGGGCGTTGCGCGATGCCGCGCTCTGGAACGAGGTCAAGGACGGGCTGCGCAGGCCGGCGGTGACGCTTTCGGGAGGGCAGCAGCAGCGGCTGTGCATCGCTCGGGCGCTCGCGATGCGGCCGGCGGTGCTCTTGATGGACGAACCGACCGGATCGCTCGACCCGCTCTCCACCCTGCAGATCGAAGACCTCGTGACGGCGCTCGCCCATCGCTATGCCGTCGTCGTCGTCACGCACAACCTCCAGCAGGCTGCTCGCATCGCCGATCAGACGATCTTCATGCTCGCAGACGAGTTCGGCGCGGGTCACGTCATCGAGGCGGGCAGCGCCGATCACATCTTCACGCGACCCACCGACCGGCGTACGGAAGATTACGTCTCCGGACGGTTCGGTTAAGCCGGCCTTTATTGACGATCGTCGATGATTTTCGCTATGATGGCCGGGATGGCGACTTCGCGCTGCAATCCCGTCGCTCAGATCGAGGAACGGGATCTTTCCGCCGAGGCGAACCTTTTCAAGGCGTTCGGCGATCCTCACCGCCTGACGATCATCGCCACCTTGGCGGCGTCGGCGCACGCGGTGTGCGTGTGCGATCTCACGGAAGGACTTCCGATCGGACAGTCGTCGGTCTCGCATCACCTGGCGATTTTGCGTGACGCCGGCATCGTTACCAGCGAGCGGCGCGGCACGTGGGCGTACTATAGCCTCGTCCCGGGGTTGCGCACGCGGCTCGGTGCCGCGGTCGACGTCGTCGCGCCCAAGCGGCGCCGGCTCGAGAAGGCGTCGTAGCCCGGTGAAGCTCGCCGCCCCCACGAGCGCGCCGCCTTCGGCGGCTGCGACCGTCTCCACGCGGCCCGGTCTTTCGACCCTCGACCGCTATCTCACGGTATGGATCTTCGGGGCGATGGCGCTGGGCGTCGCTCTCGGCGCGATCGACGTTCGTGTTCCGACGATCATCGTTCCGCTCGGGCTGATCGCGATGATGTATCCGCCCTTCGCGCGCGTGCGGTACGAAGCGCTGCCCGCGGTCTTCCGGGACGTCCGGCTGCTCGGCCTTTCGATCGTGCAGAACTGGATCGTCGGACCGGTCCTGATGTTCGGCCTCGCGGCACTCTGCCTTCCGCACCATCCGGACTACTTCGCCGGGCTGGTCTTGATCGGTCTCGCGCGCTGCATCGCGATGGTCGTCGTCTGGAACGAGATCGCGCGCGGAGACCGCGAGTACACGGCCGCGCTCGTCGCGCTGAACTCGATCTTCCAGATCCTTCTCTACGGAGCGCTGGCGTTCGTCTTCGTGACGGTCCTTCCGCCGCTGGTCGGTCTGCCGGGACTTGCGGTGCACCTCACGGTCGCGCAGGTCGCGGCGAACGTCGGTCTTTATCTGGGTGTTCCGTTCGCCGCCGGCGCGCTCACCCGGGCGATCGTCCGTCCCCGGATCGGAGCACGGCGCTACGACGAGGGCTTCGTCCCCCGCGTCTCGCCGCTGACGCTCGTCGCGCTGCTGATCACGATCGTCGCCATGTTCTCGCTCCAAGGCGCGCGCATCATCGCCCATCCTTGGGACGTGGCGCTCGTCGCCCTGCCGCTGATCCTCTACTTCGTCGTCATGTTCACCATCGCGTTCGTGATGGGGCGAGGGGCGCACGCGAACTACGAGCGCACCGTCGCGCTCGCGCTGACGGCGGCGAGCAACAACTTCGAGCTGGCGATCGCCGTCTGCGTCGCGTTGTTCGGCATCGATTCGGGCCAGGCGTTCGCCGCGGTGATCGGTCCGCTCATCGAGGTCCCGGTCATGCTAATCCTGGTTCGCGTGGCGCTGCGCTTGAAGACGGCGTTCGTGGTCGCCGCCGGGCCGGCCCGTGGCGCCTGACAAGCCGACGACCATCGTTTTCGTCTGCAGGAGGAACGCGGGACGAAGTCAGATGGCGGCGGCGTATCTCAAGGCGATCCTCGGCGAGGACGTCGACGTGCGTTGCGGCGGCACCGAGCCCGCGCAAGACGTGGACGTCAACGTCAAGCGCGTGATGGCGGAGGACGGCGTCAGCCTGGAGCGCGCGAAGCCGCGGGCGCTCGACCTGAGCAGCATCGCGGCCGCCGACCGCGTCATCGCGATGGGCTGTGCGATCGGAGACGTCCGCCGGCTTCCGCGGGTCGACGAGGATTGGGGCATCGAGGACGTCGAGGGGCTCGATCTGGACGCGGCTCGGGCGATACGCGACGGAATCAAGCGCCGCGTCCTCGGCCTGGTGGGCAACATCCGCCGGGGTGATCTGGGAGCGCCGACGGGGATGCTCTATGCTGAAGAACTCGTTCCCTGGAGGGATCCGTGACCGTCCTGTTCGTCTGCATCCACAACAGCGCCCGCAGTCAGATGGCGGAAGCGTTCGTCAACGCCGCTCGCGCGACGGGGCTGCGCGCCTACAGCGCCGGACTCGAAGCCGGATCCTTGAACCCCGTCGTCGTCGAGGCGATGCGAGAGGTGGGGATCGACATCAGCCGCAACCGCTCGAAATCCGTCGATGACGCGGAGATCGGTTCCCGCGACTACGACTACGTCGTGACGGTCTGTGACGAGGCCAGCGCCGAAGCGTGCCCGATCTACCCTACGCGCGGCGAGCGTCTGCACTGGAGCTTCGCCGATCCGTCGTCGTTCGCCGGTACGTTCGAGGAACGACTCGTGAGCACGCGTGAGGTCCGCGATGCGATTCGGCGCCGAGTCGATGCGTGGCTCACCTCGCTCGCCGCGGTACGTCAGTAGGGACCGCCGCCGACATAGTACGGCGTCGCGTCGGCCTGCGGGAGCGGGGCCGGAACGTGCGCTGAGCAGACGCTCAGCGCGCAGGTGACGATGAGAAGAACGATGCTGATCGGCATGGGGACTGCTCCTGGCGTGCCGTGCGATCCGCAGGTGGGTCGCACGTCGGGCAGTCACGACGGCAGGGCGCGGCGACAAGCGCGCGCCCTGCGACTTTCCTGGACAGAGTGGTGTCCACTCTGTCCAGGAAAGTGATCAGTGGTGCGGCAGGATCCAGCTGGTGTAGGGGATGTGCAGCTCGTCGGGCCACATCCGCGCGTACCACTGGTTGTAGGTTACGGGCACGCCCGCGACGACGGGATAGAAGAACGCGAAGAGCGCGATCACGACGGCGACGTAGCCGCCGAGATACCATTGCCGCTCGCGGGTCTGCAGCCGCCGGAAGATCCGCTGCAGGAGCACGACGTCGCAGAGCACGATCAGCGCGAGATTCGGGAAGAAGTGGTACTCGAAGAGCATGCGCGGCGAGTGGAACCACGGCAGCCACTGCAAGAAGTACGCGATCACGAGCAGCGCGTAGCCCTTGTTCCGCTCGCGCCATGCGAGCCACGCGGTGAACGGCACCGAGACCAGGCCGAGCAGAAAGACCGCGGGATTCGGGAGCGCGAGGATCTCGGCGACGCAGCACGCCGTCGGGTCCGCGGCGGCCGCCGCGGCGCGGAAGTCGTGATAGTAGTACGAGATCGGGATCTGCATGATCGGCCACTGCCACCAGACCGACATGTAGGGGTGCGTCCCCGTGACGTGGCTGTGGTAGTAGAACATCTGATACTGCAGCTCGAACATGTCGGCGAGCGTGTGCCCCCCGTTGCCGAGCAGGTACATCGGCAGATAGGAGACCGCGTAGATCGTCGCCGGGACGAACAGCAACAGGCCGTAGACGACGTCGAGCGGGAAGCCGCGCGGGTTCCCGTAGTGCGCGCGTGAGCGCAGAAAGCGCTGCGCGCAGACGAGCGCGACCATCACGAACACGATCGCGAGGTCGAAGAAACCGTTCCACTTGCTCGCGACGAGGAAGCCCATCGCGACGACGAGCACGGCGAGCCAGACGCGTGCCGAGCCGGCCCGCTGCGCGTCTTGGCCGTCGACCTTCAGCGTGCCGTCCGGCGAGAAGTCCGCGACGGCCGCCGGGGTGGCGTAGCGCATCGCGCCGTCGCGGCCGTACGTCACCGTGAGGTCCTCGCCGTCCTCGCCGGGCGGAGGGGTGACGGCGGCCTTCCCGTTCGCGCCGACCTGCACCACCGTGCCCTCGGCGTAGGAGACGCGGGTTCCCACCGCGGCGAGACGTCGCGCGACGACGAGCCGGGCGAACAGGTACACGCCCAGGAGCGCGTAGATGAACGGGATCACGTAGCTCTTGGGCGAGGGCGCGACGTTGTAGATCCCGTTGGCGAGCATCTCCGCGCCCGCGCCCACCAGATGGTGCGGCGGCTGGTAGTTCACCACCCACGAGAACGCCGCCGCGACCGGGATCCCGATCGCCATCGTCACCCAGAAGCGAACGCCGAACCCGTGCTCGACCAGGCGCTCCAAACGGATCTGCGCCGCGAGCCAGTAGCGGTAGAACGCGTAGAGCACGATCAGGATCAGCGTCGAGATCGTGATCTCGCCGGTCGAGATGCGCTGCTCGACGAAGTGGAAGCCGTCGAAGGTGAGCAGCAGCGCGCCGAGCGAGGCGAAGAGCGTCGAGGCGGTCAGCCGCTTCGCGAAGGCGTAGAGGATGCCGACCTCGAGCGCGCCGACGACGACGTTGAGGAAGCGCCAGCCGAACGAGGTGTCTCCGAACAGCGCGATCGAGAGCGCGATGAGGAGCTTGGTGATCGGTGGATGCGTCCACTCGAACTGCGGGATCCCCTTGAGATACTCTTCACCGGCGCGGGCGAAGTAGATCTCGTCGAAGATCTTCTCGTGCGGCCAGCCGAGGTTGACGACGGCGAGCACGAAGGCGACCAGGCCGAAGCCGCCCATGAGCAGCCAGTCCGTGCGCGTCAGGCGCACGATCCCCTCGCGCGGATCGAACCAGGTGCGCGCGTGTTCCGAGAGCGTGCTCCACGCGCGGTCGAACGCGCTCGGCGCGGGCGCCGCGGCCGCCGCCGGCGCCTCGCCGCCCAAGTAGCGGTAGCCCAGCCAGAAGAAGAGCGCGACGTTCGCGAGCGCGGCGGGATGGGAGATCAGCGGCCACAGATCGGTCGCGTCGACGCCGGGGGTCTTCGCCTCCATCACCGTTTGGTAGGCGAAGGAATAGGCGAGGTTCAGGTACGTCGTGACGGTGAGCAGGATCGCGGACCACAGGCCCGTCCGGCCGAACGCGATCAGCGGGATCGCCAAGAGGAACGCGCCGTAGACGTAGCGTTCGTGCATCCGCGTCGCGAGGATGAAGAACGCGAGCGCGACGAGGAGCGCGCCCTCGAGCAGCGCGCGGTCGTCGCGGCGCTGCAGGTACCGACCCGCGATCAGCACGGTCGACGCCGCGACGAGCAGGATCCCCCAGAGTCCCAGCGAGCCGAGCGGGAGCCCGAAGATCGAGAGCGGCGCGCCGTCGGGCTGCCAGAACGCCTGATGCAGCGCGTAGAGGTTGAACGCGTTGACCGAGTTGTACGGATAGACGCCGCTCGCGAAGGTATACCGCCCGAGGAGCCAGCCGAAGACGGCGACCGGATTTCCGTTGCCGTGGAAGACGGCGCCGACTGCGAAGGCCAGGCCGAGCGAGGCGCCGATCCCGGCGGCGGTCCCCGCGAGCCGGCGCGCGCGCGTCTGCGCGTCGGCGGTGGCGAACGGGTGGACGAGCAGCAGCAGGCCGAGCGTCGCGGCCTGGGGCTTGATCAAGAGGGAGAACGCGAAGGCGAGCCACGCCCAGGTCAGGCGCGGGACGGTCTTGGCGGGATCATCGCCGGCGCGCAGCACCGACCAGAGCGCGAGCAGCACGAGCCCCCACGAGACCGAATCGACCTGCCCCCAATACGAGGAGACGAAGATCGCCGCGGGGTTGAAGGCCAGAAACGCCGCAGCGAGCAGCGCGACGTTCTGCGCCGCGTAGCGTCGCGCGATCGCATAGACGATCGCCGCGTCGACCAGGTCCATCGCGATCGCCGGCAGCTTGACGAGCGTGCGCAACAGCGCGTAGCCGTGGCTCGGATCGCTCGCCGCGCCCGGGAGCACCGCGTAGACCTTGCCCAAGAACCACAGGACGACGAAATAGCCCGGCGGGTAGTCGGCGAAGCCGGACTTGGCGTAGAACGCCCACGGGGGATTGTCGCGGAGCGTGAGCGTCCATGATTCGAACGCCGCGACGTCGTTGTGAAACCCCTCGCTGCCGAGGAAGAGGAGGCGAGCGATCAACCCGACCGCGAGGATCGCGAGGAGCGGGGTGCCGATCTGCGCCCTGCTCCCGATGATCGCCTTCCCGCCGATCCGGGCGGGTGTACTCATGCTTCCTCCGTTACGAAACGGCCGCGCGCGCCGCGCGTGCCCAAGCCGTCCCATACTCCCCGCGATGGGGCGATGCCCTCCGTGGCGCGCCCTCCGGTCCGAAGGCTAGTCGAACACCCCCACGAGCGTCACCGGCGTGCTGCCGGTTTGCGCGTCGATCGCATAGAGGGAGAAGTTCATGATTCCGCTCGTCGGGAAGAGGTTGCCCGTGTCGGCCGTTCCCGTCAGCCCCGAGACGCCGGCACTATTGACCTGCGAGGGCGAAAGCGTCGACCAGACGGTGGTCGGCGGGGCCGTCGTTCCGTTGCTGGGAGCCGTGTAGAAGCCGATTCCCGGCGCCGTGGCTGAGCCATTGATCGTCACGTACGAGGCGGTCGTGAAGGCGACGCCGCTCACCGGATTGGCGAACTGCGCGGTTCCCCACCCGGTGTAGGTGGTCGGCGCGTTCTGCGGGTAGGTGCCGATCGAGAGCACCGTGCCGCCGGCGGTGACCGCCGACGGAGCGGCGTGGTGGAACGCGATGTTCGCCGAAGGTGAGGTCACCGTCGGATAGATCGGCTCCGCGAAGACTTGGCACTGGAGCGAGGTGGTGGCGGTCTGCACCCCGGCCGCAAACTTCCCGGCGACGACGACCGTGTAGTTCGCGCCCGGCGTGAGCGCACCGAGCGAGCAGGTCATGATCGGGGTCGTCCCGCCTGCCGCCTCGACGACGAGCGAGTGAGCACCGCTGCCGATCGGGGAGTAGGCCGTCATTTTTCCGTACCCGATCGACGTTCCGAGCAACGCGCCGGTCGCCGAGTCGAGACGGGCGTCGATCGTGGAGGCCGTGTCCACGTCCGGCGATCCCTGCAGGACGCGCAAGTTGAAGTTGCCGCCGTTGGTGGCGATGATCGTTCCGGGGTTCAGCGGACCGCAGCCGGCGAGCGCGGCGAGCGCGAGCCCCGCGGCGACCAAGACGCGACGATACAAAGGCGACCTCCTCATGGACTGGGGCATATCAGGAAGCGAACGCTCGTCGAGCGGCATTCGGTTCCGTGCCCGTGGACGATCCGCAAACAACCTGGGACGCCCCTGAGGCGGAGACGTACGGCTGCCTTCGTCTGTGCTCCTGGGGACTCTAGGGGGTGGCGGCCGAGCCGTGCGCACGGTCTCGGGGAAACGGTGCTTCAGGCTGGTCTCAGCATCGGTTGGTATCGCTGGACCGTGGGATACGCGCGTCGGAGCGACACGGGCCGCGGCGACGGCGCACGCGTTCGATGAGGTCGGCCGAGCGGTACGCCGCGTGGCCGGTGTTGGTCTGCATCGCGCTCGTCCTGCTGGGCACGGCGGGCGCGATTCGCATCCTCGCGGTGTACGGCGCCAACGCCGTCGCCGAAGACGCGCGCGCGACCCCGGCGCTCTACCGCGTGTACCGAGCCCGGTACCCGAACCTCGCCGAGGCCGGGCCGCAGATCGCGCGAGCGCTGACGCGCAACGGGATTCGCGCCGTGGTCTTCTCGCACGACGGCGAGCATGCGTACGGGCCGACCGGAGAGCTGCGGCGCCCCGGCACCGGCCGCGCGATGCATCCGCCCGGCGAAGGGGATCGCTTCGCGATGCTCGTCGCGCTCGTCGGCGGGTCGACGCGAGCGTTGGTGCCGGTCGGCGATGCCGAGGTCGGTCTCATGCCCGATCCAGTGCGGGTCGGCGCCACGGCGCGGCTGCTCGCCGGCGTGGGCCTCGTGCTGATCGTCGTCGTCGCGATCGCGCTCTGGACGATCGCCCGCGCCGTGACCGCGGCGGCGACGCGCCCGCTCGTCGAGACGACGGAGGCGCTCTGGGGGCTCGCCGGGGGCGACTTCACCCCGCGGATGATCGTCGCGGACGCGCGCAGCGACATCGGCCGCCTCGCCCGCGCGTACAACGCGGCGGCCGAGACGGTCGCGCGGGCGATCGAGGAGCGCCGCGCGGCGCAGGCCGAGATGCAGCGCTTCATCGCCGACGCCGGACACGAGCTGCGCACGCCGCTGACCGTCGTGATGGGATTCGTCGACGTGCTGGAAGGCGCGCGCGTCCCGCCGGACGTCGGCTCGCGGATCTTCACCTCGATGCGCGCGGAGACGCGGCGGATGCGCGGGTTGATCGACAAGCTCATCACGCTCGTGCGTCTGGAGTCGCCGCGTGACGAAGCCGAGCGCGAGCCGATCGCGATGCGCGCGGTCGCCGAACGCGTCATCCAGGGCCTCACGTCGCTCGCCGACGGACGCTCCGTGCGTGTCGACGCGCGCGCCGACGCCTGGGTGCGGGCCGACGAGCACGAGCTCTTCGACGCGCTCGCGAACTGCGTCGAGAACGCGCTCAAGTACGCGCCCGAGTCGGACGTCGCGATCACGGTGGAGCAGCAGGACGGCTGCGTCGCGGTGCGGATCGCCGACCGCGGGCCCGGGATGACGGCGCAGGAGCGGCAGCGCGCCTTCGAACGCTTCGCGCGCGGCGACCTGCGCGGCGAGGTCTCGGGATCGGGACTGGGCCTGGCGATCGTGAAGCGTGCCGTCGAACGCGCCGGCGGCACCGTGGGGCTCGAAAGCGCTCCGGGCGAGGGGACCTGCGTGACGCTGACGCTGCCCGCGGCGCGGGTCCCGCTCGCGCGCGTCGCCCGCTAAGCGCCCAGCGCCGCGAGCGCTTCGCGGGCCGCGCGTTCACCGCTGCGCAGCGCGCCGGCGACCGTCCCTGCTTCGGTCACCGGCGCCGTCGCCTCACCGGCGACGAAGACGCGCGTCCCGATCGGCGCCGCCAGCGCCGCGCGCGCGCCGTCGCCGCCGGTCGCGACGTAGCTGTACGCGCCGCGCGCGTAGGGGTCGCGCTGCCAGTCGTGCGTGTACACCGCCTCCAGCTCCGCACGCGGTTCGTCGCCGTTGCCGAACAGCGCGGCGAGGTCGACCAGCGCGAGCGCGACCAGCTCGTCCCGCGCGCGCCCCGCAAGCGCCTCGGCTTTCGGTCCGCCGGCCCACGCCACCAGCAGCGGTGCGCGCAGCGGAAGCATCGTCCAGAACGTCGGGAACGCGCCATGCGGATGGTGGAAGAACGCGCCGTCGCGATACCGCTCGTCGTCGAGCCGCTCCCAGAACGCGCTGCGAAAGCGCAGCACCAGCTTGACGACCGGTCCCATCACGAGCGCCGCGAGCGCCTCGCGCGTGCGCTCGGGCAGCGGCGGCTCGAAGCGCGGCGCGCCGGCCTGCAGCACGCCGACCGGGACCGTCACGATCGCGGCGCGCGCATGGACGGCGAGCTCATCTCCCGATGCCGCCCGGGCCAGCACCGTCGCGCCCTCGTCGCTCCAGCGCAGCGTGTGCGCGGCCGCGGCGAGCACGACGTGCGCGCGCGCCGGATCGAGCGCTCCATGCAGGACGCGCAGCAGCCGCGCGTATCCTCCGAGCGGCCGGAACTGGCGTGAGGTTTGTCCGTTCTCGCTCCATTCCTCGGCGATCGTGCGCATCGCGGCGCGCTCCGGATCGGCCGCGTCGAATCCCTCGACGAGCATGCGCGTCAGCCGCCGCTCGCGCTCGGCCTGCGCACCCTCGCCCGGCAGCGTGCGCAAGAACTCCGCGACGCTCACGTCCTCGCGCAGCGCTCGCGCCCGCTTCATCACGGCGGCGACGATCTCGAACGGGTCGTCCTGCTCGCGCAGCGCACCGTCCTCGAACGTGAACGAGCTTTGCCCCAGATCGATCGCGACCGTTCCCGCAGCGCGCAGCAGCGCGAAGCTCTCGGGCGTCTCGCCGTGGATGAACTCGCCGCCGAGCTCGATCGGGAACGGCAGTCCGGCGTCCTCGCGCGTGAGCAGCCTGCCGCCGACGCGTTTGCGCGCCTCGAGGACGACGACCGATCGTCCCGCGCCGGCGAGCACCCGCGCCGCGGCGAGCCCCGCCGCACCGGCGCCGAGCACCACCACGTCCGTACGGCGTTCGCTCACGCCGACTGGTGCACCAAGACGGCCGTGCAGAACTTGCAGCGGCGCGCATCGTGCGGGATCACGCTCAGACACTCGGGGCAGGTTTTCTCGGCGAGGACTTCGGGCGGTTTCTCGAAGCGCTTCGCGACCGTGCGGAACGGCAGCACGACGAGGTAGTAGATCGCGAGCGCGTCGAGGAGAAACGTCACCGCCGCGTTGATGAAATCGCCGACCGGAAACGGTGTGTTGTGGATCGTGAAGCCCAGACGCGAAAAATCGGGTTTCCCGAAAATAGCAGCGATAAGCGGCGTCAGCAGATCCTTCGCCAGGGCGTTGACGACCGCGGTGAACGCGGAACCCACGACGACGGCGATCGCCAGATCGATGACGTTTCCGCGCGCCAAAAACGCTGCAAACCCCTTGAACACTGGTGCTTTCGACCTCCTCGGATACGCGCTCGCGAGCGCACGACGTCCCCTCGGGTACCCCGGGGCTCGAGCGTCACGCGATAGCGAGCAGCCGGAACGCTCCCCGGGGTCCTGCGGAGCGGCTTCACTTTCTCATTGTTCCGCCGATACCCTGAATCAGAGACGCTTCGTTCCGCACGAGGTTCTTTTCGTACTGATGGACTGCCCTGACAATCTCGATACTTTTCTCCGCGACCTGCTCAAAGAAGAGGGTGGTGCGGTTCAGCTCGACGACGAGGACAAGGCGTTCATCGACCGCATCCTCAAGTCGATCACGCAGGGCAGCAAGGGCGTTTTCGTCGTCCTGCACCCCAACGATCGGATGCAGTACATGCTGCTCAATACCAACCGCGCCGGCGCGATCGCGCTGCTCGCCAAGGTGATGCAGCGGACCGCCGAAGCGCTCGAAGCGGACCTGGACTAACCGCCGCCCGGGCTGCAGCGCAGGCGCCCGTTCTGCTCGTCGAGTTCCACGACGCAGAACGTCCAGAGCCCGACCCCGACGTGCGGTTCGTCCTGCGTGCGCCGCACCGTCGCCTCCGTGCGGCCGAGCCGTACCCTTCCGATGCTGACGTCCGGGATCGTCACGCGCAGGATGTCGTCGGCCCCGGCGATCCCGCGCGCCGTCCCCCGGCCCGCGAGCGGCCACGGCGTCCCTTCGCGGTATTGCGCGTAGCCGAGCGAGATCGTCGCTTGATCGCCGGTGTCGAGCAGCGCGTCGACCGTCGTGCCGTCGAGCGTCGCCGTCGTGCGCGGGCTGCCGGCGCGGATCCGCAACGGGATCGCGCCCGCGGCCGGAGCGCTCGCGGGCGGGCCGATCCGCGCGATCCCGCGCCGCCGGTCGAGCAGCACGCGCACGCGTCCGAGGAGATCGGCGCCGATCGCGATGTCGAACCCGACGCCGCCGGTCGATGGAAGGACGGCGAGCCGGACGCGCTCGAACCGCGCCGCGCCGAGCGCGAGCGGTCCGCTCTCGACCATCCCGGTCAGGAATCGGCCGAAACCGAGCAATTCCAGCTCGCCGCGCGGCTCGAGCCCGAGCGCCTCGGCGAACGAGAGCGCCAGCGCGCTGGGCTGCGCGCCGGTATCCAAGAGGCAGCGCGCCGCGCGGCCGGCCAGCGTGCAGGGGACGATCGGGACCGCGTCTTTCGTCAGCGCGAGAGGGCTCGCGTCGTTCGCGAACGTCACCGCCGGACCCGCCGGCGCGGCGAGCGGTCCGGGGACGACGCTGACCGCGTCGAGCCGGCCCGGCTCGAACGGCCCCTCGCGGTCGAGCGCGTAGGTCGCGCCGCCGGCGCGCGTTTCGCTCCCGTATTCGGCGAGCGTCTGACCGCCCGGCGTCTCGACACGCCGCAGCGTCCGGCCGGGTGGGTCGACGACGGCAACCAGTTCCGCGCCGCCCGCCGCGCGGACGCGCCAGCGTCCGGGGCCGGCCGCCGTCACCGTCCCGCCGGAACTGCGAAACGCGGGCTCGGCGAACGCATAGGACGCGATCGCGGCGAGCGTGCGCCGCACCGGCGTCGCCGCGTCGTCGGCGTCCTGGAGGACGATCTCGTTGATCCCGAACGTCCAGCGGTGCTGCCCGTCGAACCAGAATCCCGCGCAGATCCCGGCGACGCAGCGCCGGACCAGCTCCGTGGCGCCGAGCTGCTCGACCGTCAGCTCCGTCGGGCGCCCTTCGACGACCCGGCTCATCGTCGCCCGGAAATGCCGGATCGCCGGATGCCCGGCGCCGGCCGCGATCGCAGCGAGGTCGTCGCTCGGCGTCGCCGCCGAGAGAAGCGCCGCAGCGGGAAGCGCGAGGAGGCGCACCGCGAATCGCATCGTTCGTGGAACTGCACCCTCTGGACGGCTACCTCCTCGACGGCACCCCGGCGAAAGCCGACGCGATCGCCGCCGCGCTGCGCACACGCTCCGACGACCCGCGTGCGCAGCCGTTCTATCGCGCCTTGGAGGCGCTCGGCGCCCGTGCGGCCGACGAGGCGCTGTTGGCGCTGCGCTTGGTCCTGGCCGGGAAGGGGACGGACGATGACGCGATCCGTGCGCTGCGCGAGGCGCGCACGCGCGCCAAGGCCGGCGACGCGGCTGGCCGCACGGCGTACCTGGAAGCCGTCGGTCGGGGCTGAGACGGAACGCATCGAGGCAGTCGTCGCGTTAGAAGGGGGTAATGCGCCCCGTCCCCCTCGTCGTCTTGCTCTTGAGCGTCGTGTCGATTCCGCTCGTCGCGCAGGGGCAGCCGAAGCCGCCTCCGCCTTCGCCGGCCGCCGCGGCGAGCGAGGGCGACGTGCGTGAAGGCGGGGTGATCGAAGGGCGCGTCGCAAGCATCGACTACCAGCGCGGCACCTTGAGCGTCGACACGTCGCGTCAAGGGCGCATGGACGTCTCGGTGATGCCCTCGACGACCGTACAGTCGAGCGATCCGGGATATCATACGCTTTCCGACGTTTCGCGCGGCTCGAAGGTGCAGATCTTCATCTCGCGGAGCGCCGGGAGGCTGATCGCGCAGATCATCCGGCTGATCAAGCACTGAGCGTGTCGCACGATCTGAACGCGCTCGCGCGCGGCGTGATCGCCGTCGGACTGGCCGGCACGACGCCCGCGCAGGCGCCGCTCGAGGAACTGCGCGCGTTCGCGCCGGGTGCGACGATCCTGTTCGCGCGCAACGTCGGGACGACGGCCGAGCTGCGCGAGCTGATCGCCGCGCTGCGCGCCGGGGGCAGCCCGCCGCCGCTGGTGACGATCGATCAGGAAGGCGGCCGCGTCGCGCGGATCGGCGAGGGCGTCGCGCAGCTTCCCGCAGCGATGGCCGTCGGCGCGAGCGGTGATCCCGAGCTCGCGGGCCGCCTGGGCACGCTGCTCGGCCGCGACCTTGCGCGCCTCGGGATCAGCGTCGACCTCGCGCCGGTCGCCGATCTCGCCCTACAGCCGCGCAGCCGCGTCATCGCGACGCGCGCGTACGGCGACGATCCGGAACGTGTCGCCGCGTTCGTCACCGCGTTCGCGCAAGGGCTCGAGCGCGGCGGCGTCGCCGCGGCGATCAAGCACTTTCCGGGCCACGGTTCGACGGCGGAGGACTCGCACGTCGCGCTCCCGCGCGTCGCGGTCGACGCTGCGACGCTGCGCGCGCGCGATCTCGTCCCGTTCGCGCGCGCGCTCGCGAGCGGCGCTCCCTCGCTGGTGATGACGGCGCACGTCGTGCTCGAAGCGTTCGATCCGGTGCGTCCGGCGACGCTCTCGCCGGCGATCCTGACGGGCCTCTTGCGCGAGGAATTGGGGTACTCCGGCGTCGTCGCGACCGACTGTCTGGAGATGGACGCGATCGCGAACGGGATCGGCACCGTGGAAGGCGCGGTCCAGGCGCTCGCGGCGGGCGCCGATCTGCTGTTCATCAGCCATCGCCTGGAGCTCGCGCGGGCGGCGGCCGACGCGATCGCCGCCGCGGTGCGCGACGGCCGCGTCCCGCGTGCGCGGCTCGAAGAAGCGCACGCGCGCGTGCTCGCGTTGCGCGAACGCTATGCGACCCCGGCTCCGTTCGCCGCGCCGCTCGACGAGGCCGCGCCGCTCGACGCGGCGCGCCGCGCGGTCACCGTCGTGCGCGGCGACCCGCGGCTGCGGCCGGAGGCGCCGGTGACCGTGATCTCCTTCGAAGGAACGCTCGTCGACAACGTCGCCGCGTCGGGCGGGCGCAGCGGCGGCGCCGCCGCCCCGTCGCTCAGCGCGGAGCTGCGGCGCAGGCGCTGGAAGAGCGAGTTGATGCGCGTCCCGCTCGAACCCGACGTCGACGACGTCGACCTGCTGCTCGAACACATCCCGCGCTTGGGCGAGCGCGAGTTCGTCGTCGTCACGCGCGACGCGCACCTCCACCCCGCGCAGCGCGAAGCCATCGCGCGGATCGTCGCGCTCGCGCCGCATGCGCTGATCGTCTCCGCACGCGCGCCGTTCGACGCGCTGCTGTGGCCGTCGGCGCGCCGCGTCGTCTGCATCTACGGCGATCAGCAGCTGGCGTTCGAAGGCTGCGCCGACGTGCTCGGCGGCGACGCGCAAGCGCGCGGAGTGCTGCCGGTGCGCCTCGCCGAGAACGCCGCTGTTCACTAAGGTCGACGCCGCGCTGCAGGCGCAGCTCGGCGTTCGCTTCAGCGCGGCGGTCGTGCGGATCGAGCAGGGCGGACGCGTGCGCCACGAGCGCGCGTTCGGCCGCACGCGCGACGACGCGCCCGCGCTCCCGTGCCGCGTCGATTCGCGGTTCGACCTCGCCTCGCTCACCAAGGTCTTCGTCGGCAGCGTCGCGCTCGACGCGGTCGCGCGCGGCACGCTCGCGCTCGACGCGCCGCTCACGGCGTTCGTCCCCGAGTGGCGCGACGACGAGCACGAACCGATCGCGCTGCGCGCGATCCTCGCCCACGATGCGGGGTTCAAGAGCGGCGCGGACTATCGCACGCTGCTCGACCGCGACGTCGAGGCGTTCGCGCTGCGCGAGCCGCTCGCCGCGCCGCCGGGCGCGCAGGTGATTTACAGCGACCTCGGCTTCATCGCGCTCGGCACGATCCTCGCGCGCGCTCACGGCCGGGCGCTTGCGGCGCTCGTCGCCGAGCGCTTGCGCGCGTGGGGCGCGCAGACGACTGCCTACGGCCCGGCCGCGCGCGACCGCGCCGCGATCCCGGCGACGGAGACCGACGCGTGGCGCGGGAGCGTGCAGGGCGTCGTGCACGACGAGAAGGCGTACCTGCTCGCCGGCAACGCAGGGCACGCGGGGCTGTTCGGAACGGCGCGCGACGTCGCCGCGCTCGGCGAATGGTATCTCGCGGCGCTGCACCGACGTCCGACGCCGCTCGACCCCGGCCTCGCGCGTGAAGCGCTGCGCGAGCAGGCCTGGGATCCCGTCCTGCGCCGGGGGCTGGGCTGGGCGCTCAAAACGACCGACGAGAACTCGTGCGGCGCGCGGATGAGCGCCGCGACGTTCGGCCACACGGGCTTCACCGGAACCGCGATCTGGGTCGACCCCGAGCGCGACCTGAACGTCGTGCTGCTCACCAACGCCGTCCACCACGGCCGCGTCGACATCCGCGCGATCCGCGCCGCAGTATGCGACGCCGCCGTCGAAGCGCTCGACCGATGAGCGCGCTGCGGATCGCCGGCGTCCTCTCCGGCACCTCGCTCGACGGGATCGACGTCGCGATCTGCACACTGGAAACGCACGGCGACGGCGTACGCATCCGCTGCGAGCGCTTCGCCACGATCCCCTTTCCCGACGCGCTGCGCGCCCGCATCGTCGCCGCATATCCGCCCGCCCCCGCCGGCGCGCTCGAGATCAGCGCGCTCCACGCCGCGATCGGCACCGCCTTCGGCGACGCCGTCACCACCGTTGCGGGCGAACTCGCACTCGACGCCGTCGCCTCGCACGGCGTGACGCTCGCGCACGACGACGCCGCACGCGAGACGTTCCAGATCGGCGACCCCTTCCGCATCCGCGAGCGCACCGGCGTCACCGTCGTCTCCGACTTCCGCTCCGCCGACACCGCTGCCGGCGGTACGGGTGCGCCGCTCGTCCCCTTCCTCGACACCCTGCTCTTCGCCGAACACGCCCCCTGCGTCGCCCTCAACCTCGGCGGCATCGCAAATCTGACGGTCCTCCCCGACGGCATCGCCTTCGACAGCGGCCCCGCCAACCTCCCGATCGACACCTACGTCACGCTGCGCACCAAAAACGCACAACGCTACGACGCCGACGGCAAATTCGCCGCAGCCGGCACCCCAAACGAAGCGCTGCTGCACAAACTCCTCACCGACCCCTACTTCCAGCGCACGCCGCCAAAATCAACCGGCCGCGAACAATACGGCGCTCCCTACATCACGCGCCATCGGAACGCACTCGACGCGCTCACCCTAGAAGACGCCGCAGCAACCCTCACCGCGCTCACCGCTCGCACCGTAGCGAACGCCGTCACGCGCCACGCCGCCCACGCCACCACGGTCATCGCAAGCGGCGGCGGCACTCGCAACCCCACCCTGATGCGCATGCTCGCCACGGAACTGCCGACCCACACCCTGACGACGTCCGCCACTCACAACATCGACCCCGACGCCAAAGAAGCGATCGCCTTCGCCGTCCTCGCCCACGCAACGCTCCGAAACAAACCCGCGAACCTCCCCCGCGTCACCGGCGCCGCAGGGCCACGAGTCCTCGGCTCGATCGCGCCCGTCGACCTGGATGCGCTGCTGAAGAAGTTGCACACCTAGACACGCGGGCGGGGGGTACTCGCGGAGGCGCGGAGGGCCGGGAGCGCCGGAGCGTGCCCACCGCCCGCGTGTCCACCCCCGCCCGCCACAATGCCCGCCAAGCGGACGACCCACGACCGCGCAGAACACCCCCTGACGTGATCTGTGTAGGAGTCGACGCGGGCGGCACATCCACCCTAGCCGCAACCTCGGAGAACGGCGTCTTCCGCCGAGAAGCCAAAGGCCCCGGAGCGAACCCGACGACGCTCGGCGTCGACGACGCTGCCGACGTCATCATCACCGCGATCCGCGAGGCACTGCACGGCGCGCACCCCGCCGCGATCCACGTCGGCGCCGCCGGTGCGGGGCGTTCGTCCGTCGCGGAGCACCTGCGTGAGCTGATCGGCGTGGCGTTTCGCGGCGCGCGCGTCGAGGTCGGCGGCGACGCCGCGATCGCGCTGCGCGCCGCGATCCCCGAGGGCGACGGCGCCGTGCTGATCGCCGGGACCGGATCGGTCGCGTACGCCGAGCACGGCGCGCGGGCGCAGCGCGCCGGAGGCCTCGGCTATCTCGCGGGCGACGAGGGTTCGGCGTTCTGGATCGGCCTGCAGGCGGTGAAGCTGTACGGGCGCGCGCTCGACGGACGCGCCCGCCAGGACGAGACGACGGATCTGGTCGCACGGACACTCGACGCCCCCGACCGTGAGCGCTATCTCGCCGCGCTGTACGACGGGGAGCTGCGGCCGGCGAAGCTCGCCGCGCTCGCGCCGAGCATCATCGCCTTCGCCGGCAAGGGGAACGTCGCGTCGACGAAGATCGTGCAGCAGGCCGCGCTGGAGCTGGGCGAGCTGCTCAAGGCGACGCTGCGCGCGGTCGATCTGCTCGGCGCTTCGCCGCGGGTCGCGCTCGCCGGCGGGCTGCTGCGCGAGAACAGCCTGCTCACGTTCTTGCTCGAGACGCGGATCAACGGCGACGTTCCCGGCGTCACGATCGTGCGCCACGGCGACGAGCCGGTGCGCGGCGCGCTGCGCCTGGCCGAACGCGCGGCGGCGGGATGAGCTCGCTCCCCCCGACCGAGTCGCTCGACCCGGCGACGCGCGCGATCGACACGCTCGACGATGTCGAGCTGGCCAAGGTACTGATCGACGCACATCGCGTCGCCGTCGACGCCGCGCTCGTGGCCGCGGAGTCGATCGCGCGCGCGACGGCGGCCGTCGCCGACGCGCTCGCCGCGGGCGGCCGCGTCGTCCTCGTCGGCGCGGGGACGAGCGGCCGGCTCGCAGTCCTCGACGCCTCCGAGCTGCCGCCGACGTTCGGCCTCGATCCGGTGCGCGTCGAAGGGCGGATCGCCGGCGGCGACGTTGCGCTGCGCCGCGCGATCGAAGGCGCGGAGGACGACGAGCGCGCGGGGGCGCGTGCGGTCGACGACGTGCGAACGGGCGACGTCGTGATCGGGATCTCGGCGAGCGGCGGCGCGCCGTTCGTGCGCGCGGCGCTACGCGAGGCGCGCGCTCGCGGCGCGCGCACGATCGGGATCGCGAACGCGCCCGGCGCGCCGCTCGCGAGCGAGGCGGAGATCGGGATCGTCGCCGCGACCGGCGCCGAGCCGATCCAAGGCTCGACGCGGATGCGTGCCGGGACCGCGCAGAAGATCGTGCTCAACGCGATCTCGACCGGCGCGATGATTCGCCTGGGGAAGACCTACGGCAACCGCATGATCGATCTGGTCGCGACGAACGCGAAGCTGCGCGCGCGCAGCGAGCGGCTCGTGCGCGACCTCGCCGGCGACGTCGACGCGCGCGCGCTGCTCGACGCGGCGGGCGGGTCCGTCAAGACCGCCGTGGTGATGGCGCGTCGCGGCGTCGATCGCGCCGCCGCGGAGCGGTTGCTGGAGGACGCCGCGGGGCGGCTCGCCTCCGTCATCGGCGCGCCAGCGTAGCCTCCGCTGCTCGCGCGACCGCGTACCCGCGAGCCAGGAAGAACCCTCCTATCGCCGCGTCCGGCGGCAGGGTCGCCTCGATCGCGGTCACGTCGAGCTGATCGAGCCGCCCGTGCAGCGTTGCGAGCAGGGCCGAGCCGATCCCACGGCGGCGGCGTTCCGGCACGACCCACAGGTCGCGCAGCTGTGCGATCAGGCCGCCGCTGCTCGTGGAGATCGCGAAGGAGACCGAGACGCACGCGGCCGGTATGCCGTCGTCGTATGCCAGCCAGACGAAACCGTAGTCGGGGCGGTCGACGAAGAGCGCCAGCGCGTCGCCGAGCGCGGCTTCGTCGCTGCGGAAGGCTTTCATCAGCGCATACGCGTCGAGCCGCTCCGCTCCGGCCATCGTTCTGCACTCGATCATGGGAGGGACCTCATCGCCGGCTTCTTCGACCTGATCGCGCGTTCGCTTCTCGTGCTGGGGTAGCCGTCTTCGGCGACGAAGCGCCGCGATGGTGGAGAGTCTCGCGGCGCTCGTCTCGTCCCTGCTCGCGCTGACGTTCGTCGTCGTCCCGCTCGACGATCGGCCGGTGACGGCGCAGCTTCCCAAGCTCTTGGGCGCGATCGCCGGCGTGAAGGTCGTCGAACCGCCGCTCCCGATGCTCGGCAAGTACCTCGTACCGGGCGATCCCGACGCGATCGCGCGCTGGCTGCGCGACGACGCGCCGGCCGATGCGAGCGCCTACATCGTCTCGAGCGACATGATGGTCTACGGCGGCTTGATCGCCTCGCGCGTCCCCGGCGTCTCGCGGGGGCTGGGCTATTCGCGGCTGAACGATCTCGCCGCGCTGCGCGCGCAGCGTCCGGGCTCGTTCGCGGTGTTCGGCACGGTGATGCGGCTGGCGCCGACCGGCGTCCCCGCGCTCGGTCCGGCGGCGAACTTCCCGTTCGCGGGCGCGGCGTGGCCCCTGCTCCAGACCTACGCGAACCTCCCCGATCCGCCGCAGACACTGGCCGACAAGGAGAAGGCGGCGCGGCTGCGCGCGCGGCTCGGTCCGACGCTCGATGCGTATCTCGACACGCGCGGGCGCAATCTCGACGTCGATCTGTACGCGCTGCGCATCGCCGCCGAGGGCGGCTTCGACCGCGTCGTCCTCGGTCAGGACGACGCCGGTCCCGTCGGGCTGCACTTGCGGGACCTCGCCACGCTGCGCCGCTTCGCGGCGCGCTGGCTCACGCCGTCGCAAGCGTCGATCGAGCCGGGTGCCGACGAGCTGGGGATGGCGCTGACCGCAGCGGCGCTGACGCGCGCGGCGCAAGTCGTGCCGCACGTGCGCGTCGTGTACTCGCGCCCGGATGCGGCGGCGCTCAACGACCCGATCGAGTTCGCGCCGATCGCGACGACGATCGGCGATCTCGTGCGCACCTGCGGCGGCGTCGAAGTCGCCGACGACCAACCGGCCGACGTCACGTTGTTCGTGCGCGTCCCCGGGACGAGCGACGGCCAGGAACGTTCCTTCATCGCAGCGATCGCGCGGGATCCCGAGCATGCCGCGATCGCGGACCTGTCCTTTCTCTCCAACGCCGACTACGCGCAGCAGCGCCGGCTCACCGAAGACCTGATCGCTGCCAAACTCGCCGGCCGCGTCGCTGCGTTCGCTTCGTGGAACACGACCGCGAACACCGTCGGCACGGCGTTGCCCGAGGCGTTCGCTGCGCTCGCCGGGCAGCGGCTCGGAACCTACGACCCACGCGAGCATGCGACGTTCACCTTCATGCGTTACGTCGACGACATCGCGTTCCACGACGACGTGCGTCCCGCGCTGAACGATACGCTAACCGACGACGGCATCAAGGATCATACGTATCTGCTGCCCGGAGAAGCCGGGCGCACGGCCTCGCAGAACCGTGCGCTGCTGTGGCGGGAAGGACTCGACCTGCTCGCGCGCATCGAGCCGGAGTTTCGCGACGCGGGGTTCACGATCACGTTGCCGTGGGACCGCACCTTCGAAACACAGCTCGACGTACGGCTCGCTCCTGCACCGTAACGGAGCGTTTGCAAGAGGAAAACCCTTAGCAGTCTATCCTCAGCGTCGCGCGGTATCCTGAGAGTACGATGAACGCAACGGCGCGAGCAGTAGAGCCTCTGCAGACGATGTGGAGGCGCGCGAAGCCGGTTCTCACGTTGGTCGGTGAAGGACCGCGAGACGAACGGCTGATCGCCGCTCTCCAACTCGACTTCGACGTACACGTCACGCCTTCGCTGGCGGAGGCACCGCGCGACGCCGATCGCAGCGGCGACGCGCACGGCATGCTGCTGCTCGCAAACGCGCACACGTATCGGCGCTCGCTCGCGGAGGTGCGGGAGCGAACCGATGCGCCGCTCGTCGTGCTCCTTCGCGCGGGCCACACCGCCGAGCGTGTCGTCGCGCTCGAGAACGGTGCCGACGACGTGATCGCGACGCCATATGAATTGCCCGAGCTGATCGCGCGCTTGCGCGCGGTGATGCGGCGCGGTGCGAACCGGCCGCAGACGACGCGCCTGCGGGTCGCGGATCTGGAGATCGATCTCGATCGCCACCTCGCCCGCCGGGGTGAGCGCACGATCAAGCTTTCGCCGACCGAGTTCGCGATGCTGGTCGTGCTCGCGCGCGCGGAGGGCGGCGTCGTGCGCGCCGAGCAGATGATCGAAGAGGTGTGGGGCGACGAAGGCGCGGCCGCGGCGACGCTGCACACCTTCGTGTCCGGGCTTCGTGCGAAGATCGAAGAGCCGGGCCGCTCGCGCCTGCTGCAGACCGTACGCGGCGTGGGGTATCTCCTCGCGCCGGAAGAGGAAGGCGCCTAGCGGCCAGATGTCACCCCGAGCTTGTCGAAGGGGTGTGATGCTTCGACAAGCTCAGCATGACCGAAGGGGGGTGTGATGCTTCGACAAGCTCAGCATGACGGACGGGGCGTGATGCTTCGACAAGCTCAGCATGACGGACGGGGCGTGATGCTTCGACAAGCTCGGCATGACGGGGGGAGGAGCGCAGTTCTTCCGCGCTGACCATCACGTTCACGAGACGTCCCGCTGGCACAGCTCGATCAGCACGCCGCCGGTCGACTTGGGGTGGAGGAACGCGATCGTGTTGCCGTGGGCGCCGCGACGCGGCTCCTCGTCGATGAGCCGTACCCCGGCCTCGCGCAGGCGCCGCAGCTCGGCGTGGATGTCGGCGACGCGGTACGCCGTATGGTGCAGCTTCGTCTCCGCCTCGCCGCGGTAGCGCGCGATCGGCGAGTCCTCGTCGAGCGGCCGCAGCAGCTCGATGATCGCATCGCCCGTCCGCAGCCCGACCGCTTCGATCCCCTGATCGGCGACGATCTCGCGGTACACCTCGCTGAAGCCGAGCGTCTGCGTGTACAGCCGCAGCGTCGTATCGAGATCCTTGACGACGATCGCGACGTGATCGATCGGCGCGTCGATCATGCGATGCGCTCGCGCGCCACGTGGGTTCCGAAGACCTCGCGCAGCACGCCGCAGATCTCGCCCAGCGTTGCGCCTGCATCGACGGCTTCGAGGAACAGCGGCATCAGGTTCGCCGTTCCCTCGGCGCCGTGCCGGACGTCGGCGAGCGCCGCGTCGGCGCGCGCGCCGTCGCGCGCGGCACGAAATGCGCGCGTGCGCGCGACCTGGTCGCGTTCGATCGAAGGATCGATCCTCTGGATCGGCATCGTCACCCGGTCATCTCCCTCGTCGAAGCGATTCACTGCGACGACGACCTGCTCGCCGCGCTCGATCGCCTGCTGCGCGCGGTAGGCCGACTCGCCGATCTGGTCCTGCATCCAGCCGCTCTCGACCGCGGCGACGGCGCCGCCCATCGCGTCGATCTCGGCGATCAGGTCGCGCGCCCCGGCGGCGAGTGCGTCGGTCAGCGACTCGACGTAGTACGAGCCGGCGAGCGGGTCGACGACGTCGGTCACGCCGCTCTCGTAGGCGACGATCTGCTGCGTGCGCAGCGCGACGCGCGCCGACTCGGCCGTCGGCAATCCGAGGGCCTCGTCCTGACCGTTGGTGTGCAGCGACTGCGTCCCGCCGAGCACCGCCGCGAGCGCTTGCAGCGCGACGCGCACGACGTTGTTCTGCGGCTCCTGCGCGGTCAGCGTCGAACCGCCGGTCTGCGTGTGGAAACGCAGCATCTGCGAGCGCGGATCGCGCGAGCCGAACTCCTCGCGTACGATCTGCGCCCAGAGCGTGCGCGCCGCGCGGAACTTCGCGATCTCCTCGAAGAAATCGTTGTGCGCGTTCCAGAAGAAGGAGATGCGCGGCGCGACCGTGTCGACGGCGAGCCCTGCACGCTGCGCGGCCTTCAAGTACGCCTTCGCGTTGGCGAGCGTGAACGCGATCTCTTGGAGCGCGGTCGAGCCGGCCTCGCGGATGTGGTAGCCGGAGATCGAGATCGTGTTCCAGTTCGGGACGCGTTCGGCGCAGTACGCCATCACGTCGGTCACCAGACGCATCGACGGTCCGGGCGGGTAGATGTAGGTGCCGCGCGCGACGTACTCCTTGAGCACGTCGTTCTGCACCGTCCCGCCGAGTTTCGCGAACGGGATCCCGCGCCGCCGCGCGACGGCCAGGACGAACGCGAGCAGGATCGAGGCCGGCGCGTTGATCGTCATCGAGACGGTGACGTGGTCGAGCGGGATCTCGGCGAAGAGCGTCTCGACGTCGGCGATCGTATCGATCGCGACCCCAACCTTGCCCACCTCGCCGCGCGCCTGAGGCGCGTCGGAGTCGTAGCCGAGCTGCGTCGGAAGATCGAACGCCACCGAGAGCCCGGTGACCCCGCTCGCGAGCAGGTAGCGATACCGTTCGTTCGATTCGGCCGCGGTCGCGAAGCCGGCGTACTGCCGCATCGTCCAATGCCGCCCGCGGTACATGTCGCGGCGAATCCCCCGCGTATAGGGATACTCACCGGGCGGCGAGCGGCGGATCGGCTGGTCGGACGGCTCGTAGGAGGGCTGCAGCGGGATGCCGCTGCCGTTCAGGTCGCGGGCGCTCACGAGGCAAACCCCTTCCGTCCTGGCCTGCGTAAGCCCCCTTACGGACATCCGTCGACGGCCGCGCTATCGTTGTTCCTACGATGACACGCGTTTCGCTCATCGCCGGGATCGCCGGCCTGCTCGCCGCCGGTGCCGTCGTGCCGACGGCGGACGCCGCCGAGGTCGCCTACAGCGACGCCGAATGGCGCCGCCGCCTCTCGCCCGACGCGTACGCCGTGCTCCGAAAAGCCGCGACCGAGGCGCCGTTCTCGAGCCCGCTCGACCACGAGACGCGCGCCGGCCTCTACTCGTGCGCCGGCTGCGACCTCGCCCTGTTTTCCTCGCACACGAAGTTCGACAGCGGGACCGGGTGGCCGAGCTTCTGGGCACCGCTGCAGAACGCCGTCGCGACGCGGACGGATCGCTCGCTGCTCGAGGTGCGCACCGAGGTGCACTGCCGCCGCTGTGAGGGTCACCTCGGCCACGTCTTCGACGACGGCCCGCGTCCGACGGGGCTGCGCTACTGCATGAACGGCGTCGCCCTGCGCTTCCGCCCGAGCCGCACCGCACCCGCGACGAGCACGAGCACGAGCAGCGCCTGAAACGGGATCGGCGCGAGGATCTTCCAGGTCGCCGGAAGCTGGCCGCGTACGACGGCGAGCGCGGGGAGGACGACGGCGAACGCCTGGTCGAGCGCGCATATCCACAGCAGCACGGGATAGCGGCGCGGATCGCGCAGCGCGAGCGCGTAGCACAACGCGGCGACGACGTACTCGCCGCCCGCGACCTGCGCGAGCGTCGGGTCGTGGACGGGGATGTCGAGCAGCGGCTGGATCAGCTGCGGTGCGAACAGCGAGAGGACCGCGACGTACAGGTCGATCGCGAGGCCGATCGCCAGCGCGACGCGCAGCGCGAGCATCACTCGATCGTCAAGAGCGGGGTGTGCGCTTCGACGGTCGCACCGGCGGCGACGTGGACGACCGCGACGGTTCCGGCCTTGTGCGCGCGGATCTCGTTCATCATCTTCATCGCCTCGATCACCGCGACGACGTCGCCTTCGGCGACGCTCGCGCCCGGCGCGACGGGGATCTCGACGACGACGCCGTGCATCGGCGCGACGACCTCGTTGCCGGCGGCGGCCGCGTTCTTGCGGCCGTTCGCGGGCTTCTTCGGCGGGGTCTTGGCGGCGGCAGGTGCCGGTGTGCCGCGCGGAAGCGGCAGGTCGACGAAGCGGACGCGGAAGAGCTGCTCGTTGACCTCGACGCGGATCGTGTCGTCGGCCTCGCGCGCTTCGACCGATGCTTCGAGCGGCTCAGCATGACGGGATGGAGTGCCGTTGGTGGCCGTGTTGAGCGTGGCCGCGAACGGTTCGAGGGTCGCGGTGCCGTACGTCGCGTCGCGGACGGGAGCGAAGTCGATCAGCGCGCGCAGGAGCGGAAGCGTCGTCGGGACGCCGGCGATCACGTACTCGTCGATCGCGCGGCGCAGGCGCGCGAGCGCCTCGTCGCGGTCGCGGCCGGTGACGATCAGCTTGGCGATCATCGAGTCGTAGTCGGGGGTGATCGTGAACCCCGGGTATGCCGCGGAGTCGACGCGCACGCCGAAGCCGCCGGGTTCGCGGTAGCGCGTGACGGTGCCCGGGGCGGGGCGGAAGTTCTGCGCCGGGTCCTCCGCGTTGACGCGCACCTCGATCGCGTGGCCGCGAAACACGACGTCGTCCTGGCGCAGCGCGAGCGGACGCCCCGCGGCGACGAGGATCTGCTCGCGCACGAGGTCGATCCCCGAGATCTGCTCGGAGACCGTGTGCTCGACCTGGATGCGCGTGTTCATCTCCAGGAAGTAGAACGCGTCCCCGCTGACCAGACACTCGATCGTCCCGACCGAGTCGTAGCCGATCGCCTGTGCCGCCTTCACGCCGGCGGCGCGCAGCCCGTCGCGCACGCTCGCCGAGATGCGCGCGGGCGCTTCCTCCCAGAGCTTCTGGTGGCGGCGCTGGAGCGAGCAGTCGCGCTCGCCGACGTGCAGCACCGCGCCGTGCTTGTCGGCCAGGATCTGCAGCTCGACGTGCTTGGGGTTCTCCAGATAGCGCTCGGCGTAGATCGTGCCGTTCCCGAAGTACGCCGTCGCCTCGCGCCCGGCGGTGGTGAACGCCGACTCCAGCTCGTCGAGCGAGTGCGCGACCTTCAGCCCTTTGCCGCCGCCGCCGCCGGACGCCTTGAGCGCGAGCGGGAGTCCGTAGGCTTCGGCCGCGAGTCGCGCGCCCGCGAGGTCCGGGATCGGCTCGGTACCGCCCGGGACGACCGGGACGCCCGCCGCGACCATCGCCTGGCGCGCGCGCACCTTGTCGCCCATCGCGTCGATCGCGTCCGGATGCGGTCCGATCCAGGTGATCCCGGCGGCGATCACGCGGCGCGCGAACGCCGCGTTCTCGGCGAAGAAGCCGTAGCCGGGATGGATCGCGTCGGCGCCCGCGCGCGCGGCGATCGCCAGCACCTTGTCGGCGTTGAGGTAGGATTGCGACGGAGCCGCGCCGCCCAGATGGTAGGCGGCATCCGCATAGCGGACGTGCAGCGCCTCGCGGTCGACGTCGGAGTAGACCGCGACGGTCTCGCAGCCCAGCTCCTTCGCGCTGCGCATCACGCGCACGGCGATCTCGCCGCGGTTCGCGACGAGGATGCGGCGGAACGGCGGTTCAGGCATCGAGGCGGCCCGCGGCGCTCCAGCGCGACCTGGTCCCGGAGAGGGTCCGTAGACGATCCGCGTCGATCCCGGCCAAGCGCCCGGCCAAGCGCCAGCGCGGCGCGGCGGCGGGCGGCGGCGCGGGGACGTCGCGCCGGCTCACCAGCAGATAGGCCGCTGCGATCGCGGCGAGCGCGTCGGCGCCGGGGGGCGGTCCATCGAGCGAGGCCACGGAGACACCCTGTCCGCGCGGATGGCCGCGGCCTCCTTCCGTGCGGGGAGATCAGCCCTGTGCGGCCTCGGGGTACATCCCCATCGCGTGATACCCCGCGTCGACGAAGTGGACGTCGGCGGTGACCTGCGTCGACAGCTCGGAGGCGAGGTAGACGGCGCAGTTGCCGACGTCCTCGATCGTGACGTTGCGCTTGAGCGGCGAGGCGGCCGCGACTTTCCCGGGCATCGCCGAGAAGCCGGCGACCTGACGCGACGAGGCGGTCTTGATCGGGCCCGCCGAGATCGCGTTGACGCGGATCCCGCGCTCGCCCAGATCGAACGCGAGGTAGCGCACGATCGACTCGAGCGCGGCCTTCGCGATCCCCGCGACGTTGTAGTTGGGGACGATCTGCGTCGCGCCCAGGTACGTGATCGCCATGACGGAGGCGCCGTCGTTGAGGTTGTCCTTGAGGGCACCGACGAGCGCGATCAGCGAGTACGCGCTGATGTCGAGCGCGGTCGCGAAGCCGTCGCGCGAGGTGTCGTAGACCTTCCCCGAGAGGTCTTCTTTCTTGACGAAGGCGATCGAGTGGACGAGCCCGTCGATCGGTCCGGCGTGCTCGGCGAGCGCGCGCAACGACGCGTCGTCGGTGACGTCGCACGGGAAGACCGGCGCGCCGCCGAGCTCCTTGGCGTGGTCCTCGACCGCGTCGCGGACCCGGTCGCCTTGGTAGGTCAGGATGAGCCGCGCGCCGTGCTCGTGCAGCTTGCGCGCGATCCCGCTGGCGATCGACCACCGGTTGGCGACACCGGTGACGAGAATGGTCTTTCCGTCGAGCAATCCCACGGGGACGCTGGATAAGCCGCGCGCGTGCGGTTACCTCCGGCTCGCTTGCTTTACGGTTCAGGGCCCCTGGATCTGCACCGGGGTTCCGGGTTCACCCGCGGAGCTCGATGCGAGGACGACGAGATACCGGCGCACCACCGCGTCTTCGCCTTGCACGACTTGGCGGATCGGTCCCTCGGCGTCGACGATCGCCGCGCCGGCGGCGTTCGTGGTGAAGGAGGAGAGCGGCTCGAGCGTCCCTTTTCCGTCGGGCTGCGTCGCGAGCGCGAGCACGTACGGCGTCTTGGGGCGCAGGCCGGTGACCGAGGCTTGCAGCACCTGAACCAGTCCCTGATCGAAGAGGGAGACGCTCGTCGGCGGCTTCTCCGTTGCGCCGGTCGTGCCGACGGCGACCAGGGTTAGGTGCGTCGTCTGTCCGGCGAGGCCGAGCGGCTGCAGGTTCTGCAGGCCGTCACCGGTCGGCACGGCGTCGGGGACGTAGGCGACGCCCTGGGGCGCCTGGCCGACCGGCGTCGTCGCGATCACGCGATTGGTCAGCGTGTCGATCGCGGTGAACGCGTCGGCGTTCTCGAGGCCGACGTAGACGCGCGTACCGTCGCCCGAGGGCCACACCCCGTGCGGCAGCTTGCCGACCGGGATCGTCGCGACGTGCACAAAGTCGCTGGTGCGGAAGACCTTGACCTCGTTGAGACCGCCGATCGTCACGTAGGCGAACTGGCCGTGCGCGTTGCGCACGATGTTGACGTGGTTGGTGATCGGCCCGGTCTCCATCGACCGCAGGACGTTGAACGGCGGACGGGCGTTGAACACCTCGACGCGGCCCGTATCCTTCAGCGTGAACCACACCTGCGTGCCGTCGGGCGTCGCCGCGATGTTCGGGCAGAACGGGCTGTCTTGCGGGATCCGCGCGACGATCTTGTGGTCGGCGACGGTGATGACGTCCGTCTCGGGGTTGAACGACGAGCAGACGTACCCGTACTTGCCGTCGGGCGAGAAGATCTGCATCCCCGGACCCGCCGGGACCGTGATGCGCGTCTTCTCCTGATACGTCGTGCCGTCGAGCACGTCGACGTAGTTCTCGCCGCGCACCGTGACCCACACTTCCTTGCCGTTCGGCGTGAAGAAGGCCTCGTGCGGAGCACGGCCGACGTACGTCGTGTGCTTCACCGCGTTCGTCGCGGTGTCGATGAACGTGACCGAGTTGCTCCCGATCGAGACGACGTCGAGCGTGCGATGATCGGGCGAGAAGCCCATCCCGTGCACGAGTACCTGGCCGTGATAGAGCGGGCTGAAGTTGCCCGGCGAGGGATCGCCCAGACGGATGACGCCGAGCGTCTTGTTGTCGACCGGATCGACGACGGAGACCGTGTTGGAGAACTGCTCCGCGGAATAGACGCGGTCGTGATGGCTGATCGGGATGTCCGGGGCCCTCGCAGCAGCCGGAGCTTGCCCGGCCGATGCGGGCTGGACGAGGACGAGCGCGGCGGCGACGCACGCGGCGCTCGAGACGATACGGTGCACGTGAGGCTCCTATTGGTGCTTTTGCTGATCGGGTGAGGCGGCGGAGGGCGGGAGCGGCTGACCGAGCGCGACACGCATCGCCGCGATCTCTTGCTGCTGCTCGACGATGATCTCTTGCGCGATCCGGCGCAGCTGCTCGTTGCTGCCGTATCGGAGCTCCGCTTGCGCCATGTCGATCGCGCCTTGATGGTGCGGGACCATCATCGCGACGAAGTCTTTGTCGACGTTCGCCGTCGGCGTAATGGTTATCGCGCTCATCATCTTGTCCATCGCGGCCTGCGATTCGGCGAGAAACGGTGTCTTGGGCGGACTCGCGGCGAGCAGCGCGGCTCCGAGAAGCGTCGGTCCGACGACGCGCATGATGATCGGATGCACGAACGTTCCTCAGCGGCGATCCCAGTGCGATCCGTCGGCGAACGTCACCGCGTCGACGGAGCATCGCTGCGGACCGGTCAGGAACGCATCCGGCGTCGCGGGGAGCTCGTGCGAGATGGCGACGCGAGGAGAGAAGGTGCCGACGTCGTCGATCGTCTGCCGCGTGCGTCCCTCGCCGACCTCGAAGCGAACCGCGCGCACGGGCATCGACGCGGTGTTCTGAAACGAGACGCGCACCGACGCATAAGGAACGGTCACGCCGTCCTGGTCGAACGCATTCTGCGAAGCGTTGTAGCTGCACGCGAGCACGGTGACGGGAGCGTTGAAGAACATCATGATGACCCGATAACGGCAAGCCGCGACGAGCGGATCATCGTGAAAATTTCTGCTCGGGACGGTGATCCGAGTGCCGCCGCCACGGCGTTCTTCAGGTCAGACAGCCACATCGAAAAGGTCGTATGATCCCATGAAGAACCACCTCACCGCGGTCCTCGCCGCGGCCGCATTCGCCGCCTCGCTCACGAGCATCGCGGCCGCTGCGCCAACCGCATCCTCACCGCTTCCCGCCGCGGCGCGCGGCGCGGAAGAATCCGTCAAGATCGGCATGTCCCACGTCGCGATGCCGACGCCGAAGCCGATGCCGACCGACGCGTCCGGCATCGATCGCACGTTCCATCCGGATTACTCGCGCGCGCTCACGGTCGACCAGATGAGCGCGGCGTGGAATGCCGAGATCGATCGCGTCTTCGAGACGCCGATCGCCGGCGGCGGTTGGCTGCGACTTCCGTCGGTGAACGCGCGCGAGTGATCCGATCGTCGTCGCCGAAGCGTTGCTGCAGGTGTGATTTCGTCAAGGTGATCCTGCGCGGGAGAGACTGTGCTACACACCACCCTCGCCCTGGACGAGGCGAGCGACCAAGAGCTCCTCGACCTCGTCGGACGACGGCATGCCGCTGCGTTCGAAGAGTTGTATCGGCGCCACGCGCCCGCGGTGACCGCGGTCGCGCGGCGTCTTACCGGGGATGCCGAGCTCGGCTCGGAAGTGACGCAGGTCGCGTTCATGCGGCTGTGGGATCGCGCGCAGCTCCTCGACCGGGAGAGCCGCTTGCGTGCGTGGCTGACGACGGTCGCGCACAACGCCGCACTCGACCGGCGACGTCGAAAGAGCTTTGCCACCATCCCGCTCGTCGAGGCGCTCGATCGCGCCTCGGCCTCACCCGGACCCGATGATGAAGCGATCATGACCGAAGGAAAACGCGAGGTCCGCGCCGCGCTGCGCGAGCTGCCGAAGGAACAGCGCAATGCGATCGAGTTGGCCTATTTCGGCGGCTTGAGTCAGAGCGAGATCGCGCAGCTGACCGGGGACCCGATCGGGACGGTCAAGGGACGGATTCGTTTGGGGATGCAGCGTCTGCGCGCGCTGATGATGACGACGGCAGGAGAATCGGCATGACGGAGACCTGGCAGATCCACGACGACGTCGAGGCCTATGTGCTCGGCGCGCTCGGGGAGAGCGAGCGAGGCGCGTTCGAACGGCACCTGCCGGAGTGCGCGCCGTGCCAGCGTGAGGTCGCTTCGTATCTTCCCGTGCTGAGCGGGTTGCGCGACATCCCGTTGCCGGCGGCGCCGCCGCTACGCGCGCCGACGCCGCGTGTCGTCGCGGTGCCGCGCGCGCTCTACCCGCTCGCGGCGGTCGTGGCGCTCGCGATCGGCGGCTTCGGCGGCGCCGCGCTGCAGCGCGCGTCAAGCAGCGACATGGTCACCGTCGCCAAGATGGGCGTGACGAGCGTCGAGCAGGTGCGGCTGCGCGGCGACGGGGTCGAAGGCCGCGCGATCGTCGGCGAGGCGCGGCGCCGGACCGCGTTCGTCGTCGCCGGCCTGCCGCAGCCCGGCCCGCAGGCCGACTATCAGGTCTGGGTCGGGAACGGCAGGATGTCCTCGCCGGGCGTGCTCCACCGCTCCGCCCAGGGCTACGAGGTCCTCGTCGTCCCGGGCGATCTCTTGCGCGACGCCAAGACGATCACCATCACGCGCGAGCCCGCCGGCGGGTCGCCGCACATGACCGGACGGCCGCTCATCTCCGCGGCCGCGCACGAGGTCTAGGGGCGGAGTCCGCGGGAGGCGGCACGTAGTCAAGGCAGCATGCGTCCTCTCGCCGCACTCGGCGCGCTTCTGCTCGCCTTCACCGCCGCCGGGGCCGGTGCCCCGGCCGCGGGACGCGCGACCCCCGACGACCTCGCCGTTCCGCGCTACGCGCACATCTTCGTCATCGTCGAGGAGAACAAGAGCGCGGACCGGATCGACGGCAGCCCGAATGCGCCGACGCTCACGGAGTTGGCGCAGAACTACGGCGACGCGACGCGGTTCTACGCCGAGGTCCATCCGAGCGAGCCGAACTACGTCGCGCTCATCGGCGGCTCGACGTTCGGCCTGCACGACGACGACGCGTACTCGTGCATGCCGGGATCGAGCGCGCCGTCCTGCCCCGGCGCGAAACGCCCCGGATACGTCGCGCACACGATCGACGCGCCGAATCTCGCGACGCAGCTCGAGGCCGCGCACCTGAGCTGGAAGGGCTACTACCAGAGCATCCCCGATGCCGGCTCGGGCGCGATCGTCGGCGACGATCCCGTACTCGACGGCAAGGACGGCCGCAACGGGCTGCTGCTGTATGCCTCCAAGCACTCGGGCTTCATGAACTTCGCCTCGGTGCAGCGCGATCCGCGGCGCGCCGACCACATCGTCGGCTTCAACGTGCTCGAGCACGATCTGGCGACCGGCGCGGTGCCGAACTTCGCGCTGATCATCCCGAACCTGTGCGACGACATGCACGGGATCGGCGACGGCGCGGCGCCGGCCGATTGCCGCTACGCCAACACTGCGGGGCTGATCCGGCGCGGCGACGCGGCGGTGGGGAAGATCGTCGACGAGATCATGGATTCGAGCATCTGGCGCTCGCGCGAGAACGCGGCGATCGTGATCACCTGGGACGAGGACGACGGCGGCGGCCGCGAGGGCTGCTGCGGCGTCACCCCCAGCGCGGCGTCCAACTTCGGCGGCGGGCACATCGCGACGATCGTGATGACGAACAACGGCCCGCGCGGCGTGCGGGACGCGACGCCCTACAACCACTACTCGCTGCTGCGCACGATCGAGGACGCGTTCGGGATCCACGACTACCTCGGCCTCGCCGCGGCGAGCGACCAGGGCGTGAAGCCGATGCTGCCCCTGTTCCGCGTGCCGTAGCGGTTCCGGGTCTTTCAAACCCTGGGCCCGGATGCGCTCGGCCTCTGAAAGAAGCGGCCCCCACGCAGGTCGAGGACGCCGGGCAGACGGAGCAGCGCGACGGCGAACGCGAAACGCCGCCGTCATGGGTTCGACCTTGGCACGTGATCCTGCGTTTTATGCGTTGCTGACCGGCAGCTACCAACGGCTGGTCGGCAAACCGCTGGTTCCCGCGGGGATGGACTTGCGCACCGGCGCCGCGTGGCTCCAAGACGACGCGCCGTTCTGCGTGCTCGCGCACGACGGCGCCGCCGATCCGACCTTCGTCTACGCGAACGCCGCGGCGCAGCGCTGCTTCGAGTACACCTGGGACGAGATCACGACGCTCCCCTCACGCCTTTCCGCCGAGGCGCCGCAGCGCGAGGAGCGCCGGCGTCTGCTCGAAGCGGTGACGCGCCTGGGCTTCGCCACGGGCTACCGCGGCCTGCGCATCGCGAAGTCGGGACGCCGTTTCTGGATCGACGAAGGCACGGTGTGGCAGCTCATCGACGAACACGGCGTCGCCCACGGCCAAGCCGCGACGTTCCCCCGCTGGTACGACGCGTAGCGCGATCGCCCTCCGGGCTCGAGACGCGGGGTCATCGAGTCTACAGCGGGATGTTCCCGTGTTTGCGTTTGGGGCGTTCGACGCGTTTGTTGGCGAGTGCGTCGAGTGCGCGGGAGACGGCGCGGCGGGTTTCGCCGGCGTTGATCACGTCGTCGACGTAGCCGCGCTGCGCGGCGATGAACGGGTTGGCGAAGTGCTCGGTGTAGTCGGCGACGAGGCGCTGCGTGGTCGCGGCGGGGTCCGCGGAGTCGGCGATCTCGCGGCGGTTGAGGATCGCGACCGCGCCGGTCGAGCCCATCACCGCGATCTCGGCGGTCGGCCAGGCGAAGTTGAAGTCGGCGCGGATGTGCTTTGACGACATGACGTCGTAGGCGCCGCCGTACGCCTTGCGCGTGATGATGGTGATCTTCGGGACCGTCGCTTCGGCGAAGGCGTAGAGCAGCTTCGCGCCGTGGGTGATGATCCCGCCCCACTCCTGGCTCGTCCCCGGCAAGAACCCCGGCACGTCGACGAAGGTGAGCAGCGGGATGTTGAACGCGTCGCAAAAACGCACGAAGCGCGCGGCTTTGATCGACGCTTGGATGTCGAGCACGCCCGCGAGGACCTTCGGCTGGTTTCCGACGACGCCGACGGTGCGGCCGCCGACGCGGCCGAAGCCGACGACGACGTTCTGCGCGTAGAGCGGGTGGATCTCGAAGAAGTCGCCGTCGTCGAGCACCGGGACGATCGCGTCGAGGATGTCGTACGGCTTGTTCGGCGCGTCGGGGATCAGCGCGTCGAGCTCCGGAGCGAGGCGCAGCGGATCGTCCTGCGTCGGGACGACCGGCGGATCGTCCAGGTTGTTCGAGGGGATGAAGGAGAGCAGCCGGCGGCAGTGGTCGTTCATCTCGTCCTCGTCCGCCGCCGTGAGGTGCGCGACGCCGCTCTTGGTCGCGTGCGTGTGCGCGCCGCCGAGGTCTTCGAAGCTGACGTCCTCGCCGGTGACGCCCTTGATGATCTCGGGGCCGGTGATGAACATCTGCGAGATCCCCTCGACCATCACCGTGAAGTCGGTGATCGCGGGCGAATAGACGGCGCCGCCGGCGCACGGCCCGGCGATCAGGCTGATCTGCGGGATTACCCCTGAGGCTTGCACGTTGCGCCAGAAGATCTCGGCGTAGCCGCCCAGGCTCACGACGCCTTCCTGGATCCGCGCGCCGCCGGAGTCGTTGATCCCGATCATCGGGGAGCCCGTCCGCACCGCGAGGTCCATCACCTTGCAGATCTTCTCGGCCATCACTTCGCCGAGCGAGCCGCCCAGCACGGTGAAGTCTTGCGAGAAGAGGAAGACCTGGCGTCCGTCGATCGTGGCGTGTCCGGTGATCACGCCGTCGCCGAGAAACTCCCGCTCGCCCAGGCCGAACGCAGTGGTGCGATGGACGGCGAAGCGGTCGAGCTCGACGAACGAATCGGGGTCGACGAGCGCCTCGACGCGCTCGCGCGCGGTGCGTTTCCCGCGCGCGCGCTGCTTGTCGTTCGCGGCCTCGCCGGCCGGTGCCAGCGAGGCCGCGCGCATCCGTTCGAGGCGGTGGTAGGCGTGGTCGTGCGACGATTCGGTGCTCGACATCGGAGGAGCCCTTCGGCGCCGCGAGCGCCGACCGCTGCGCCGCCCTAGGACGAGCTCGTCGGCGACGCGGCGGGAAGCAGCGGGCTCACCCCTCCCGTCGCGTCGATCTCCTCGGCGCTGGAGGGCGTGCTGCGGTAGCGCCCGACCACCAAGACGGATTCGCCCGGCTGGACGCCTGAGGCGTTCCGGCCCGAGACCGGGATCGGCTGGGTCCCGTCGATCGCGATCTGGAACCCGCCGGGCGAGACGGCATAGACCAGGCCGCAGACCGAGACGTCGAAGTGCTGCGGCTCCGGGACCGTGCGCTGGGCAAGGAATCGATCGTTCTGGCACACCGAGGACGCCATGAGCGAGGGCCCCATGGTCGCGACCCCCGTGGGCGTGTAGCCGGGGGGCGATGTGGGCGGCGTCATCGGGAAGTAGATCGGCGTTGCGGTCGGCTCCGGAGCCGGTACGTTCTCGCGGCGCGCCGCGGCGGGGCCGACCGTCGCCGCCAGGGCAACGAGGGAGAGAAGCGCGAGCGAGGCTGCGCGCGTAGCGACGGTGTTCACGCCGAGATTGTACCCGTCACGCGCCCGTTTCGCGCCGGTACGCCTGCGCGCGGCCCACGAGCATCGCGCGCGTCGCTTCGAGGACGCGTTGGATCGGTTTGCGGCGATAGTCCCAGCGCGTATCGGCGTTCGGGACGAGGATGACCATCGTCGCGTTGGACTCGAACACGGCAAGACGTCCCCGCGCGTCGAGCGCGAAGTCGATCCCGCCGTAGTCGAGCGCGAGCGTCTCACGAATCCGGGCGAGCGCGGCGATCCCCGGCGCGCCGAGGACGCCTTCCATGTCCTCGAGGTACGCCTGCTCCTCGTCGCGGAAGGCTTGATCGTCGGCCATCGCGGCGCTGAAATAGTGGACCTTCCAGTTCGGCGAGATCGCGAGGTGCAACGGATATGCGGTCCCGTCGATGAACATGGCGCGGTACTTGCGGAACGAACCGTCGGCGCCGCGCGTGTCGAGATAGGAGAGGACCAGCAGCTCCTCCCCGGGGAGTTCCGCGACCGTCTCGGCGAGCGTTGCCGGCTCTTCGACCAGCGTGAAATGCTCGCCGGTGTGGAAGCCGGGGCTGCGCAGCAGCACGGGCCACGAGAAGCCGTGCGCGGCGAGCGTCGCTTCGACGTCGCCGTCCGTCAGCTGCGCGCGCGGAAACGCGACGATCCGCGGCGTGACGACCCCGGGCAGTTCCCGCAGGCGATCCGCCACCGCGACGCGCCCGCTCGTCGCGATCCGGTCGGGCGGATTCACGAGCGGCACCGTCAGGCGCGGCACGATCTGCTCCACGATCCCGAGCGCGCGGCCGGAGCGGTCCGCGTCGCCGACGGCGTTGAAGGCGACCTCGTGCGGCGGAAACGTCATCGTCGGCGTGTACGATTCCGCCACCAGCGTCGCGGTCGCGAAGATGCGGTCGTCCAGAACGTGCTGCAGCGGGATGTTCCCGCCGATCGCCGAGCAGAGGACGAGCAGACGGACCGGCGTCGTGGCGCCGCGATACGGCGCCACCGCGATCGAGCCGTCGGGGAAGCCTTTGCGCCAGTGCGGCTCCGCCTCGTCGGGCCGTCCGCTGCGTTCGAGCATGATCGCGAGGCCGCGATGCGCCTCGTGGTGGAGCGAGTCGATCTGCAGCGCCGCCTCGAACGCGCGCTGCGCTCCCGCCTTGTCGCCCTTGTCGAGCAGGGTGTTTCCGAGCGCGGTGTGCGCCGGCGCCTGGTCGGGGTGCCGCAGCGCGGCTTCGGCAAAGACGGTCTCGGCGAACTCACCTTGTCGGCTCGTCGCGAACAGCGTTCCCAGACGCATCATCGCGTCGTAATGGAAACGATCGCGCACGAGGACGTCGAGATACGCGTTGCGCGCGTCGTCGCGCAGACCCAACTCTTCGAGCAAGCGCGCGCGCAGGAGCAGGAGCGTGACGTCGTTGGGCGCGTCGACGAGCCGCGCTTCGATCTCACGCAACCGCGTCGAGCGCGCATGCCACTGCGCCGCCCACGGCCCGACGGTCTGCGGCAGCGGGTCCTCGTCGGAGGCGGTCGTCACGGCATCGCAGCGTAGCGCCGGTGACTGAGTCTGGCCTGAGAGCGGTCGGCCGGAATGCCTACCAGATGCCGAGGGCGAGCTTCACGTCTTCGGTCGCCATCGTCTTCGGATCCCATGGCGGGGTGAAGGTGATCTCGACGTTCACGTTCTTGACGCCCTCGACGCTCTCGACTTTGCTTTGAACCGCCTGCTTGAAGAGCGGGCCGACCGGGCACATCGGCGAGGTCAGGGTCATCGTGACGGTGACATCCTCACCCTGCGGTCCCTCGCAGGCGACGTCATAGACGAGCCCGAGGTCCAGGATCCCCATGTGGAGTTCCGGGTCCTCGACATCGCTCAACGCCTTACGCACCACGTCCGAAGTCACCATAACGGACCTAAGGATTCGACGGCGGCCCCGAAGGTTCCGCATCGGTTCCCTTTGGGCTCACACCGCGAGGTAACGGTGCATCATCGCCTCGTCGGCACGAAGCGCGTCGATCGTCCCGGAACCGACGACGCGGCCGTTGGAGAGGACGTATCCTCGGTCGGAGAGGCTCATCGCGACGTGCGCGTTCTGCTCGACGAGCAGGATCGTGTTGCCCTCGGCGCGGATCGCGCGCACGCATTCCTCGACGTTCCGCGCGATCAGCGGCGCCAGGCCCTCCATCGGCTCGTCGAGCAGGATGATGTCGGGGTTGGCGATGAGCGCGCGCGCGATCGCCAGCATCTGCTGCTCGCCGCCGGAGAGCTTCGCCGGCTTGTCCTTGCGTTCGCCCAGGACCGCGAAGTAGTCGTAGATCCGTTTTTCGGTCCACTTCCCCTTACGGCCGGAGAGCGCCGCGAGCCGGAGGTTCTCCCCGACCGTGAGGTTGGGGAAGATCCGCCGGTCCTCGGGGACGAACGCGATCCCGAGCTGGGCGAGCGCGAAGGGCGTCTTGTTGGTGATGTCCTTGCCCTTGAAGCGCACGTGCCCGGTTTTCGCCTGCACCAGTCCCATGATCGTCTTGCAGGTCGTCGAGCGTCCCGACCCATTGCGGCCGAGCAGCGCGACGACCTCGCCCGCGTCGACCTGGAGCGAGACGCTCTGCAGGACGTGGCTCTTGTCGTAGTAGGCGTTGACGTCGTGAAGTTCGAGGAGCACTAGACGAGTTCTCCCAAGTAGGCGCGCTGCACGGCTTCGTTACCGCGGATTTCTTGCGGAGTTCCGCTCGCGAGCACGCCGCCGGTCTGGAATACCGTGATCGTCGTCGAGATCGCCATCACCACGTCGATGTCGTGCTCGACGAGGAGGATCGTGCGCCCGGGTGAGATGCGCTGGATCAGATCGACGGTTTCGTGCGTCTCCGTCGGCGACATCCCCGCGAGCGGCTCGTCGAGGAGCAGCACCGGCGGATCGCTCGCGATCACCAGACCGATCTCGAGCCGGCGCTGGTCGCCGTGGGAGAGGTTCTCCGCGCGCGCGTCGCGCGTCTCCCACAGGCCGATGTCGCGCAGGACGCGTTCGGTCGTCGCCGCGAGGTCGCCCATCCGGTGCTCGCCCAGGAAGAAGTTCGCCTTCCCGTCGTGGACGGCTTGCGCGGCGAGCCGGACGTTCTCGTACACGGTGAGGTGCGCGAAGATGTTCGTGATCTGGAACGATCGTGCGATCCCCAGACGCGCCCGCTGGTAGGGGAGCATCCCGGTGATCTCGCGGTCTTTGAACCAGATCCGGCCCTCGCTCGGCGGTAACAGCCCCGAGAGCAGGTTGAAGAACGTCGTCTTCCCGGCGCCGTTCGGGCCGATGATCGTGCGCACGCCGCCCTCGGGGATCTCGAGCGAGACGCCGTTGACGGCGGTGAACCCGGAGAACCGGCGCGTCAGGTTCTCCGTCCGGAAGACGATGCCGCTCGTGTCATGCTGAGCTTGTTGAAGCGTCACGGGTGCACCGACTCCGCGCCCGGCGGGACCGGCGGGACCTCGTCGACGGGTGGCAGCTCCTCGCGCATCTCGGTGGCGACGCGCGTCCGGCGCGAGAGGACGCGTTGCAGCGCCGTCCCCAAACCGTAATGCCGGATGTCCTCGAAGATCCCCATGATCCCGCGCGGCCCGACCAGGACGAAGACCACGAACACGAGACCGACCCAGGCCTCCCAGTACTTCGTGAGCTGCGAGACGTTGTTCTGCAACTCCCAGTAGATGAGCGCGCCGATGATCGGTCCCATGAAGGTCTGCATCCCGCCGAGGAGCGACATCATGACGACGTTGCCGGAGTATTCGATCGAACCGGCGTCGGGGTTGATCGCCTGCTGGAAGAACGTCCAGAGCCAGCCCGCGATCGCGGGGAAGATCGCCGAGAGGATGAACGCGTTGATGCGGTACTTGTCGACGTCGTAGCCGAGGAACCGTGCGCGCTGCTTGTTCTCGCGAATCGCGTGCAGCACGCTTCCGAACGGCGAGTTGATGATCGCGTAGAGGCCGATCAGCGCGACGAAGACGACGACGGCGGCGAAGGCGTAGAAGTGGTACGACTCGTGCAGCCAGTCGGAGCCCAGCGGCCCCAGACTCGGGCGCGCGATGTTCTGCAGGCCGTCCTCGCCGCCGGTGAGATCGCCCCACTTGAAGGTGATGAAGTAGATGACCTGGGCGAACGCGAGCGTGATCATCGAGTAATAGATCCCGCTCGACCGCGAAACGATCAGGTGCGCGAGGAACCAGGCCCAGAGCAGCACGATCGCGAGCGAGAGGACGAGCGCGACCAGCATGTTGTCCGTCGCGCCGTGCTGTACGTTCGCGCCGAAGAGCGTGATCTGAAAACCGTGCGCGTACAGCGCCGTCGTGTACGCGCCGAGCGTGAAGAACATCGCGTGCCCGAACGAGAGCTCGCCGACGTGGCCGAAGAGCAGGTTGAAGCCGCTGGCGAAGAGCGCGAAGATCAGCATCGTCGTCGCGATGTCGACGAAGCCGCTGGTCCCGGTGAAGGGGTTCGCGCCCGCGACGAACGGCAGGATGATGAAGATCAGCGCGGTCCACAGCAGCGGGTTGGTCAGGCGCAGGTGTTTCATCATTCGAAGAGTCCCTCGACGCCGAACAACCCACGCGGCCGGATGAGCAGGATGATCCCCATGATGAGGTAGCCCGTCAGCTCGACGGCCGGCGGCCAGATCAACGACATCAGGCTGGTGAGGATGCCGATCAACAGGCCGCCGACGATCGCGCCCCAGAACGAGCCGATCCCGCCGACGATCACGATCACGAACGTCAGGACGATCCACTGCGAGGCCAGCTGCGGCTGAATCGCGTAGACGGGCGCGGCCAGGGCCCCCGCGAGCCCCGCCATCAGCGAGCCGATCCCGAACACCAGCGTGAACATGAACGGCATGTTGATGCCGAGGACCTTGACCATCTCGGCGTCGCGCGTGCCGGCGCGGATGATGATCCCGATGTTGGTGCGGTTCAACAGCAGCCAGACGCCTGCGAGCACGACGATCGTCACCCCGACCAAGAAGACGTCCTTGTAGAAGGGGAACTGCAGCCCGCCGATCGTGACCGAGTCCGGAATATAGGAAGGGGTCGAGACCCGAACCGCGTCGTCGCCCCACACCCTGCGGACGATCTGCGCGAAGATCAGGGCCGTCCCGAACGTCAGGAGCAGCGTGTACTCCGGGATCCGCTTGTAGAGCGGCCGGATGAGCGAGGACTCGAAGAGCATCCCGAGCAGTCCGACCAGGACCGCCGCGACGATGATCGCCGGCCAGAACCCGACGACCGGGGCGAAGGCGTACATCAAGTAGGCGCCCAGCATGAAGAAGGCACCGTGCGAGAAGTTGATGACGCCCATGAGCCCCAGGATGATGTTCAGCCCCAGAGCGACGAGGATGTAGAGCATCCCCAGGGTGATGCCGTTCACGAGCTGGTCGAACAGCTCGGGGGCCGAGATGAATCCCAGGAAATGGATTGCAATGCCCTCCTGTGCTATGGGAAGAACGTTCGTTCTACTCCGGGGTGGCAGCTTCCATGCTAAGTCCTTGGCCAGTTGGCCTGCCGTGAGGTACGGAGTGTTTGAAACTGATCGAACCCGTCGAGAGTTAAAGCAACACTCGGCCGCGGCGGGCATCGCAAAACTCGGCGGCTAGGGTGGCAGGAGCGGCCGGGCCGCTCGGGGAGTTTCGTAGGGTCATGTCAATGTGGGAACCGTTCACCGAACGAGCGCGTCGGAGCATCGTCCTCGCTCAGGAAGAGGCGCAGCGGCTCGGGAACAACTACATCGGGACCGAGCACATCCTGCTCGGGATCATCTCGGAGGGCGAGAGCCTCGCCGCCAAGGTCCTCGAGACCCTCGGCGTCAACCTGGCGAAGGTTCGTCAGGAGGTCGAGGCGATCGTCGGGCGGGGCGGCCAGACCGTCCAGCAGGAGATGGTCTTCACCCCGCGTGCCAAGCGTGTGATCGAGCTGGCGTTCGAAGAGGCTCGCCAACTCAACCACAACTACATTGGGACCGAGCACCTGCTGCTCGGGCTCATCCGTGAGGGTGAGGGTGTCGCCGCACGCGTTCTGACGAACCTGGGGGTCGACCCCGCGAAGGTGCGCGTCCAGACGACGTCGCTGCTCGGCGCCGAAGGCCAGCCGCCCGCGCCGAAGGGCAAGTCGAAGACCCCGACCCTCGACGCCTACGGCCGCGACCTGACGACCCTGGCTCGCGAGAACAAGCTCGACCCGGTGATCGGCCGGGCCAACGAGATCGAGCGCGTCATCCAGATCCTCAGCCGCCGCACCAAGAACAACCCCGCACTCATCGGTGAGCCCGGCGTCGGTAAGACGGCGATCGCCGAGGGCCTGGCCCAGCGCGTCATCAAGAACGAAGTCCCGGAGCCGCTGCGCGACAAGCGCGTCATCACGCTCGACCTGGCCGGTCTGGTCGCGGGGACGAAGTATCGTGGTGAGTTCGAAGAGCGGATGAAGCGGGTCATGGACGAGATCCGCGGCGCTGCGGGCGAGATCATCCTGTTCATCGACGAGCTCCATACGCTGGTCGGTGCGGGCGCCGCCGAGGGGGCGATCGACGCCTCCAACATCATCAAGCCGGCGCTGGCGCGCGGCGAGCTGCAGTGCATCGGCGCGACGACGCTCAACGAGTTCCGCAAGCACATCGAGAAGGACTCGGCGCTCGAGCGCCGCTTCCAGCCCGTCATGGTCGGCGAGCCGACCGTCGAGGAGACGATCGAGATCCTCAAGGGGCTGCGCGATCGCTACGAGGCGCACCACAAGGTGACGATCACCGACGAGGCGCTGGCCGCCGCGGCGAAGCTCGGCGACCGCTACATCTCCGACCGCTTCCTCCCCGACAAGGCGGTCGACCTGATCGACGAGGCCGCCTCGCGCGTCCGTCTTCAGGCGACGCTCCCGCCGGCCGAGATCCGCGAGATCGAGAACCAGATCCGCCAGGTGAAGCAGGAGAAAGAGTCGGTCGTCAAGTCGCAGGAGTTCGAGAAGGCGGCCGCCATCCGCGACCGTGAGGAGAAGCTGCGCCTCGAGAAGCAGCGTCTCGAGACGGAATGGGCCGAGAAGCGTGCCCAGTCCGACAAGACGATCAAGGTCACCGAAGAGGACGTCGCCCACATCGTCGCCTCGTGGACGAAGATCCCGGTCTCGAAGCTGGCGCAGGCCGAGACGGCCAAGCTGCTCGGGATGGAGGGGAGCCTCCACCAGCGCGTGATCGGTCAGGACCAGGCGGTCTCGACCGTGACCCGCGCGATCCGGCGCTCGCGCGCCGGGCTCAAGAACCCCAAGCGCCCGATCGGGTCGTTCATCTTCCTGGGACCCACCGGCGTCGGGAAGACCGAGGTCGCCCGCTCGCTCGCCGAGTTCATGTTCGACGACGCCGAGTCGATGATCCGCATCGACATGTCGGAGTACATGGAGAAGTACGCCGTCTCACGGCTGGTCGGCGCCCCTCCGGGATACGTCGGCTATGAAGAAGGCGGTCAGCTCACCGAAGCGGTGCGCCGCCGTCCGTACTCGGTCGTCCTGCTCGACGAGATCGAGAAGGCGCATCCGGACGTCTTCAACCTGCTGCTGCAGGTGCTCGACGACGGCCGTCTGACCGACTCTCAGGGCCGCGTCGTCGACTTCAAGAACACGGTCATCATCATGACCTCGAACGTCGGCGCGACCGGGATGCAGACGACGACCGAGATCGGCTTCCGCTCGCAGAAGGACACCGGCAGCGACGAGCAAGCGTACGAACGGATGAAGACCAAGGTGCTGGACGAGGTGAAGCACGCCTTCCGGCCCGAGTTCCTCAACCGCGTCGACGAGATCGTCGTCTTCCACCAGCTCAGCCGCGAGCAGATCGCGCAGATCGTCGGCCTGGAGCTCGACAAGGTCATCCGCGAGGTCAAGGCCCAGGAGATGTACCTCGAGGTCACCGACGACGCGAAGCAGCTCCTGGCGAAGAAGGGTTGGGACCCGCAGTTCGGGGCGCGTCCGCTTCGCCGCGCGATTCAGCGCGAGGTCGAGGACGAGCTGGCCGAAGAGATGCTCAAGGGCAACTTCGGGTCGGGGGACCGCATCCTGGCCGAAGTCGACCAGGAGAAGCCCGAGAAGCTGCGCTTCTCGAAGATCCCGCACATCGAACCGCCCGCGCCTTCGCCGTCCGAGGTCCAGCCCGTCTAAGCATCGCTCCCTCGTGCGCGAAATTACTGCGAACCCGTCGGGAAACCGACGGGTTCGTGTTGAATAGGGCTCAGGTTGACGCCCTTCGCTCTGTGGCGGTCGCGTCTACCGGCGCAGATCGGAACCTGGTTCTCCCGCGATCTCACACGATCCGCACTCGCTCTGGTCGATGGCGGGCTTGTCGCGCTTCGGGCCGTCGAGCCGATTCGGATCGAGGCGGCGGTGAAGGACCGCGTTCCGGTCCAGACGACCGTCGAATGGGCCTCGGGAACGGGGCCGCAAGCGCTGCGCTCGGTCTGCACGTGCGGTGCGAGCGGGGTCTGTCAGCACGTCGTCGCGACGCTCGAGACGGTGCGGACCGCGGAAGACGCGCCGCTTCCCGACGCGGTCCCCGACGTGGCGGAGCCGGACCTTTCCTGGATCCCCGACCTCGACCTCGACGGGGCGCGGACCCGTGCCCGTGCCGTCTGGCCGGTCCTCTCGGTCGCGCCGACCGGCGCGGTCGGCGCGACGCTCTACCTCGATACGCCGCGGCTGCGCGGGGTGATCCGCGACGCCGAGGCGATCCTCGGGATGATGGATCAGACGCCGGCCGACGATTGGGACGACGTCGACCGTGCGCTGCTCCGCGACGACGCGGTGCAGGAGGCGTTCGGCGCCCGCTCTTCGCCGAAGGCGCTGGCGCGCGCCCTCTTCCGTCTCGCGCGCCATCCGCGGCTGCGCTTCGACGACGCGCCCGGTGACAACCGGCATCCTTCGGAGCTCGCGCCGTTCGCCGTCGAGCCTCGCGGGCTGCGCCTGCGCGCGAGCCGCGCCGGCGCAGCGTTCGTCCCGGTCCTCGAAACGGCAGAGGGGACGCGCATCTCGCCGACCGACGCCGTCGTCGTCGACGGGCCGCCGATCTGGCTCATCACGGACCGCACCGCGTACCTCCTCGACGGCGCGTTCGACCCGCGCAAGGTGATCGCGGCGGCGAAGGCCGCCGCCGAGACGCGGACCAACGGCGCCTCGCCGTCGGTCCGCTCGATCGCGCGCGTCGCGCCGTTCCTGACCGCCGACGACCGCGCCGCGCTCGGCGTCGTCGACGCCGAGCAGCCGGCGCTCTTGATCCGTGCCGGCTGGCGCGACGGCGCGCTCCTCGCGCGCCTCCTCTTCGTCGACCGTGCGAGCAGCGCGCAGGCGCCGTTCAGCGCCCACGGCGCGGTGACGTCGAGCGGTGGACGCTTCGTCCGCTTCCCGGCCGAGGTCGCGCGGGCGTTCGCGCGCCGGTTCCTCGAAGCCGGCTTCGTGCCGCGCGGCGCCGACGGCTTCGCGCTGCACGACACCGACCGTGCCGCGCAGGTGGTGCGCGAGACCTGGCCGTCGTGGGACGACGCCGAGATGCGCCTCGACGAATCGCTCGCCGCGCTCGTCGGCGGCGGGAAGATCGACGTCAACGTCACCGCCACGGAAGCCGAGGGCGGCGACTGGTTCGATCTGGACGTCGCGGTCTTCGTCGGCGGCGGCGACCCGCTCACGCGCGAAGAGCTGCGCGCGCTGCTCGGCGCGAAGGGCCGCTTCGCCGAAGTGCGCGGCAAGCTCGTCGACGTCGGCGACCTGCGCTCGCGCCAGAACCTCCTCTCCGAGCTCACCGATCGCCGCCGCACGGGGCTCGCCTCGCTCGTCGCGATGCGCGACGAGCTGCACGAAGCGTTCGGCGAAGTCGCCCTCCCCGAAGAAGTCGAACGCATCCGCGAACGCCTGCGCAATTTCGAAGGCGTCGAGGAAGTGCCCGTTCCCGACGCGCTGCAAGGAACGCTGCGCGATTATCAGCGCCGCGGTCTGGACTTCTTGTCGTACCTGTCGTCGTTCCGTTTCGGCGGAATTCTCGCAGACGACATGGGGGTAGGAAAGACCGTGCAGGTGATCGCGCACCTGTTGCGCCGCAAGGAACACGAGGGCGAGGTGCCGGTGCTCGTCATCGCGCCGACGTCGGTGACGCACACCTGGGAGAACGAGCTCAAGAAGTTCGCGCCTTCGATTCGCTCGCTGCGGCTGCAATCGGGGAGTGATCGGGCGGCGAAGTACGAGACGATCCACGACTACGACGTCGTGATCACGTCATACGCGCTCGCGCGCCTCGACGCGCATCAGCTGGAGCGCTTTCGATTCCGCACGCTCGTGCTCGACGAGGCGCAGAACGCGAAAAACCCCGCCTCGCAGATCGCCAAGGTCGTGCGCGGGCTGCAAGCCGATCACCGGCTCGCGCTCACCGGTACGCCGGTCGAGAACTCGCTGCGCGATCTGTGGGCGATCTTCGGGTTCGTCGAGCCCGGGCTGCTCGGTTCGGAGGCGTCGTTCCGGCGGCGCTTCGAGTTGCCGATCGGCGACGGTGACGAAGGGGCCGCGCACGCGCTGCGCTCGCGCCTCGAGCCGTTCGTGCTGCGGCGCACGAAGGAAGACGTCGCCAAGGAGCTCCCGGAGCGGACCGAGGCGGTGATCGAGTGCGAACTCTCGCCGCTGCAGCGCCGGCTCTACCGCGGGATCGCGGAGGCCGCGCGGCGCGACGTGCTCGCGAAGTTCGACGAGGAGGGCGCCGAGACGGCGACCGTCCACGTCCTCGCCGCGCTCACGCGCCTGCGCCAGGTCTGCGCGCACCCGGGCCTCCTCGTTCCGGAGTACCTCGACGATCCGGAGGCGAGCGGGAAGTTCGACGCCTTCCTCGAGACGGTCGAAGAGGTGCTCGACGGCGGCCACAAGGTCCTCGTCTTCAGCGCGTTCTCCTCGATGCTCAAGGTGATGCGCACCGCGCTCGACCGCCGCGAGATCGCGTACGGCTATCTCGACGGCTCGACGAAGGACCGCGAGCGGCAGGCCGAGGTCGAGCGCTTCATGCGCGACGACGGGCCGCCGGTCTTCCTGTGCTCGCTCAAGGCCGGCGGCGTCGGCCTTACCCTCACGGCCGCGGACTACGTGGTCCTCTACGATCCGTGGTGGAACCCCGCCGTCGAGCGCCAGGCGATCGACCGTACGCACCGCATCGGGCAGACGCGTCCGGTCACGGCGTACCGGATGGTCACCGCCGGGTCGGTCGAGGAGAAGATCCGCGCGCTCGCCGAGCGCAAGAGCGCGCTCTCGAAGGCGGTCGTGAAGGCGGACAGCGCGGTGGCCAAGACGCTAACCCGCGAAGACCTCGCGTTCCTCTTCAGCGACCCCGAATAAGGGCTTCTCGCTCACAGTCCAACCGAACCGACTTCAGACGGACCTGCCGCTGCCGATAACTGCTGTACGCGGCGGGTCCCTCCCGGGCGCGTCGCGGCCGTTCATCGCCCACAAGGACGTGTCTCATGAAGCGGTTCTTCCTCGCGCTCACGCTCGCGCTGCCTGCCGCTGCGCTCGTGACGCCCGCGCTCGCCGTCCCCGCGTTCGCCCAGTCGACGGCGAACCTCGCTCCCGCGGATCGCTACTTCGGCCGGATGAAGATGAGCATTCTCGGGATCCGCAATGCGCTCAAGGACCTTTCGGCGCAGATCGACGCGCACCCCGACGACACCGACCGCGTCTTCGACAAGGCGGTACTGGTCGAGGACGCGTTGCACGATTGGCAGGTGCACTTCCCGTTCGATCCCTGGATCCCGCGCTTCACGTACACGCTGGCGCAGCTCTACGGGAAGCTCGACAGCGACGATGCGCGCACGCACCGTCACGACATGCTGAACTGGCTCGGGGCGACCTACCCGGAGAGCGAGTTCGCGCAGCTCTCACGGGAATAGGCCGCCCCGCACGGCACGTCAGGCCGGGGTCTGCGCGCCGCGCAGATCGGCGTGGGCATCTTCGATCAGCTCCCGGCGCGTGACGGTCCGGCACGCGCCGGGGGCGTCGTCGCGCGACGGGCACCACCGCACGGCGCGCAGGTCGATCCCGTGCAAGTCGACGCCGTCCAGATCGGCGCAGACGGTTCTCGCCTCACCCCAGTCGTTGCGGTTCTCGCCGCAAAGGATCGCGTCGCCGAGCGTCGCGCGCGCGAGGCGTGCGCCGTGCAGCCGCGCGCCGACCACATTCGCGCCGCGCAGATCGCTCCCCGAAAAGTCGGTGTCGCGCGCGTTCACCCCGACGAGTCGTGCGTCGCGCAGGTTCGTCCCGGCGAGGTTCGCGTCGTGCAGGTCCGCGCCGACGATGCGGCTTCCGTGCAGGTCCACCCCGTGCAGGTCGAGCCCACGCAGCGAGCAGCCCGTGCACTCGCGCAGCAGGATCGCGCCCGTCGCTCCGTCGATCGCCTCCTGATCGACGCTCACGCCGACGAAGCGGATCCCCGCCACGTTCGCGCGCGCGAAGCTGACCCCGCGCAGGCGTACGCCGGTGAAGCGCGCGTCGCGCAGATCGGCGTCGTCGAAACGCGTGCCGTCGAGATCCGCGCCGGTGAAGTCGGCGCCGCGCAGGTTCGCGCGGCTGAAGTCGACGTCGCGCAGATCGTCGCCGACGAAGCGTAGCCCGTGCAGGTCGAGGCCGCGCAGGTCCTTCGGCAGACTGCAGCCGACACAGTGGTCGATCAGCTGGCGCGTGACGCCGTCGTCGCCGCGGGCCGAGACCGGCGGCGCGAGCAGCGCGAGCGCCGCAGCAAGCAGGATGAGGGTACGGAACAAGACGGCCTCCTGAACTATGAATCTAGGTGATGAGGGCAAAAGAAAAGCCGGGCTCGCGATTACTCGAGCCCGCTCCCGTGCAAGACCATGCCGGCGGTGCGGGCACCGCGCAGGTCGGTGTCGCCCAGATCGCAGCCTTCGAAGCGCGTGTTGGTCAGATCGGCGCCGTTGAGGTTCGCGTGGCTCAGATCGACCCCCACGAGGCGCATCCCGGAGAGGTTCGCGTCGTGCAGGTCGGCGTCGCTCAGATCGATACCCTCGAGTGCGAGCCCGTGCAGATCCTGCCCGTGCAGATCGACGTGCTTGAAGTCGCAGCCCACGCAATTGCCGATGACCGAGCGCAATGCGGTTCCGCGCAGGCTGACGTCGCGCAGCGAGATGCCGATGAAGCGGGTGCCGTCGAGCAGCGCTCCGTCGAGCCTCGCATCGTGCAAGGTGACGCCGTTCAGCTCGGCGTTGCGCAGGTCGGCGCCCGTGAGATTCGCGTCGCTCAGCGACACGCCCGTCAGGTGCGTGCCGGAAAGATTGACGCCGTGCAGATCGGCGCCGCGCAGGTCGACGCCGTTGATGGAGAGGCCGTGCAGGTCGAGGCCGTGCAGATCGGCGTCGCGCATCGAGCAACCTACGCACGACGCGATCATCTCGCGCGAGACGCGCACGCCCGCGAGACGGCCGCGTGAGGGCCGCTGCGGGTCGCTGCTCGCCGCGATCGCGGCCGGGACCGAAGCGAGCGCGTCATGGACGGTCTGCTGGATCGCGTCGGAGAGGCCCTGCGGCGGAATCGCATTCGTCGCGGGGATGTGCGGGATCGGTGCCGCCGAGGGTATGCTCGGCGCCGCGGCGTGTTGTGCGACGGGCGGCGCCGACGGCATCTCTAGGACGACGATCGTGTGAGCTCGTGCGCGCGCGGTCGCCGGAGCCGGCGCGGGTTTCGGGGGCGCCGCCGCGACTGCCACGGCGGCTGACGTCGCGCGCGCGAGCGGCGAGGCATGCGGTACAGGACTGGCCGCCGTCATCGCGGGTGACGGGGTGGCTTCCGCAAGCGCCGGATGCTGCGCGCCTGCGGCGGGAAGCTCGACGGCGGGGGAGCTGGTGGCCACGAACGCGACGGCGAGGACGGCGGCCGTCGCGACACCGAACGCCGCTGCCGGCGATCGGTGGAGCCGCGAACGATTTGCGTCGAGCAGCTGTTCGATGCGAACGCTGATCTGCTTGCGCGTGAGCAGCGCGCCGGGCGCGACGACGGCGTGCTCGGGCATCCGCATCTCGCGCGCGAGCCGCCAGAGCGAGGTCGCGTAGTCGGCCGGCGCACCGGTGCGCTCAACGACCGCGTCGTCGGAGGCGATCTCGCGCTCGAGCGCGATGCGGCGGCCGATCACCCAGACCAGCGGGTTGAACCAGAAGAGGCGCTCGATCACGCGCTGCGCGAGGTTCGTCCAGTCGTCGTAGCGCCGTAGGTGCGCGTGTTCGTGCAGCACGAGAGGCTCGATCGCCGCAAGCCCGTCGGCGGTCGCCAACTCGGTCGGGATCAGGATCACGGGACGGCGGAAGCCGATCGCGACCGGCGTCTCGGCCTCGTACGAAAGCCGCAGGTAGATCTCGCGGCCGGGGCCCACCTCAGTGAGCCACGGCAGCTCGTCGGAGAGCGCGGCGTCGAGCGGGCTGGAGCGGTGCTTGAGCCCGCGCACGCGCCAGACGCTCGCGATGAGGCTCCCCAGGCCGATCAGCGCGCCGAGCGCCCAGGCCGCAACGAGACCGAGCGCGATCGTCGGCGTGAGATGCGGCCGGAAATCGAGACGCGGCGTGAACGGCGGTGGGCTCATGGTAGCTGCGACGTGCGTCTCGGGGACGCGCACGTGCGCATGCGTGCTCGGCGGAGCGGTCGTGACGCCGGTGTGCCGCGGGGAGATCGTCCCATGTGCGGGCGGTTCCGCGACCGCGGTCGTTGCGTGAGCCAGCGAGAACCCGAGGCCCGCGAGCGGCATCACGCCGATCGCGATGAGCGCGGTCGTCCACAGCGCGTGGCGCGTCGCCGCGGAGAGCGCGAGCGTTCGCGCTGCGACGAAGACGGCTAGCGCGAGCGCACCGCCGAGCACGACGCTGACGAGGATCGCGCGCAGCGCGACCGCGACGACGGCCTCGACCATCGCTACGCTTTGCCCTTGGCCTTGTCGATCAGCTCGCGCAGACGGTCCAGCTCGCCGTCGTCGACCGCTTCGGACTCCAGCAGATTCAAGACGAGCTCGCGCGGCGAGCCGTCGAAGAAACGGGAGAGCACGTGCTGCACGACGCTGCGCTGCGCCTCGTCGCGTTCGACGACGGCGCGGTAGATGAACGCACGCCCCGCGGCCTTGTGGCGCACGTACGCCTTTTGCTCGAGGATCCGCAGCGTGGTGAGGACGGTGTTGTACGCCAGCGGCGGATCACCGATCGCATCGACGACCTCCGCGACCGTCGACTCGCCGCGGTCCCACAGGACTTGCATGAGGCGATACTCGGCCTCCGTGAGCGTCGGCGATTTCTTCCGCGGCATGTATCGACGCTAGCACGGTCGCCGGGTGCTGTCAACTAAGGTTTTAAGTAAGTCGACTCAGGCGGCGACCGCCGAGGCCTCGGAGGGGACGATCACGTGGCCGCCCGCGGCGAGGACCGTCAGCGCGGCGATCAGCCCGCGCGGTTCGAGTAACGGGAGCGTCGTCCGTACCGCCGCGGGGACGGGTGGGGCGGCGGCGAGCGCTGCGGCCACGATCGCTCCGTGCGTGAGCCGGCCCTCGGCGCCAACGAGCACCACGTCGTCGGGTTCGGCGAGCCGGACGTTGGCGTCGAATACCTGCTCGCCGTCGAGCCGGACGATGCCTCGGCCGTCGACCTCCAGCACGGTGAGAGCAAGCCCCGGCCGCGACGCCGCGATGCGGACCGCCTGCGGTACCGCCGTGCCGGCGAGGACCATCCGGGCCCGGAGCGCGGTGAGCCTGTCGGGAAGCTCGGTATCGTCGCCGAGGACGAGCGGGGCCAGGGCCAGGCGCGTCATCGCCGCGCCGGCAAACGCCGCGAGGTAGGCCGCGCCGCCCGGGATCGCGGCAGCCACGACGTCACCCGGCTGGAGGCCGCGGGCGGCAAGGCCGGCGCCGATCGCATCGGCGGCATTGCAGAGCTGTGCGTAGTCGAGCGTCGCCCCGCCGGGCTCGGTCACGGCCGGGTCATCGGCGAGGCCACGGCTGAGGACGTTGACGAGCATCGTCGGCCGCATGGTATCCCCGCTCCTACCCGGGCCGAGCCAAGATTAACCCGGGACCCATCCAATGCGGACGGGCCCCGGTGCCGGGTCAGACCTTGACCGCCGTGTATCCTTCGCGCGGCCCGATCTTCTCGGAGGCGAAGATCTTGGTCGCCGCCGCGCTGTCCGGGTTCGTGCACGACTCGGCCGCCGCTTCGCCGCCGACGCGGCTCGCGATCGTGAAGTACTCGTTCTCGCTGCGGCGCTTGTTCTTGGCGACGATCTCGCCGGCGTACACTGCCTGCACCGCCTGGTGATCGCAGGCCCGGAAGTAGCCGCCGCCGGCCTTCGCCGCGTCGTAGTGGTAGTTCTCGAAGGCGGCGACGAGCTTGTCGGTGTCGGTCGAACCGGCGTGGTTGAGGCGGTCGACGATGTTCTGCCCCGCCATGTAACCGAGGTACTGCCGCCAGTCGACGTTCTTCGTACGGGCCTTGAGCGCGCCGTAGACGCGGTCGGCGTCCCCGCCGGCCTCCGGACCCCAGACGTAGCCCCAGAGCGAGCCGACGATGTCGTCGACCGGCATCCCGATCGCGACGTCGTTGCCGCACAGGATCCCGCCGAATGTCATCTTCTTGTTGAGGCCGAGCTGGACGGCGGCTTTGCTCGCGTTGATGCAGTCCGGACCGTAGTTGCTGAAGACCAGCACGTCCGCGTCGGTGTTACGCGCCTTCGTCAGGTACGAGGAGTAGTCGGTCTGCCCGAGCGGGTGCAGGTCGGCGCCGACCTCGGTCCCGCCGCCGGCGAGCAGGATCTTCTTGAGCCGCTCGTGCCCGTCGGTCCCGAACGCGTAGTCCGCGACCAGGAAGTACCACTTCTTGCCTTTTTTCAGCAGCGCCGGCCCGACTGCGTTGGCGAGCATCGCGTTGGACGTCGTCTGGCGGAACGTCACCTTGTGCGCCTTGGGGCCGGTGATGTTCGTATCGTGCGTCCCGATCGCGAGGAAGAAGATGTTGTTCTGCGAGGCCAGCGCCGAGATGGCGAGGCCGACCGCGGAGCTGAGGCCGCCGGTCAGCACGTCGACACGTTCCTGCGAGATGAGCCGTTTGGCTTCGGTCTCACCGGTCGCGGGCTTGCTCGCGTCGTCACCGCGAACGATCTCGTACTTGATGCGGGAGTTCTTTTTCTCGGCCTCTGCCACCGCGGTTTGCAGGCCGAGCTCTTGCGAGGCTGCGGCGGCGGCATAGACGCCCGAAAAGCTGTCGATGTGCCCGATCTTGATCGTGGCGCCGCCGCCGGCGGCGATCACGTCGCGGGGTGGGAGGAGGGGGGCCGCGCCCGCGGCACGCGTCTCGATGAGGGGGAATCCGAGGGCCGTCGCGCCTGCGATTCCGAGCGCACCCGTGCGGCGAAGGAACTCTCTGCGGTCGACCGATGAATCCGGGCGTTGATCGTCCATGGCACTCCTTACCTATAAGATGGCTGCTTGGGGGAAAGTTCTTCACCGTCGGCAACGCTCACCCTGGGGCTTTTGACGAGCGGCACGCGGAGGCGCGGCGACAAGGAACGAATGAGGCGGGCGTGGCCGAGGAACGGGCGGAGCCGAAAGTCGTCCTTTTGGTGCGCTTGCTCAGCGCGATCGACGAGGGGCGCTTCACCTTCGAGCAGCTGAAGGACGAGATCGGCGAGGAGAAACCGCCCAGCACGCGGACGCTTCGGCGCTACCTGAGCGTCCTCTCCGATGCCGGATTCCCGTGGTATTTCGACCGCGGGAGCGGGACGTACCGGTTCGCCGAAGGCTACAGCCTGCGCCGGCTCAACCTCTCGCATCGTGAGCTGCTCGGTCTGGTCACGCTCAAGCGCCTGGGCAGCTCGCTGGGTGGGACGTTCGCGAGCGCGATCGAGGAGACCACGCAGAAGCTGCTGCGCTCGAGCGACCGGCGCGCCGAGGTCGCGGTCGAGAGCACCTCGTTCGCGATTCGCTTCGAGTCGGTCTCGCTCGATCCCGAGGTCGAGCGGATCTTCGAGAACCTGCAGTCGGCCGAACGCGAGCGTCGGCGCGTGCAGTTCGGCTACACCGACAAGAACGCGGTGCGCACGCAGCGGCGGGTCGATCCCTACGGCTTCATCGTCTCGTCCGGCCGCATCTACCTGGTCGGCTTCGACCACACGCGGGCCGACATGCGGGTCTTCGCCGTCGACAACGTCTCCGACGTCGCGATCACGCCGCAGGCGTTCGAGCGTCCCGCCGACTTCAACTTGGACGCCTACGGCGCCAACTCGGTGAGCGGCGTGCGTCATGCCGAGACGCTCGCCGAGGTGACGGTCCGCTTCTCCCCGGTCGTCGCGAAGGCCGCGACGATGGCGCAGGTCGCGCGCGAGCGGACCGTCGCGCCGCGCGCCGACGGCGCGGTCGACGTGACGTACCGCGTCGCCGATCCGCTCGAGATCGTGCGCTGGAGCCTGCGCTGGGGGACCGAGGCGGAGGTCGTCGCGCCCGAGGAGGCGCGCGTCGCCGCCGCCCGGATCGCGCGCAGCGTCGCGGAGCGCTACGCCGCGCCGGCGACCGGGACCAGCTCCGAGCCCTCGTAGCGCGGGAGCGCCGCCGCGTCCGCCGGCTCGGCGGTCTCCTCGCGGGGCGAGCCGGAGGCGGTGAAGCGCGCGAGCGGGTCGGCGAGACGCTGGATCTGCTCGCGCAGGGTGTCCGTCGCGACGAACGCGCGCGCCGCCGCCTCGGCGACGCGCGTCGTCGCGGTCCCGATCTCGTCGGCGCTGCGCTCGATGATCGCCGCCGACGCGCCTTGCTCACCGGCGGCACCGGCGACCTGCGCGGCGACGCGCGACGCGAGCGCGACCGCGTCGCGCACGCGGTGCGAGAGGCTGCCGACCGCGCTCGCGGCCGACGCCGTCGCGTGCGCCATCCGGCGCATCTCCTCGGTCGCGTGCTCGATCTCGGCGGTCCGTTCCGCCTGCTCCGCGGCGGTCGCGCCGATCGCGCGCGCCTCGGCGGCGTGCTCGACGATCTCGGCGACCAGCTCCTCGATCGTCGCGCCGGTCAGCGTCGCGCGCGAGACGGCGGCCTCGGCCAAGGCGTTCGCGCCGCGCGCCGCGGCGACCAGCGCCTGCGTCTCGCTCACGACGGCGGCGACGAGCGTCTTCACCTCGTCGCTCGCGACCTTCGATCCGGTGGCGAGGCGATGGAGCTCCTGCGCGATCACGCCGAAGCCGCGCCCGTGCTCACCCGCGCGGGCGGCCTCGATCCCGGCGTTGAGCGCGAGCAGCTTCGAGCGCTCGGAGATGTCCTCGATCACGTCGACCTGCGTCGCGATCGCGCCGGCCGTCGCTTCGGCCAGATGGTCGAGCCGGCCGGCGGTCTGCGCGAGCGCGGCACCAACCTCGCCGATGTCGGCGACGAGCCGGCGCACCGCCTCGCCGCCGCGTCCGGCCGACGCGGTCGCCGCGCTGGCGCGCTCCGCCACCGTCCCGGCACGCTCGGCGACCGAGACCGCGTGCGTCGCGAGCGCGCGGCCCGCGTCGCTCGAGCGCTCGACGGTTGCGCGGAGCTGCTCGATCGCGGCGCTCGTCCCACCGACCTCGGCGAGGAGCTCCTCGATGTGCGTGAGCCCGTCGCGCGAGCTTCGTTCGAGCGCGTGCGCATCGGTGCCGATCGCGTGCGCGCCGGCGACGACGCCGGCCAGAGCCTCGGCGATCTGCGCCGTCGCGCGGGCCTGCTCTTCGCTCTCGCCGCGCACGTCGCGCGCGCTGGCGAGCGTCTCGCGCGCGGTCTGCGCGACCGTGCGCGAGGCTTCACCGACGCCGCCGATCACCTCGCGCAGCGTCTCCGACATCGTGTTGAACGCCGCGGCCAGCTCGGCCGTCTCGCGCACGTCGCGCGAGACGGCGACGCGCGCGTCGAGGTCGCCGTCGGCGAGCCGGGACGCCGCGTTCGCGACGGCGCGCAAGGGGCGCGCGATCCCGCGCGCGGTGGCCAGCACCGCGAGCCACGCCAAGACGAAGACGAGCACGCCGACGAACGCCGAGCGCAGCGCGAGCTCGTTCACCGCGGCGAGCGCGATGCGCGGATCGGAGGCGGCGACCACGGTCAGCCCGAGCGCGCCGGGGACCGCCGCACTGGCGGAGAGCGCGTGTCCGAGCGCGTCGGCGGCGGGACCTTTCGCGCCGCGGCTCTCGCCGAGCGAGGCGCCGCCGTGCATGAGGAAGAGGGAGCTGGCCGCGTCGACCGGGACGGCGCGCACCAGTCCGGCGAGCTCGGTGCTCTGCAGTCGGCCGACGAGCGTCCCGGCACGCTTCCCGTTCTCGTCGATCAGCGGGGCGTAAACGACGAACACGTCTTGCGACTGATCGCTGAAGTGCGTGAGTCCCACGATCCCGGGGCGCGTCGCCGCATCGAACGTGCGCACGAGGTCAGCATGGTCGGTGAACGAGGGCGCGCCCGTGCTGGAGATGGTGGTGCGCCCCGCCGCGTCGACGATCGAGATCTCGGTGTAGCGGTTCGAGCCGAACGCGTTGGCGTAGTCGAAGAGGAGCTTCGCGCGATCGACCGCCGTGAGCGACGCCTCCTGCAGCGCCGAGGTCGACATCTGACGCAGCTCGTCGGTTCGCGCCCCGAGGTACGCGTCGGTCTGCGAGGCCGCCGTCGCGGCGGTCGCGCCGATGCGATCGCGGATCTCGCGTTCGAGCGAGCTTCGTCCGCTCAGGTACCCGGAGAGGGAAACGGCGATCGTTGCGGCGAGTACGACGCTGCCGACCGTGAGTGTGAGACGGAACGCTAGACTCTTCACCCTTCCAAGCTAGGTGACCGTGATTATGCGGAATTTAAGGCTGCTCTGCGCTTTGGCGATCGTCGCGACGGTTTTCGCCCGGGCCCCCCTCGCGAACGCGGCGATCCCCATGGGGCAGCCCGTCGACGGCATCCGCTGCGACCAGATGGAAGGATCGGTACTGCACATTCATCAGCACCTCGCCGTCCTCGATCACGGCCGCGCGATCACCGTCCCCGAGGACGTCGGCCGTCCGCTGGCGGCGCAGTGCTTCTACTGGCTGCACACGCACACGCCCGACGGGATCATCCACGTCGAGTCGCCGGGGTTCCGGACGTTCACGCTCGGGAACTTCTTCGACATCTGGGGCGAGCCGCTCACGCACACCGACGTCGCCGGCGCACGTCCGCGCAAGGGCGATCGGATCGTCACCTGGGTCGACGGCCATCGCTACACGGGCGACCCGCGCGCGATCGAGCTGACGCAGCACCTCGACGTCACGATCGAGGTCGGTGCTCCGTATGCGAAGCCCGCGCCGTTCACGGCCTGGAACGGCAATTAGCCTAATTCGTTAGTTGACAGGGTCGGCGGGCGACGCGAGGCTTGCCGCATGAGTACGACGTGGGGAAGGTTCCTTACCGGCGCGGCCGCGCTCGTCGCGGAGCGCGTGCGGCTCGGCACGTGCTCGCGGGGTTTCCGTTCCGCGTCGTCGCGATCGTCTCGCACGCGTTCTTCCGCGGCGGTGCGCTGACGTTCGACCGCACGGCGATGCGGTTGTTCGTGAGCTGATCGCGACGAAGCCGTCCGAACATCGTCGGGCGGCTTCGTTCAGCACGAGAACTCGATCTGCGCTCGTCCTCGCCGATCGGCTCAGCCAGGTACGGCGTCGTACTTCGTCTCGGCGTCGTTTGATCGCGTACGGCTTTCGCCGTTCGCCGCCAGACGGTGCCGGCGAGCTTCTCGTCGCTCGCCCGCCGACGCGAAGGTCGGCGTGGACGAATCGTACTCCCGCGCGCGTGCATGCGCAAGAGGACGGACGAGAAATTTGTCGCGGGAGGACGCCGAGCGCTCGACGTGCGCTCTTGGGAAATTCCGAGGCTTCCGCCGTACGAGCGAGAACGATCGTCGTGCGTGGCATCCTCGACTACGTCTCGCTTGCCGTTCCTCGTCGCCGTCGCGCTTCTCGCGGCGGCGCTGGGCGACGCATTGGTCGAGTCGATCTCGAACACCGGGATCTTCGGGACGCGGTATTTCGACAACAACCATCTCAGCGTCGTCCCGACGTTGATCGCCGGCGGCGCGCTCGCGCTCGAGGGCGCGGTTGCGCGCTGCGTCGCGCTCTACCGCTGCGCGCTCGACGCGCGACGCGACGCGCGGCGCGATTGGCTGGGCGACGCCGCGACGAGCATCGCGACGCACCCGCCGCTGCGCGACGTACCGGCGGTGTTCGCGATGCAGCTCGTCGCGCTCTTCGCCATGGAGAGCTCCGAGCAGCTCCTCTTCGGCGGTAAGCTGCTCGGCGGGACGGCGTGGCTCGGCGGCCCGGTGCTGTTCAGCTTGGGGCTGCACGCGCTGCTCGCGCTCGCCTGCACGTTCTTGCTCGGTTGGACGATGCGCGGGATCGCCGCCGCCTTCGCCTCCTTCGTCGTCTCCGCGATCGCATGCATCGCGATCACGCTCCCGCGCGAGGGCGCCGCGATGATTCGCGGCCGTCGCGACGTCCCCGCGTTCGCGCGCCCACAGTCGCCGCACGCGCGTCAGATCGGTGAACGCGCACCGCCCTTCCTCCCGACGCCCGCCTAAGCACACCGCTTCCGCGTCACCGCGGCGCGCCGAGCGCGTCGCGTGGAGGAACCCTCGATGGAACGATCTCGAAGCGCGCTCGCGCTCCTTCTCATCGCGTTCATGATGTCGATCATGAGCGCGCGTCCCGCTGCCGCGGCCGAGGCGACGACCGGGATGATCACCGGCCGCGTCGCCGGAACGAACGGCCAACCGGTCGTAGGCGCGCACGTCGTCGCGACGTCGCCATCCGGCCGCGCGACGGCGACGACGGACGCGCACGGGCACTTCACGATGTTCGGACTGGCCGCCGACACGTACACCGTCTCGATCAACGCCGCGGGCTTCGAGGAGACGCTGCAAGGCGGGGTCACCGTCGCGCCGGGACAGACGCAGCAGCTCGCCTTCCGGCTCGTCGCCGCGCTGCGCACGATCGGGAGCGTGCGCGCGACGACGAGCGCGTTCGCCCTGGGCGCCCCGAGCGACACCTTCACCGTCTCGGGCGATGCGGCGCGTGCGCTCGCGCCGCCCGTATCGTCTTCCGGGCTGGCCAACTACACGGCGGGGACGGTGCAGGGCGCGATCGCTTCCGTGCCCGGCGTCGACCTCGATCCCTTCGCGAACGCGATCCTGCGCGGCGGGAAGATCGACGACGCGGTCTTCGAGTACGACTCGGTGCCGATCCCGCAGGGTCTCGTCGCCGAGCCGGGCGGGAACATCGTCGGCGCGCAGCTGCCGACGACCGGGGTCGCGTCGACGAACGTCACGCTCGCGGGCTATCAGACGCAGGCCCAGAACGCGCTCGGCGGCGTGATCGACCAAATCCCCGCGGTCGGTACCTATCCGGGTAGCACGACGCTCGAGCTCGGCAACGGGATCGGCGGGCCCGCGTTTCACCAGATGAACTTCCAGTATCTCGGCGCGACGCCCGACTTGAAATGGCGCTATGCGCTGGCGAGCACGATCGGGAGCGAAGAGTTCACGTACGGCGACGGCAAGACGTTCTATCCGGCAGAGGCGGCGACGTACGGTCTGTCGCTCTCGAGCCGCGCCCAGTCGTCGATCGAAGGGAACGTCCACTATCAGCTCACGCCGAAGGACGACCTCTCGTTCCTGGCGCTCGTCGGACAAGCGGTCTACAACCAGTACGGATCGCCGTTCGCCGGTGAGACGGTCGGCCAGTTCAACGGCCAGTATACGACATTTCCCGGCTCGACCGATCCCAACGCCCCCGTGAACTATGCGTCCGGCGTGCGCGGAAGCTACGACGTCTTCAAGACGCAGTGGGTGCACACCGGGGATCACTCCCTCTCGCGCGTGCAGCTCTACGAATCGGTCTACGGATCCTCGGCGGGCGGCCCATTCTGGGACGAGAACGGTTATCCCGACGGCGCCTTCTCGCTGTGGGCGCAGCAAGGCGCGCGCCAATACGGGGTCGGCTACGACGGCGACGACGTCGCCAGCGACCGGCATCACCTGCGTTTCGGCCTCCAGTACAGCGTCAACAACAGCTTTCTGAACCAGATCGTCCCGACGGCGGACGAGTACATCAACTCGAGCCCGACGCTCGGCTCGCTGCTCGCCTACTTCGGCGACACGTGGAGCCCCTCGTCGCGCCTCGATCTGACGGCGACCGGACGTCTCACCGCGACGCACATCCGTCCGAGCGACGGAAACCCGTACGACATCAACGCGCTCGACCCGCATTTCGGCGCCGCGTACAAACTCGGCGACCGGTACGCGCTGCGCGCGACGTACGACCACACGACCGTCGCGCCCGCGCCTCTCGAAGCCGACCGCACCGATTCGACGAACGTCGACGCGAACGGCAACCCGGCGCCGTTCGTCCCGCTCGCCGCATCGACGGCGAACGACTTCACCTACTCGTTCGAAGCCCGCGGCCGCACGCAAGTCCGTGCGACCTACTACGCAACGTACGAGAAGAACCGCGTCGACGTACTGCCGTTCAACTTCCGTTCGCTCAGCACGCCGAACGCACAAGCCGGGGTGGGCGTGCCGACGAACGTCGGTGATCTGCAGGCGCACGGCGCCGAACTGTGGCTGAAGAACGGCGGCTTCACGCTCGACTCCAACTACGTGCGCGCCTACTCCTCGAGCGCCTCGCAGTTCGCGTTCAACGACTTGAACGCCGCCGCGATCGCCGCCGGCCAACTCTTCCCGGTCGGCTACGTCCCCGACTTCACGACGACGCTCTCGTACGAGTTCGACCTCGCGCAGCATCGCATCCGCATCACGCCCTCGCTCTCGTACGAAACCGGCTACCCGTACGGCAACGGCAAGATGATCTGGGTCTTCGGTCCGAACGGCAAACCGATCCAAGTCCCGAACGACAACAACGTCAACCCGGGCTACAGCTACTACTTCCTCGCGGATCCGAGCCAGCCGTACAACCCGACGACGAACCCCTACATCGGCAACCTCGGCACGCCGGAAGGCAACGATCCCAATACGCTGCGCTCCCCCCCGCAGACCCTCGTCAACCTCCACATTGAAGGCGACGTCTCGAAACGCGTCACGCTGATCCTCGACGTTTCGAACCTGCTCGGCGAATTCGCCCCGACCGCATACCAGGGAAACCCGTGGCTCTACGGCCCGCCCGGATATGCGGGAAACGGCATCCCACCTGCCGGTATCCCGTGGACCTACGGCACCGCCGGTTACGTTCCGCAAAGCTACCCGATGGGCCGCACGGTGCAACTGCGCCTGCGCTACAAGGTGTAGCACGAAACGCGACGCGGCCCCGACGCATGAGTATCGGGGCCGCGTTCCGCACGAGAATCCGAGTCACGCATCCGGCAGCCGAGAGCAACCAGAACTGCGTCTCCATCGATTCGGCGCTCTCGGCTCGGAACGGCTGGCGCCGATCATCCCCCACCGAGCACCCGCGAGGTTCTCGTGTCCCTCGCCCGCCGCCGTCACCGCCAGCGTAAACGCATCGTAACGCTCACGCTCGGAAAGCACAAGAGTGCAAGAACGAAAACGGCGCACTTTCCACAAGAAGTTGCAGTTCTCCACGCCAACCCACACCATTCCCCGCAATCCACAAACCCCGCCACCCCCACCAACCCCTGCCAACAAAAAATTGTGATCACCCGCCACCATCCCGGCGTGCGACTCGCCATGATCGTGCCAGCGTTGTGCGGCGCGATGGTGCTGCGGGTACTCGCGGAGTCGCGGAGCCCCGGAGGGGCGGGAGCGACGCAGCGGTAGCTCCCGGAGCGCACGATGCGCGCAGGGAGCGTGCCCGCAGCACCATCGCGCCGCACAACGCCTGCCACCAACGCGACACAGCCCCGAGACGCGCGAGCGCCCCGAGGCCATGGTCAGCACGAGAATCCGATCTGCGCGCGTCCTCGCCAATGAAGTGATCCACTGGCCATTACGGCGTCGTACTTCGATTCAATCGCTCCCGTGTGCGTTCGGCGTGAGCCGTTCGTCCCGGTGGCGGCTGCGAGCTTCTCGTCGCTCGCCCGTCGGCGTTGCCGTCGACGTGATCGCATCGTAGCGCGCTCGCTCTGTCGATACAAGAGGCCGAGCTCCGCGCGGCCCGGTTGTCCACAAGAATCTTCAGTTGTCCACGGGGACTCACCGGTTTCCACCGGTTCCACACCGCGTGCTCAGCTGCCCAGATACGCCGCGACGACGTCGCGATGCGTCGCCAGCTCGGCACCGCTCCCGCTCAAGGTGATGCGTCCGCGCTCCATCACGTACGCGTGGTCGGCGATCGCGAGGGCGCGACGCGCATTTTGCTCGACGAGGAGAATCGACGTCCCGCGCGCGCGCTCGGCGGCGACGATCGCGAAGATCTCGTCGACGAGTTTGGGCGCGAGCCCCATCGACGGTTCGTCCAGCAGCAAGGCACGCGGGCCGCTCGCGAGCGCGCGCGCGATCGCGAGCATCTGTTGCTCGCCACCGGAGAGCGAGCCGGCGGGGACGGCGCGCCGCGTGCGCAGGATCGGGAACCGGTCGAGCAGCGTCTCGATGCGCGCGTAGCCTTCGGCACCGCGGACGCTCGCCGCGACCTGCAGGTTCTCCTCGACGCTCATCCCGGGGAGCATCCGGCGCCCCTCCGGGACGAGGGCGAGCCCGCGGCCGACGCGCGCGTGCGAGGGGAGCCGCGTCACGTCGTCGCCGCCGAAGCGGACGCTCCCGCCGCGCGCGGCGACGAGTCCGGCGAGCGTCATCAGCAGCGTCGTCTTTCCCGCGCCGTTCGCCCCGACGATCGCACAGAGCGTCCCCTCCTCGAGCGCGAGCGAGACGCCGTGGAGGACCTCGATCGCGCCGTAGCCGGCGCGCAGGTCGTCGACCTGCAGGATCGCGCTCATGCGAGGGCTCCCGCGTCGCTGCCGAGATAGGCTTCGACGACGACCGGGTCGCGGCCGACCTGCGCCGGCGTCCCGCGCGCGATGACCTGGCCGAAGTTCAGCACCACGACGTCGTCGCAAGCCGCGCGGATCAGCGGCATGTCGTGCTCGATCAACAGCACGGCGATCCCGTCGGCGGCGATCGCGCGGATCGTCTCGGCGAGGCGGCGCGTCTCGGCGGCGTTCATCCCGGCCGCGGGCTCGTCGAGCATCGCGACGAGCGGTCGAGCGGCGAGGACGCGCGCGATCTCGAGACGCCGCTGGTCGCCGTACGGCAGCGCGCCCGCGCGTGCGGCGGGATCGACGTCCGGGATCCCGGCGCGCGCGAGCAGCGCGCGCAGCGTCTCCTCGTCGAGGCGGCCGGGACGCGCGAACGCGCCCGCCGCGAGGTTCGCGCGCACGTCGAGCGCGCCGAAGAGGCGGATGTTTTGGTAGGTGCGCGCGATCCCCGCGCGCGCGATGCGGTGCTGGGGGAGCCCGTCGATCCGCTTGCCCTCGAGCGCGATCGTCCCCGAGGCGAGCGGCGCGAGACCGGTCGCCGCATTCACCAGCGTCGTCTTGCCGGCGCCGTTCGGCCCGATCAGGCCCAGGACGCGGCCGCGCTCGACGCGCAGCGAGACGCCGCGCAGCGCGTCGACCCCGCCGTAGCGCACGCCGACCTCCTCGAGCGCGAGCATCAGCTGCGCACCCGGATCGCGCCGCGGCGCCACAGCGCCGCGATCCCGCCCGGCGCGAACAGGATCACCGCGAGCAGGATGATCCCGTTGCTGATCTCGCGATAGTCGGCCAGGAACCGGATCATCTCCGGCAAGACCGAGAGGAGCGCCGCGCCGAGCACGGCGCCGAGCGGGCTCGTCACGCCGCCGATCACGCACCAGACGAGGATCCGTTCCATCGTGGCGAAGCCGAAGTCGGTCGGCGTGATGAAGAAGGAGGCGTGCGCGTAGAGCGCACCGCCGAGCCCGGCGATCGCGCCGCCGAGCGCGAGCGAGAGCGTGCGCACGACGCCGACGTCGACGCCGACCCCGCGCGCCGCGTGCTCGTCCTCACGGACCAGCGCGACGGCGAGCGCAAACTTCGTGCGTGAGAGCGCGAAGAGCGCGAGCGTGACGAGCGCGAGCGAGCCGTAGATCACCGGGGTCGTCGCGTCGCTCGGGATCCCGCTCATCCCCTCGGCGCCGCCGGTGACGGAGAGGTTGTTCGCAACGACGCGCACGATCTCGCCGAAGCCGATCGTCGCGATCGCGAGGAAGATCCCGCGCAGCCGCCGGACGGGGTAGGCGAGCAGCGCGGCGACGACCGTCGAGACGACGACCGCGGCGAGGATCGAGGCGATCAGCGGCCAGTGGTAGGTCATCGCCAGGATCGCCGAGACGTAGGCGGCGATCCCCATGAAGGCGGCCTGCGCCAGCGCCAGCTGTCCGGCCTGCAGCGAGACGGAGAGCGAGAGCGCGAGCAGCGCGTTGACGCCGATCTGGTCGATCAGCCGCGAGTGCTTGGCGTAGAAGTCGAGCAGCGGGTGCATCGCGGCGCGTTCAGGCTTGCCGGAGCGCGCGCTTGCCGAAGAGGCCGCGCGGGCGCGCGATCAGGATGAGGAACATCACCCCGAAGGTGATCGCATCGCGCCACTCCGAGAGCCCGCTCGCGACCGCGATCGTCTCGACCGCGCCGATGACGAAGGCGCCGACCACCGCGCCCGTGATGCTCCCCATCCCGCCCAGGATGATGATCGCCAACCCTTTGAGCTCGATCGGTCCGCCCATGTCGAGCGTGACGCTGTTGTATTCCAGGCCCGTCAGCACGCCGGCCGCGCCGCCGAGCGCGGAGGCGATGAAGAAGGTCGCGGCGATCGTGCGCTCGAGGTTCACGCCGAGCAACGCCGCGGCGACGCGGTCCTCCGCGACGGCGCGGATACGCCGGCCGAGCGTCGTCGCGCGCAACGTCCAACTGAGCAGCGCCATCAAGCCGATCGCGGCGAGGAAGATCGTCAGCTCGACGGTCGTGAACGTGACGGGCCCCAGATGGATCGCCGGCGCGTCGGCGAGCCCGCCGGTCGTGAAGTGCCGCTCGTCGACGCCGTAGATCCCGCGCAGCACCGCGCCGACGACGATCGCGAAGCCGATCGAGGAGATCAGCGGGACGAGCGTCCCGGCGTTGCGCCGCCGCAGCGGCGCGAACGCGACGCGGTCGAGCACGATCCCGATCAGCCCCGCCGCGACGGCCGCCGCGACGAACGCCGCCGGCAGCGGCCAGCCGGCCCCCGCGAGCGAGAACGCCGCGAACGCCGCCGTCGTGAAGATCGCGGCATGCGCCAGATTCAGGATGTCGAGCACCCCGAACACGAGCGTATAGCCGACCGCGAAGAGCGCATACACCGCGCCGAGGAGCAGACCGTTCAGAACCTGTTGCCAAAACACGGGCGATCCTGGTGATGGAGCTAGGCGGAGCGCCGTGCTAGTGATAGTACGCGAAGCCGCCTTTGACGATTTCGAGAATCACCGGGGCGCTCTTCACATCGCGGTTGGCGTCGAAGGCGATCGGGCCGAGGACGGTTTGGATCTCGCGGATGCCGCGCAGCCCGGCGAGCATCTCGTCCTTCGTCGTGGCGCCGTGGGCGACCAGGTAGGCGACGACTTCGGCGGCGGCGTACGACTGGGCCGCGAACTGGTCGGGCGGCTTGCCGTACTTCGCGGTGTACTCCTTGACGAAGGCGACGTTCGAGGGATATTTCCCGCCGAGGAACCACGCCGCGCCGACGACCGTCCCCTGTGCCGCCGGTCCGGCGACCGCGTACATGTCGGGCGAGTTGAGTCCGTTGCCGCCCATCATGTGCGCTCTGATCCCGAGCTTGCCGGCCTGTTGGATGATCTTCGTCGCTTCGGGGAAGAGCGCGCCGATCGCGATCACGTCGGGGTGCTTCGAGGCGATGCGCGTGAGCGAGGCCTGGAAGTCGGTGTCCTTCTGGTGGAACGTCTCCGTGTCGACGACTTGTACGCCGGCCTTCTCGAGCTGTGCCTTGAAGATGTCGCCGTCGGTCTTGGTGAACGCGTTGTCGTCGCCGTAGATGATCGCCGCGGTCTTGAAGCCCCACTTCGCGCGCGTGCGCGTGACCGTGGTCGGGATCACCTGCGACTCGGCGAGGGAGACGCGATAGACGGCGGGCCCGATCGCGGTGACGCCCTCGGCGGTCGTCGACGTCCCGAGCACGGGAAAGTTCGCCGCCTTGGCGATCGGGAACGCCTTGAAGGCCTCGCCCGAGAGCGTCGGGCCGACGACGAGCGCGGTCTGCCCGTCGGTGGTGAACTTCTGCATCAAGTTGACGACCTGCGCGCCGTCGCTCGCCGCGTCTTGCACGTCGAACGTCAGGTTCGCCCCGCCCGCGTCGAGCTTGCCGGACTTGATGTCGTCGTTGGCCAGCTCGTACGCGTTCTTTTGCGGCGTGCCGTACACGCCGGCGGCGCCGGTGACGTCGGCGATGACGCCGACGTGGACCGTCTTGCCCGCCGCCGGGCCCTTCGGCGCGGCGCCCGCGGGCGCGACGAGTGCGGCGATCGCACAAAGCGCGAGCGCCGCCGTAGCGGTTCGGTGCATATCGTCCTACTCCAGGATGCGATGTGGTTGCCCGTCCGCGTTCGCAGGTTCGCCCGACGCTCCTCCGCTCGATCATGCTGAGGAACGTCGGGTTTACCGTATCCGTACTAGAACGAAAGCAAGGCCGGCCGGAGCGCGCGCATGAAGGCGCCGAAGCGCAGGTCGTGTTCGTCGGAGCTCGGCAGCTCCGTGTAGACCGCGATCGTCCAGCGGTTGCCGCCGGCGAGCGAGAGGATCCCGACGTCGTGCGCGACCTCGTCCGTGTCGCCGGTCTTGTGCGCGAACGCATCGCCGGGCTCGAGGCCGCGGGAGAGCTTCACGTCCCACCATGAGGTGGCGAGGATCGCGCGCAGCGAGGCCGCGCCCGGGACCCGTTCCTCGGCGATCGCGGCCAGGAGCGCCGCCGCCTCGCGCGCCGGGTGGCTGTTGCGGCCGGTCGCCTCGGGATCGTCGATGAGCGGCAGCTCGCCCGAGAGCTTGCGGCGGAAGAAGGTCTCCGGGTAGCCGAGTGCTTGGATGTCGGCCGTCGCCTGTCCGCGGTCGAGGACGTCGAACAGGACGTTGGTGGCGACGTTGTCCGAGCGCTGCAGCATCAACGTGACGAGCTCCTCGACCGTCGCGACGTACCCCGGCGCCATCGGCGAGGGGGTGTCGTTGAGGGTCATGTTCCGGAGCTCGACCGTGACGGGGGTCGCCCAGGCGAGCCGCCCGGCCGCGATCGCGGCCGTCGTTGCGACGGCGAGGGGGAGCTTGATCACGCTGGCCGGGTAGATCCAGCGGCCGTCGTCGCAGCTCCACTGCGGGCCGCCGGGGGCGAGGCTCCGGAGGTGGACGACGGCGTGGCCCAGGCCGGCGGACTGGGTAAGCGCGCCCAGATCAGGGGGAGTTTCGTCACTCATGCGTGTGAGCACTTGCACGAAACTCTTTTTGGGGGTAGTCTGTCAATGCAAGTACCTACACGCATGACGACGATGAATCAGCAGCAACACGACGCCCTCCGCTTGCACGCCGACGACGGCGAAGCCCGTTCCAAGATCGAGAACGCGGTCGACGAGGCCCTCTCGTCCCGCGCGGAGCCGCCGCGCCTGCGGGTCATCCTCTCGGGGGATGCGCTGCCGAGCGAGACGATCGCCGCGCTGATCACCGGGCTGCGCCGCCTGCGCGAGCGCGGCGGGGCGATCGAGGTCGCCCCCGCGAGCCAGGCCGTGCGGGACGCCCTGGTGCTGATGGGGCTCGATCGCGTGTTCGCGTTTCCCCTCGTCCCCGACGAAGCGCGGCGCCCGCGCCGCCGGTTCCGCGGGATCGCGAAGATCGCCGCGGCCGGTTTCGTCGCCGTGCTCGCGTTCGTCGGACATGCGGCATCCGCCGAGCCGACCGCGGGGCCCACGACCGATCCGGTCGCGCTGCTCGCACGGGTCATCGAGCGCAACCCCACCCTGAGCTCGTATCAAGGGCGGATGCGCGTCGACGTCGCGATGTCGTCGTTCCCGTTCCTGCACGAGCACCTGCAAGGGACGACGTACTATAAGAAGCCGTCCAACTACGAGATCGTCTTCGACCGGGTCCCGAGCTACGCCAGGGGGTTCGAGAAGCTGTTCTCCGACATCGGCGACCCGACCAACTGGCCGCGCCGCTTCACCATCTCGTATGAAGGTCAGCGGCTGTTCCACCAGCACGTCGATGCCCAGCTGCGGATGGTGCAGAAAGTGCGCGGGATGATCGATCACGAGACGGTGCTGGTCGATCCGCTCGCCGGTACGATCGACGAGATCCGCTACGACTATTACAACGGCGGCCACATCACGATGACGCAGACGTTCACCGACGTCGGCGGCTATACTATGATCTCGGGCCAAGAAGTCGAGATCCAGATCCCGCACGTGCGCGCCGTCGCGCACGGCGAGTACTCCGACTATCAGACCAACGTCGCGATCGACGACGCGGTCTTCACGAAGAAGAAATGATGCTTTCCACCGGACACCGAGGCCATGCCGGCGTCGAAGAGACGCGCGCGAGGATCCTCACCGCGGCACGTGAGCTGTTCGAGCGGCACGGGACCCGCGGCACGACGACCCGAGAGGTCGCAGAGCGCGCCGGCGTCAACGAGGCGACGCTTTTCCGCCATTTCGGGTCGAAGCGAGCGCTCCTCGAAGCGATGCGCGAGCAGGCCTGCGGTGTCGAGGAGTTCCGCTCCGTCCTCGCCGGGCTGACGGGGGACGATCTCTCCGGCGATCTGCGCACGCTGGCGTATCACAGCGTCGACCACATGATCGGCAAACGTGCGATGATGTGCGTTTCGCTCGCCGAGGAGGCGTCGGGAAGCGAAGATCCTCCGGAGCTTCGCGGCCCCTCGCTGATCAAGGACGATCTGGCCCGGTTCTTCTCGCAGCGGGTCGCCGCCGGAACGCTGCGCGGCGATCCCAAGTTCTTGGCCCGCTTCTTCATGGGCATCCTTTTCTCGTACGTCGTCGGCCGCCGGCTCTGGGACATCCCGGTCCCCGATCGCGCGACCATCGACGATATCGTCGACCTCTTCCTGAACGGAGTCAAAGCGTAACCGTGGAAACCCGAACCGAAGCCCCGCCCCAAGTGCGCTCCAGCGCGGGCGACAACCGCGGGAATGCGACTCCGCCAGGCGACGGCGCCGGAACGACGCAGAAGAAGCGGCCGCCCGTCGCGGTCCTCGTCGTCGGTGCGATCGTCGTCATCGCGATCCTCATCTTCGGGATCCGCTACCTCGCGTACGCGACGACCCACCAGACGACCGACGACGCGCGTGTCGACGCCGACACCGTGACGGTGACGAGCAAGATCCAGGAGCGCGTCGCGCAACTGCTGGTCGACACGAACGAGCCCGTCCATCGCGGACAGGTGATCATCCGGCTCGACGACACCGACGAGCGCGCCGCGCTCCGTCAGGCCGTCGCAGGGCGTGACGCGCAGCGGGCGCAGGCACGCGCCGCGCAAGAGAACGTGTCGCTGACGCGCTCGCAGGTCGCGGCGCAGGCGACCCAAGGCAGCGGCGGCATCGTCGCGGCACGCAATCAGGTGCAGAACGCGACGGCGACGTACCAGTCCGCGCAGCAGCAGGCCGACGCGGCGAAGGCTGCGATCGCGCAGTCGCAAGCGCAGCTGCGCGTCGCGCAGTCCCAGGTCCCGGCAGCGCGCGAAGCACTCAACCGTGCCAACGCCGACCTCGCCCGCTACTCCGCGCTGGTCAAGACCGGCGACGTCGCGAGCCAGCAGCTCGACGCGCAGCGCGCGGCGCAGGCACAGGCCCAATCGCAGTACCAGTCCGCGCTCGACACCGTGAACGCGTCCGAGACCGCGGTGACGCAGGCCGAAGCGCGCTATACCGCCGCCGTCGCGGCGGCGACCGCCGCCTCAGCGGGGATCGGCGCGCAGCAGGGTCAGCTCACGACCGCGCAAGGCCGTCTGCTCGAGACCAACAACCCCTTCCGCATCCCGACCACGCAGGCGCAGGCCGACGCGGCGTTGGCGCAGGCCAACTCGCTGCAGGCGCAGGTGCAGTCCGCGCAGGACAAGCTCGGCTACACCGTGATCCGTTCGCCGATCGACGGCTACGTCGGTGAGAAGGACGTTGAGATCGGCACCGCCGTCGCGGCCGGACAATCGCTGATGTCGCTGGTCCCGCAGACCGGCACGTACATCACCGCGAACTACAAAGAAACGCAGCTCGGCAACGTCAAGGTCGGACAGCCCGTCGACGTCCACGTCGATGCGTACAAAGGCGTGACGTTCCACGGCCACGTCTCCGCGATCGCGCCGGCCTCGCAGAACACCTTCAGCTTGGTCCCGGCGCAGAATGCGACCGGCAACTTCGTGAAGGTCACGCAGCGCATCCCGGTTCGCATCCTGGTCGACGACGCGCCGGCCGACAAGCCGTTGCGCGTGGGGATGTCGGTCGAGACGTCGATCAAGGTGAAATAGGCTACTGATGTCTCGTTCCCCAATGATCGCCCTCGCGGTGAGCGCGGGTATCTTCGCCGCGTCCATCGCTCCGCTCGGAGCGATGGCGCAGACGACGAACGCGATGCCCGCCGCCAACACCCAAGGTCTCCCCCCGCCGCCGGGACCGCCGGTGCTTCCGGCCGTCCCGAATCTTCCCGTCACGGGTGCCCCGAGCAACGTGGTTCCGAACGGTGATCTGGCAGGCGTGAAGCAGCAGCCGTTCGTCGGCATCAGCCTGCAAGACGCGGTCGGGATGGCGCTCCAGCGCAACACCGACCTCGCGCTGGCCCAATCGAACCGCGTCATCGCGAACTATCAGATCGTCGCGGCGAAGGGCGCGTACGACGTCAACTACCAGCTCATCCCCTCGTACTCGCACTCGGTCACGCCGGTCATCAACCCGTTCGCGACCAACCCGCAGGGCGGCCCGGTCACGCAGGATACCGCCGGCGTCACCACCGGCATCACCGGCTTGACGGGGACCGGCGGCCACTACAACGTGAGCCTGAACGCGTCGCGGACCGACTCGAACAACGTCTACAACAGCTATAATCCCTACTGGGAGACGGCGCTCCAGTTCTCGGTCACGCAGCCGCTCAGCCGCGGCCTCGCAACCGATCAGCCGCGCCTGCAGCTGCAGCTCTCCAAGCTGAACAACACGATCCAGTCGGAAGCCGCCCTCGCGCAGGCCTCGAACGTCGTCGTTCAGGTCTCCGACGCCTACTACAACCTGGTCTCGGCATGGCAGGGCGTCGCGATCCAAGAGGAAGCGCTCCGCCAAGCGACCGCGCAGGCGCAATCGAACACGCGTCTCGCGGCGCGCGGTGCGGTCGCGCCGACCGACATCGTCGAGGCGAACGCGCAGGTCAGCACGTTCCAGGGCAACGTCTTCGCGGCGATCCAGAACGTGCAGCGGATGCAGACGCAGCTCAAGTCGCTGATCCTCGGGAACCCCTCCGATCCGGTGTGGGTCGCGAACCTCGTCCCGACGACCCCGGCAGCGGCGGTTCCCTCGGAGCCCACGATCGACGCGCTGGTGAACACCGCGATCCAGCAGCGGCCGGAGATCGCGGAGGTTCGCGCGCAGGAACAGCAAGCCGGCGACCAGCTCGCGTTCGAAAAGGATCAGCTCAAGCCGCAGGTCGATCTGGGCTTGGGCTACACGACCAACGGCTTCGCCGGCGTTCCGGCGCCGGGCAATCCGCTCTTCTCGGCGCTCGCCTCGGTTCCGGGGATCAATCTCTCCGCGTTCTCGCTGCCGCCGGGGTTTCAGAGCGGCAACATCGGAACGGCCTTCAAGAACGGATTCGAGAACCGGTTCCCGCTGTACACGACGCAGCTGACCTTCTCGTTCCCGATCGGCAACCACACCGCGAAGGCCAACGTCGCGATCGCGCAGGAGCAGCAGCGCGGGGTCGCGGTGAACGAGACGGCGCTCTTGGAGCGGATCCGCGGCGAAGCGGTGAACGCGATCCAGGGCCTGCGCTCCGCGCAATACCAGCTGATCGCGGCGCGCCAGGCGCGTGAGGCGTCGGAACGCGTCCTGCTCGGCGAGCAGCGGAAGTTCCAGGCCGGAACCTCGACGACGTTCCTCGTCCTGCAGCGGCAGGTCGAGGTCGCGAACGCGCGCGGCAGCGAGGTCGCGGCGCTGACGAATCTCGATCAGGCGATCGTCGAGCTGAACCGCGTCAGCGGCGGGGTCTTCGCCCAGAACGGGATCGATGTGAACGCGCTCGGCCAGACCACGCTGAGCGGAACGCCGCCGACGGGCGTCCTGCCCCCGGCGCCGGGTGCGAGCCCGGCTCCGGGCGTCGTCCCCGTCCCGCGGCGCGACTCGCACTAACCCCGCCCCGTCCCCCACGAAGAAAGGCCGCCGAGGCGACTCGGCGGCTTTTTCGGTGAGGTCTTCGAGACGCTCCCGCGCGACCCGGCGTCGTACCGTAACACGGTGCGCGCTGCGATCAGGGAACGGCGTGCAGCCTCGTGCTGGTTGTTGATCCCGAACGCCACGATCTCGATGCTCGTGATCCCGGCGGGAACGCCGAAGGAAGGGGATGCCGCAAGACGATCTCCTCCGATGGCGGGGCCGCGCGTTACGCGGTTCGGCGAACGGCGGCACGCGCTCGGTGCCTGACGCCGCCGATTGCGAGATCCTCGTTCTCGCGCAAGAACGCGCGCAGCCGCAGACAGGCGGCGACCGCGGGAAAGTCGAGCGCTCGCGATGCCGCCGGCGCGCAGTCCTCGAGCAGCGTCGCGACGGCGCGATGGTAGGCGCGCCAGCGTTCGCGTGAGGGCGAACGCAGCGCGCTCAGGTATGCGCGCGTTACGACATGGCCGTCCTCGCGCGCCGCGCGCGGCAGCCCGGCCACGGCGACGATCGTGACGACGTCCTCGCAGAGCGCGGCGTACGAGGCTTGCTGGTCGGCGTCGAGGCGCATCACCGCGGACGGCCCAGGGCGAGCTTCGCGCGAAACGCCGGCCGGGCGAGCGCGACGGCGGGGAGCGCGAGGAGCGCCGCGATCACGAACATCCGCATCTCGTCGGCGTACGCCGCGCTCGTGACCTGCTGCGCGAGAAGCGCCGCGAGCCGCGCGGGATTCGCGTGTCCGAGCGCGGCGACCGCGGCGGAGCCCCGCGTGACGCTTCCGGCCAGCTCCGCTTGCCATACCGCGGCACGGTGGTCGAAGAGCGTCGTGCCGAGCGCGGTCGCGATGAGCGTCCCCGCCAGCGTGAAGAGCTTGTAGAAGATCGTCGCCGAAGCGATCCGCTCATCGGGGATCGGGCCGAAGACCAAGCCCGGAACCGTTTGCGTTACGACGCCGACGCCGAGCGAGAGGAGGAGCGAATCGAAGACGAGCGCGGCGAGATCGCTGCCGCTGGTCGTTTCGAGCGAGATCTGCCAGAACGCGATCGCCACGACGACGAGGGCGGCCCAGAGCGAGAGCCGCGGATCGATCAGCCGCTTCGCGTTGACGACGCCCGTCGCAGTGGCGACCGCGATCAGCACGGCGAGCCGCAGCGCGAGCAATTCGCCGGCGAGCGTCGGCGTGAAGCCGAGCGTCGTCTGCGCGAACGCGAGCAGCACCGTCGAGCCGTAGGTGAAGAAGCCGTTGCACGCCGCGAGGACGTCGCCGACGAGGTGGTTGTGCGAGAGCAGCACACGCCAGTCGACGAGCGGATGGCCCGCGAAGCGCAGCTGCCACGCCGCGACGAGCGCGCCTCCGCCGAGCGTGGCAGCGAGCACCAGCGCGATGTGCGGTGCGTCGAACCACGCGTAGCGCTCGCCCTGCACGGCGAGATACTCGATGCCCAGCGCCGTCGCGGCGACGGCGGCCAGACCGAAGCCGTCGAACGGGAGCGCATTGCGCTCGGGCTCGTCCGCCGGCGCGACGAACGCCGCGAGCACGGTCGCCGCCGCGACGACGAGCGCGGTCCCGACGAAGAACGCCGAGCTGGTCTCGCGATCGACTGCGACGCCGGCGAGGAGCGGGGAGAGGTTCTGACCGGTCAGCGAGCTCGCCGAGAGCAGGATGAACGTATAGGCCCAGTACGTGCGCGGAAAGACGGCGCACATCAGCACGACGGCGACGACGTACGTCGTCCCTTGGAAGAGCTGCGCGAGCGTGTGGGCGACCAGGAACGTCGTGTAGTCATCGGTCAGGCCGCTCACCGCCGTGCAGAGCGCGAACGCGCCCGAGGCGCCGAGCAGCGTCGCACGCCGTCCGAACCGCTCCAGCAGCCGGACCGTCGCGACGACCCCGGCGATGTACGCGGCGCTCCCCGCGACGACGAGCCAGGCGCCGGCGTCGACGTCGGCGGCGAGGACGCCGCGCACGAACGGCGTCACCGTGCCGAAGCCGACCGTCGCGCTCTGATCGGCGAGGATGCAGAGCATCGCGACCGCCAGGAGGCCGAGGCGCGGGCGCAGCGCGGCCCTCGCGACCTCGATCGAGACGCGCGGGTGGACTTGCGCGCGGGCGGAGGGCGCGCGGACGGTCAGGAGCATGGAACGATCGTAGGCGCTGCCTACTGAGACGTCCAATATCTAGTTCACATAACTCAAAGACGTCGAGGATCTCAGCGATGGAGCTGCGCCACCTTCGCTACTTTCTGGCCGTGGCGGAGCACCTGCACTTCGGCCGCGCCGCCGAAGCGCTGCACACCGCGCAGCCCTCGCTCAGCCAGCAGATCCTCCAGCTCGAACGGGAACTCGGCGTCCGCTTGTTCGAGCGCACGAAACGCCACGTCGCGCTGACGGAAGAAGGGCGGCTGTTCCTCCCCGAGGCGCGCGCGCTGGTCGAACGCGTGGCTTCCCTCTCGGAGACGATGCGCGGCGCGGCGTCCTCGCCGCGCGGTCCGCTGCAGGTCGGCTCGATCACCGCTTCGACGATGGGCGTGTTACCGCGCGTCTTGCCGAGCTTTCGCGACCGGTATCCGCTCGTGCGCTTCAGCGTCGAGACGTTACCGATCGACGAGCAGCTTCATGCGCTGATCGAGCGCCGCATCGACGTCGGGATCCTGCGGCTCCCCGTCGCCGACGAACGGCTCGCGACGGCGCCGATCGCGAAGGAGGCGCTGTGCCTGGCGCTCTCGCGCGAGCACCCGTTGGCGTCACGGCCTTCGATCCCGCTGCGGGCGATCGACGGCGAGACGCTGATCACGATGCGGCCTGAGCGCGCAGGCGGGTTCTACGAGGGGATCTGGGCGCTCTTCCGGCGCCACGGCGTGCGGATCGCCGCGGCCGTCGAGACGCCGGACATCGAGACGTGCATCGCGCTGGTCGCCTGCGGGATGGGCGTCGGGATCGTCTCGGCCGTCATGCTCGCGCTCGCGCTCGAAGGCGTCGTCTACCGGCCCCTCGCGCCGGGCGCGACGATCGAGACGATGGCGGTCGCCTGGCGCCGCGACCGCGCGGGCACCCCCGCCGTCCGCGCCTTCGTCGACCACGTCCGCGGTGCACGGCTCACGTTCACGGCGCCGGGGGACGACGGCGGTACGGCCCATGCTTCGACAGGCTCAGCATGACAACGGGCTGAGCATGACGACCAGGATGCGCTACAACTTTGCGGCGGCGGCGGCGTCGACGAGCCAGCAGAGGTCGCCGTCGCGCGGGGAGACGAGCTGCGAGGGGTAGACGTCGGGTTGACGCGGGCCGTCGAGGACGGCGTGGAGTGCGTCGGCTTTTTCGGCGCCGCCGGCGGTGATCGTGACCGAACGCGCGGCGTTGATCGTGCGCGCGGTCAGACTGATGCGCCAGCGGTCGAGCTGCGGGACGTAGTGCGCGATGCACAGCTTCGTCTTGTCGATCGCGTTGATCGTGCCGGGGAAGAGCGAGGCGGTGTGCCCGTCGGGGCCCATCCCGAGCAGGACGAGGTCGAGCCGCGGCAGCTCGCCCAGCTCGCGCACGAGGATCGCCTCGTAGTCGGCCGCGGCCGCCGGCGGGTCGTCCTCTCCGCGCATGCGGTGGACGCGCTGCGGCGCGATCTTGAGCGGCTCGAGCAGGGTCTCGGCGTTCATCCGGTAGTTCGACTGCGCGTCGGTCGGCGGGACGCAGCGCTCGTCGCCGAACCAGAAGACGACGCGGCTCCAGTCCAGGGCCCCGCGCAGTGGGTCGGAGGCGAGGAGCGCGTTGACCGCGCGGGGCGTCGAGCCGCCCGCCAGCGCGAGGTGCGCGACGCCGCGTTCGCTGATCGCGTGGCCGACGATCTCGACGATACGGTCGGCGCATGCCGCGGCGAGTGCCGCGGCATCGGGGAGGACGGTGACGTCTCGGATCTCGGCCATCGGCGACGCGTTACCCGCCCAGGAGCGTCCCGACACTGCGCAGCGCCGTCTCGAAGAGCCCTTCCGCGTCGTTCTCGAGGACGGCGCGTTCGAGCAGCGACGCGTTGTCGACGGCCTGGAGCGTGTAGAGCCGCGCGTCGCGCGCATGCTCGCCCTGCACCCAGACGCTCACGACGTGAGGGTCGTCGGTCACCTCGCCGTGGTACCACGAGGAGTCGCTGTCCAGGCAGACGCTCAAGATGCGACGCGCGTCACCGCGCCGCACGCGCTCGAACCGGACGATATTTCCTGCTTGGTCTGTGAAGGCATCGCGACCGGTCGCCTTCCAGCCGAGCCGGCTGGCGAGCCAGCCTCCGAGGTACAGCGCCTCGGCCTCCGAGCCGCTCTCGATGTGCAGCTTGCGGATGTGGAACAGCTCGCTGAGCAGCTGCGGATCGTCGAAGAAGTTCGCGATCATGTCCTGCCACGGGCGCAGGCGCAGCCAGGCGAGGTCGCGCAGCGTCACCTCCGCGTGCTGCCGTGCGAACGCGGCGAGGCTGCGCACCGTCGACTCGTCGCGCGCGCCGCCCGACGAGTCGACGACCAGGCGGCTCGCGAACGGGAGGAGCGCGTCGAACGTCGGCCGGCTCTCGACGCGCGCGCCGGTCCACCACAGCACCGTCGGCACCGTGTTGGGGCAGAGCGCGCTCACGTACTCGATGATCGTCTCGGTCGGCGAGCCGCTCACGTCGATCAGGACGCGTTCGCCCTGCACGGTGAAGTGCGAGAGGACGTCGCGGTCGCTCGTCGTCACCGTCGCCTCACCCGCGCAAGCGCCCGTGTTGTCGAGCACGAGCGTGAACGAGGGGTGCTTCTCGCCGAGCAGCGCGGTGCGGTCGAGCACCCATTCTCGCCGCGCATCGTCGTCGATCCAGACGATGAAGTTCATCGTCGAGGCTGAAAGCTTGGTGCGCGCGAGCTCGGCGCGGATCGCGTCGAGCGAGGCGGCGACGGTCGACTCGAGCTTCATATCTTCCGCCATTCACGATTGTCCGCGGCCAGCATGCGGTCCGACGACGGCGGGCCCTGGCTCCCGGCGCTGTAGTTGGGAAAGCTTTCGTCGGTCGAGTTCTGCCAACGGTCGAGGACCGGCATGACGGTCTCCCAGGCCGCTTCGACGGCGTCCCAGCGGGTGAAGAGCGTCGCGTCTCCGCGCATCGCATCACCGATCAGCCGCTCGTACGCGGGTGCCGAGACGACCCCGAATCCCGTTCCGTAGTTGAAGTCCATCGACACCGAGCGAATGTGCATCTTCGGTCCGGGGACCTTTGCGTTGAAGCGCAGCGAGACGCCTTCCTCCGGCTGGATCTTCATCACCAGCACGTTGTTGTCGAGGGCGTCGCCGGCCTCGCCGAAGAGGCGGTGCGGGATCGAGCGGAAGCGGATCGCGATCTCGGAGTTCTTGCGTGCCAAGCGCTTCCCCGAACGCAGGTAGAAGGGGACGTCCGCCCAGCGCCAGTTGTCGATCGAGAGCTTGACCGCCGCGTACGTCTCGGTGTTCGAATCCGGGCGGACGTTCGGCTCTTCCCGGTAGCCGGGAACCGGCTTGCCGGCGATCGAGCCGGCGTCGTACTGGCCGCGCGCGGTGTCGAGCAGGACGCGCGCGCGTTCGATCGGCCGCACCGCGCGCAGCACCTTGTACTTCTCGTCGCGGATCGAGTCGGCGTCGGACGAGACCGGCGGCTCCATCGCGACGAGCGCCAAGAGATTCATGACGTGGTTCTGGATCATGTCGCGCAGCGCGCCGGAGCTCTCGTAGTAGCCGCCGCGCGACTCGACGCCGACCGTCTCCGCCGCGGTGATCTGCACCGAGTCGATGTAACGGCGGTTCCAGATCGGTTCGAAGATGACGTTCGCGAAGCGCAGCGCCATGATGTCCTGCACCGGCTCTTTGCCCAGGTAATGGTCGATGCGGTAGATCTGGCGCTCGGGGAAGACCTTCGAGACGTCGGCCTGCAGCCGGCGCGCCGAGTCGAGATCGGTGCCGAACGGCTTCTCGATGATGATGCGCGTCCAACCGGTCTTGTTCGCGGACGGGCCGAGGCCCGACTGCTCGAGCATGTCGACGATCTGTGAGAAGACCGAGGGCGGCGTGCTCAGGTAGAAGAGGCGGTTGCCGCCGGTGCCGAGCTCGCGGTCGTTGCGTTCGAGCTGCTCACGCAGCTTGTGGAACGCCGCCACGTCGTTGAACGAGCCGGGGACGTACGAGATGTGCTTGGCGAAGTCCGACCAGAGCGGATCTTTCGCCGGGCCGTTGCGTGAGAACTCGTCGACCGCCTTGCGCATGTCGGCGCGGAAGTCTTCATCGCTGAACTCCGAGCGCGAGAACCCGACGATCCCGAAGTCCGCCGGCAGTATGTCCTCCAGCCGCAGATTCCACATCGCGGGGAGGAGCATGCGCTTCATGAGATCGCCGCTCGCCCCGAAGAACACGACGTTCGCCGGATCGCTGATGCGATTCGATGCCAGGCCCGCGCGAAGCGGATTGACCTCCGCCCCGTCGCGGCCGGCCCGCGTCGTTATGGTTGCTGACACGTGCTAGCCGTTCGCCTTCCCCGCCGCTGCCGCGACGCCGTTCTCCGCTTTGATCGCGTGTCCGCCGAACTGATTGCGCAGCGCGGCGATCACCTTCGCGCTGAACGATTCCTCTTGCCGCGAGACGAAGCGCGAGAGGAGCGACATCGTGATGACCGGCGCCGGCACGTCCTCGTCGATCGCGGCTTGGATCGTCCAGCGCCCTTCGCCCGAATCCGCGACCCAGCCGCGGACCTTCCCGAGATCGGGATCTTCGCGCAGCGCGATCTCGAGCAGGTCGAGCAACCACGAGCGCACGACCGACCCGTTGCGCCAGATCGAGGCGAGCTGGTGCAGGTCGTACTCGTACTCGGATTTCTCGAGGATCTCGAAACCCTCGCCGAACGCGGCGAGCATCCCGTACTCGATCCCGTTGTGGACCATCTTCGAGAAATGCCCCGCGCCGCTCGGCCCGACGTGCGCGTAGCCGCCTTCGGGCGCGAGGGTGAGGAAGATCGGCTCGACGCGCTTGACCGCGTCGTCGTCGCCGCCGACCATCAGGCAGTAGCCGTTGGCCAGGCCCCACACGCCGCCGGAGGTCCCGGCGTCGACGAACGCGATCTGCTTGTCCTTGCAGCGCAGGTACCGCTGCTTCGAGTCGGTCCAGCGCGAGTTGCCGCCGTCGATGATGACGTCGCCGGGCTGCAGGAGCCCGAGCAGCTCGCTGATCGTCGCATCGGTCGGCTCGCCCGCCGGCACCATGATCCACACCGCGCGCGGCGCGCGCAGCTGCGAGACCAATTCCTTGAGCGAGGACGCACCGCTCGCGCCGTCGCCGGCGCTGCGCTGCACCGCCGCCGGATCCCGGTCGTACGCGACCACCTCATGCCCGCCGCGCACCAAACGCGTCGTCATGTTGGCGCCCATCCGGCCAAGACCGATCATTCCTAGTTGCACGGTAGCTCCTATGCCTTGGCGCTGACGGTGGTTTCGAGCGCGCTCGCGAGCGCGGCGAGCCCGGCCTGCACGTCGGTCGTGAAGTGGACGCGGACGCCGCGCCGGTTGCGCTTCTCGAGCGACTCGAAGTCGCCCAGAGCCTGCGCGCGCTCCAGGGTGCGGAAGCCGACCATCCCGGGGATCGGTAGATCCAGCGGCGCGTCGTAGGTGATCTGGAAGAAGACGCCTTCGTTCGAGCCGCCCTTGTGGAGCTGGCCGGTCGAATGCAGGAAGCGCGGACCGAAGCCGACCGTCGTCGCGACGCGCAGCGCGTCGCGCACGACGAGGCGAATGCGTTGCAGCGCCGCCTCGTCCTCGGCGTTCATCGGGACGTAGGCGTTGAACGCGACGTAGTCGCCGGGCTCGATCTGGTCGGCGATCGCCGCGACGGCGCTGGCGAGATCGTTGCCGAACGCGGCGTTCTGCGAGCCGCTCAGCGGCGCGATCTCGACCTCGCCGGTCTTGACGCGCGCCGTCGGCTCGGTGAACGAGCCGCGCTCGGCGAACTCGGCCAGCAGGCGCTTCGTATTGTCCTTCGACTCCTGGACGTTGGGCTGATCGAACGCGTCGATCCCCAGCACCGAGCCGGCCGCGGCGGTCGCGACCTCCCACAGATAGAACTGCTCGCCCAGGTCGAGCGCGTCGCTCATCCCGAGACGAATCACCGGATGCCCGGCGTGCTCGAGCCCGGCGAGCTTCCCGAGCGTCGCTTCGTCGCCGCTCATCCCGCTGCCGACGTAGACGAAGACGCGGTCCTCACCGTAGGCGCGCGGCTCCCCGAGCGGCTCGCCCTCGATCGGGACGATCCCGACCCCGGACTTTCCGGTCGATTCGGCGACGAGCTGCTCCGCCCACGCGCCGAAGGCGCGCACCGAGGGATGCGTGATGATCGTGAGCTTGTCGCGCCCGAGCTTGCCGAGCGCACCGATCGCGGCGCCGAAGCGGACTCCGGGCGCGTCGTGCGGATCGACGCTCGACGCGTTCGCGTGCATCGCGCCGACGGCGCGGTCGAGGAGCTTGGCGATGTCGATCCCGGCGAGCGCCGCTGGGACCATCCCGAAATACGAGAGCGCCGAGTAGCGGCCGCCGATGTCGGGGGCGTTGGTGAAGATGCGCAGGAAACCGATCTCTTTCGCTTCCTGCGCCAGCTTCGTCCCCGGATCGGTGATCGCGACGAAGTGATCCGCGGCGTTGCTCGCGCCGACCGTCTGCTGCACGCGCTGGTAGAAGTAGCGGAAGAAGGCGTCGGGCTCAGTCGTCGTCCCCGATTTCGAAGCGACGATGAAAAGCGACTTTGCGATGTCGAGGCTCTCGTCGAGCGCCTTGACCTGCAGCGGATCGGTCGAGTCCAGGACGTGCAGCGTCGGGAAGCCCGGATGGCGGCCGAAGGTCTCGCGCAGGATGTCCGGCGCGAGCGAGCTGCCGCCCATCCCGAGGACCACGACGTGCTCGAAGCGCTTCGCGCACGACTGCGCGAACTCGGCCAGCTCGCCGGCGGCGCCCTGCGTCGTCTCGGCGATGTCGACCCAGCCCAGCGAGTTCTTGATGATCTTGACGTGCTCGGGCTCGTTCGACCACGGCGTGGGATCGTGCTGCCAGAGCTTGCGCAGGAAGTTGCCGCGCACGAGCTGGTCGAGCGCACCGTCGAAGGCCTGCTGATTGCCCCCGAGCGAGAGCGCGACGCACGGCGGCGCGCCGCGACGCAGCTCGTCGAGCTTGCCCGTGATCGCGTCGAGCATCGCCTCGAACGACTCCGCGAACGACGTCACGCCGTCGGCGACGAGCCGTTCGGTGACGTCGTAGAGCGAGATCTGCGCCTTCGTGAGCGCGTCGATCACGGCGCGCGAGCGGTCGACGTCTTCCACGATCGTGTCGGCGACGACGTGCGCGTGGTCGAGGATCGCCTCGAGCGTGTTCGGCGGCACCGTGTTCACGGTGTCCTTGCCGACGAGCGGTTCGACGTACATCAGATCGGGATACGAGGGGTTCTTCACCGACGTCGAAGCCCAGAGCGGCCGCTGGACGTGCGCGCCCTTCTTCGCGAGCGCGGCGAAGCGCTCACCGCCGAACAGCGCGAGAAAGCGCTGATAGGTCAGTTTCGTGCTCGCGACCGCCGCTTTTCCGAGCAGGTACTCGAGTTGTTCGCCGCGCTCGATCTTCGCCTGCAGGAGCTTGTCGACGGCGCTGTCGATGCGTGAGACGAAGACCGAGGCGACCGACGCGATGCGGTCGATCGACTCGCCGCGCGCGGCGCGCTCCTCGAGGCCCTCGATGTATGCGGTCGCCGCTGCTTCGTAGCGGTCGACCGAGAAGAGCAGGGTGACGTTGACGTTGATCCCTGCGGCGATCGTCGCTTTGATCGCCGGGACGCCTGCGGCGGTTCCGGGGATCTTGATCATCACGTTCGGGCGATCGACGCTCTTCCAGAGCCGCGCCGCCGCGGCGATCGTTCCTTGCGTGTCGTTCGCCAGCGTCGGCGAGACCTCGAGCGAGACGTAGCCGTCGAGGCCCTTCGTCTCTTCCCACACCGGGCGGAAGAGGTCGCACGCGCTGCGGATGTCGCGGATCGCGAGCGCCTCGAACACCGCGACGGAATCGCGCTCGTCGACGAGGGTGCGCAGCTGCTCGTCGTAGTCGGAGCTGCTCCCGATCGCTTTCTCGAAGATCGTCGGGTTCGAGGTCATCCCGCGCAGCCCGAGATCGATCAGGCGCTGCAGCTCGCCCGAAGCGAACATGCTGCGCCGAATGTTGTCGAGCCAGATGCTCTGGCCGACCTTCGCCAATTCCCGCAATTGGTCTCCCATGTGCTTTCTCTTTTCGTCTTCAGACGTTGGCGAGCAGACCGGCGGCGACGTCGGCGATGTGCTCGGAGGTGAAACCGTAGTCTTTGGCGATCGCGGCCGCGGGGGCCGACGTGCCGAAGTGATCGATGCCGAACGTGATCCCGCGCGGGCCGACGTACTTGGCCCATCCGAAGGTCGATCCGGCTTCGATCGAGATGCGCGCGGTGATCTCCGGCGGCAGGATGCGGTCGCGATACGACTGGTCCTGCGCGTCGAAGAGCTGCGTGGACGGCATCGAGACGACGCGCGCCTTCGTGCCGCGCTGCGCGAGCAGCTTCGCGGCGTCGAGCGCGAGCGACACCTCGGAGCCCGTCGCGATGAGGATGAGATCGAGCGCGCCCTCGGGCTCGTGCAGCACGTACGCGCCGCGCGCGACTTCGGCGTTACGCGCTCCCAGGAACGGCACTTTCTGGCGGGTGAGGATCAGCGCCCACGGTCCGGTCTTGGGCTGGACCGCGAGCTTCCACGCCTCCAGCGTCTCGAGCGCGTCGGCGGGACGGACGAGCGTGACGTTCGGCGTCGCGCGCAGCATAGCGAGCTGCTCGATCGGCTGATGCGTCGGGCCGTCCTCGCCCAGGAACACCGAGTCGTGGGTGAAGACGAAGATCTCGCGGATCTTGTTGAGCGCCGCCAGACGCAATGCCGGCTTCAGATAGTCGACGAAGTTGAAGAACGTCGCGCCGAACGGCAACAGGCCGCCGTGGAGCGCGATCCCGTTCATCGCCGCGGCCATCGCGTGCTCGCGCACGCCGAAGTGGATGTTGCGGCCGGCGTAGTTCGAGGGCTCGAAGTCACCCTGACCCTTGAGGTAGGTCTTCGTCGAGGGGTCGAGGTCGGCCGACCCGCCGACGAGCTCCGGCAGCGCCGCGGCGATCGCGTTCATCACCGTGCCGCCCGCATCGCGCGTCGCGACCGCGCCGTTCTCGGGCGTGAACGCCGGCCACGGCAGATCGGCGGGAAGCTTGCCGTCGCGCGCACGCTCGAACTGCGCGGCGAGCTGCGCGTTGGCGGCCTTCCATGCGGCGTAGGTCGCGTTCCAGTCGGCGTGTGCCTTCGCACCGGCCTGCGCGCGCTCGCGCCAGAACGCGTAGATCTCGTCCGGGACCTCGAACGGCCCGTACGTCCAGCCCAGCGCCTCGCGCGTCCTGGCCAGGTTGTCCTTGCCGAGCGGCTCGCCGTGCGTCTTGTACGTCCCCGCCTCGGGCGAGCCGTAACCGATCGTCGAGCGGATCAGGATCAGCGTCGGCTTCAGCGTCTCGGCTTTGGCCTTGGTGATCGCCTCGTCGAGCGCGGCGACGTCGTTCGCCGAGGCGGGACCGACCTCGAGCGTGTGCCAGCCGTAGGCTTCGAACCGCTCCCGGACGTCCTCGGTGAAGGCCAGATCGGTCGGGCCGGCGAGCGAAACCTTGTTGTCGTCGTAGAGGACGATCAGCTTGCCGAGCGCCAGGTGGCCCGCGAGCGAGGCCGCCTCGGAGGCGACGCCTTCCATGAGATCGCCGTCACCGGCGAGCGCGTACGTGTAGTGGTCGACGATCGTCTGCGCTTTGTTGTAGACGGCAGCCAGATGCGCTTCCGCGATCGCGATCCCGACGGCGTTGGAGAGCCCTTGGCCGAGCGGGCCGGTCGTGACCTCGACGCCCGGGGTGTGGAAGTACTCGGGGTGCCCCGGGGTGCGGCTTCCGAGCTGACGGAACGACTTGAGATCGTCGAGCGTCATGTCGTAACCGGCGAGGTGCAGCAGCGCGTACAACAGCGCCGAGCCGTGTCCCGCGCTGAGCACGAACCGGTCGCGATCGAACCACGTCGGGTCGGCGGGATCGTAGCGCAGATGCCGCGTCCACAGCGTGTATGCTGCGGCGGCGGCACCGAGCGGCAGACCTGGGTGTCCGGAATTCGCTTTCTGCACCGCATCGACGGCGAGAAAACGGATTGCGTTGATGCGAGCTTCGTCCGCTGGCGTGTTCACTGCGTATGTTGCTCCTCGATTTTTTCGGGCGACAATGCGCGCGTTACCCGCCGATCACCGCGCCCCCCTCTTCCACTTCCCCATACCCGGGGACGGGAGCCCCGTTTGCGACGGGGGAAGCGACGGCTCGATGGACGAGAATCTCGAAGCCCAGATCGTCGCGCTCGAAGAGCGCCTGGCGGCCGAGCCGGAGGCCGTGAAGAAGAAGCCCGGTCGCGTCGTCGACGAGGTCCTGGAGGCGCTCGACACGGGCGCTCTGCGGGTGTGCGAGCCGCAAGGCGAGGACTGGGTCGTGCACGCTTGGGTGAAACGCGCGATTCTGCTGTCGTTCGCTCGCTACGAGAGCGAGCGGATCGGCGATCAGGATAACGGCCCGCTCTGGTACGACAAAATGCCGCTCAAGCGCAATTTCGCCAAGCTCGGCGTGCGCTGCGTCCCCCCGGGCGTCGCGCGGTACGGCTCGTTCCTGGGGCGCGGGTCGATCCTGATGCCGGGCTTCGTCAACATCGGCGCGTACGTCGACGAGGGCTCGATGGTCGACACCTGGGCGACGGTCGGATCGTGCGCGCAGATCGGCAAGGGCGTGCACTTGAGCGGCGGCGTCGGGATCGGCGGGGTCCTCGAGCCGGCGCAGGCGCAGCCGGTGATCGTCGAGGATGGTGCGTTCGTCGGCTCCCGCTGCATCGTCGTCGAGGGGATGCGGGTCGGCCGTGAGGCGGTGCTCGGCGCGGGCGTCGTGCTGACGGCGTCGACCCCGATCGTCGACGTGCGCGGTGGGGAGCCCGTCGTGACGAAGGGCCGCATCCCGGCGCGCGCCGTCGTGATCCCGGGCACGCTTCCGAAGCAGTTCCCGGCCGGTGAGTTCGGCACGCCCTGCGCGCTGATCATCGGCGAGCGTACCGAGTCGACCGACAAGAAGACCTCGCTCAACGCCGCCCTGCGCGAGTTCGAGGTCGCCGTCTGAGATGATGGCGATGGACCGAGCGCAGCACGGTCGCGCCGTGTCGTCATGTCGTTGCGAGGTCGGATGTGGGGGCCCCGCGCACTGCGTGGGGGGCGCGGAGCCTGGGGCGGAGCGCCGTTAGCATGAATCCCAGGGTTGCCGCTGTCGAACCGTCCGTGATCAGGATGATCGCGGCCAAGAAAAAGCCGGGGACGATCGATCTCGGGTTGGGTGAGCCGACGATCTTGCCGCAGCAGCGCTTCATCGACGCGGCGGCGCGGTGGGCCGCGCAGCACGGCGTGAAATATACGGTGAACGCCGGCGATCTCGGGCTGCGCGAGCGGATCGCCGCGCACTACGCGTATCCCGGGATGTCGGCGGCGCGCAACGTCTGCGTGACGACGGGCTCGCAAGAGGCCGTGTACGTCACGATCAAGACGATCCTCGACCCCGCGGTCGACGAGCTGCTCGTCGTCGATCCGGCGTTTCCGGCGTACGCGAAGATGGCGCAGCTCGAAGGCGCGCCGTACCGCCACGTGAACCTGCGCGCGGAGGACGACTTCCGGTACGACGTCGACCTCATCCTCGAGGCGATCGAGCCGGCGACGCGGATGATCGTGATCGGCTCGCCGGCGAACCCGACGGGGCGCGTGCTGCGCGACGCCGACGCGCGCCGCCTCGCCGAGGCGCTCGCCTCGCGTCCGGGGCCGCCGATCTGGGTGCTGCAGGACGAGATCTACCGCGAGCTGACGTTCGTCGAGGACGCGGGCTCGGTCGCGGAGTACTACCCGCACACGATCGTGGTCAACTCGCTCTCCAAGTCGAACGCGCTGACCGGGATGCGCGTGGGCTGGATCCTCGCGCCCGACGGCGCGATCGAGGCGTTGACGAAGACGCATGCCTGGGTCACCTCGACCGCGAGCGCGTTCGGTCAGCGCGTCGCGTACGAGATCTTCTCCGAGCCCGGCGCGCTCGCCGAGCAGTCGGCTTGGTATCGCGAGCAGCGCGCGCGCGTCCTCGACGCGCTCGCGGCGAGCGGACTGCGCTTCGTGCCGATCGACGGGGCGTTCTACGTCTGCGTCCGTCTGCCGCAGGGCGGCGATTCGCTCGCCGCCGCGCTCGAGCTGGTCGAGCGCCACGACGTCGCGGCGATCCCCGGCCGCATCTTCGGCGACTCGCTCGAGGGCTGGCTGCGCCTGAGTTGGGTCGCTCCGATCGACGACATCGCCGAAGGTTTGCGGCGCATCGCTGCGCTCGGCAACGGAAGCGTCCGAACGTGACCGACTGACGTCGCTCGCACGACAGATGTCGGTGTCCCGCCCGACCTGTCTCGCTTATGAAGTGGAGGCGTGTCGCGCTGCGGACAGCGGCGCGGCCGTGCGCTTTCCGGAGAATTTCGTTGCGACAACCTTTGCTGCGCGCCACGGCGATGGCGCTGCTTTGTGCCCTTTCGTTCGCTGCCTGCTCGTCGAGCGGAGCGACATCGTCGACCGCGACGGCGACGTCCTCGCCGGATCCCGCGGCGAGCACGGCTGCCGTCGCCGATGCGGGCGGCGCGTCGCCCGGCGGCCCCGACGCGACCGCGCTCGACGGTGCCGCGACCGAGAACGACGACTGGGTGCTGCCGGGGAAGACGTACGAGAACAACCGCATCACCGGTCTCTCGCAGATCACGCCGCAGAACGTGCGCACGCTGACGAAGGCGTGGTCGACGCAGGTCGCGGACGACGGCGAGCAAGAGTCCGCGCCGATCGAGTGGCACGGCACGATGTATCTCGCGACGCCGCACGACAACGTGCTCGCGCTCGACGCCGCCACCGGGAAGCTGAAGTGGCAGTTCCCGTACAACCCCGCTTACGTGCTGCTCTACTCCGTCAACCGCGGCGTGGGGCTCGCCGACGGCAAGGTCTTCCTCGCGACGCAGGACTGCCGCGTCATCGCGCTCGACGCGAACACCGGAAAACAGGCCTGGAACGTGAACGGCTGCCCGACGACGCCGTATGCGTCGACGGCGAACACGTGGTTCTCGATGGCCGCGTACGTCTACAAGAACCAGGTCATCCTCGGCACCGCCGGCGGCGACACCGGCAGCATCGGTCACGTCATGGGCTTCAGCACCCAGGACGGGCACAAGCTCTGGGATTGGCAGACCGTCCCCGGTCCGGGCGTCCCCGGGCACAACACCTGGCCCGGCAACTCCTGGCAGCACGGCGGCGCGCCGGTGTGGAGCGGGTTGACGGTCGACCCGACGACCGACACCGTCTTCGTCGCGCCCGGAAATCCCGGACCCGATCTCGTCGACACCGCGCGCAAGGGCGGCGCGAACCTCTACACCAACTCGGTCGTCTCGCTCGCGATCGCGGGCAACAAGCCGAAGGTGAACTGGTACTATCAGCTCACCCGGGACGACACGCACGACGACGATCCCTCGATGCCGCCGGTGCTGTTCGACGGTAAGGTCGGCGGCGCGACGCGTCATCTCGTCGCGGAAGGCGACAAGGCGGGGAACTTCGTCATCCTCGACCGCGCGAGCGGCAAGCTGATCTATCGCCTCGCCGTCGACCGCCAGACCGGGATCTTGAAGTCGCAGCCCTCGCCGAGCGGGACGTTCGCGTGCCCGAACCACGGCGGCGGGATCGAGTGGAACGGCGGCTCGTACGATCCGAACACGAACCTCTTCCTGATCCCGAGCACCGAAGAGTGCGCGACGTGGAAGCTCGTGACGACCGATCCGCAGTACATCCCCGGTCAGCCGTACACCGGCGGCCCGCTGCCGAAGCGCCAGAAGGCGACCGGCAAGGTGACCGCGATCGACCTGGCGACCGGGAAGGTCGCGTGGATTCGCCCGTTCCCGTATCCAGGTGAGGGCGGCGTGACGCTGACCCAGAACGGGATCGCGTTCACCAGCGACGTCGGCGGCAACGTCTACGCGCTCAACCCCAAGACCGGCTCCGTGCTGTGGACGGGGAACACCGGCGCGTCGATCGTCGCCCCGATCAGCATCTATCGCGTCGGCGGCCAGGAGTACGTCTCGGTGCTGAGCGGTGAGGCCGGGAACCAGCAGACGCCGAACGTGCCGCACGCCAAGGGCAGCGTCATGACCGCGTATCGCCTCGGCCCGGTCTCCTCGCCGATCGCGAACACGACGGAAGGGCAGAAGGCCGTCAGCGGGACGGCGACCGCGAACGCGAACCTCCCGGCGTCGGTCGGTTCGGCGCCGTACACTCCAGCGCAGGTCGCGGCGGGGCAGAAGGCCTTCGAGACGAGCTGCGTGAGCTGCCACGGGGCGCAGCTGCAGGGCGTCTCTGCGCCGGCGCTGACCGGCGCGAGCTTCGCGCGCGCGCACCTCACCCTCTCGCAGACGCGCTCGGTCGTCACGACGCAGATGCCGCTCGGCGCGCCGGGCTCGCTCTCGCCCGAGCAGTACGCGGACATCATGGCGTACCTGCTCTCGTACGACTGCGTCCCGCCCTCGGGCGGCGGCAAGGTGCCGTTCCCGACCAAGGATCAGCCGGCGTTCTCGAAGGTGATCCTCGGCGGCCGGTCGTGCCCGCCGAAACCCGTCGGACACGAGTGAGCGCGTGAACGCGGCCTAGCCGCGTCGCGGTGAGAGCGCCAAAGGGGCGTCCGAGCGTGAGCTCGGGCGCCCCACGCTTATCCCGACGGCGAGCGTGACGCTCACCACGACGACGGCGAGATTCCCCACGAACATCGGCTGCAGGCGGCTCGAGGCCGCGAGATCGACGTGCCCGGCATAGACGAACGTCGCCAGAATCCAGGCCGCGATACCGGCACCGGAGCCTCCGATCGTGCTCCAGAACGCGGCGCTGCTCGTCATGCGCGGCCAGACGACCCCGAAGATGACCGCCGGGACGGCCGACGAGACGAAGATGCCGATCGCCATGAACAGCCAGGACATCGGAAGATGCAGCGAGAGCAGCGCGCAGGTGATGAGCGCGACGACGATCCCGCACCCACCCGCGGCGATGCGCGCGACGCGCAGCCGCTTGCGCTCGGTAGCGGCGCCGACCTGGCCGGGGCGATAGAGATCCGTCGCGACGAGCGTTGCCGCGGCAAGGATCGTCGAATCGCCCGTCGAGAGCACGACGGCCATCATGATCGCGAGGAAGAGCAGCACGCCGGGGACCCCGAGCAGCGTCATGACGGTCAGCGGTGCGATCGCATCGTGTGCGGCGACCTGTTCGTGCATGGCGGCGCCGACGACGCCCAGCGCGGTTCCGACGACGAGCGGAATCGGCAGCCAGAGCAGCGCGGAAGCGACGAACGAGCGCCACGCCTCGCCACGGCGCGACGCGATCGCCCGCTGCCAATACGTCTGGTCGACCAGCACGGTGCCGAGCTGCGAGACGAAGTTGATCGTCCCGAAGAGCAGCCCTTCCGGCGAGGTCAGCGTCAGCATGTGCCGGTCCGGTGCGAACGCGCTGAGCGAGGCGTACACGCGATCGACGTCGACGTGGTGATAGATCATCGGGACGAGGATCGCGAGACCGACGACCGTGACGATGAGATAGATCAGATCGGTCGCGAGCGTCAACGCCAGGCCGCTGATCGCCGTATAGAGCGTGAACGTCAGCGGCACGAGCAGCGCGGCGACGCGAACGTCGATCCCGGTGAACGCCGAGAGCACGATCGCACCGCCCTGCGTCGCCATGCAGCAGACGAGCAGCGAGGTCGTCAACGCGTACGCGACGAGCGTGCGATGGTATCTCGCATCGAAGCGAATGCGGAAGAAGTCGAACGTCCGCAGCTGCAGCGGCGAGCGCTGGACCCGGTCCGCCAAGAATGCGAGCACGAAGAGCTGCACGCTCGCCCCGACGGCATACCAGAGCGGTCCCGAGAGGCCGTACTCGAACCCGACCTCGGAGGAGACCAGGATCGTCGCCGGCCAGATCCACGAGTTGACGACGCTCGAGCGCACGAGCCACATCGGCGCTGCGCGGCCCACGGTGACGAAGTAGTCGAACGTGAGCGGGACGGTGCGATAGTGACGAGCCTGAAAGGCAAAGGAAAAGAGCGTCGTGCAGATCGTGGCGGCCGCAAGGACGACGATCGCAAGACACGGCCCGAACGGCGGCGGCGTCATCGCGGCGTTCCCCTAGTGCGGGCGCATCGCACGGAGATGGATGCACCGCGAGGCGGCCAGGTGATCGATGGCCGAGAGCACCTGCTCCTCACCGACCCCGAGCCGGCGGGCGATGTCGTAGACGCTGGTTCGACCGTCCGCGAGCGCATCGACGCTCGCGACGAGCGGATCGCTCGTGTTCGGAAGTTCGCGCATCGGGTTGAGCATGGCGAGCATCCCGCGCCAGAGCGGCTCTCGGACCGGGAAGATCGTCCGCGGATCGCAATCGAAGAGGCGCTGGACGTTTCCGCTCAGCTCGACGCGCAAGAGGCCGATCGAGAGGAGCCGCAAGATCGCTTGGCCGCAGAGCGCGGTCCCGAGCTTGCTCTCGTCGATGATCTCTTGAACCGTTTGGCGCTTCGCGGCTTGTTCGAGTACCGAAAGCTCGACCGAGGAGAAGCGGGAACGAATCACGCCGATCGACCCGGCGTCGATCCCGAGGATCGTGTCGGCGGCAGGCAGTCGCTTGCGCACGTCGTCCCAATCGGCGAGTCTGCGACTCGCTTCGAGCAGCAGATCCTCGAACGATGCGGAGATCGTGCGCTCGTGCAGGCCCGGCGCGGTCAACACCTCATAGGAGCCCGACGACCACGCCATCATCGCGTAGAGCGCAGCGGAACCCCGCAACGCTTCCCCTCCGCCGCGCGCGCTCGTCGCCTGAGCGTCGACGATCTCGCCGTGCTGCAGGTAGATCAGCCCATGTTCTTTTCTTCGGCTCAGGGCGAGCGCGCTGGTCAACGCGTCGGCATGGAGCTGCAGCAGCAGCTCACCCAGGTACGGGTCTCCGAGCCTTCCGTTGAGGAAGGCGCTCATCCCAGGCGGCCTGCGGCGCGCGTGATCTCGGGATCGTTAGCGATGCGGCGGCCGAAGAGGCGCGAAGCGACGCGACGCAGGATTCGGCGGACCGGCGCCTCCAGCAGGACGGAGAGCGAGCATACGAGATAGAGGACTCCGCCGATCAGCCACAGGTGATACGCGCGGATGCCGAGCGGATGCGAGAGGCGTCCGAAGAGCTTCACGGCGAGCAGCAGCGCGACGGTGGCCGCCAGCAGCGCGAGGCCGCGTCTCACTTGAGCAGGCCTTGGGCGAGCACCATCTCGTGGACGCGCAGAGCGAGCTGAAGGCGGAAGAGCGTCTCGGCATCGCTGAGGCTCGCGTCCAGGATGTCCTCGATGCGCTGCAGGCGCCGGTTCATCGTGTTGCGGTGGATGAACAACCGCCGTGAGGCTTCGATGACGTTCGAGCAGCACTCGAAGAAGACGGCGAGGGTCTGGATCAGCGAGCCTCGATTCAACGTGTCGTACTGATACAGCTCGCGAATCGTTTCGCTCCAGTAGTCGAGGAGCTCTTGCTTCTCACGTACCGCCATGAGCAGCCGATACGGACGCAGCGTACGCTGCAGCACGACGATCTCGCGGTTCTCCAGCTTGCGATTCAGCTCGATGCTGCAGCGCACGCGCTCCACTTCCGCCGCGATTTGCCCGACGGTCACGCTGCTCTCGCTCAACCCGGCGACGAGGAGCGGGCATGAGTCTTTCGCCGTGGTTGCGATGACGGCCCTGAGCAGGCCGTGCAGCTTGTCGAGCGCGCCGCGGCCGACGGAAGCCTGCGCGAGGAGAAGCACCGTACCGTGATCGCGTTCGATGCTGATCGCGCCTCGGAAGGCGCGGGCGATGGTCTGCACGGCGCCGCGGAGCATCTCGCGTGCCGCCGGATCCGGGCCTTGCGCCGCGTTCTCGACGACGACGACCCAATACGCGCCGCTCAGGTCGTAGCCGAGCAGGCGCGATCGTCCGGAGATCCGCTCCAGCAGCTCCGGCGTCTGGTTCTCCGGGTCGAGCAGTTCGTGGAACACCGAGTTGCCGAGACGCTCCTCCGTCGACTGAACCGTTCGCTGACGCAAGAACTCGAACAGTACGATGCCGGCGATCTGCTCAGCGGCTTCCGCCGTTTCGGCATGATCGCACGCTTCGGACGCACCGACCAGGAGAAAAGCGATCGCGCCGTGGTCGTCGTGAATCGCCATGGCGAACGCGCCATGCGGCAGGACGTCGGTGCTCACGAATTGCGGCTCGCGTGAGGCGAGCGCCGCATCACGAAGTCGTTCGAAGGAAGCGGAGAGCCGCGAGACGCCGGACTCGCAGAAGCCGGCGAAGGCGAGCCCGGTGCCGCGGGTATCCCAGAGTGCGACGGGTGCCTCGACGATGCGCGCTGCACGCGAAACGATCTCGACGTGACCGTGCTTCGAGAAGATGAGGGACGTGAGTTGACGTTTGAGGTTCCGGTTTGCCGGCCTCGCGATGAGATGGGCAACTCTCGTGGTCAATACAGGCATTCCCCAGTTCGCTTGATCCGACTCGATTCGTGCGTCCGATGATACGGCAGTGCGCGGCATCGGACGTTAAGCGAACGGTAAGACGTCGCCGACGACGTTCATCCTTGTGGCGCATCGATGTGCGTGCTCGGAGGTGCATGTTGCACCGCGCGCGTCGCGCAACGTGGTGCAGGCGTCCGTTGAGATCGATCGTGCTGCATCGCTATCGTCGTGGGATCGAACGATCACAACGTGGGGGATGCACATTCACGATGGCCACGGTCACAGAATCCCCGCCCGGACGACGCGACGCCGAAGTCGTCGAGGAGCGCGTCGACCATATTCTCGGCGAGGAGTACGAGCATAAACCGGTTCCGGCCGCAGCCAGGCGGAGCACGTTCTCCGTCGTCATGGTGTGGCTCGGATTCCCGATGATCATCACCGGCGCGATGACGGGATCGCTGCTCGTGATCGGCATGGGATTCGGTCGAGCGCTCGCGGCGATGATCATCGGCAACCTGCTGATGTTCGCTTACGTCGGATCGCTGGGCGTGCTGGGCACGCGCAAAGGACTCAACTTCGGCCTCTTGGCCAGCATCGTGTTCGGACGGAAGGGATACGTCGTCGCCTCCGGCCTGCTTTCCACGCTCTTGCTCGGTTGGTACGCGGTTCAGACGGGCATCACCGGCAATCTGATCAGCACCACCTATCATCTCAACTACGTCGTGATGACGATCATAGCGGGGCTGCTCTACATCGCGATCACCTTCGTGGGGGTCAAGGGTCTGCACTGGATCGGTATGATATCCGTTCCGCTCTTCGTGCTGCTCGGCGTGTGGGTTGCGTTCGACGCGGCGTCGACGACGACGTGGCACGCGATCTTCGCGTACCCGGGCGGCAACGCGGCGGCGCCGATGTCGCTCGGAGCGGGGCTGACCGTCGTGCTCGCGCTGTTCATCGATGCCGGTACGGTCACGGCCGACTTCAATCGCTGGGCGAAGGACACGAAGAGCTCGTTGCTCGCCACGTTCAGCGCGTTCCCGTTCGCGAACCTGATCGCCATGCTCGTCGGCGGCATCATGACCGCCGCGCTCGCGAAGCCGGGTGCGAATCCGTTCGGAGCGGACAACATGTTCGGCTACATCAACGGCAAGCAGATCGCGTGGCTGAGCATCCTTGCGTTCGCGTTCCTCTATCTCAACCTCGGTTCGGTGTGCTCGCACTGCCTGTACAACTCGGCCACCGGGTGGTCGCGGATACTGCGCAATCACATGCGCGTGCTGGCGATCGTCCTGGGCGCGCTCGGGATCGCGGTGGCCGCCGGGAACGTCTGGGCGTTCTTCATCCAGTGGCTGTCGTTGCTCGGTATCGTGGTGCCGCCGATCGGCGCGATCATTCTGGTCGATCAGTACGTGGTGCGCCGGGGAGCGGAGATCACGCACGACTGGCGTCCCGCTGCGTTCGCGTCGTGGGCCGTCGGTTCGCTCGTCGCGTTCCTCGTCGAGAAGCTCGCGCCGCAGCTCTCGACCGCGATCGCGGCGGCCGTGGTCGGCGGCCTCGCGTACTGGATCATCGCCCTTGCGACCCGCGGGAAAAGTGCCGCGAAACCGTTGCCCACGCAGTCCTAGGAAAGCTTTCGTCCATGACCGTCGACTATCAGATCTTCGAGCTCGGTGACGTCCGCCTTCAGCACGGGGCGACGCTGCGCGGCTGCAAGCTCGCCTACAAGACGTTCGGCAAGCTCAACGCCGCCAAGGACAACGTGATCGTCTACCCGACGTGGTACTCGGGACAGCACTACGACAACGAATGGCTCGTCGGCCCGGGAAGAGCGCTCGATCCCGACGAGTATTTCATCATCATCCCCAACATGCTGGGCAACGGGCTCTCCAGCTCGCCGAGCAACACCCCGGAACCGTACGACGGTCCGCGCTTTCCGCGGGTGACGGCGTTCGACAACGTCCGCGTGCAGCATCGGCTGGTCACCGAGAAGTTCGGGGTGAGCCGCGTGCGGCTCGTCACCGGCTGGTCGATGGGCGCGCTCCAAACGTTTCACTGGGGTGCGCTCTATCCGGAGATGGTCGAGCGCATCGCGCCGTTCTGCGGCTCCGCCAAATGCTCGCGTCACAACTTCGTGTTTCTCGAGGGCGTGAAGGCCGCGCTCACGGCGGACGCGGCGTGGAACGAAGGCTGGTATCGCGAGAAGCCGGCGAGGGGGCTTCGCGCGATGGCGCGGGTCTACGCCGGCTGGGGTTTCTCTCAGGCGTTCTACCGCGATAAGCTCGATCTCGAGGCGCTCGGGTACTCCTCGCTCGAAGACTTCCTCGTCGCCTTCTGGGAGGGCTTCTTCCTACCGAAGGACGCGAACAATCTGCTCGCGATGCTGTGGACGTGGCAGCACGGCGACATCAGCGACAACGAGCTGTATCGCGGCGACCTCACGAAGGCGCTCGGCGCGATCACGGCCCGAGCGTACGTCATGCCGGGGCAGACCGATCTCTATTTCCCCCCTGAGGACAGCGCGTTCGAGGTGCAGCACATGCCGAACGCCGAGCTGATCCCGATCCCCTCGATCTGGGGACATTTTGCCGGCGGCCCGGGGACGAGCCCCGCCGACGTCGCCTTCGTCGATGCCAAGCTCAAGGAGTTGCTCGCCCAATGATGCTCTCGGATGCCAACGCGATCTGCCGCACCGACGCGGTGACGCTGGCCGCGCAGGTTCGCGCCAAAGAGATCTCTCCCGTCGAGGTCGTCGAGGCGGTGCTGGAGCGCATGGATCGGCTCGAGCCCGAGCTGCACGCGTTTTGCACGCCGACGCCGGAGCTCGCGCGGGAGACAGCCGCGCAGTTGGAGCGCGACATCCTCGCCGGAAAGGACGTCGGCCCGCTGGCGGGAGTGCCCTTCGGCGTCAAGGACCTGATCGCGACGAAAGGGATCAAGACCGTCGGCGGCTCGTGGGCGTACGCCGACTTCGTCCCCGACGAGGACGACGTCGTGGTCGAGCGCCTCAAAGACGCCGGCGCGATCATCCTGGGCAAGACGAACGTCCCCGAGTTCGGCTACAGCGGCGTCGGGCACAATCCGGTCTTCCCGGCGACGCGCAACCCGTGGAACACCGATCTCACGCCCGGCGGTTCGAGCGCGGGCTCCGGCGCCGCCGTCGCGAGCGGGATCGGGCCGATCGCGCTCGGCAGCGACGGGGGCGGCTCGGTCCGCATCCCGAGCTCGTTCTCCGGCCTCTTCGGGATGAAGGCTTCGATGGGGCGCGTCCCGCTCTACCCCGGCGTCAAGGACGAGCGGTATCCGGGCGTCTCGAGCTGGGAGGCGCTCGAGCACATCGGCCCGATGACGCGCACCGTCGCCGACGGTGCCCTGATGCTCTCCGTGATCGCCGGCCCCGACGACCGCGACACACGCACGCTGCCGTACGAAGCGGGCTTCGACTGGATGCGCTCGCTCGAGGGCGATCTGCGAGGACTGCGTGTCGCGTACAGCGCCGACTGGGGCTATGCGGCGGTCGATCCGCGCGTGCGCGCGATCGTCGGCGACGCGGTGAAGGTGTTCGAGCGCGACCTCGGCTGCGTCGTCGAAGAGGCGAACCCCGGCTGGGAGAACCCCTACGAGGGTTTCTGGGGGATGGTCGTGCGCGAGAGCGACCTGCGCGGGATGCGCGCGATGGCGCGGCAGCTCGGCGACAAGATGATGCCGCACCTGCGCGAGCTGGTCGAGACCGACTGGACCGCCGAGCAGTTGACCGATGCGATCCTCACGCGCAAAGCGGTGAACAACGCGATGTGGCGGTTCATGCGCAACTACGATCTGCTGCTGACGCCGACGCTGGCGGTCCCGCCGTTCGAGGTGGGCATCCAGGGCCCGACCACGATCGAGGGACGCGCCGTCGATCAGTTCGAGTGGTTGCACTTCACCTACCCGTTCAACCTGACCGGCCATCCCGCGGCGAGCGTGCCGGCGGGATGGACGCAGGACGGCCTGCCGATCGGGCTGCAGATCGTCGGTCGGCATTTGGGCGATGCGCTGGTGCTCCGGGCCGCGGCTCGCTTCGAGGAGGCGCGGCCCTGGAAGCATCGTTGGCCGCCGATGCTCGAGCGGCTCGGGCTCTAACACCGACGCCGTGGCGCCGCGCGTCGACAACCCCAGCGTGACAACATCGCGAGCGATCTGTCACCCTGAGCTTGTCGAAGGGCGCGGCGCAGCCGCTCGTCCGAGCTTGTCGAGGACATCGCAGCGTCGCGCTTCGACAAGCTCAGGGTGACCAGGGAAACGCGGCTAGGTCGGCCGACGCCGCTCCGGCAGGTGCCGCTTCGCGACCTTGCAGACGTACGTGTACTTCGGGTTGACCATCTGCGTGCAGCGCGCTTCGGCGATCTGGCCCAGGAGCATGTAGCCCTCGTTCGGAGGGATGCCGTAGTCCTCTTCGAGCCAGCGGACCATCTCTTCGAACGAGATCCGGAGCGCGTCGTCGAGCGGACGCGCGCATCCGATCGCGCAAAGGTGCGTCGGCGTCTCGATACGCGGCCACACCATGCTCTTCGGGGCGGACTCGAGCGTGACGCGAAGCGTCAGGTGACCGCGAATCTCGATCGCGCCCATCCCGTTGCACTCCGCGTCACCCTGAAGCGCGTGGACGTCGCCGACGTACAGGAACGCGTCCTCGTGGTAGACCGGGAACGAGATCCGGTTGCCGTTGGTGACCTCCTGGATGTCGAGGTTCCCGCCGTGCGTTCCGTTGTCGATCGTGAGAACCCCGCCGGCGACCGGGGCGACCCCGATGACGCCGATCATCGGCTTCGCCTCGAGCTTCATCGACTCGCTCCAATGGACGATCCCGTCCTCGACGCGGACGTTGCGGTTCTGCACGCCGAACTCTTTGCGCCGAACCCAGTCCGGAAAGATCCCGACCCCGGGCCACAGGGCGGTGTACCCGATCCCGTGCACGCCGACGTCGATCACCTCGACCGTCAGCATGTCGCCCGGCTTCGCGCCGCGCACGCGGATCGGCCCGGTCGCCGGATTGACGAACGGAAGCGTCACGTCATGCTCGGTGAGACGCTCGTCGAGCGAATGGATCAGATGACCGCCGATGTTGAGCTCGGTCTCGACCTCGAAGACCTCGCCCGGCGTGATCTCGGCGACGAACGTCTCCCGGTTGGAGAGCGCGTACTTGACCTCGCCCTTCGGGATGCGTTGCCGTGGCGGGTGTGTGGTATCGGAAGTCATCGGAATCTGTCTACCTCGGGGTTGTCGGTGGAGATCACCGTGGTTCGGACCACGGCATGAGCATGCGTTCGAGCCGCCCGACGATCGCGGTCATGCAGAGCGCGAGCGCGATCGTGACGAGCAGCGCGGCGAACACCGCGGAGATCATGTAGAGGCTGCCGGCCTTGAAGATGGCGTGTCCGAGCCCCTCGGACGAGGAGATGAACTCGCCGACGATCGCGCCGACCAGCGCGAAGCCGACGCTCAGGCGCAGCCCGGCGAAGATGTCGGTCATCGCGACCGGGATGATCAGTTTACGGAAGATCTGGTTCTTCGAGGCGCCCAGCGCGCGCAGGAGCGTGAGGTAGTCGGCGTCGACGCTCGTCGCGCCCTTGTAGGCGGTCACCAGCGCGACCACGACGACGGAGAGCGTCGACATCGCGACCTTCGAGGCGAGTCCCGTTCCCAGCCAGATGATGACGACGGGGGCCAGGGCGATGATCGGGATCGAGCCGAGCGCCAGCACGAACGGCTCGATCACACGGGCGATGAAGCGCGAGTACCACAGCAGCAGACCTATCACCATGCCGACGACGTTCCCGATCAGGAACCCGAGGAACGTCTCGAGGGCGGTCACGCCGACGTCCCGCGCCAGCGAGCCGTCCTCGACGGTGGAACGGACGGAGTCCCAGATCGCGCTCGGCGAGCCGAACAGGAACGTGCTCACCGCGGCATGGGCCGTCGCGAACTGCCATGCGGCCAGAAAGACGACGGCGAGCGCGACCTGGCAAGCCAGGATCGCGGCGTTCTGACGAAGGGTCCCCATCAGTGGGTGTGCGGCATCGCCTTGAGCGCCTGCTCAGCGTAGGTGTTGTTGACGACCTGCGAGGTCGGCAGCACGTTCTTGACGTTGCCCAGGTATTTCTGCATCGCCATCAGCGTCGTCCACTGGTTCTGTTCGACGACGACCGATTGCGCCGGGATCTTGTACTCGATTTCCTCGTCGATCGCGCGGTTTACGACCGTGGCCGGCAGCTCCGGGAACTCCTCGCGCGCGACCTGCTTGGCGTACCCCGGATTCGAGTACACCATCCGGTCGGCTTCCTCGAATGAGGCGAGCAGCGCGTGCACGACGTCGGGATGCGCCTTGGCGTAGTCGGGGAGCGTCATGATCCCGGTGTTGCAGAACGGCCCCATCGAGTTCGAGAAGTCGAAGACGATCTTCGCGCCCTGCGCCTCGGCCTCGGCGACGCCGGGCTGATACGCGATCGCGACATCGGCGCGGCCGGCGAGCATCGCGGCGATCTCCGTCCCGGGATTGACCGGGAGCATCTTGACGTCAGAACCGATCTGCAGCCCCGCGTCCTGCAGGAGCTTCTTCGTGACGCTGTAGTTCGTGTTGGGGTCGGGCGACGTCGCGATCGTGAGGCCCTTGAACTGCTTGGGGTTCGTGATCTTGGGGACATGGCTCGCGACCGCGAAGTAATGGGCGCGCTGCACGACCGTCCCGATCACCTCACCGGGGCCGCCGTGTTCGCGCGAGATCTCCACCATCGTCGGATCGCCGATCGCGAATTGCGCCGATCCTCCCAGTACGGCGGCGAAGGTCTGCGTATCGCCGCCCGCGGCCGATACCTTCAGGTCGAGACCGTGCTTCTTGAAGATCCCGGCGTGCATTCCGACGTAGAGATCGATGTAGCCCAGGTTGTGAACGGCCTCCGAGAAGTTGATCTCGGTCAAGGGCGCGCTGCGCGCGGGCTGCACGTTCAGAAACGCGAGCGAGGCTGCGGCGGCGAACGCCGCCGAGCCCCGCGTGAGATAGGTCGCCAGAGGGGACAAACCAGGAGCCTCCGATAGTTCGTTGATGGATGGGTTAGGCGGGAACGATCGCCGTTTTGCAGCTGTCATGACACGAGGATTCCAAGCTGCAGCACAGCGAGCAGATCGCGCCCGCATTGAAGGGGCAGTGCGCCATGTCCGGCTTCTCGTAGGAGAAGCTGCACTGCGTGCATTCCGCGACTCCTTCCGGCGCGACGACCGCGCCGCTCGAGTCGGGCCGCGCGATATAGTACTTGCCCTTGGTGACGACCGCGAGGATCGGGCTCAGCACGAACGCGACGCCGAGCGCGACGAATGTCGAGAACGCTTGCAGCACGGGGCCGAGCAGACCGAAGAACGCGACGATCGAGATTGCGGATGCGACGACCATCGAGCCGAATCCCACCGGGTTGAAGTTGAAGAGGTGCGCGCGCTTGAACTCGATGTACGGCGGGCTCCACCCCAGCGGCTTGTTGATGACCAGGTCCGCGACGACGGCACCGATCCACGCGATAGCGACGTTGGAGTAGAAGCCGAGAACCGAGTTGAGAAACCCGAAGACGCCGAACTCCATGAGTGCGAGCGCGATGCCGACGTTGAGCAGCAGCCACACGACCCGTCCGGGGTGGACGTGGAGGAAGCGGGCGAAGAAGTTCGACCACGAGAGCGATCCCGAGTAGGCGTTCGTGACGTTGATCTTGATCTGCGAGAGGATCACGAAGAAGGTCGCGAGCGCGAGGTAGGCCGCGGGGCTCGCGAAGATCGCCTTGAAGCCCTCCACGTACATTTGGATCGGTTCGTTGGCGTTCGCGAGCGCGACGCCGTGCTTCACCGCGAGCGCCGTGAAGAACGAGCCGCCGAGCTGCTTGAGCACGCCCAGGATCACCCATCCCGGACCGGCGGCGAGGACCGCGAACCACCACTTCACCGACGACGATCCCTTCCCGCCGGTCTGCGCGTGGTCCGGCGGATCGGGCATGAAGCGCAGATAGTCGACCTGCTCGCCGATCTGCGCGATCAGCGAGAGGGCGACGCCCGCGCCGCTGGCGCAAAGCAGCAGGTTGAAGCCGCTGCCGCTCGGCGAGTTCCCGGCGAAGCCGAGCCAGTTGCTCCACGAGCTTGGCTCTTTGATCAGAACCGCGACGAAGGGAGCGACCATGAGGATCAGCCAGACCGGCTGGGTCCACATCTGCAGCTTCGAGAGCAGCGTCATCCCGAAGACGACGAGCGGGATGATGATCAACGCGCCCAGCAGATAGCCGGCCGGGAGCGGTATGCCGAAATAGAGCTTGAAGGCTTGCGCCATGATCGAGCCTTCGAGCGAGAAGAAGATGAACGTGAAGGACGCGTAGATGACCGAGGTGAGCGTCGATCCGAGGTAGCCGAAGCCGGCACCTCGCGTCAGCAGGTCCATGTCGATGTTGTACTTCGAGGAGTAGTACGCGATCGGAAGACCCGTGAGGAAGATGACGATCCCGGCGATGATGATCGCCCACAGCGCGTTCGTGAAGCCTGAGCTGATCGTGATCGAGCCGCCGATCGCGAAGTCGGCGAGGTACGCGATCCCGCCGAGGGCGGCCGTGGCGACGGCGTATTCGGACCAGCGCCGGAACGATTTGGGCGCATAGCGGAGCGAGTAGTCTTCGAGTACCGGGTTGCTGACGAGCTTGTTGTAGCGCCGCTTCGGCGGCTCCACTCGCTCGGAGACCAGAGCCATGACCAAGTCCTTTCCGGTCAGGCGCCGGCGATGATCGATTTCTCGATCGCCGCGCCGATGGTGTAGTTCGGATCGACGACGTTTCCGAGACGGACGCGGCCGCACTGACTGAGCAGCATGTAGGCGTCCCACTGATCGAAGCCATAGTCCGCGACGAGCCAGCGCACCAGCTCGCGGTAGGCGATTCGGGCGGCGTCCTCGAGCGGGCGATAGCTGCCGATCGCCATGATGACGTCCTCGTTCTCGAGGCGCGGCCAGGCGAGGTTCCAGTCCTTGATCACGTCGACGACGATCGTCGTCGTCGTCGCGTACTCGACCGCGACGCCGCAGATCTCACCGTCGCCCTGGGTCGCGTGGCCGTCGCCGATGAAGAGCCGCGCGCCTTCCGTGCGGACGGGAAGGTAGGTGATGCTGCCCGGCCCCATGTCCGGGAGGTCCATGTTGCCGCCGTGATCGTCAGGCGTGAGCGAGTTGATCGAGTCGAGCTCCGGCGAGACGCTCAGCGTCCCGATGTGCGGGCGGTACGGCAGCGTCACGCGTTCGCTCCAGAAGATGTGCTGCTCGTCGACGTCGACCTTGCGCACGATCTCGGGGAGCGGCGCGTTGAGAACGGCCGTGTACTTCGTCCCGGTCAACCCGCCGAACTCTTCGATGAGGCAGCATGTTCCGCGCGGCTGCGGGCCGCGCGGAACCATCGACTCGATGTACACGGCGAGCGCGTCGCCCTTCTCCGCGCCCTCGACGATGATCGGACCGTTCTGCGGATTCAGAAACGGCAGCCGCAGCAGATCTTTGGGCCGGTCGGTCTCCGCTTTGATCGCGCCTTCGAATGCATCGCGCGTCTCGACGACGATGCGATCGCCCGGCTTGACGTGTAGAACCGGATCGGAGTAGGGACCGATCGTGTAGTGATACGCGCCTTGCCGTTCCTCGGTGAGGTGGTGCGTATCGCCGACGCGGCCGCGCGCGAGCCCGCGTGCGGCCATGATCGAAGAGGCGGTCCAGGACAACGGAGTCTCCCTCGGGTGAAGCATCGCTTCAGATGGCCAGGTACTTGTGCAGGGCGTCATCGTCGAGCTGTTCGCGCGCGACGCGCGCGACGACGTCGCCCTTGTCGATCACGTAGCAGCGCTGTGCGACGCGCCGGATCAGATTGATGTTCTGCTCGACGAACAGGACGGTCAGGCCGAGATCGCGGTTGATCTGGTGCAGGATCTCGCCGATCTGCGCGACGATGTTGGGTTGCACGCCTTCGGAGGGCTCGTCGAGGACCAGCAGGTCGGGCTTGCCGACGAGGACGCGACCGATGGCGAGCATCGACTGCTCGCCGCCGCTCAGCGTTCCGGCTCGCTGGCGGCGCCGTTCCTTCAGCCGCGGGAAGTACTCGTAGGCGACGTCGGGCGACTTCGCGCCCGCGCGGGCGTTGATCAGCTCCCCGACCGCGAGGTTCTCGGCGACGGAGAGATCGGGGAAGATCCCGCGCCCCTGCGGGATGTAGCCGATCCCGCCGCGGGCGCGCAGGTGCGTCTGCAGCGAGGTGATGTCGGCGCCGTTGAAGTGGATCGTCCCGCCCATGCAGCGGACGAGCCCCATGATCGCCTTCATCAGCGTCGACTTCCCCATCCCATTGCGTCCGATAACGGCGACGATCTCGCCGGGTTCGACGGTGAGGGAGACGCTGCGCAGGATCTGGGTCTGGCCGTATCCCGCGCTGAGGTCGTGCAAGCTGAGCATCTCCATCCGCCTAGACGGCTCCCAGGTAGATGCGCATCACGTCTTCGTGCTGCTCGATCTCGGCGACGCTCCCTTCGGCGAAGACGCGTCCGTAATGCAGGACGGTGACGCGCTGCGCGACCTGCCGCACGAATTCCATGTCGTGCTCGATGACCAGGACCGTCGTACCGTCGGCGTTGATCGACTTGACCAGCTCACCGGTCGCGCGCGTCTCCTCGGGGCCCATCCCCGCCGTCGGTTCGTCGAGCAGAAGGAGGGCGGGTTCGGCGGAGAGCGCCATCCCGATCTCGAGCCACTGCTGCTGTCCGTGCGAGAGGAAGCGCGCCGGCGTCTCGCCCGCGTCGAGAAGACCGATGCGCGTGAGCCACCGTTCGATCACCTCGGGGAGCGCTGCGCGCGACACGTGGAGCTGCGCGGCGATGCGCAGGTTCTCGCGCGCCGAGAGATCGGGGTAGATCCCCGGAACCTGCATCTTGATGCTCAGCCCGCGCCGCGCGCGCCGCCACATCGGGAGCGCGGTGATGTTCTCCTCGCGAAAGAAGATCTCGCCGGAGCTGACGGCGAGCTGTCCCATGATCAGCTTGAAGAGCGTGCTCTTCCCGGCGCCGTTGGGACCGATGATGCAGCGCAGCTCGCCGGCGTTGAGCGCCAAATCGATCCCGTCGCTCGCTCGCAGGCCGCCGAAACGTTTGGAGACGTTGCGCAGGCTCAGGATGTGGCCCACGCGCGTCAGCCCTTCACCGGCTTCGAGGACGCGCCGATCCGCGCGGCCAGCCGGAAGAGGGCGACCACGAAGCCGTCGGGGACGAAGACGACGACGACGACGAGGACCACGCCGAGGATGACCAGCGCGTACTGGCTCCCCGAGCTCGAGAGGCTCTGGGAGAAGTACTGCAGGAGCAGCGTCGAGATCATCGCCGCGATGAGGCTGCTGCGGCCGCCGGCGGCGACCATGATCACGGGCAGGGCGGCGGCGCTGAGGCCCATCGTCGAGGGCGTGATGTAGCCGCCCCAGATCGCGTAGAGCGCGCCGCCCAAACCCGCGATGCAGCCGGCGAGCGCGAACGCCCCGAGCTGCATGAGGCGCACGTCGTAGCCGAAGCTCTCGGTGCGCTCGCGATGCTGTTCGATCGCACGCAGCCCCCGTCCCCAGCGCGACGCGAGCAGGAAGCGCAGCAGCAGGTAGGTCGCGATCACGGCGACCGCGGCGAAGACGTAGAGCGGCACCGGCCCCAGCGTGTTCGTCGCGCTCAGCGCGAGCGGCGGGATCCCGGTCATCCCGTTGTAACCGCCGAGCTGCGCCTGACCGACGTGCCACTGCGAGCCCGCGGTCTGCTGCATGAACGTCTCGATGACGAGCGTCACGGCCAGGGTGGTGATCCCGACGAAAACGTCGTTGACGCCGCCGTAGAAGATGAAGTAGCCCAGGAGCGCCGCCGCGCCCCCGGCGATGAGCACCGCGGCGAGGAGCGCCGGAAAGGTGAACTCGGGGTGCTGAACGTTCAGCATGATGATGCCGTACGCGTAGCCGCCGATCCCGAAGAAGGCGACTTGGCCGAAGCTGAAGATGCCGACGCATCCCCAGATCAGCGCGAGGCTCATCGAGAGCAGCGTGAATGCAAGGAACGACATCAGGTTGGAGACCTGATACGCCGAGACGACGAAGGGCGCGGCGACCAGCGCACAGGCCAGCACCGCGAACGCGATCGTCTCGAGCGTGGCGAATCGACGGGACGCCATCGCTCAGGATCGGCCTCGCGCGACGAGGCCCGAGATCCCGCGCGGCAGGACCCGGATCACGACGATCGTCGCGAGCAGCAGACCGACGCGCGCGATGAACGTCCCGTACGACCCGGCGAGCAGGCTGTTGACGCCGCCGAGGATCGCGCCGGCGAGCGGCGTCCCGATCAGGACGTTCGCGCCGCCGACGATCACGGTGACGAATGCCTCGACGATGAAGCCGCTGCCGAAGGTCGGCACGACCGTCGTCGTCGGCGCGTAGAGCCCGCCGGTGAGACCGGCGAGCGCTGCGCCGAGCGCGAAGGTGAGCGTGTACATCCGGCGGGTGTCGATCCCCAGGCTCCGCGCCATCTCGGGGCTCTGGATCGTCGCGCGCGCCTGCACGCCGTACTTCGTGCGCATGAAGAGTAGGTACATGAGGAGCAGGAGCACGAGGGCGCACACGCCCAGGACGAGCCGGTACCAGGAGTACGTCGAGCCGGCGAACGTGAACGAGCCCAGGGGCGTCGAGACGCTGGGGATCGACGGCCCGAACAGGATGAGCGCCCCCTGGCTCATCACCAGGCCGATCCCCCACGTCGCGACCACCGAATCGATCAGTCTTCCGTACAAACGATGGACGATCAAGCGCTCCAGAACGGCGCCGATGATCCCGGCCGTCACCGCCGCGACGAGGATCGCGAGCGGCAGCGCGACGCCCTTGTTCGCGAGGAAGGTCGTGACGTAGGCGCCGCTCATGATCAACTCGCCGTGCGCGAGATTGACGACGCCCATCATCCCGAAGATGACCGCCAGGCCGAGCGAGGCCAGCACGAGCAGCGCAAAGCTGTCCGTGAACTGGTAGAGCACGTTGAACGCGCCGGAGACGAACTCCATCGGATTACGCCGGCTGGTACTGGGTCTGGTCGGGCTTGACGGGAAGGTCGCAGCCCTTATCCTTCGAGAGCCAGTCCGGAGCGACGTGATAGAACTCTTTGTCCACGTGGATGTTGTGGTGCGCGTCGGCGTGGACGAGGAAGAGGTTGCGCGTCGTGTGATGCGTCTTCGGATCGAGGATCACCGGCCCGGAAGGCCCGTTGAAGCTGACGCCCGTCTCGAGCGCCTTGCGCACGGCGTCCTTGTCGGCCGTCTTCGCGCGGCGCACGCCCTCGGCCCAGAGGTGGATCCCCTCGTACTCCGCCGCCGCTTCCTCGCCGATGTACGCGTCGTTCGGAAACATCGCGCGGAAGCGTTTGGCGAAGGCTCGCGCGCTGGGGTTCGTCAGCTCCTCCATGTAGTTCGTCGTGACGTACATGTTCTCGAGCGCCGGCGGCTTGAAGCGCTTGTGCTCGTACCCTTGGGCCATGTTGACGGTCGTCGCCATCGGAAGCTTCAGCCCGGCGGAGACGCGCTGCTCGTAGAACGCCGATTGCGTGATACCGACCAGCAGCGTGACGAGCAGGTCGGGCTTCGCTTTCTCGATGCGTTCGATCGTCGAGCTGAACTGTCCGACGTCCAGCGGGATGAACTCCTCGCCGATGATCTGCCCGCCGTTCTGCGTGGCGACCTGGCGAACCCACTTCGCGGTGATCTGCCCGAAGTTGTAGTCGGCGGCGATCGTGTAGAGCTTCGGTCCGAATTTCTTGATGAGCCCCGGTATCAGGGTGAACACCTGGTGCTCGGGAACGCAGCCGGTGCAAAACGTGTACGTGTCGCAGACGCCCCCTTCGTACTGGTTGTTGTAGAAGTACAGCATCTTGTTCTGATCCATGATCGGACGAATCGCCTCGCGCGACGCGCTGGTCATGCCGCCATGGATCACGTCGACCTGGTCTTGCAGGATGAGCTGGCGCGCCATCTCCTGATAGCGCCGGTTGTCCGACTGCGTGTCGGGTGCGATCAACTCGACTTGTCTGCCCAGAAGACCGCCCTTGTCGTTGATCTCCTTCACCGCGAGCTGGGCCGCGTGATATTTCTGGATCCCGATCAGCGCGAAATCGCCGGAGCGGTCGCCGAGCCAGCCCAACTTGATCGTCGCGGCGGCGGCGGCCGACGGCTTGGGGATGATGCCGATCGAGGAGAGTGCCGCACCCGCGGCGGCTCCGGAGACGGCGAGGATCGCCTGGCGGCGTGAGACGGGGGGCGGTGTCACGTTAGTGTCCGATCTTGACGTCTGCGGTGAGCGTGTAGAAGACGCGGTGGATGCCTTGCGGCGATGCGAAGGGATAGCCCTGATTGCGCTGGGCGAGATTGTTGAGGACGCCCGTGAAACTGAGGTACTTGTTCACGACCTTCCTCGCGACGAGGTTGACGTTGACGTAGTAGAACGGGAACGGCGCGTTGTCGAAGTAATCCATCGCGCCCCAGCCGTACGAGCCGCCGACGAAGAGTTTGTGACGAACGTCGACCGGGGTCATGAGGCCGGCGGACTGGGAGATGCCGGTCTCGACGTGGTTGTTGTCGGTGAATCCGGCCGGGAGGCCGGCGAGATAGGCCTCCGTGACGTGGTGCGGTACCAGATGACCGGTGATCGAGTAGTTGAAGACGGTCCCGTGCAGCGCCGCGACGGGAATGGTGTCGTAGCCGAGCGTGAGATAGGTCTCGTGCCAGTCCGCCGGGGCGAGATTCGTCGGATCCGTCATCCCCGGGCAGCACGCGCGTTGACGATAGAAGTAGCCGGCTTCCGCGTAGGCTTGGTGCATCGTGGCGTCGACACGGAAGTCGTCGACGATGTCGTGGATGCTCCCGTTGATGATCGGCGTGCCGTCCGGTGCGATGGCGCGGCCGATCGTGGTCTCGAGCGCGCCGCCGGTGAAATGATCGTACGAGAACGAGACGTTGTTGCCGACGGCTTCGGTCACCGAGCCTTGAACGCGCACGTTGCCGTCGATGCGCGAGTTCCCGGGCTGCGAGGTCTCGTCACCGCCGGCAGCATGGGTAAGGATGAATTGCAGATCGACCGTGGGGACTTCGAGGCCGGCGAAGGCGGGGGCGGGCGTGCTGACCAGGACGGCGACGAGCGCGAGGGCGGTAACCGCACCCATCGCACCGTTGCGATGCCACATGAATTCCTCCAAGTTGCGGAACGTGGAGATCGTCCGCTATGGGTCGTGCGAGTGTCCGTAGGTGTTGTGGAGCGGCTGCCAGTCGGGCTTGGGCTCGGCGGCCGGCGTGCGCCGCTCGACGCGCGGCTCGCCCGAACGCGCGTGTTTGACGCGGACGCGGTCGCGCTCGCGCGCGGCTTGCCACGGCGCGAGCGGACGGCGTACTTGGATGGAGGAGAAGACGCGCGCCGAAGGGGCTGCGCAGTCGGGACATTCGGCCGGCTCACCCGCACGGTCGACCGGAAGTCGGCGTTCGAACGTGCCGCAGGTGCTGCACGCGAATTCGTAGAGCGGCACGTTACGAAGGGTAGATGTCGCGCTCGAAGATCTCGGTCGGGAGCGCGACGGAGACGCACGCGTTCGGGATGTCGACCAGGCCGCCGATGCGGACCTCGACGGGGGCGCAGCTGAGCAGAATGTACGACTGCTCGGGGGTGAAGCCGTAGGACTTCAGATACTCGATCGCGTTGAGGTAGGCGCGGCGCGCGGCGACCGTCGCGTCGAGATAGTGCTGCTTGCCGTCGTCGTCGACGGAGATCCCTTCGAAGACCAGCCATTCGGAGTAGCGCGGCTCGACGCGGCCGGGCTTGAAGATCGGCTGGCGCAGGTTGTAGCGGTCCATCCCGCCCTTGATGATGTCGACGCCGAAGTCGATCCATCCGGCCATCTCGATCGCGCCGCAGAACGTGATCTCACCGTCGCCTTGCGAGAAGTGCAGATCGCCGACCGAGAAGAGCGCGTCCTTGACGTAGACGGGAAACCACACCTTCGAGCCGCGCGAGAGGTTCTTGATGTCGCAATTGCCGCCGTGCTCGCGCGGCGGGATCGTGCGCGCCGCTTCGCGCGCGGCGCTCTCGAACGCGGCGCCCTTGAGCGTGCCGAGCAGCGCGTGCTGTTCGAGCGGCGGGAGCGCGAGCGGCGGGACGCGGTCGGGCGCGGTCGCGATCAGCGCACGTTCGCGCGCGTTCCACTGCGCGAGCAGCTCGTGCGAGGGCGCGGGGCCGAAGAGTCCCGGGTGCGTGATCCCGGTGAAGCGCACGCCCGGGACGTGCCGCGAGGTGGTGTCGATCCCATGGAAGTCCCAGATCGCCTTGTACGCTTCGGGAAAGAGATCGGTGAGGAACCCGCCGCCGTTGTTCGGCGCGAAGATCCCCGTGTAGCCCCAGGCTTCGCTCCCTTCGCCCGCGGTCGGCCACGCCCCGATGTCGAGGATGTCGACGACCAGGATGTCGCCCGGCTCGGCGCCGCTGATCGCGATCGGACCGCTCAGGACGTGGCACTTGGTCAGATCGACGTCGCGGATCTCGTTCGCGTCGTCGTTGTTGTGGATCTGGCCGTCGGTCCAGTCCAAACACTCCATGCGGAACGACTCGCCGGGACGGACCGCGTTCGCGGGCGGGATATCCGGGTGCCAACGGTTGTGACCAGGCACGGCCTGATCGAACATCGAGCGGGTGGGATCAACCGAGAAAGCCGCCTTGGGCAAATGTGACCTCGCTTCGCTGCGCCGCATGGTGGGGTGCCCCTGGGGCACGTGCGTCGTAGGATAGCGAAGCGGAAGTCACGCGCAAACGCGCCGATGCACCATCTCGGCGGCTTGCCGGTGTGCATCGTGCACCTCGGCGAGCATGGCTGCGCAGGCGAGCGCTGCCATTTCTCAGCGGGTGAAGACGAGCAGCGTCGTCGTCTGTCCGGAGCCGCCGGGGACGGCAGCGCCGCCTGGCGCAAAGAGCGCCCCGCCGGCCGCGACGGCACCGAAGCCGTGCCGGCCCTGCGGCAGCGGCGTCTCGATGCTCCACGCGTCGCTGCGCGGATCGTACGCTTCGTTCTGCACGAACGTCCCGCGCGGCTCCTCGCCGCCGATGTAGTACGCGCGGCCCTCGTATGCGCTCGCGGCGCCGCCGCTGCGCGCGGTCGGCAGCGGTGGGCCGGCCGACCAGCGATCCACGCGCGCGTCGTACACATCGTGGAGGTTCGTCGGGTGCGCGTACGTGTCGATGCGACCGGCGAGCGCGTGGATCCGGTCGTCGAGCGCAACCAGCCCGAGGTGGTCACGTCCTTGTGGTAGCGGTGCCGCGCTCGACCAGCGCCGGGTGCGTGGATCGTAGAGCTCGTGCGCGCCGATGCTCTTCCCGCCTGCGTTCCCGCCGACGACGTGGATCCGTTCGGCCAGGACCGCGACCGCGGGCGCGCCGCGCGGCGTCGGGAGCGGCGCCAGCGCGCTCCAACGATCCGTCCCCGGATCGTACACGTACGCGTCGCCGACGGCGCGTCCGTCCTCGGCGGCGAAACCGCCCGCGGCGTAGATTCGCCCGCCGTGTCCGACGGCGCCGACGTGGTTCAGCCCCCGCGGCAGCGGCGCACGCTCGCGCCAGCGGTCGGTCGCGAACTCGTAGGCCAGGACGAGCGCTTGCCCGCCGGGGCCGAAGCCGCCGATGACGTAGAGCGCGCCGTCCGTCGCGGCGACGGCGATCTCGCTGCGCCCGAGCGGGAGCGGCGCCTTCGTCGTCCATCGCCCATCCGCCGTGTCATGCTTCGACAAGCTCAGCATGACGGGGACGGAGGCCGTCAGGATGACGGGGAGCGCGAGGACGTCACGCCGCCGCACGACGCACCTTTACGGTCCGACGCGGACCTCGACCAGATTGTCGGGATGGAACCACGTTTGCGCGGCTTGGCGGACCTGGCCCGGCGTGATCCCGGCGTAGCGCTGCGCGAGCGTCGAGTAGTAGGCCGGCGACAGGTCGTCCATCCCGATCTTGAGCAGATCGGAGGCGATCGTCGACGTCGACTGTTCGGCGTTGAGCTGCTGCGCGACGACGCGCGTCTTCGCGCGCGCCAGCTCGTCGGCGCTGACGTCCTGGGTCTGCATGCGCCGCAGCTCGCTGCGCACGAGCGCATCGGCGGCGTCGACCTTCGAGGGGACCGCGCTGAACGAGACGGTGAACGTGCCGCGGTCGCGGTCGGCGTGCAGCGCGCTGCCGACGTTGTAGACCAGGCCGCGCTGCTCGCGCACCTCGCGGAAGAGCCGCGATTCGAACGAACCGCCGCCGTAGATCGCGTTGGCGAGCGTGAGCGGGTCGTAGTCCGGCGAGCTGCGCGGGAGCGCGGGCGAGCCGAGCTGGACCGAGACGTCTTGCGTCGCGGTCTGGACCTGGCGCGTCTGCGCGAGCGGGAGCGGGATCGCGGGGAAGTGCGTCTCCGGCGTCGGCCCGCTCACGCTCCAGTCGCCGAAGCGCGCCGCGACCGCGCGCTGCACCTCGGCCGGATCGACGTCGCCGACGACGACGAGCGTCGTGAGGTCGGGGCGCACGTACCGGTTGTAGTACGCCTTGACGTCGTCGAGCGTCACCGCGTTGACCGTGTCGGCGGTCTGCTCGCGCAGCGCCGGATCGCCGGCCGGATAGAGCGCCTCCGCGAAGCTGCGCTCGGCGTGATAGCCGGCCTGCAGCGCGTGCTGCGCGGTGACCGAGGCGAGCTGCGTGCGCACGAGGCTGAAACGCTCGGCGGGAAAGATCGGATGGCGCACGTCGTCGGCGAGGACGTCGAGCAGCGTGTCGAAGTCGCTCGCGCGGCCGTGCGCGCTGAACGCGGTCCCGAACGAGAGATCGGCGTTGAGGTCGTCGCCGAGCTTGCGCTGCGCGTCGTAGTCATACTTCGCACTGCCCCAGTCCATCATCGACGAGGTCAGCGCGCCGACGCCTTCCTTTCCGGCCGGGTCGAAGGTCGGCGACGTGCGCACGACGCCCTGGATGAAGACGGTCGGGTTCGAGGGAACGCGCTGCACGAGCAGGCGCATCCCGTTCGGAAGGGTCGAGACGACGGGGTTGACGGAGCTGTGGAGCGCGAGAGGCTGCGCCAGATCGGCTTTGAGCCAGGCCGGCTGGACGAGCGGCCCGTTCGACTTGCGGTCGCCGAAGTTGTCGCTGACGGTGGCGCTCACGCCGGAGGGGGGCTTGAACGCGTTCGGGTCGGTCGTCGTCGGCTCGAGCACGGCGACGACGCTCGGCTTCGCGTAGACGCGGCGCGCCACGGCGGTCGCCTCGTCACGGGTGATCGCGCCGTAGAGCTTGCCGAACTGCGAGGGATCGGTATCGCCCGGGAAGACCATGTTCGAGCCGATCGCGTCGCCCAGGCCCACGATCGAGTCGCGCGCGTAGACCATCGAGCCCATCTGCTCGCGCTTCGAGGCCGCGAACAGGTCGGGATCGAGCCCCTTGGCGAGCACCTGCGCCATCGTCTTCTCGAAGGCCGTGCGGACCTCGGCGACGGTGTGGCCCGGCGCGACGATCATCATGACGTGCACGACGGAGGCGCGGCGGTCCTCGAGCGGTGAGGGCTCGTAGCCGAGCGTCAGCCCGCTCTCGACGAGCGCCTTGCGGAACGGGCCGCGCGGGTTGAACATCGCGCCGATCGCGACGTCGTTGCGCACTTGGTCGTGCTCGTACGGCTTCGCGTCACCGGGCGCGGCGTACGCCTCGTCGAGGATCGTGTACGGAAACTCGGCCTGATCGGTGTAGGTCGCGCCGCTGGCGGGATGGAGCGCGTACTGCCGGCGCGCGGGGAGCGGCTTTGCTGCGAGCGGTCCGAAATAGCGCTCCGCCGCGGCGAAGATCTCGTTCGCGTGGACGTCGCCGGTGACGACGAGCGTCGCGTTGTTGGGCCGATACCATTCGTCGTAGTACGTGCGTAGGTCGGCGACCGTCGCGCGCTCGATGTCGGCCTTCGATCCCAGCGCCGTCCCGCCCAGGCGCGAGTTCGGGTAGACGCGCTGGTTGACGTTGAAGAGGAACGCGCTGACCGGGTTGCTCTGGCGCTGCGCGTACTCCTCGAGGACCGCGCCGCGCTCGAGGTTCCAGTCGTTCGGATCGAGGCGCAGGTTGCGCATCCGGTCGGCCTCGACGCGCATCACCGTCTCGGCGTGGTTCGCCGGGACGACGAAGAAGAAGTGCGTCATCTCGTTCTCGGTCTCGGCGTTCACGTCGGCGCCCAGGCGCGCGGCCATGTCGTCGAGCCCCGCGCTCGAGAGGTCTTTCGTCCCGCGGAACATCATGTGCTCGAGCGCGTGCGCGAGCCCGGTCTTTCCGGGGGTCTCGTCGAGCGCACCGAAGCGATACCAGATCTGCACCTGAGCCACGGGCGCGGCGTGGTCCTCGACGACGACGATGCGCATCCCGTTGGGGAGGACGCGCAGTTGTCCCGTCGGGGACTCGGAGGCTTGGAGCGCGTCGGCCGGCGGGGCTTGGGCCGCTGCCGGCCCGATAGGCGAGCAGAGCGACAGGGCGATCACGAGCGCCGCGACGAGTCGACGAAATGCCATGGTCTCGCGTACTACGCGCAGCGGCCGCGGGTTCCATACCGCGGCGCGTCGGCGGCATCGACGGCGACCGCTTTTCCCCATCGTTCGATCGGGCGTTCGAATGCTAGGCCCACACGTTCCGCGACGCGCATCGAGGGTGTGTTGCCCGCGCGCCGCCGCATTGGTCGCAGAGCCGCGCCCCCACCAGCGGTGCGCAAGCATGTAGCCGACCTCAGCTTCCGCACGCTCCTCGATCGAGGTGTGCCTCGCCGAGCGGTTCCATCGGCAGGCGTTCCGATTCGATCGCGACGCTCATCGCGGTTCCTCGTAGGCGCGGGCCGTGCGTTCGATCGCGCGCCGCGGCACGAGACCGATCAGCTCGCTGCGTGCGACGCGCACCCCGGCGCGCGCGGCGGCGCGCCGGACCAGTTCGGTGATGCGGTAGAGCGGGACGGCGTCGACGTCGGTGAGGTTGCACGAGATCTGCACGCGATCGTCCGAGAGCCGCAGGCCTAGACACTTGAGCGTGCGCAGACCTCCGCTCGAACCGCGCAGCGTGCGCGCGATGTGCCGCGCGAGCGTGAGATCGCCGCTCTCCAGCTCGACGTTGAACGCGATCAGGAACGGCCGCGCGCCGACGGCGATCGCGCCGGCCGAGACGTGCGGACGCTCACCGTAGTCGAACGCCCAGCGCGGATCGTCGGCGAGCCGCGCGCCGAGCGCCTCGAACCCGCCGCGCCGCAGATCGGCGAGATGGACGCGGTGCGGCGCGCTCGCCGCCGCGCCGTACAGATACGAGGGGATCCCCAGCTCCCGCCAGATCCGGGCCGCGGCGCGGTGCGCGAGCGTCACCGCATCGTCGAGCGTGGCTGCGCCGAGCGGGACGAACGGCAGCACGTCGAGCGCGCCGATCCGGGGGTGCGCACCCCGGTGCGTGCGCAGGTCGATCCGGGCGTGCGCGACGCGCGCGAGCGCGACCGCCGCGGCGACGACCTGCGAGGCGCGCCCGACCGCGGTGATCACGCTGCGGTGATGCACCGGATCGCTCGTGCGGTGGACGACGCGCGCACCCTCGCCCTCCATCGCCGCGACGCACGCGTCGATCACCGCCGAATCGCGTCCTTCGCTCAGATTCGGGACGATCTCGAACTCGAGCGCTATTTGAGATACGCCTCGATCGTCTCGTTCGGCCCCGGGGCTTCGGCACGGCCGCCGAGCGTGTCGTGCAAGAACGCCTCGACGGCGGCGTTGAAGCGCTTCGCGTTCTCCGGTCGTGCGAAGCCGTGGCCCTCGTCCTCGAAGACGACGTAGGTGACGGGAAGTCCCTGCGTGCGCATCGCGGTGACGATCTGATCCGACTCGGCGATCTTCACGCGCGGATCGTTCGCGCCCTGACCGATGAGGAGCGGGACCGAGATCGCGTCGGCCTTGTGGAGCGGCGACTGCACGGCCAGGAACGCCTCGCTCTCGCCCATGCGGCGCGTGAACGTCGCGCGCAGCGTCTCCCAGTACGGCGGGATCGAGCCCAGCAGCGTGTTGAGGTTCGACGGTCCGACGATGTCGATTCCGCACGCGAACGCGCCGGGGCTGAACGCAAGCGCGGCGAGCGTCGCGTAACCGCCGTACGAACCGCCCATAACCCCGATGCGCGCCGGATCGGCGATCCCTTGGGCGACCAGCCACGCCTTCGCGTCGAGCAGGTCGCTGTGCATCGCGCCGGCCCACTCGCGGTCGCCGGCGTTGAGGAACGCCTTGCCGTACCCGGTCGACCCGCGGAAGTTCGGCTGCAACACGGCGTAGCCGCGGTTCGCGAGCCACTGCACGGTGCCGTTGTAGCCCCACGTGTCGCGCGCCCACGGCCCGCCGTGCACGAGGACGATCGCGGGGAGCGCCTTCGGTTCGACGCCGGCGGGGACGGTGAGGTAGCCGTGGATCGTCAGCCCGTCGCGCGCGGGATAGGTGATCGGCGTCATCGGCGCGAGCGTGTAGCGCTCGAGCGCGGGGCGCGTCGCGAAGAGCTTCGTCGCGTGCCGGGTCGCGCGATCGTACGACCAGTACGACGGCGAGCCGGCGTCGACGAGCGAGGAGAGGAGCCAGGTGCGATCGTCGCGGTCGATCGAGTCGATCCCGACGTCGCCGGGGACCTGCTGCGCGAGCGCCGCGAAGTCGTCCGCGTAGGCGGGATCGAGCACGATCCATGCGCTGCGGTCGCGCACGACGGAAGCTGCGATCGGCGTCTTCGTCTTCGGCGAGAAGACGACGTTGGTCACGTCGTACGACGGGTCGCCGGCGACCTCGGTGCGGTTCGTGCTCGCGAGGTCGTAGCGGACCAGGCGCGCCGCGTTCGCGTCCGCGCTCGTGACGACGAGCACGCCCGTTCCGTCCGGGGTGAACCCGACCGGCTGCGGCAGCCCGTCGTCGGGTTCGAAGCGCGCGAGCGTGCGCCACGGCGCGGTGACGTCGTCGCGCACGACCAGCTCGGAGGAGGCGTCGGCGTGCTGGACGATCCCCGCGCGCACGATCATCCGCGCGTCGTCGGCGAAGCCGGCGATCGTGCCGGGGTTCTCCGTGTCGAGCGCCGTCTCGCCGGTCCGCGGATCGAGCCGGTACACGTCGAAGAGCTGCGGGTTGCGCCGGTTCGTCGCGATCAGCATCTGCTCGGGGCGATGCGGGTCGATCGACTGCACCTCGACGCGCGTCCCCTCGTACGGCGTGAGATCGATCGGTTCGCTCCCGCCTGCGGGATCGGCGGCGAAGAGATGAAAGTTCTCGTCGCCGCCCGCGTCCTGCAGGTAGAGCACGCGCAGCCCGTCGGGGGCCCAGAACGCGTTGCGGATCGGGCGCTTCGGATCGGCCGCGACGACGCGATCGTCCTGCTCACCGATCGTGCGCACCCACACGGCGAGCGCGCCGTCCGCGGGTGCGAGATACGCGATCCGCTTTCCGTCGGGAGAAAGCGTCGGTGCGGTTCGCTCGGGATACCCGAACAGGACGGCGCGGGGGATCAGCTCGGAAGACGTCAGGGTCGGACCTTTCGACGGGAACGCGCGCCCGAGTCCACGCCTCGGGTCGGCTTGCTGGCTTTGAGCGCCATGTGACACTTCCTGCGTGGAGTCAGTCGTCGTCGGCGGCGCGGACGAGCGCCTTCAGGGCCGCTTCGACCCGCGCGAGCGTCGCCACGTCGACGAGCTCCCCGTCGGCGTTCAGCTTCTCGCCGATCGTCGGGATCATCACCGCGTCGACGACCGCGGCGCTCATCACGGCGAGCGTTTGCACGAGGGCGAGCTGCGCGCGCACCCCGCCGGTGAGGCTCGGCGAGGCGCTCATCACGGCGACCGGCTTTCCGGTGAGCTCCCCGGACCCGACGATCCAGTCCAGTGCGTTCTTGAGCACGCCCGGCATCTCGAACGCATACTCCGGCGTCGCGAACAGCACGCCGTCGGCGCTGTGGATCGCCGCGCGCAGCTCGCGCACCGCTGCCGGAGGCTCCGGCGATTCGAGGTCGGGGTTGAAGAACGGGACGCGCGCGATCAGGTCCGAGATCACGACGTCGACGCCCGCCGGCGCCGTCCGCGCCGCGGCGCGTAGCAGCGCGGTGTTCGCAGAGCGGCGCTGCAGGCTGCCGGAGATCGCGAGGAACCTCATCCCTCGACGATCGTACCCCCGGCAGCCCCGATCACCTCCTGGGACGGTTAGTCGTCGTCGTCCTTGACGGCGCTTCCCTGCGCGTGCTTGCGAACCGGGTTGCGATCGAAGGCGCCGTACGGCGGCGGCGTCGCCTGCGGTCCCTTGACGGCGTGCCAGAGGATGTCGTTGAGCGAGCCGTCGTCGACGTCGTCGGCGTCGGCGAAGTCCATCTTCGCCGAATCGGCGGCGCGATACGCCATCGGCGAGTTCGTCGCGCGCATGTCGACGGTCTCGCCGAGCGCGTCGAACGGGCGCGGATCCGGCGTCGAACGGAACGCCGCGCTGAGCGGCGCGGCGCCCGCGTCGTACGGCGTCATCGGCGGGAGGCCGAGCAGGATCTCGATCGTGCGCAGCACCGAGGCGGTCGAGTAGTGCGCATGCTGCACGCCGCCGGCGGCGTACGGCGAGGCGACCAGCAGCGGCGAGCGCTGCTCGTCGACGTGATCGGGGCCGCTCTGCGCGTCGTCCTCGAGGACGAAGATCGCGGTGCTTCCCCAGTCGGCGCTGTGCGAGACGGCGTCGATCAGCTTGCCGACGGCGAGGTCGTTGTCGGCGACCATCCCCTGCGGCGTGACGTGTCCGGGGCTCGTCCCCGCGGTGTGGTCGCGGCCGAACCAGACGATCTCGAGCTGCGGAAGCGTGCGCGTCTGCTCGTAGCGGTCGAACTCGCGCTTCCATTCGGCGTAGCGGTCGACTTCGGGATAGTCGAGGTCGAAGCTCGCGAACATGCGATCGGTGCGCGGGCGCAGGATGTCGGACGCGACCGCGACGGGGACCGGCGCGCCGGGGCCCGCGGTCGTGTATTCGCCGTAGTCGCGCAGCGAGACACCGTGGCGCACCGCGTCGGTCCACAGGTAGCCGTCGTGCGGGCGCGCGGCTTTGGCGCCGTCCTGGAAGTCGTAGAACGGACGGTGCCCCGAGTACTGTTGCGGCCACATCTTTTCGAGGTAGTCGTTGGCGATCGCGGCATCGGTCCAGTTGTGGCCGTCGGCGCTGACGTGTCCGTCGACGAAGAAGCGGTCGAAGATCCCGAAGCGCTCGGCGATCGCGTGCTCGTTCGGCGTCACGTTGCGGCCGAACAGCACGAGCGACGGATCGCCGTCGGCGGCCTTTTCGTCGCCGAGAACCTGATCGTACGAGCGGTTCTCCTTGATGACGTAGATGACGTGCTTGATCGGACCGTTCGGCCGAACGACGGCGCTCGGCGGAACCGGGTCGTGCTCGGCGAGCTCACGGACGTCGCCCAGACCCTGCGCGAGCTGTGCGTCGGTCGGGATCGCGACGCGGCGGATTGAGCCGACGAGCTGCGTGCCGATGTACGCGCGGCGATCGTGTTCGTTGAGATAGTTGTACGTCGGGTTCGGGTGGCTCGACTCGCCCATCCCGTCGGCGACGTAGAGGAGACCGTGCGCGCGGTCGACGGCGACCGCGGTGGGATACCAGCCCGTCGGGAGCGCGCCGAGCGACGTCAGCCCGTTCGGGCCGACGCGGAAGACCGCGAGCGCGTTCGCCGCGCCGCAGGTGACGTAGAGCCGGTCGCCGGCGAGGGTGAGCGCGTTCGGCGAGGTGCCGACCACGCCGTCGCGCGCGAACGGGACGCGCGCGCGCTGCACGGTGCGTCCCTCCGCGAGGTCGACGACGGCGACGTCGTCGTCGTCGCTGTCGGCGACGAAGAGGCGCTTGCCGTCGCTCGCGAGCGCGACCGGATGCAGACCGACGCGGATGCGGCTGCGCACGCGGCGCGTGCGCACGTCGATCACGTCGAGATCCGATTCGGCACGGTCGGCGACGTAGAGCGTGCTCCCGTCGGCGGAGAACTGCAGGGCGGCGGGATGTTCGCCGACGTCGACCGTCGCGCTGACGCCCTCCGCGTTCGGATCGACGAAGGCGACGCGGTTCCCGAGATCGCCCGCGACGGCGAGCATCCCGCCGGGCGCGCGCGCGATCGCGACCGGATAGAACGGCAGCGGCAGCGCGACGTCGCGGTCGACGACGCCGCGCGTCGTGTCGATGTGCGCGATCGTCTCCTGGAACGAGCCGGGGACGCTGACCCAGACGCCGTCGCCGTCGGCGTCGCGCAGCGGCGCGCCGAACGCGCCTTTGAGGGTGATCTGCTGCTCGAGATGCCAGGTCGCGGTGTCGAGGACGCGGACGTCCTTCGTGCCGTAGCCGGCGTCGACGGTGACGATGCGCGATCCGTCGCGCGAGAGCGCGAGTCCGGAAGGGAGGTTGCCGACCGTGGCAACCGGTGTCTCCGATCCCCGAATCTTCCATTGCGTGGGGAGCGTGGTCGTCCCCGGCGCGGCGATCACGACGGTTCCGAGTCCGAGGGCGGCGATGGTCGCGGCGAGCGCGATGCGTGTGCGTGGGAGGTGTGCGTGCATCCTGGAGTCCGTGGCAAAGATGCACGCCAGTCTACGGTGATCGCGTTAACGATCCGTTATTGTGCTCGCACGGCGGGGTGGAGAGACGGCCGCGCGCGAATCTCCGAGGATCATGGACGCGACCGTCCCGTTTCGCCTTGCCGATGGACGCTACCGTGCGCTGCTCCGCTTTCGGCTCGATCCGAGCGCGCCGGAGCACGACGTCGCGTCGCTCGCGCAGCTCCTGCGTCTGGCGCCGAACGGGACCGACGTGCGCCTCGCCGCGCCGAGCCGCGGCGTCCGCGCGATCGAGATCACCGGTGAAGGCGAGGGCGACGTCTTCGTTTTCGCGACGCGCGTCGTCGACGCGATCCGCGGAGTCGGCGATCTCGTGATCGAAGAGGACACACCTGCGGTGCGTACACCGCGCGCGACGGTGGTCGACGCCGCGAACTGGGCGTTCGAGCCCCCGGGCGAGCCGGACGCGGAAGCCGCGTCCGAACCGGAGCCCCGCCCGAGCCCGGCCCGGCGCTGGGCCGGTGCGGCGCGCCGCGCGCTGCTCGGCCGAATCCCCCGCTAACGCTCCCGGCGCACCTGCGTCCGATACTGGCCGGGGCTGACGCCGAACATGTTCTTGAACGCGGAGCTGAACGCGGTCTCGGACGCGTAGCCGATGCCGGCCGCGATCGTCGCGAGCCCCTCGTTGTCGGCCTTGAGGGCGTTCCGTGCGATCGTCATGCGCCAGCGAATCATATACTCCAGCGGCGGCACCCCGACGAGCGCCTTGAAGCGTTCCGCGAACGCCGTGCGCGACATCCCGGCTTCCGCTGCAAGATCTTCGACCTTCCAACGTCGTGCGATCTCCGCGTGCATCATCCCGAGCGTGGGGCCGATGTGGGCGTCGGTGAGCGCGCCGAGCCAGCCCATCGGCCGTGACTCCTCGGCGAGGTAGGCGCGCAGGATGTTGACGAGCACGATGTTCGCCAGGCTTCCCGCAACGGCTGCCCCGCCCGGCCGTACCATTTCCGTCTCGAAACCGATCAGGTCGCGAACCGAGCGCAGCGCTGCGGCGTGCGGCGAATCGGCGCGGATGTGGATGAACGCGGGGAGCGCGTCGAGCAGCAGCCGGCTCGTTTCGTCGTCGAACGTGAAGCGGCCGCCCGTTCCGACCGTGCGCGTCCCTCCGCGGCCGTAGCGCACGATCCGGTCGTCTCCGAGGCTGCCGGCCAAGACCTCGGGGAAGTCCACGACCTTCGCCTCGAGGTCGCTCGCCAAACAGTATGGTCGACCGTCGGTAAGGAGATAGAAATCGCCCGGACCGACCTTCACCGGTTCGGTGACCTGGTCGATCCAAACCCAGCGCGACCCTTCGAGCATGTCGCCGAACTTGAGATGGCGATAGGCGGGGAAGCGCAGCACCCACGAACCCGAAGCTTCGAAGCGTGCCGAGAGCACGCTCTCGACCTTGAGCAGCGAGAGGACATCGGAGAGCGGATCCATAGCGTTCTTCTCGGACGATGCGATAGGAAATGCGGACGATCCATTATGGACGCGGTGCGCCGGGCGCGCAACGATAGGTGCATGCAGACGGCAGCAACGAGCGGCACCTTTTCCATCGGAGGGACGCTCCCCGTGTACCGGATGGGATTCGGCGCGATGCGGCTCACCGGCCCCGGTATCTGGGGCCCGCCGGAAGACGAGGCGAGCGCGCGCGGCGTCCTCCGCCGCGCGGTCGAGCTCGGCGTAGACTTCATCGACACGGCCGACGTGTACGGCCCGGACGACAACGAGCGCCTCATCCACGAGGCGCTGCATCCGTATCCCGCCGGGCTCGTCATCGGCACGAAGGCCGGGTTGATCCGCAGCGGACCGTCGACGCCGGAGAACCTCGGGATCACGATGAACGGCACCGAGGCGCACATTCGCGGGGCGCTGGAAGGCAGTCTGCGCAAGCTCGGCGTCGACTGCATTGACCTCTATCAGCTCCACCGCGTCGATCCCGCGACGCCGATCGAGGAGACGATGCGCGTGTTCCGCGCGCTGCGTGACGAAGGGAAGATTCGCCACGTCGGGCTCTCCGAGGTGAACGTCGAGGAGATCGAGCGCGCGCGATCGGTCGTCGAGATCGCGACGGTGCAAAATCTGTACAATGTCGCCACGCGCAAGCACGACGACGTGCTCGCCTATTGCGAGCGAAACGGCATCGGCTTCATCCCGTTCTATCCGCTGCACGCCGGCGCGTTGGCGAACTCGGAGGCGATGGCGGAGATCGTCGCCCGCACCGGCGCGACACCTGCGCAAATCGCACTCGCCTGGCTCCTCAAGAAATCACCGGTGACGATCCTGATCCCCGGTACCTCGTCGATCGCGCATCTCGAGCAGAACGTGGCGGCCTGCGAGGTCGAGCTGTCCGACGCCGACATGGAAGCGCTGGAGCGGCTGCGACCGGAGGCCGCGTAGCTACGCGTAGCTAGTCGAACGCCAGACGGATCGCCGCGGCGACGTCGCGCGCGCCCTCGGGGGTGACGAGGCGCGAGAACCCGAGCTTCGTCGCCTCGGCGGCGCGGCGCGCCGGCTGCGAGGCGGCGCGCACCTCGCCGGAGAGGCCCAGCTCGCCGAACGCGACCGTCCCCGCGGCGAGCGGGACGTCGCGAAACGCCGAGGCGATCGCGAGCGCGATCCCGAGATCCGCGCCGGTCTCGGAGACGCGGAGTCCGCCCGCGACCGAGCAGTAGACGTCGTGTCCGCCCAGGTGCAGCCCCGCGCGGCGCTCGAGGATCGCGATGATCATCGCGAGCCGTGCGCTATCGACGTTCGCGGCCAGCCGGCGCGGCGTGCCGTACGCGGCCTCGCCGACGAGCGCTTGGATCTCGACCAGCACCGGCCGCTGGCCGACGAGCGTCGGGACCACGCACGAGCCGCTCGGGCGCGCGCCGCGGCCGTGCAGGAAGAGCGCCGAGGGATCGGCGACCTCGTGCAAGCCGCGGTCGTCCATCGCGAACACGCAGATCTCGTCGATCCCGCCGAAGCGGTTCTTGTACGCGCGCACGATCCGGTACTCGCCCGACGGATCGCCCTCGAAGTACAGCACGGTGTCGACGAGATGTTCGAGCAAGCGCGGCCCGGCGATCGCGCCGTCCTTGGTGACGTGGCCGACCAGGAACGTCGCGCAGCCGGTGCGCTTCGCGAACTCCATGAGGACCTGGGTGCAGTCGCGGATCTGCGAGACGCTGCCGGCGAACGACTCGACGTCGGGCAGCCACATCGTCTGGATCGAGTCGACGACCAGGACGTCGGGCGGCTCGCGCTCGAGCGCGTCGAGGACGGCGCGCAGGTTCGTCTCGGGGAAGACGAGCAGCGCGGCGGCGGCGTCGAGGCGCTGCGCGCGCAGCTTCGTCTGCCCCGCCGACTCCTCGCCGCAGACGTAGACGGTCCGCGCGCCGTCGCGCGTGAGCGCGTCGACGAGCTGCAGGAGAAGCGTCGATTTCCCGGCGCCGGGCGGGCCGCCGAGCAGGACGAGGCTGCCGGGGACGACGCCGCCGCCGAGCAGCGCGTCGAACTCGCGCATCCCGGTGCGGCGGCGCGCGATCCGCGTCTGCTCGATCGCGGTGAGCGGGATCGGCCCGGTCGTGCGCAGCGGCGTCGCGGCCGCGCGCGTCGCCGCGCCCTTCGCGGCCGTCTTGACGACCGGCGTGTCCTCGAAGGTGTTCCACGCCTCGCACGAGGGGCAACGCCCGAGCCAGCGTGCCGACTCGAAGCCGCACGCCGTGCAATAGTGGACCGTCTTCGGCTTCGCCACGAACGCCATCTTCGCACCGGGGAGTGTCATGCGCCTGGCACGGGCGTGGGGTCACGGAAGGTGATCCCGGCTTTCTGCACCTCCTGGTAGGGGAGGAGCCACACCAGCGATTCGTCGTGCAGGTCGACGATCTGCAGCTGATTGCCGAACGGATCGCGGAACTGGCAGCGGAACGGCGGGATCAGGGTGATCCCGTATTTCTCCGTGAGCTTGCGGCGCACGCGGTCGAGCTGCTGCTCGTCGCGCACCATCAGTCCGAAGTGGCGGACCCGCTCGGGTTGGACGCGATCGACCTTGAACATCGCGAGAAATTGGTGCTCGCCGAGCTTGAAGAACGCGTCACCTTCGCCGCCGTCGAGCTTCTCGAGATTGAACACGTCTTGGTAGAACGCGACCGCGCGCTCGATGTCGTCGACCTCGATCGCGATGTGGTTGCAGCCGTACACGGTAACGCTCATGGCACCTCCCTCGCTTGCGGGAACTCCCGAGCGCCGACTCTCGCGCTCGGTCGAGTCGTCGTTCACCACGACCGACGGATGCACGCGGCGGATGCGAGGCGGTCCGGTCGCTCGGCTGCCCGCGAGCGGGGCCGGCGTCGCCGAGTGCGAACGATACGGCCCGGCATGCCGAACGACCACGTCGCGATCGATGGACCCGTCAGCTCCGGGAAGACCACGATCTCCCAGATGCTGGCGGTGCAAACCGGCCATCTCTATCTCGACACCGGCGCGATGTACCGTGCGGTGGCGTATCTCGCGCTCACGAACGGGGTCGATCTCGACAACGAGAGCGGCCTGCTCGCGATGCTGACCCATCACACGATCGCGATCGGCGCCGACCCCTCGACCACCGCGGGGTACCGCGTCCTGATCGACGGGCACGACACGGGCGAGCGGCTCTTCGATCCCGACGTTGCGGCGGCGGTCTCGTCGGTTGCGGCGCTCCCCGGCGTGCGGGCCGAGCTGGTCGCGCGGCAGCGCGCGATCGCCGAGCAGGGGCCGGTCGTGATGGCCGGCCGCGACATCGGGACGGTCGTCCTCCCCGATGCGCGCAACAAGTTCTATCTGACCGCTTCGGTCGACGAGCGGGCGCGGCGCCGCCACGCCGAGTTCGAGCAGCGCGGCCTGGACGTACCGTATGACGAAGTGCGCGCGCAGATCGTCGAGCGCGACCGGCTCGACACGACGCGCGCCGCCTCGCCGCTGCGCGTCGCCGAGGGCGCGATCACGATCGACTCGACCGACCTCCAGCCGGAGGACGTCGTGGCGAAGATGCGCGCCTTCATGGAACGCACGCCCGCGTGACGTATTACGGGGTCGCGAAGGCCCTCGTCGCTGCGATCGCCCACACGCTGTTCCGGTACCGGGTCGTCGGCGCGGAACACATCCCGCCGAGCGGCGGCCTGCTCATTGCGTGCAACCACGTCTCGAATTTCGATCCGCCGCTGCTCGGCGCCGCGGTGCCGCGCCCGGTTTCGTACATGGCGAAGAAGGAGCTCTTCGCCATGCCGGTCCTCGGGCCGCTGATCAGCCGGCTCAATGCCTTCTCGGTCGATCGGCAGGCCGGAGGGACCGCCGCGCTGCGCGCGTCGCTGCGGATGCTCAAGGAAGGCCGCTGCGTCGGGATCTTCCCGGAAGGCGGCCGCAACGTGACCGGAACGAACGAGGAAAAAGGAGGGGCGGCCTTCCTGGCCGCCGCGTCGGGCGTCCCGGTCGTCCCTGCCGCGATCGTGGGGACGCGTCGTCTGCGGCCGCTCGGCCGGGTGACCGTCGTCTTCGGCGAGCCGCTACGAATCATCCGGAACCGGGAAGCGGACGGAGGCGATTTGGAGAAGGGGACGGCGGAGATCATGCAACGTATCCGCGCGCTCGAGGAGAGCATCCGGTGATCATCAAGCGGGCGAAGACCCAAGGTTTCTGTTTCGGCGTCGCCATCACGGTCAAAAAGGCGGAGGAGGCGATCGACCGCCCCGGCTCGGACGTCACGACGCTGGGTCACGTCGTGCACAACCCACAGATGGTCGCCGAGCTGGAAGAGCGCGGGCTCAAGAACGCCCACAGCGTCGACGAGGTCGAGAGCGGCACGTTGTTCGTTCGCGCGCACGGCCTCCCGGTGGAGACGCTGGACAAAGCGAAGGCCAAGGGGCTGCAGATCCTCGATGCGACCTGCCCGATGGTCACCAAGATCCACGTGCAAGCGGAGAAACTTCGCGACGAGGGTTACAAGATCGTCGTCGTCGGCGACCCCACCCATCCCGAGGTGAAGGGGACGCTCTCGCACGTCCCGGGCGCGTGGTGCATCACCTCGCCCGAGGAGATCGACGCGCTCCCGCGCGCGAGCCGCGTCGGGGTCGTCGTGCAGTCGACCTGGAACGGCCCGGGTTTCACCGAGATCGTGCGCAAGCTCAGCGCGAAGTACTACGAGGTGCGGGCGGTCAACACGATCTGCACCGACACGAAGAACCGCCAGAGCGAGGTCGTCGATCTCGCTCGCGAGGTCGAAGTGATGGTCGTCGTCGGCGGCAAGACGTCCGCGAACACCAAGCATCTCGCCGAGCTCGCCGCGATCAACGGCGCGCGCTCGTATCACATCGAAGGACCCGATGAGCTCGAACCGGCCTGGTTCGAAGGCGTGCAGACCGTCGGCCTGATGTCCGGCGCGTCGACGCCGGGCTGGCTCGTCGACCGGGTCGCGGACCGGATGGATGCAATCGGCGCCGGCGCTCGATAGCCTCGAAGCCGCCCTCGAACGGGCGGTGACGCGGTACGACGGCGGCTCGCCGATGGACGAACAGATTCGCTACCATTTCGGCTTCGGCGGCGCCGAGCGGCGGGGGAAGCGTCTGCGTTCGCGGCTGCTGCTCGAGGTCGCGGAAGAAGAAGGCGCGCGCGCCGACGACGTGCTCGACGCGGCGTGCGCGATCGAGATCCTGCACGAGTTCTCGCTCGTCCACGACGACATCGAAGACGGCGACCGGCTGCGCCGCGGCCGCGAGACCGCCTGGGCGCGCTTCGGTGTCGCGCACGCGATCAACGCCGGCGACGCGCTGTGCGCCGTCGCGTACCTCGCGCTGCTCGACGGTACCGCGACGCGACCGCCGCAGTTGACGATCGCGATGACGCGCGCTCTGCACGAGGCGCACCTCGCGATGTGCGCCGGACAAGGTCGCGACATCGCCTTCGAGGCCGCGCCGCTGGTGACGATGGCCGACTACCGCGCGATGATCGAAGGGAAGACGGGCGCGCTCTTCGGCGCCGCCTGCGAGCTCGGCGCGCTCGCCGCCGGCGCCGGCGGGGAACGCGCCGCCGCGTACGCGCGCCTCGGCCGTGCCTACGGGATCGCGTTCCAGATCGAGGACGACGTGCTCGGGATCTGGGGCGATTCGTCGCGGACGGGAAAGCCGTGCGGCGCCGATCTCGCCAAGCGCAAGTGGACGTTCCCGGTCGCCTGGGCCCTCTCGGGAGCGGCGTCCGCCGATCGCGAGACGATCGGCGACGCCTACGCGCGCGGGACGAACCTGGACACCGGAACCGTCGAGGCGACCTGCGCCGCGCTCGATCGCCTGGGGGCGCGCGAGGCCTCGCTCAGCGCGGCACGCGAAGCGCTCGGCGAAGCCGACGCCCTCGCCGCCGCCTACGGCATCGACAGAAGCGGACGCGTCCGCGCCTTCTTCGGCCGCGCCGTCCGCCGCGTCGCGTAACGTTCGCGACTGACGTTCGAAAAGAGAAGCTATGTCAGGTCATTCGAAGTGGCATAACATCAAGCTGAAGAAGGGGAAGGTCGACGCGCAGCGTGGTGCGCTCTTCACCAAGCTCAGCAAAGAGATCATCCTCGCCGCGAAAAACGGCTCGCCGGATCCCGAGGCGAACTACCGGCTGAAGATGGCGGTCGACAAGGCTCGCGCGAACAACATGCCGCAGGACAACATCAAGCGCGCGATCGCGCGCGCGACCGGCGGCGCGGGCGAGAGGGAGATCGAGGAGATCCGCTACGAGGGCTACGGCCCGGCGGGGATCGCGGTGATCGTCGACGCGGCGACCGACAACCGCAACCGCACCGCGTCGGAGCTGCGCTTCTTGTTCAGCCGCAACGAGGGCAACCTCGGCGAAACGGGGAGCGTGGGCTGGATGTTCGTCTCGCGCGGCGTCGTCGAGGTCGACCCGAAGGGGTTGAGCGAGGACGCGCTGACCGAGAAGGCGTTGATCGACGGTGTCGTCGACGTGCGTTGGGGTGAGCCCGCCGAGGTGGTGACCGAGCCGCAGGCGCTGATGGCCGTCAAGGACGCACTCGAACACGATGGCGTCACCGTGCGCAGCGCGCAGCTCGCGATGGAGGCGACGCAGACCGCGCACCCGGCGAACGGCGACGCGGAAAAGGTGCTGACGTTCCTCGACGCGCTCGAAGAGCACGAGGACGTGCAGCGCGTCTACAGCAACGCGGAGTTCGACGAAGCGCAGCTCGAGGCGTTGGCCTGATGCATCTCGAGCACGGTGAGGCGCCGCCCGCGCGACGAGCGCGGACGGGCCTCGCCTCGCTGCTCGATCGCGATTGGCTCTTCGCGCTCTCGCTCGCTTTCGCGGTCGGCGTCCTGGTCTGGTTCGCGCGCTCGATCGTCGACTTCTTCGGCCCGAGCACGGCGATGGCGATGATCCCGGCGTTCCCGGGACAGACGCAGGAAGACGCGCAGACCGAGTGTACGCGGCTGCACCTGCGCTGCGTGGTGATCGCCTCGCAGCCTTCGGACCGCTATCCGAAGGGCGTCGTGATGAGCCAGCAGCCCGCGACGGGAACCCGCGTGCGCGAGGGGCGACAGATCTCGCTCATCGTCTCGACCGGCGTGACGATCTTCCCGATGCCCGACCTGCGTTACGAGTCGGCGCGCAACGCCGGTTTCGATCTCAACCGGCTCAAGCTGCAGCTCGGGCCGACGCAGACGGTCGTGAACAACGACGTGCCGGCGAACTACGTCGTCGCCCAAGATCCGCCCCCGCTCGCCAGCGTGCGGGAGGGCTCGCGCGTGACGCTGACGCTCTCGAAAGGGCCGCCGCCGGCGGTGAAGGTGCCGGTCTTCACGGGGATGCAGATCGACGACGCGCGCGATCTCGCGCAGCGTGCGGGGATCCATCTCGGCCAGATCGTCTGGACGCCGTTCGGGGTCTCGGCGCCGCCGCGCGGCACGGTCATGCGCCAGAACCCGGCGCCGAACACCGACATCGACTCGTTCCAAGAGGTCTCGCTGCAGGTCAGCGCGGGGCCCGGCGTCTACGGGTATCTGGTCCGCCAGACGCACGCGTCGGTCACCGTCCCGGCGCGGCAGGACGCGGCGCACGTGCGCGTCGAGGTGCGCGACGAGACCGGGACGTGGAACGTCTACGACGGCTACGCGCAGGGCGGGCAGAAGATCGACTTCACCGTCACCGCGGTCGGGACGGCCGAGCTCGACACGTACATCAACAACGAGCTGCTCAACCAGACGATGATCGGCAAGGAGCCGCCGCTTCCCAGCCCCAAGCCGACGCTCCCGGGAAGGAAGAAGCCAGGATGACACGCCCGGTCAAGATCGCGCCGTCGCTCCTGAGCGCGGATTTCGCCGACATCGCCACGCAGATCCGCATGGTGGAGAGCGGCGGCGCCGACGAGCTTCACCTCGACTCGATGGACGGCCGGTTCGTCCCCAACCTCACGTGGGGGATGAAGATCGTCAAGGATCTGCGCCGGCTCTCGTCGCTGACGTTCGACTGTCATCTCATGATCGCCGAGCCCGAACGGTACGTCGACGAGTTCCGTGCCGCCGGCGCCGACGTGATCACGTTCCACTACGAAGCGACGCCGCACCAGCATCGGCTGCTCCGCCATCTGCGCGACATCGGCGCGAAGGCCGGGATCGCGATCAACCCCGGCACGCCGAGCGCGATGCTCGTCGATCTGCTCGAGGAGATCGATCGCGTGCTGGTGATGAGCGTCAACCCTGGCTTCGGCGGACAGTCGTTCATCGAGCGCGCGCTCACGAAAGTCGCCGAGGTACGCGCGCTCCTGGACGAACGCAATCCGGCCTGCGAGATCGAGGTCGACGGCGGGATCGGGCTGCAGAACCTCGAGCGCGCCGTCCAAGCCGGCGCCGACGTCCTGGTCGCCGGCAGCTCCGTCTTCGCCGCCGACGACCCTCCGGAGACGATCCGCCAGATGCGCCGCCGTATCGACGCCGTCTTGGCGTGAACGTGCGCCCGTCATCGGAGTGAACTTCTCCCGTCATCCTGAGCTTGTCGAAGCAGACGGTACCTTCGACAGGCTCAGGCAGGCGCGCACTGCGCGCCGACGCCCTTCGACAAGCTCAGGGTGACGGAGTCGGAGCCCAGGATGACGGGCTCGAACTTCGGTCAACCGCTACCCGAGGACGAAGAGCCGACACGCCCCGTCATCCCAGGAGCCGACACCCTCCCCGTCATCCCAGGAGCTGACACCCTCCGCGTCATCCCAGGAGCTGGCACCCTCCCCGTCATCCCAGGAGCTGATACCCTCCCCGTCATCCCAGGAGCTGATACCCTCCCCGTCATCCTGAGCTTGTCGAAGGACGTTGCCTTTCGCTGAGCCTGTCGAAGCGGACCGTGCCTTCGAGAAATTGAGGGTGATGAGAGGCGGCAGGGTTCCCCGAGGCGGACCGCAACGAACCTGGGTGCTTCTGTGCCCGTGGACGCGGCTACGCCGCGCATGACCGAAGATCAGTTGATTGCGGCGATCGGCGAACGCCTTTCCGGTGTGACGCGGGATCGGCTTCTGGTCGGGATTGGTGACGACGCGGCGGTGTGGCAGCCGTCGCGGAACAATCGGTCCGTCATCACGACCGATGCGCTGGTCGAAGGCGTGCACTTCACGCGCGAGACGATGCGGGCGCAGGACGTCGGGCATCGCGCGCTGGCGGCGAATCTCTCCGACGTCGCGGCGATGGGCGCGCGTCCCGTGCTCGCGACGGTCGCACTGGGATTTCCGCATGGAACCGATCCGGCGTGGATCCTTGCGTGCTACGACGGGATGGCGGCGCTCGCGCAGCGCACGAAGTGCGCGATCGCCGGCGGCGACATCACGGCCTCGCCGGTGATCCTCCTCTCGATCACGGTCGTCGGTGAGGTGCGCGCCTCGAACCTCAAGACGCGCGACGGCGCGCGCCCGGGCGACGTCCTGGCCGTGACGGGACCGCTCGGTGCGAGTCACGCCGGGCTGCGCGTCGCGCGCGACGGCGGCGCGCTCACGGCCGACCCGGCGGCGGCCGGTGTGCTCGCGGCGTTTCGCACGCCGGAGCCGCGGCTGCGCGAGGGGCGCTGGCTCGGCGCGTCGCGCCACGTGCGCGCGCTGATGGACTCCTCCGACGGCCTCTCGACCGATCTCGGGCGGCTCTGCGTGGCGTCCGGCGTCGGCGCGACGATCGAGGCGATCCCGCTCGATCCGGGGGCACGGCGGATCGCGGAGCTGGCGGGCGACGATCCCGAGCGCTACGCGCTCGACGGCGGCGAGGACTTCGAGCTGCTCGTCGCGATCGAACGGCGCGCGTTCCCGCACCTCGCGACGCGCTACCGCACGCGCTTCGGCCGGGAGCTGCTGCGCATCGGGGTGACGAGCGAGGGAGCGGGTGTTCGGCTGGCCAACGGTGAGCCCATCGCTCCTTCCGGGTGGGACCACGTCAGGTGAACAGCATCGACGAGCGTCAGGGCGCGTACCCGTTGCTCGGCTCGATCCAGAACAGCGTCGGGTTCGGCTTCCTCGGCAACGAGGCCGTCACGGCGATCGCGCAACGGATGCGCGTCCGCACGATCACCGTGCCGACCGCGTACGCGAGCGCGCGCGGCGGCGTCGAGGGACGGATGACCGTCCCCATCGACGTGCGCGACTTCCGCCGCGGCGTCGACTTCCTGATCGCGCAGGATCCGGCGGTGCTCGTGATCGGCTACCTGGCGCATCCCGATCAGGCCGACGTCGTGGCCGAGGCGCTCGTGCGCTATCACGGCCTGGTCGTCCTCGATCCCGTCCTGGGCAGCTACGAGAAGGGCCTCTTCGTGCAGCCGGAGTGCGCGCGGCGGATTCGCGATCTCGTCCTCCCCCGCGCCCAGGTCGTCACGCCGAACCGCTTCGAGGCCGAGGTGCTGGTCGACATGGCGGGCCGCAGCGACGTCACCGAGCGCAGCTTGCTCGACGCCCTGGCCGAACGCGGTCCCCAAACGGCGATCGTCACGTCGTTCACCCGCGACGCCGAGCGGCGCCAGACGACGACCGCGTTTTCCAACGGCTACCTCTACGAACGGATCACCGGCCCGTATCACGCCGCGCATCCGGCCTACGGGGTCGGCGACGTCTTCGCCGGCGCGGTCGCCGTGATGCTCGCCGCCGGGGGAAGCCCCTGGGCCGCGACGCTGCTGGCCACCGCCCTCGCCGCGCTCGCCGTGGAGCGGACGACGGCCTACGGCGTCGGCACGGTCGATCCCGTGGCGGCGCTCGACCTGCTCAAGCCGCTCCCCTATCTCGCCGACGAGCTGTGTGCCCGCTACGCGGAGCGCTTCGGGGTCGGCTCGGCGCCGATCACGGCAAAAGACGGAGAAAGGGCGCGACTGAAGTTCGCGCCCCCGAAGAATCAAATCCAGTATTAGGAGCGGTCCCGCCCCTCCGGGACGGTCCTACACGCGCTTGACGCGCTTGGACCGCAGGCAGTTCGTGCAGACGCGGGCCGTCTTGTGGGTGCCGCGTTCGTCGATGCGGACAGCCTGAAGGTTCGGCAGCCACCGCCGCTTGGTCTTGTTCATTGCGTGGCTGACGTTGTTCCCGGCCATGGGACCCTTGCCGCACACATCGCATCGCTTGGCCATAACAGGCGGATTGTATCAAATTCCCACCTTGGCCCACAAGGGTGCCCCGCAGGGCACGGCGGTTCGGTCCCGGAACGCGAGGACCGCTCCCATGGCTGTCACCACTCTGGACGGGCGCGGCTTCGAGAAATTCGTCGCGGCCGGAACGTACTTCTTGCGGAAGTACCGGGGCGTCCTCAACGACCTCAACGTGTTCCCGGTCCCCGACGGGGACACCGGTTCGAACATGTTCCTGACGGCCAAGGCCGCCCTGCGCGAGGCGCACAACGTGCGCAGGCTCTCCCTCTCGGCCGTCGCCGCGGCGGCCGCGAACGGTTCGCTGCTCGGGGCGCGGGGGAACAGCGGGGTCATCCTCTCCCAGATGCTGCGCGGCTTCGCCCACAGCGTCCGCCACCGCGACCAGATCGACACCTTCCAGCTCTCGCTGGCCCTGCGCGAGGCGGTCGGCGCGGCCCGAGCCGCCCTGACCAAGCCCGTCGAGGGGACGATCCTCTCGGTCGCCGGTGCGGCCGCCGACGAAGCCTATCGGCTCGCGGTGCGCGAGCCGGACTTCTACCGTCTCGCGAACGCGGTGCTGCGCGCCGCCAACGACGCCCTCGACCGCACCCCCGAGCAGCTCCCCGCGCTCAAGGAAGCCGGCGTCGTCGACGCCGGCGGCGCCGGGTTCTGCTATTTCCTCGAGGGGGCGCTCCGGTTTCTCCCCGAGCAGACGGTCCGGGCGACGGCGTTCCCGCGCCGGCCGGTGCGCTCGAGCGTCTTCACCCGGCAGCAGATCGTCGGCGAGAACCGGTATTGCACCGAGTTCGTCCTCGAGGAGGCGAGCGTCGACGCCTTCCCGCTGCGCGACGCGCTCGAGAAGCACGGCGACTCGCTCCTCGTCGTCGGCGCCGCGCCGACGATCAAGGTCCACATCCACACCGGCGAGCCGGAGGTCGTGCGCGTGATCGCGGAACGGCACGGGAGCGTGACGCGCTGGAAGCGCGAAGACATGGCGCAGCAGCACAACCTGCTGGTCGTCGACGTCGACGCACCCGCGGTCGGGATCGCGACCGTCGTCGCGGGCGCCGGATTCGACCGCATCGCGCGCGAGCTCGGCGCCGAGGTGACGATCCCCGCGCCGCCGGGCGCGAACCCGTCGGTCGAGGACCTGCTCATCGGGGTCAACGCCTCGCTCGCGCGCACCGTTTATCTGCTGCCGAACGATCCGAACGTCGCGCTCGCGGCGCGCGAGGTCGGCGCGCTGACGGAGAAGACGGTGATCGTCGTGCCGACCGCCGATCCGCTCGCCGGCCTCGCCGTGCTGCTCGCGCTCGGAGGCGCATCGGAACCGCCGCCGCTCGACGCGCTCGAACCGGCGCTCGCCGCGGTCAAGGGCGGCTCGGTGTTCTTCGCCGGGAAGGACGCGAGCGTCGACGGCGTCGCCGTGCAGAAGGGCGCAGCGACGGGCGCGGTCGGTAAGCGGCTCGTTCCCGCGCCGTCGCTCGGCGAGGCGCTCGTCGAGGTCGCGCGCGCGCTCGGCGCCGAGAACGGCGGGCTCGTCACGCTGTACTACGGTGGAGCGCAGAAAGAACGCGACGCGCAGAAGTACGCGGCGCAGCTCGGCGAACGGTTCGCCGACGTGGAAGTCGAGTATTATTACGGCGGGCAGTCCAGCATCGAGTATTGGGTCTCCGTTGAACGCTGACGAACTTCGGGGGACGCTCCCCGTCATCGCCGTCGACGCCATGGGCGGCGACGATGCGCCGGGCGCGATCGTCGCCGGCGCGCTCCGCGCCCACCGCGACGGGCTCGGCAAGATCGTGCTGGTCGGCGACCGCGCGCGGATCGAGCCGTTGCTGCACGGCGAGACCGGGATCGCGATCGAGCACTGCACCGGCGAGATCGCGATGGACGCGCCCGCCTCGCAAGCCGTGCGCAACGCGGCCGGGACCTCGCTCGGCGTCGCGGTCGATCTGGTACGCGACGGAAAGGCCGACGCGGTCGTCTCGGCCGGGAACAGCGGCGCGTTCCTCGGGATCGCGCTCTTCCGGCTGCGCACGATCCCCGGGATCGCGCGTCCCGCGATCGGCGCGGTGCTCCCCGCGCGCGATGGCCCGGTCGTCCTGTGCGACGCCGGTGCGAACGTCGATTGCAAGCCGGAGTGGCTCTGCCAGTTCGGGATCATGGGGAGCGCGTACGCGCGCGCGGCGCTCGGGATCGCCGAGCCGCGGGTCGGGGTCGTCTCGGTCGGCGAGGAGCGGAGCAAGGGAAACGCGCAAACGATCGAGGCTGCGGCGCTGCTCGAACGTGCGCCCGTGCGCTTCATCGGAAACGTGGAGGGGAAGGACGTCTTGGTGAACACCGCCGACGTCGTCGTCGCCGACGGCTTCGTCGGCAACGTGCTGCTCAAGACCGCGGAGGGGACCGCGGCGTTCGTCCGCGACGCGCTGCGCGACGCCTACGCGAAGGCCGGCCCGCTGGCGAAGTTGGGCGGGCTGCTCAGCCGCGAGGCCTTCGCGAAGCTGCGCGAGCAGGCCGACTACTCGACCTACGGCGGCGCGCCGCTGCTCGGCGTGCGCGGCAACTGCATCGTCGCGCACGGCCGCTCCGACGCGACCGCGATTCGCAACGCGATCAAGCAGGCCGCGCTGCTCGCGCGCGCCGACCTCGTCGCCGCGATCGGCGCGGCGGTCGCCGCATGAGTTTGCCGGTAGCCGTCGTCACCGACTCGACGGCGGACCTCGACCCGAACGACGCGCGCGAGCGCGGGATCGACGTCGTTCCGCTGTTCGTCAACTTCGGCGACACGCGCTACCGCGACCAGCTCGACCTCTCGCGCGACGCGTTTTACGCGAAGCTCGCGGCCGAGTCGGCGCTCCCGACGACTTCGCAGCCGACGCCGGCGATGTTCGAGGACGCGTTCCGCCCGCACGTCGCGGCGGGACGGCCGATCGTCTGCGTGACGATCATGGGGTCGCTCTCGGGGACGATCAACGCCGCGACGACCGCCGCGCGCACGTTCCCCGACGCTGAGATCCACGTCGTCGACAGCGGGACCGTCGCCGGCGGGCTCGCGCTCGAAGCGCAGCACGCGAGCGACCTCGCGCGCGGCGGCGCCGACGCCGCGACGATCGTCGCCGCGCTCGAACGCGACTTCCGCGCGCTGCGCGGCTACGCGACCGTCCCCGATCTCACGCACGCCGTGCGCACCGGCCGCGTCTCGCGCGCGCAAGCGTTCCTCGGCTCGCTGGTCAAGATCGTCCCGGTGCTGCGGGTCGACTCCGGCGCGGTCGCCGAGCACGCCCGCGTGCGCACGTTCGCGCGCGCGCTCGACACGATGGTCGAGGCGGCCGCGCGCGAAGCCAACCTCGCCGACGGTGCGCGCGTCTGCGTGATGCACACGCACGCCGCCAAAGATGCCGCCGCGGTCGCCGAGCGGCTGCGCGCCGCGATCACGACCGAGCCGTTGCTCTTCGAAACCCTCGAGGCCGGCCCGGTGATCGGGACCCATGCCGGCGCGGGAGCCGTCGGCGTCTTCGTCATCCCCGGGGAGTAGCCACGCCCGCCGGTCTCTACGTCCACCTGCCGTTCTGCCCGTACGTCTGCCCGTATTGCGACTTCGCGAAATGGGCCTGGGACGATGCGCGCGCGGAGCGCTATCTCGCCGCGCTGCGGGCGGAGATCGCCGCTGCGCCGGCCTTCGCCGCGCAGACGCTGTTCTTCGGCGGCGGGACCCCGACGACGTACGCGCCCGAGGCGATCGGAGCGCTGGTCGGGGAGCTGCGCGCGCGCTTCGCCCTCCCCGCCGACGCCGAGGTGACCGTCGAGGCGAACCCCGATCCGACGCTCCCGGCGCGACTCGCCGGGCTGCGCGCCGCCGGCGTCACCCGGCTCTCGATCGGGGTGCAGTCGTTCGATCCCGGCGAGCTGCGGGCGCTCGGCCGGCGCCATACCGCGGCCGACGTCGCGGCGAGCGTCGCGGCCGCCCGCGCCGCCGGGTTCACGAACGTCTCGCTCGACCTGATCTTCGGAGCGCCCGGGCAGACCGAGGCGAGCTGGGGCGCCTCGCTCGACGCGGCGCTCGCCCTGGGCGTCGAGCACCTCTCATGCTACGGGCTGACGATCGAGGAGGGGACGCCGTACGCGACGTGGTTCGCGCGCGACCCGGCCGCCTTCGCCGACGACTCGCTCGACGCGCGGCTCTACGCGCTCGCGATCGCGCGGCTGCGGGAGGCCGGGTTCGAGCACTACGAGATCTCGAATTGGGCGCGGCCCGGGTTCCGCTCCCAGCACAATTCGGTCTACTGGGCCAATGGATCGTATCTCGGCCTGGGGGTCGGCGCCGCGTCGTACCTCGCGGGTGTCCGCTCGACCCATACGCGTGACCTCGACGCGTACTGCACGGCCGCCCTCGCCGGGGAGGCGATCCCCGGGGAGAGCGAGCGCCTCGAAGGTGCCGCGCGGGTCGGCGAGGCGATCATGCTGGCCTTGCGGACAGCCGAAGGAGTCGACGTCGGGGCCTTCCGCGAACGGTACGGCATCGATGTGGTGGAGCGCTATCGCACGGTGGTCGACGACTTGGTCGCGGACGGGCTCCTGGCGGCCGGGCCCGGGCACGTCCGCCTCACCGAACGCGGCCGGTTCGTAGCGAACGATGTCTGCGGTGCGTTCCTCACCGACTGATCCCGGCCGCAGCGTCGCGACCGCGGTCCTCCGCCTCATCTTCGCAGCGATCTTCGGGACGACGGGCTTCCTGCTCGGGCGCGAGGCGTATCTCCACGCGTTCGCGCTGCACATCTCGAGCCAGACCGGACAGATCGCCCTGCTGATCGTCACCCCGATCGTCGGTGCGATCCTCGGCGTGCTGATCGTGCCGACGGCGCAGGTCGTCTTCGAGAACGAGCTGCGCAGCGTCGAGCACGCGATCGACCGGCTCTCGCCGGGCGAGTTGATCGGCGGCGCGATCGGTCTGGTCACGGGCCTGGTCGTCGCGTTTCTGGTCAAGAGCGTGCTCTTCGAGTTCGTCGCGTTCGCGGGGCGCACGGGCGGCTACATCGCGATCGCGCTCTACCTCGTGCTGAGCGTCTTCGCCGCGTTCTTGGGCGCGCGCGTCGGCGCGAAGCAGCGCATCGCGTTCGGACGCCTCTCCGTCCCGACCGCGCCCGCCGGCGGCGGCGGCGAGCCGAAGCTGCTCGACACCTCGGTCATCATCGACGGCCGCGTCCTCGACATCGTGCGCAGCGGGTTCATGGAAGGCCCCTTGCTCCTGCCGCGCTTCGTCCTGCGCGAGCTGCAGATGATCGCCGACAGCGGCGACGCGCTCAAGCGCACGCGCGGCCGGCGTGGACTCGACCTGCTCACCCAGCTCCAAGCGACGACCCCGCTCGAGATCGTCGAGCGCGACTACGACGACATCCACGAAGTCGACGCGAAGCTGGTCCGTCTGGCGCGCGAACGCAGCGCGCGTCTGGTAACGAACGACTACAACCTCAACCGGGTCGCGCACGTCGAAGGCGTCTCGGTGCTGAACGTCAACGAGCTCGCGAACGCGCTCAAGCCGGTGCTCTTGCCGGGCGAGGAGCTGCGCGTCGCCGTGATTCGCGAAGGCCGCGAAGCCCATCAAGGGGTGGGCTACCTCGACGACGGCACGATGATCGTGGTCGAGAACGGCCGCCGTCTGATCGGTGAGACGATCGACGTGGCGGTAACCAGCGCGTTGCAGACGAATGCCGGCCGGATGATCTTCGCGCGACCCAAACTGAAAGCATGACCCCGTGATCTGGGGGGCCGTTATCGTGGCCGCCGGGCGCGGGACGCGCTTCGGGCGGCCGAAGCAATTGGTCGAGGTGGCGGGGCGGCCGATGGTCGCCTGGTCGATCGACGCGTTCGCGGCGATGCCCGAGATCGCGGAGCTGGTCGTCGTCACCGAGGCGGAGATCATCCCGCAGGTCGAGGCGATCGTCTTTCCGCGCGTGCGCCACACGGTGGTGAAGGTCGTGCCCGGCGGCGCGGAACGGCAGGACAGCGTGCGGCTGGGGATCGAGGCGCTCTCGAGCGGGATCGCCGGGATCCTGGTGCACGACGGCGCGCGCCCGTTGATCCAGGCGCGCGACGTGCGCGCGGGGATGCGCGTCGTGCGCCCGGGGACCGCCGCGCTGCTCGCGACGCCGGTCGTCGACACGATCAAGATCGCCGACGCCCAGGGCAAGGTGACGCGCACGCTCGACCGCTCGACCCTCTGGGCGGCGCAGACGCCGCAGTTCGGGACCGCGAAGGATCTGCGGCGCGCGCATGCCGACGCGGTGCGCCACGGGCTGCCGCCGGCGACCGACGACGCGGCGCTGCTCGAGCGCGCCGGGCTCGACGTGCTCGTCGTCGAGGGTTCCTCCGACAACTTCAAGGTGACGTTGCCGAACGATCTCGTGCGCGCCGAGACGCTGCTGCGCGAACGCGCGCCCGCCGGCGAGGCGGAAGAGGAAGTGCTGCTCGTGGAGTGCTTCGTCGATCCGCGCGCCGTCGATGCGGTTCTGGGCGAGCTGGAAGTGCGGGACGCGCGCGTCGATGAGATCGACCGCGACCTGCCCGGCGCGGTCGTCGTGCGCGCCTACGCGCCGAGCGGCGCGCTGCGCGGGTTCGGCAACCGGCTCCACGCGCTGGCCGGTGAGGATGCCGTCTTCACCGCGCACCTCTCGCATCTGGCACCGCGTTCGGCGAGCGCGCTGGAGCGCAAGCACTGATGCACGAACCGAAGGTGCGGATCGGACACGGCTTCGACGCCCACCGCCTCGTCGAAGGTCGCCCGTTCATCCTGGGCGGCGTGCGGATCCCCTACGAGAAGGGGCCGCTCGGGCACAGCGACGCGGACGCGCTCTGCCACGCGATCAGCGACGCGCTGCTCGGCGCGTGCGCGCTCGGCGATCTCGGCGCGCACTTCCCCGACAGCGACCCGCAGTGGAAGGGAGCCGACTCGACGCGTCTGCTCGCCGCATGCCACGAGCTCGCCGTCCGTCACGGCTGGACGATCGGCAACATCGACGCCACTGTCGTGGTACAAGCGCCGCGGCTCTCGCCGCACGTCGCCGCGATCCGCGACTGCTTGGCCGACGTGCTCGGCTTGGACGCCGGGCGCATCAGCGTGAAGGCGAAGACCAGCGAGGGGATGGGCTACACCGGCGACGGCACGGGGATCGCGGCGTACGCCGTCGTGCTGGTCGAGGCGCTCGAGCGGCGAGACTGAAGCGGCCGATTTCGGCCGAATTCGTTTGCTGAGCGTCAAGAATGTGCGAATATTGCGTATGCTTACGTGACATTCGCTACATTTTCACGTTCGAACTTCCGATAGTAACGGCAGCAGCGGCGCTTTCGTAGACGCCGCGCTGCGACATACATCGGATCGTTTCGACGCGACGCGCGTCGTCTTTCCAGGGAAGGGTGTTATGGAGAAACGCGCGCTTAGGAACGCGTTGTGTTTGCCGTTGTCTCTTGCGGCAACAATTCTTTTCGCAGGCTGCGGCGGAGGCGGCGGAAGCACCGCGGCGTTGCCAGCGCCCGTTGCGGTCCCGACTGCGGGGGCGCGCACGACGACGTCGATGCCGCCGATGCATACGGAAACCCCGACGCAGGCCGACGCGTTCGTCAACTCGATCGGCGTCAACGTGCATCTGAGTTACTACGGAACGCCGTACGGCGACAATTTTCCGCTGATCCTCCAGCGACTGGAGACGTTGGGCGTGCGCCATGTGCGCGACGGCATCGCGGTCGGACAGAACAATCTGTGTCCCGAGTACGCGCAGCTCGCGGCAGCCGGCATTCACGTCGACTCGCTGACGACGATCAAGAACACCGCTTCGGACATCGGATCGTGGGCGAGCTGCGTCGGGACGGCGTTGGAAGCGTTCGAAGGCCCGAACGAATACGATCAGAGCGGTGACCCGAACTGGGCGCAAACGCTTTCGCAGTTCCAATCGGTGCTGTATCAGGACGTGAAAGGATCGTTGCCCGGGATTGCGGTGATCGCACCGGCGCTGACCTCGGCCACGTCGTATCAGCAAGTCAACTTCACCAGCGATGCCGACTACGGCAACATGCACGACTACTTCTCGGGACGCAATCCGGGAACGACCGGCTGGGGCGGGACCTCGTCGCTCGGCACGTACGGTTCGCTCTCGTACTCACTCTCGAGCGTCGAGCAGTCGACGGGGACCAAGCCGATCATCGCGACCGAGACCGGCTACGCCGACAAGAGCGTCGACACGAACTGGGTCTCGCCGACGGTGAAGACGCACTACACGCTGCGCACGTTCCTCGATCAGTGGAACGCCGGCGTCGCGCGCACGGATCTGTACGAGCTGCTCGACGAAGGCGGCCCTCCGTTCAGCTCCTACGGACTGCTCGACTCCGCCGGTAACGCGAAGCCCGCCTACACCGCGCTTGCGAATCTCATCGCGCACCTCGCGGATCCGGGACCGGCGTTCACGCCGACCGCCGTGACGTACGGGATCAGCGCCAGCAGTTCGGTGCAGCACGCGCTCTTCCAGCGCCGTAACGGCTCGTTCTGCCTGGCCCTGTGGGTCGAAGCCGCGGAGTGGGATCCGAACACGAGCTCGCCGATCACGATCACGCCGCAGACGGTCGTGCTCGGACTGCAGACGCAGCCGAAGATGGGAACCGTCTCGACCTTCAGTGACACGACGGGCGCCATGACGACCTCGACGCTCTACCCCGCCGCCGACGGCACCGTAACGCTCACCGTGACGGGCGGCGTGACGCTCGTAGACGTGAGCTTCTAGGACTGACCGACGGCGTCGTCGCGCCGCAGCACGTAGAGTGCGGCGTCGACGGCGCCGTGCGCGCTCGGAAGCCGGCGCGGCAGGATACGGACGAACCGAAACCCTACGCGCTCGGCAAGTGCGCGACTGGCCTCGTTGTCGACCGCGCTGTAGAGTCGAATGCGTGAGAGCCCGCGTTCGGCGAACGCGTGCGCGCAAAGGGCGCGCAGTGCGCGCGTCATGATCCCTCGCCCAACGTACTTCCGGGCCAGCCAGTAGCCGACGTCGGCTCGCCCACGTTCACGATCGACGTCGTAGAGCCCGATGGCACCGGCGATCGTTCCGTGGA
>DATJHK010000060.1:0-15810 GCA_035493875.1 Candidatus Limnocylindria bacterium
GTCATAACCGCGCGACCACCGGTCTTCGTCGAGGTACAGGACCGCTGCGGGTCGCTGCTTCGTGACCTGCTTGACGAGCCGGTTCATCCCCGGCCGGTCCATAGTCTCGCCCGAGTAGCCGTCGTCCGTGAAGCGATCCACGATCTCGTAGCCGTGAGCCGCCGCATACTTCTCGATGGCCTCGACTTGGAACGGGATCGACAAGTTCTTGTCGGCTTGCTCGTCCGTGCTCACCCTGGCGTACAGAAAGGCGGCTCTCATGCGAGGGATCGCTTCGTCGTGGAATAGAGAGCGCCCTGGACGCCGAGCGCGAGTCCGGAGACGACGCAGACGCCGGCGCTTCCGAGCACCTCGCCGAAACGGCGCGCGCGGCGCCGACCCTCGTCCGAAGGCGCGCGCGTGCCCACGATCGCGATGCTCGGGGCGCGCAGGCCGTCGAGCTCACCGGCGACCCAGAGACCCTCCAACAAGGCCTCGCCGAGACGCTCCCCGCACAGGAGGTCGAGTTCCATTCGGGAGACCCAGCGCCGTTCCGAACCGTTCACATGCGGCCTTCACGCTCGGCCCTCCCTGCGGCAAGAGGGCAATGACCTTCAAGGATTCCCAGCGTGGTCACCGTAACGGCCCCCGGCGAACACCACCGCCCTCGTTGGGCGGCGGTTCCGAGACAGAAAGCGAGCGAGCGAACCCATGGCAGCCGAAGCGTACTGCGTCAAGTGCAAGCAGAAGCGGGAGATCAAAGACGCCGTCCAGATCCAGATGAAGAACGGCCGCCCCGCGACCGAGGGCAAGTGCCCGGAGTGCGGGACCAAGATGTTCAAGATCGGGGCTGCGTCGTAAGACGCAGCCCGGCACTCTTCGTTTTCCGAGCGGTAGGACGTATACTGGACGGGCACCACTACATGTAGGGGTGTAGCTCGCCGAGAGGACCCAGCCGACCTGCTCTGCCCGCACTGTCGCAAGAACGAGACCCGCGTCGTCGACTCACGTGACGACGACAACTCCGTCCGCCGCCGGCGCGAGTGTCTCGGTTGCAAGCATCGCTTTACGACGTACGAGCGGATGGAAGCTCCGCGGCTTTTCGTCGTGAAGAAAGACGGCCGTCGCGAACAATACAATCGCGACAAGGTGCTCAGCGGGCTGCGCCGGGCGTGCGAGAAGCGCCCCGTCTCCGAAGCGCAGATGGAGGAGATCGTGGCGGGGATCGAGCGCGAGCTCTTCGCGCGCGGCGAGAACGAGGTGCCCGGGACGCTGATCGGCGAGAAGCTGATGGAGGCGCTCAAGCGGGTCGACGAGATCGCCTACGTGCGCTTCGCCAGCGTCTACCGCGATTTCCGCGACGTCGCGAGCTTCCAGGCCGAATTGGCCCAGCTGCTCGCGAAGTAGAGGCCTCGTGACCCCTCCCGCCATCGCCGTCGTACGCCTCCCCGAAGGCGCCGGGCTTCCGCTTCCGGCGTACATGACCGACGGTGCCGCCGGCGCCGACGTCGTCGCCGCGGTTGAGACCGACCTCGTCCTCGCGCCGGGCGCACGCGCCCTCGTCCCCACCGGGTTCGCGCTGGAGATCCCCGCCGGATACGAGGTGCAGGTGCGCCCGCGCAGCGGTCTTGCGCACAAGCACGGCGTCACGCTCTTGAACACCCCGGGGACGATCGACAGCGACTACCGCGGTCCGGTCGGCGTCATCCTGGTCAACCTCGGCCAGGAGCCCTTCACCGTGCGCCGCGGCGAGCGGATCGCGCAACTCGTCGTCGCCCCCGTCGTCCAAGCCGCGTTCCTCGAGGTCGCCGCGCTCGGCGCGAGCACCCGCGGCGACGGCGGCTTCGGCAGCACCGGCCGATGAGAGGCGGGCCCGGATGAGAGTCTACGTCGTAGGCTCCGGCGCGGTGGGCACCTATCTCGGCGAGCTGCTGCGCGGGATCGGCAACGAGGTCGTCTACGCGCCGCGCGCGCTCGAGGACGTCACGCCCGTCGAAGCCGAGCTCGCGCTGGTCACGGTCAAGGCCTACGCGACCTCGAGCGCGGTGGAGACGCTGCGACGCGCGCTGCGCGATCCCGCGGCGACGACGATCGTCACCCCGCAGAACGGCGTCGGGAACGAAGAGGTCCTCGCCGCGGCGTTCGGCGCCGACAACGTCGTCGCCGCCGCGCTGACCGTTCCGGTCGAACGCGACGCGGGCGGGATGGGCCACGCCGCGCACGGCGGCGGGATCGCCTTCGCGCCGGTCGGGACGACGAGCGCGCACAACTGGCTGCTCGCGGCGTTCGGTTCGACCGGGTTGCCGACCAGCGCCGTCGCCGACTACCGCGCGCTCAAGTGGTCGAAGCTCGCGCTCAACGTCGTCGCCAACGCGTCGTGCGCGATCCTCGACATGACCCCCGAGCGGCTCGTGCGCGAGGATGCGATCTTCGATCTCGAGATCCGCGCGATTCGCGAGGTGCGAGCGACGATGCGCGCGCTCGAGATCACGACGATCGACCTGCCGCGCTATCCGGTGCGCGCGCTGCAGGCCGTCGGCTCCCTTCCGGCGCCCGTCGCTCGCGCGCTACTCGCGCGGCGCATCGCCGGCGCGCGCGGCCAGAAGCCGCCCTCGCTGCTGCTCGATCTGCGCAGTGCGAAGCACCAGACCGAGGTCGACTGGCTGAACGGCGCGGTCGCGCGCGCCGCGCGCGAACACGGCGTACCGGCGCCGGTCAACGCCGCGTTCGCGCGCATCGTCAGCGACATCGCACACATGCCCCAAATCTGGGCGAAATATCGCGAGCGCCCTGCGGCGCTCTGCGCCGAGATCGCCAAATCCGAGGTTCCAGCGTGAGACATCCCAACGTTCCCGAGTCGCTCGACGGGTGGGCGATCCTCCACCGCATGTTCCGGTTCGACCGCCGCCGCTGGGATGCGCTCCCGGCCGAGCGCCGCGAGGCGATCGCGAACGAGGCGCAGGTGCTCTTCACCGCGCTTGCCGCCGAGCGCGACGCCGATCTCGGCCTCGCGCAGATCCTCGGCCACAAAGCCGACCTGATGATCACCTGCTACGCGCGCACCTTCGACGCGCTCGGCGAGACGCAGGCGCGCATCGACAAGCTCGCGCTGCGCGACTACCTCGAACCGGCCGACTCGTACGTCTCGATCCTGGAGCTGGGGCTCTACGAGTTCACCGCGAAGATCCACGCCGAGTTGCGCGACCGCGGCCTCAAGCCGCACTCCGAGCAATGGAACGCGGGCTTCGAGGCGATGCTCGCCGAGGCGGCGCAGGAGCCGCGCAACGCGAGCCGTCTGTGGGGGAAGATCCCGCAGCGCCGCTACGTGTGCTTCTACCCGATGAACAAGAAGCGCGACGGCGCCGACAACTGGTACGCGACGCCCTACGACGAGCGCGCGAAGCTGATGCTCGAGCACGGCAAGATCGGCCGCTCGTTCCACGGTCACGTCGTCCAGGTCATCTCCGGCTCGATCGGGTTCGACGACTGGGAGTGGGGCGTCGATCTGTACGCCGACGACCCACTGGTCTTCAAGCGGCTCGTCTATACGATGCGCTTCGACGAGGCGTCCTCGCGCTTCGGCGAGTTCGGCCGCTTCTGGACCGGGATGCAGTTCTCGATCGCGCAGCTCGGCGTCTTCCTCGCCGGTGAAGCCTCGCCGGCGCTGTCGACGCAGGACGCAGCCGCGGCAACGGCGCGATAGGCCGCGCGAGACGACGCGGTTGAGCCGCTTCCTGGGGATCGATCACATCGATCTGCGCGTGCCGTCGCTCGCGGCGGTCGAAGGCTTCTACGACGCGCTTCTGCCGAAGCTCGGGTTGGCGAAGAAGTCGTATTCGATCGTCGACGCGCTGGGCGAGTGGAGCGATGCGAGCGCGGAGCGCTACAACGTTGCGGAATGGTTCGAGGAGCGTGAGGACGGCGAGCGGCCGCGGGCGTTCTTCGGCGTGATCGAGGACGCGGACATGAGCATCGTGCGCACGCGCGTCGCGTTCGCGGTTGCCTCGCGCGCCGACGTCCACCGCTGGGCGGAGGAGCTTCCCGGGCTTGGGGCGCGCGAAGTCGAACTGAGCGACGACGGCGTGCGCTACGTGGCGGTGTTCTTCACCGACCCCCTCGGTACGCGGCTCGAGATCGTGGCGCGCGCGCCGCGCCTGTGAAGCGCGACGCGCTGCTCGCGGTCTGCTCGCTCGCGCCCCCCTTCTCCGAGGGCGCTTGCGCGTGGTGCGCGACGCCGCTCCCGCCGCGGCGCCGCACGTGGTGCAGCGACCGCTGCGGCGATGCGTTCTGGGCGAACCACTGGTGGTCGGTCGCGCGCCGGTTCGCGAAGCGGCGCGACAAGTATCGCTGCACGAGCTGCGGCACACGCGCGCCGAAGCGTCCGGTCAAAGCGACCTTCAAGACGCACGCCACGTACCTGAAGGCGATGCGAGCATGGCGCGCGGAAAAGCGCGTCGCTCGGCTGGAGGTCAATCACATCGTGCCATGTGTCGGAAAGCATGGCGAGCTGTCGTGCGCGCATCATCTCGACAACCTCGAGACGCTGTGCCCGACATGTCACAAGCGGCATACGGCCGCGTTGCGCCGAACAGTACCGGCGTAAAACAACCATGTCCATCCCCGTTTCCGCCGTCCCGCCCGCGCACGTCGCTCCGGCGCACGTCGCCCCGTTCCGCCTCGCCGCCTTCGCCGGGCGCACGATCGCCGTCAGCTTCGTCACCCAGGCAAGCTCGAGCGTGTGCAACGACGTGTCGGGGAAGTTCGCGTACCTGCAGCACCATATCGATTCGCGCAGCGAGCATCTCGTCACGGTGATGCTCGATCCGGCGGCCTCAGGTGACGCGCCGCTCGCGCGCTACGCCTCCGGTCTCGCGGCAAGCGCGGATCGCTGGACGTTTGCGCGCACCTCGAGCGATGCCGCCGCCCTCGAGCCCTGGCTGGAGATCGCGCTCGACGCGTCGCCGACGACGCAGCACGCCGAGCAGATCGCGATCATCGACGCGTCCGGGAAGCTCGCGGACGTCGTCGATGCGCACGCCGACGATCCGGCCGCGATCCAGCAGGCGATCGACGACGTCGCGTACGGGCGCCGCGCTGCGCGCTTGCGACACGACGACCTCCAGCTCATCGCGAAGTGCGCGTTCTGGATGGCGGTCGCGGTCGCCGCCCTCTTCGGTGTTAGCGTGATCCCCGCGTGGCGGCGAAAGTCCGCGTTGCCCTGACTCCCGCTCGCCACGCACGGGGCGTCTGTCCGATCCAGCGTTGAAACGCCCGCGTGAAGTGGGCTGGGTCGGAGTAGCCGAGCTCGTAGGCGATCTCCGTCACCGTGACGTCTTCCCGTGTCAGGAAATCCGATGCTTGTTGCATCAGCACCCCACGCATCATCGCGTCGAACGTCATGCCGCGATCAGCCAGGTGACGCTGGAACGTGCGCCGCGAGAGGCCGAAGCGGTGGGCGACACCGTCGACCTGCGGTCTACCCTCGAGCAGTGCGAGCGCGACGAGTTCGCGCACGCACGAGAGAAAATCGTCCAGTGCGGGGACGTCGTGGCCATTTCCGTCGGCGAAGTCGGCGGGTCTCGAATTCGGGACGTCGAGCAGCTCGCGCGGAAAGACGACCGCGGCGATCTCCCCGCTCGCAACCTCGCACCCGAACGCGCTTTCGATGCTGCCTCGTCGGTGAAGCGCCGGTCCGGGAACGTCCGCGTGGCATGGAGCCCAATGCTCGCCGAGAAAATGCCGCAGGACGTTCAGCATGTACCCGATCGCGAGCAGCTCGTTCTCTTGCCGGCCGGACGCGAACGGCTCCGTCACGCGGTAGGTCCAGCGCGCCCAGCGCCCGTCGACGAACAGCTCGACGCGTGTTGCTCCTTGCAGCAGCGGCGCGCACGATGCGTACGCCTCGGAGAGCGCCCGGCCCAGGAGCGGCTGCGACGCCATGCGTCGGCCGTACTGACCAAGGCCTCCCAGTCCCGCTTCGATCGAAAGCCGCGCCGGGAGCGCTTCGTCCCCGATCTCGCGGCACGCGTGCTCGACGAGTCCGCACTGGTCGCGCAAGGGGAGAAGTTGTTCGGGGCGCTCGAGCAGCCGGATCGGCAGTTCGGCCTGCTCGAAGACGCGCGTGACCGACCCGCCGGCGGCCTCCACCGCTTCGGCGATCGGGCCGATCGTGCTCGCTTTCGTCAAAGCTAGGTGCGGCATCCACGTCCCTCGCGGCTCGCCGTCCTTCGTGGCACGAAATGGCAAGTCCCATCCCTCGTCGGCATGCTAGGCTTGGCACCGCGGTGCTTCTCTTCTCGAAGGAGACGCAGATGAGCTCGTGGGTCGTCCGTTTCGTAGCGCCTTGGCTGCTCGCCGCCGTCGCGGCCTCCGTCGCGACCGCCGCTCCGGTGAGCGAGCCTTCTCCCGTCGCCGTGCTGCCGTTCCTCTCCGTCACCGAAGACGAATACTCGGTCGCACCGACGCGCGACGAAGTCGCGTCGGTGACGCTGCAGGTACGGCGCGGATTGGCCTCCGCACCGCCGCACTTCACGGTGCTTCCGCAATCGCGCGTCACATCGGATCGCTGTGGCGACGCGGAGTGCGCGCGACGCATCGGTCGGGCCCTCGGTGCGCATGTCGTCGTCTTCGGCAGCGTCGTACGATTCGCGGGGATTCGGTGGAACACGGAGGTGTCGGCCGTCGACGTCCGCAGCGGACGGCTCGTCGACCGGCTGACGTACGGGGTTTTCGGAGATTACGACTCCTTGCTCAACGCCGTGCGCGAAGTCGGCGCGTGTCTCGCGCAGTCGATCGCCGGAGCTGCGCACTGCAAAGCCCGGCCTCCGGCCATCTGAAGAAAGCCGGCGCCGTACGGTGACGAAACGGGTGCGGGTATGGCCGACGAACTCGCGCCCACGTCCTCGCTCGGCGCGGGGATCGTCCAGATCCGCCTGCCGATGGCCGGCAACCCGCTCCGCTACGTCAACGGCTATCTGGTCGAGGACGACGACGGCTACACGCTGATCGACTGCGGCTGGAAAGCCGACGACGTCTTCGCCGCGCTGCACGCGGGGCTCGCCGAACACGGGGTCGCGCTCGGCGACGTCCGCCGCCTGGCGATCACGCACTTCCACTTCGACCACTACGGTTCGGCCGGGACGCTGCTCGACGCCGGCGTCCCGGAGTTGCTGATGCACGCGCGCGATTGGGAGACCGCGCGCGAGCACGGAACCGATCCCGTCGCCGCCGACGCTGCGGCCGACGCGTGGCTCGCGCGCAACGGGTTCCACGTCGCCGCGTCGTCGGACGAGAACCCGCAGCACCATCGCTACGATCTCGTGCGCCCGACGCGCTTCGTCCAGCACGGCGAGCGGATCGGCCGGCTGCGGGCCTTGTGGACGCCGGGGCACGCGCCCGGCCATCTCTGCTTACTCGACACCGTCAGCGGGCAGCTCTTCAGCGGCGATCACGTCCTCGACCCGATCACCCCGCACGTCGGGAGCTGGCGTGAGGGGCGCGGCGACGTGCTCGGCGCCTACGTCGCCTCGCTGCGCGCGGTCGCGGCGTGCGGTGCGAGCGGGGTGCTGCCGGCGCACGGCGAGCCGTTCCCCGACCTCGGCCGTCGCGTCGCGGAGCTGCTCGCGCACGAGGCGGCGCGCGAGGCGCAGGTGCTCGCCGCGCTCGCCGCCGCGCCGGCGAGCGCGGCGGACGTCGCGCGCATGCTGCCGTGGCGGCGCCGCGGCGACCGCTTCACGCAGCTTGCCCCGGCCCATCAGGAATTCGCGGTCGCCGAGACGCTCGCGCACCTCGAGCACCTGCGCGCGCGCGGCATCGTCGCGTGCGATGCGCAGGCCGAACCGATCCGCTACACCGCGCTCGCGGCCGCTCAGCGCGTGTAGCGCGCGATCAGCGGCCCGAACTGCGGGTACGCCGCAGTGAGCATCGAGCGTGTCGTGAGCTGGAAATCGGCGAACTCGAACCCGGGGGAGACGTCGCAACCGACCAGGGCGTAGCCTCCTTCGACGTCGACGTGCGCCGCGAAGTGCGTCCCCGCGGGGACGGTCGTCTGCAGCGTGTCGTCGGTACCGATGACGCGGCGTTCGTGCGCGCCGCTCGCATCGATCAGGTCGAGCGTCAGCGGATTGCCGCGATAGAAGTGCCACGTCTCGTCGGCCGAGAGCCGGTGGAAGGCCGAGAACATCTCGGCGGTGAGGACGAAGTAGATCGAGGTCGTCGCCGTGCGCAGCGCGCCTTGCGAGGTCGTGACGCGTTCGCTGCTCCGGTACGTCTCGCGGTACCAGCCGCCCTCGGGATGCGGCTGCAGGCGGAAAGCGGCGATGAGGCGTTGCGCTTCGGGGTGCATCGTCCGCCACTTCGCCTCTCGCGCTCGACACCCCGACCGGCCGCTTAGATACCTCTTTACCAAAACCTAGCGGTAGGTTTGCCGTCGCGCGACATACGGCGGGCGCCCGCCGTGCTACTGTCAACGCAATGAGTGGACGGCGTTGAAGCGTCTGGGCGCGCTCAACAGGGCGAACGTCGTGCTGATGTTCGTGGTGATCGTAGCGATCGGATCCTGCGGTCTGTTCTCGCTTGAGCGCAGCCGTCAGAGCGCCGCGCTCGTGGCGCGGGCATACGACCGGTCGAAGGAGTACTGGCGGCTCACGACGGCTCTGAACCTCGAGTCCGCGATGCTCGGCGCCGTGCTGGTCGATCCGGGCCCGCTCACGCGCGCTCGCGTGCGCGAGGCCGGTCTCGCCTTCGGATCGGCGCTCGCGCTGATGCGAGCGGACGACGGCGACGACGCGCCCGTCCTGCGGGACGTCGCCCTTCTCCACGGGGCGTTCGAACGCGACGCGCACGGCATCCTCGCGCTGATCGAGCGGGGCGATCTCCCGGCCGCGCGTCTGACCTACACGAAGACGATGCCGACCGCGCGCGCGTTGCGGACGATCCTCGACCGCGCGAGCGCGAGGTCGTTCGATGCGAGCAAGTCCCAGGAGCTGATCGACCAGGGTGTCTCCGGCGTGCTTCAGCGCGTCATCATCGCCGTCACGAGCGTCGGTATCGTGTTGATGCTGGGCATCACCTCGGTCCTCGGGCGGTACAAGCGCAGCGTCGATGCGGCGGCGGCGGAGAAGATCGCCGCCCTCGAGGAAGCCGCATTGACCGACAATCTCACGAAACTCGGCAACCACCGCGCGTTCTACGACGACTTCGCACGCGAGCTCGCGCGCGCACGGCGTCACCGTCACGCGCTGGCGCTCGCGCTGATCGACGTCGACGATTTCAAAGGGATCAACGACAGCGGCGGTCACGTGCACGGCGACGACGTGCTGGCGATCCTCGGAGGCCGCCTGGCGAGCCTGCGCCGCGAGGATCGTGCCTATCGCGTCGGAGGCGACGAGTTCGCGGTGCTGCTGGTCGAGCCCGAGCCGGGGACGGCGCGTCGGACGCTCCTGCGTCTCCAGGACGACGCCCGCTCGTTGCTCAGGGGCGCGACGCTGAGCATCGGCTACGTGGACGTCGACCCCGCCGACACGAACCTCGACCCGTACGAATGCGCCGACAGTGCGCTGTACGAAGCGAAACGGCGCGGCCGCAACGCGCTCGTCTCGTTCGAGGAGATCAGGAACAAGGTCAGCGTCTTCTCGCGGCGCAAAGCCGACGCCGTCCGCTCCCTGATCGCACAGGGATCGCTGGACGTCGCGTTCCAGCCGATCTGGGATCTCCCGAACCGTGCGCTTCTCGGCTTCGAGGCGCTTGCGCGGCCCGCGCCGGAGCTCGCGCTCGCGGGTCCTCAGGAGGCGTTCGACGTCGCGGAGAGGATCCGCGCGGTCGTCGATCTCGATTGGCTCTGTGTCCGCAAAGCGCTCGAAGCCGCGTCACGGCTCCCGGCGGAGTCGACGATCTTCCTGAACGTTTCGCCGGAATCGTTCACCCATGCCAGCTTCGACCCCGAGCACTTCGTCGCGGTCCTCCGCGACGCGGGCGTCGCGCCGGAGCGGGTCGTCGTGGAGCTGACGGAGCGTCGCATCGACGACCCGCACGCGATCGCGGCCCGCGCGCGGGCGCTGCGCGCGCTGGACGTGCGCATGGCGCTGGACGACACCGGCGTCGGCCACGCGGGGCTGGAGATCCTCAGCCACGTCCAACTCGACTTCGTGAAAATCGACCGCTCCCTGCTGGTGAAAGCGGTCGACAACCCCGGGCCGCGCGGCGTGCTGGCCGGGATCATGGCGATCGCGCGCGCGACCGGCAGCTATCTGATCGCCGAAGGCGTCGAGACCGCGGACCTGTTCGACTTCGCGTGTCGCGCGCACGTCCCGAGCGACGACGGGTTTCCGGGGGTGCGCGGCGTGCAGGGCAACCTCCTGGGCTGCCCCGAGACGGGCCCGATCGACCTCGAGGTCTTGGCCGAGCATCGCGCACTGCTCTCGGCGCCCGGCCGCGGCGCGACGAACTTCGCCTGACCCTTCGCCGTCAGTTCCGGCGGCGGCGATGCGCGCGCAGGAGCTCCTCGGCGGCGCGCGTCACGTCGCTCGCCGTGCGCTCGCGCGGCTTGCGCGGTGCGCGTCGCAGCGGCGAAGGCAGATCGCCCAGTTTTATCGCGCAGGCGTAGCCGACCAGCGCGATCACGGCCAGCGCGATGAGCGTGGGCCCGAGATTCGTCGGCGGGTGTCCGCCCCACGTCCACGGGTGGAACACCAAGACGACCAAGAGGGCGATGATGACGAGAACGCGCGGTCGGATCATATCGAGGAGCCTGGCACGCGGAGAGGTTCTCCTCGCGGTCGGTCCGCTCCGGCCGTCCGTTACCAGCCGGCGATCGCGGGGTCGCCTCCCCCGCCGGGGAGCGAGCCGACGTCCTTCGGATACGGAATGACGAGCTCGGTGTCGATCGTCGAGCCGAATGCGCAGGCCGCGGCGGACACGTGCGAGCCGATCGTCCCGCCTTGCCAGGCGATGAGGGTCGGCGCTCCGCCGGCGAGACCGTTGCCTTGCGTGAGATAGGGTTCCGTCCAGAACAACCCGTCGTCGCTGCACATGAAGTAGGTGTTCGCTCCGCCGGAGGTTACGCCGATGTAGGCGATCCAGAGCTGCGAATCGACGACCGCGATCGCCGGACCCGTCTTCGCGACGGCACCGGTCGAGAGGAGCAGCTCCGCGCTCCAGCTCTGGCCGTCGTTCACCACGAGGCGCAGGGCGGTGCTCTCCGCCTCTTGGTACGCGAACCAGCGTTTCCCGTTCCATGTCGCGAGCGAAGGAGGCTGTGCCGACGGTGCCGGCGCGGCGCCGATCGTCTGCGGGTCGGCCCAGGCGCCGCTCGCGTCGCGCCACGTCGTCGAAGGGCGCAGTTGGACGTCCAGGTATCCGATGTTCAGCGTGCTTCCGGAGCAGCACGCCGTCACCGCGTTCGCACCGCTGATCAGCTCACCGGCGCGGACCGGTTCGCTCCACGCCACGCCGGGCGCGTCGGCGTCCGTGCCGGCGACGTAGATCGCGCGCTGCTGCACGTAGGCGAGCCACAACGTTTGCGCGCCGTCGAAGGCGAGCGCGAGCGGTCCGTCGGGCTGCAGCGGCCCGAGCTCCGGCGGAAGCGCGATCGTCGAGGGTGGCCCCCAGGTCCCGTCGTCCAGCGTGAACGTCGCGAGCTGCGCGAACCCGTTCGCGTCGACATATGCCAACCACAGCTGGGCCATGAGCGTGCTGGTTTGCGCCTGGCTGCGGTTGTCCTGTGATGCGGAAAGACGAGTCTTCCGGTCGGTAGCGATCGGCGGCCGGCACCATGAGAACGGCGGCTTCACGAGATGCTCACACGGCGTTGCGACGATGCCCGCGACCATGGAAACGCTCTCTGCCGCCGCATCCTCCGACCGTCTGAGCGAAGCGCCGTATATCCGGCCGTTCCGCACGATCCGCGCGAGCGATGTCGCGCTCGTGGGCGGGAAGAACGCCTCGCTGGGGGAGATGTACCGCGAGCTCGGCGCGGAATCGGTGCGCGTCCCCAACGGCTTCGCCGTTACCGCGCAAGCCTATCGCGACGTGCTGGACGCGGCGGGCGCGTGGGACGCGCTGCACGCGATCCTCGACGGCCTCGATCCGGCCGACGTCGACGACCTCGCCGCCCGCGCGGCGCGCGCGCACGATCTCGTCGCCGAAGCGCCGCTCCCGGCGGATCTGCGCGAGCAGATCCTGCGCGCCCATCACGAGCTCCAGGTGCAGTACGGGCCGGACGTAGCGCTCGCCGTGCGCAGCTCGGCGACCGCCGAAGATCTGCCGACGGCGAGCTTCGCCGGTCAGCACGAGAGCTTCCTCAACGTGCGCGGCGACGACGAGCTGCTCGCCGCGTACCGCGCGTGTTTGGCGAGCTTGTTCCTCGAGCGCGCGATCCACTACCGGATCGATCAGGGCTTCGACCACTTCCGGGTCGGCTTGTCGGTCGGCGTGATGAAGATGGTGCGGTCCGACCTGAGCGCGAGCGGCGTCGCCTTCACGCTCGACACCGAGACCGGATTTCGCGACGTCGTCCTCGTCACCGGATCGTACGGTCTGGGCGAGAACATCGTGCAAGGCTCGGTCGATCCCGACGAGTTCTTCGTGCACAAGCCGACGTTCGCGCAGGGGTTCCGCGCCGTCTTGCGGCGGCGTCTCGGCGGGAAGGCGATGAAGTTGGTCCTGTCCGGCGAGCGCACCTTGCGCGCGACGACGCGCAACGTCGAGACGCCGGCGAACGATCGTGCGCGTGCGTGCGTCGGCGACGGCGACATCTTGACGATCGCCGCGGCGTGCATCGCGATCGAGCGGCACTACGGGATCCCGATGGACGTCGAGTGGGCGAAGGACGGCCCCGACGGCGAGATCTTCATCGTCCAGTCACGACCCGAGACCGGGGTCTCGCGCCGCGTCGCGCACGAGATCGTCGAGTACCGGATCGCGGACGAGCCCGAGCCGCTCGTGACGGGCCGCGCGGTGGGGACGGCGGTCGCCGCCGGCCCGGTGCGGATCGTGCGCGATGCCGACGAATTGGCGGCGTTCCGCGCGGGCGAGGTTCTCGTCGCACCGACGACGACGCCGGACTGGGAGCCGGTGATGAAGATCGCCGCGGCGATCGTCACCGACCGCGGCGGACGCACCTGCCACGCGGCGATCGTCGCGCGAGAGCTGGGGATCCCGGCGGTCGTCGGCGCGCAGACGGCGACGACGACGCTCGCGGACGGCGACGAGGTCACGGTCTCGTGCGCGCAGGGCGAGGTCGGGCGCGTCTACGCCGGACGCGTCGCGTTCGAGACGGTGCGGACCGATCCCGGCGCGCTGCCGCGCCCGCCGGTGAAGGTGATGCTGATCCTCGCCGACCCGGATACCGCGTTCGCGACGAGCATGCTGCCGAACGACGGCGTCGCGCTCGTGCGGATCGAGTTCATCGTCTCGAACGTGATCGGGATCCATCCGATGGCGCTCGCACACCCCGAGCGCGTCACGGATCCCGCCGCGCTGGCGTTGATCGCCGAGCGCACCGCCGCCGACGCGACGCCCGCCGAGTTCTTCGTCCGCTCGCTGGCGGAAGGGGTCGGGCAGATCGCCGCGGCGTTCTATCCCAAGCCCGTCGTCGTGCGTATGTCGGACTTCAAGACGAACGAGTACGCGAAGCTCGCCGGAGGCGCGGCGTTCGAGCCGCAGGAGGACAACCCGATGCTGGGCTTCCGCGGCGCCGCGCGCTACGCGCACCCGGCGTACGCCGACGGTTTCGCGCTCGAATGCGCAGCGATGAAACGCGTGCGCGAGGTGATGGGGCTGACGAACGTGATCCTGATGATCCCGTTCTGCCGCCGCGTCGAGGAAGCCGAGCGCGTCGTCGCACGGATGGCGGAGTTGGGATTGCGCCGCGGCGAGAACGGCCTGCAGATCTACGTGATGTGCGAGATCCCCAACAACGTCGTCCAGATCGACGCGTTCGCGCGCTGCTTCGACGGCTTCTCGATCGGCTCCAACGATCTCGCGCAGCTCGTGCTCGGCGTCGACCGCGATTCGGAGCTGGTCGCCTTCGACTTCGACGAGCGCGACCCGGGTGTGCTCGAGATGCTGCGGCTCGCGGTCGTCGGCGCGAAGCGCAACGGGCGGTACGTCGGCATCTGCGGGCAGGCGCCGTCGGACTATCCGGAGGTCGCGGAGTTTCTCGTGAAGCTGGGGATCGATTCGATCGGCCTGAACCCCGACAGCGTCGTTGCCACGCTGCGCCGCCTGGGCGGCTCGGCGAGCTGAACCTTCGCAGCCCGTTCACCGCTCCTTCGCGCTCGCGGCCTATCGTCGTCCTATGTCGACACTCAACGCCTTTACCACGCTGCACTGCGCGTACCAGGAGGTCCCGGACCGCTTGACGCGGGCGCTCGGCGGCGAGACTGCGACGGTTCCCTTGCGCGTCCCCGTCGGCGACCTGCGCCTGGAGAAGGACGTCGTGCTCACGCTGCGGCCGAAGCCGGGATATCCCGGCTACGTGCTGCTCGACGTCGCCTGGGAGCCGAAGGACGGCGGTCCCTATCCGTCCTTCTCCGGGACGCTGAGCGTCCAGGACGAGGGCTTCGGCTGGAGCCGCATCGATCTCGACGGGACGTACCGTCCGCCGCTCTCCGTCGTCGGCGCGGTATTCGACGCCGCCGTCGGAAAGCGGATGGCCGAGGCGACCGCCGATGAGTTGCTGCGGCACATCACCACGCTCGTCGCCGCAGCGGTGTAGCGATGCGCAACGCGTACGCGTCGCTCCATTCCGGAGCGCTCGCCGTCGCCGGCGGCGCCGGCGCGGTCGTCCTCTCGCTGTTCGCCGGCTTCGGCATGATGGGCGGCTGGATGATGGGCGGCGGGTGGATGATGGGCGGCTACGGCCCGCATCCGTATCCCATGCCGTTCGGGGCCGGGCTGTTCATGCTGGTCTGGGCGTTCGTGGCCGGGGCGCTGGCGGGCTGGATCGTCGCGCTCGTCTACAACGCCGTCATCCGCAGGCTGCCGGAATCCGGCTCAACGACGACGACGACGGCGCCGTCCGCGCGGTAGCGGCTCGGTCGGCGACGGTGCGGGGTTACGCCGGGCCGGCCGGTCGTACCACCAAGCCTCGGGCCGTGCTCTTTCGCGTCCGGGGTCTGGCGAAGGTCTACCGGATGGGCGAACTCACCGTCGAGGCGCTGCGCGACGTCGATCTCGACGTGGTCGCCGGCGAGTTCCTGGTGGTCTTGGGTCCGTCGGGCAGCGGGAAATCGACGTTGCTGCATATTCTCGGCGGCCTCGACATCGCGACGCGCGGGACGGTGCAGTTCGAAGATCACGACCTGACGCGCGCGAGTGATGCCGCGTTGACACGCTACCGCCGCGACCACGTCGGGTTCATCTTCCAGTTCTACAATCTGATCCCGAGCCTGACGGCCCGCGAGAACGTCGAGGTCGTCACCGACATCGTCGCCGATCCGATGCCGGCCGCCGAAGCGCTGCGCCTGGTCGGCTTGGGCGAACGGCTCGACCACTTCCCCTCGCAGCTCTCCGGCGGCGACCAGCAGCGGGTGGCGATCGCGCGCGCGATCGCGAAGCGCCCGCGCGTCCTGCTCTGCGACGAGCCGACCGGCGCGCTCGACGTGCGCACGGGGCGGATCGTGCTCGAGGCGCTCGAACGGATCAACGCCGAGTTCGGGACGACGATCGTCGTCATCACCCACAACGCGGCGATCGCGGCGATGGCCGACCGCGTCCTCACGATGGGGAGCGGCGGAATCCGGGAGACGACGCTCAACGAGCATCGCGCGCACGCGCAAGAGATCACATGGTAGGGCGAACGCTCGCCGTCAAACTCGCACGCATGCTGCG